>CAJUMC010000004.1:69129-117841 GCA_910587085.1 uncultured Lachnospiraceae bacterium | reverse complement strand
GAGATGGGGGTATGTGTTGACTTTGACAGTAACGCAGTGATTGTTCCAAATAATTCTTCTCAAAACAATGTGTTTGGACAGGTGGCTAATTCTTTTAAAAAGATTTATCCCAATGATCCATGCCCATGTGGTTCAGGCAAGAAATTTAAAAAATGCTGTGGAAAACATGGCAAATTATAAGTTGATTTGAATTGAGTAAATACCGTTTTACCAATTCAACTGCACACATACCAATTATGGAGATTATTACTTGGAGCCATCATCAAGTGTTGATGAGTAAGGTGTCAAGCAAAGAAGAATATGTGTGGCATTTGGAAAAAACTTTAGAGCATGGATGGTCGGTAGATGATTTGACATCCCAAGTGAAGAGTCAGCTGTATGAGAGGCAAGTTGTAGCAAATAAGATTTCAAATTTTGAAAACAGATTGCCTATTGAACAAAAGGATATTGTTATAAGTACTATGAAAGATCCATATATGTTTGATTTTATCAATTATACAGAGGATATGTTGGAAACAGATATAGAAAATGAGTTGGTAAGGAATGTTACTTCGCTATTGATGGAATTAGGAACCGGTTTTGCTTTTATGGGACAGCAATATCATCTTGAGATTGGCGGAAAAGATTTTTATATTGATCTTCTTTTCTATAATACAAAGCTTAGATGTTATGTGGCGATTGACTTAAAGACAGGTGATTTTAAACCGGAGCAAGCAGGGAAAATGAATTTCTATTTGTCAGCTCTGGACGATTTGGTTAAATCCCCAGACGATAATCCATCTGTTGGATTAATATTATGTAGAGATGAGAATAGAACCATTGCAGAATATGCGTTAAGAGATATGTCGAAACCTATTGGTGTAAGCGAATATCATTTGTGTACAGATCTTCCGCTGGATTTGAAAAATGCTTTACCAGACCCGGAGGAGATTAGGAGTAGGATTGAAATGAAAAAATAAATTGTGCAGACCGTCTGCACAAATGAATTAGAAAGAGTTTTATGATAACACCATGATAACAAAAATCCCCAAAACCTCAGATACAGGGTGCATATCAAAGAAAAAACCGCCGAAAAAGCCCTGAAAATCACACAAAATCACCCTGATTTCCACCACAGAAAACCGTGACGGAGGTCGAAGTTTTTGAGGTCTGCCTGTCTGCGCCGCAGCTGGACGAAGCCGTTCTGCGGCAGATCGACAAGGAGATACCCTATCATATCCTGTTTTTGCTGGAATATGAGGGCAAATATCAGGCGTGGACGGCCTACAAGGAGACGGCGGGCAGCGGGGCAAATGCGTTCAAGGTGGGGACTTACTACCACACCGGCTGGACGGAGAAAGACGCCCTGCTGCTGAAAGTTGACGGGCTGAACACCGATAAAGTATATGAAAACTTTGTCCGGCAAATTGCCGGGGAGACGCTTTCCGGGACGGGCGAAACATTGAAAGAGTCCGTGGAGCGGGACGAACGCAGGAAGAAACTGCAAAAGCAGATCGCGGCGCTGCAGGTGAAGGTGCGGCGGGAGAGGCAGTTGAATAAGCGGGTAGAACTAAATATGAAATTGAAACAATTAAGGAGACAACTTGATGATTTATGAAAAGAAATAATATGGCATTATACATGGCAGTTGGGTTGACGGGACTAACAGTCTTTTCCTTCTGGTTTTGTATAAATCAGCAAATTACAACTTCTTTGTCAATTGCAACATTACTATTCACAATTGCTCAAACAATAGAATCAAGAGCAAACTATATGGACGAGGATATGCAAAATGCAATGGATATTGTAAATAGAGTTGGGAATTTCAATTTTAATGATGAAATGATGGTGTTTTTTAAAACAAAGATGAAGTACGATACATCTAATGTGAAGAAAAAAATGGATGGAACGAGTAGTTATTGCAATAAATTGTGTGGCTTTTATGGTGCTATTTGTTGCTTTTGCAATTCCAATAAAAATACCAAGTCAATTAAATACAGCTGTATCAATTTTGTCAACTGCATTATTATTTTTAAGTATTTGGTTTGTTGACAAACAACAACAGCGAAAGGAACAATGGAACGAAGTACTGATGCTATCTTTAATCTGTAAAAATGCCAATCAAAATCCTGTGCAAGTGGAGGAACAACAAAATGGACAAGCTGAAAATGGAAACCCCTGACCTGACCAAATCCAACATTGAAAAACTCGCCGCCCTGTTCCCTTCTTGCGTGACTGAGGCCCGGGGTGAGGACGGCAAGCTGAAAAAGGCGGTCAACTTTGAACTGCTGCGGCAGATGCTGTCTGACGTGGTTTTAGAGGGCGACGAAGCTTACGAGTTTACTTGGGTGGGCAAAAAGGCCGCTATCGTGGAGGCCAACAAGCCCATCCGCAAGACCCTGCGCCCCTGTCCGGCAGAAAGCGTGGACTGGGACGCCACCGAAAACCTCTACATCGAGGGAGACAACCTGGAGGTGCTGAAGCTGTTGCAGGAAAGCTATCTGGGCAAGGTGAAGATGATCTACATCGACCCGCCCTACAACACCGGCAACGACTTTATCTATCGGGATGATTTTGCGCAGAGCCAAGAGGACTACAGCGAAGAATCCGGGCAGGTGGATGAGAACGGCGACCGGCTGTTCAAGAATACGGACAGCAACGGGCGGTTCCATTCTGACTGGTGTAGTATGATTTATTCCCGATTGCTGCTGGCAAGAAATCTGCTGTGTGATGATGGAATAATAATTGTGAGTATTGATGATAATGAAATCCGTAATATGCGCATACTTTGCGATGAAATATTCGGAGAATCAAATTATATTGCAACGATTGTATGGCAGAAAATACACAGCATAAAAAATGATGCAAAGTACCTTTCGGAAAATCACGAATATGCAGTGGTTTATGCCAAAAACATCGGTGCCATTCATATAAATCTACTTCCTCGAACCGAAGAAATGAACAGTCGATATAAGAACCCGGATGACGATTCCAGAGGGCCGTGGCAATCTGGTGATTTGGTTGCCAGTGGAGAACGGAGTAATGGCCATTTCATTGTTACAAGCCCAAAGACTGGAAAGACATTTGATGTTCCAGCCGGGAAGCACTGGGTTTATTCTCAAGAAAACCTGCTACGATTGGTTGAGGATGGACAAATATGGTTTGGAGAGGATGGAAATTCGTTTCCTCGAAAAAAAAGATTTCTTTCAGATGTCCAAGAGGGTCGAACCCCCAGCACATTGTGGCTTGCGGAAGAAGTGGGACATAACCAGTCAGCAACAAGGGAAGTAAAAGCCCTTTTTAATGATAGAAAGCTTTTTGATTTTCCGAAACCAGTTGAGTATCTCAAACAACTGATACAAATATCGACCGTTTCAGGTTCCATTGTCCTTGATTTCTTCTCCGGCTCCGCTACCACCGCCCATGCCGTGATGCAGCTGAATGCCGAGGACGGCGGACACCGCAAATTTATCATGGTGCAGCTGCCGGAACCCTGTGACGAAAAGAGCGAGGCATACAAGGCGGGCTATCCGAACATCTGTGAAATCGGCAAAGAGCGCATCCGCCGCGCTGCCAAGAAAATCGCTGCAGATAACCCCGGAAAGCCCTTTGACGGCGGTTTCCGTGTGTTCAAACTGGATGATACCAACATGACCGACGTATACTACTCTGCAGGGGAATACACCCAGGATATGCTGTCTCTGCTGGAGAGCAATATCAAGCCCGACCGCACTGATCTGGATCTGCTGTTTGGCTGCCTGCTGGAGTGGGGACTGCCTCTTTCCATGCCCTACACCTCGGAGCAGATTGAAGGCTGCACCGTCCACACCTATAACGACGGCGACCTGATTGCCTGCTTTGACGAGAATATCCCGGATGCTGTCATTCAGGAAATCGCCAGACGTCAGCCCCTCCGGGCCGTGTTCCGGGACAGCAGCTTTGCGGACAGCCCCGCCAAAATCAACGTGGGCGAGATTTTCAAAATGCTGGCTCCGGATACCAGGGTGAAGGTCTTGTAAGGAGGGAAGCGTATGGGTGAACAGATCAATGAGACATTCCTTACGAATGTTGCGGGTATATTGGAGCAGGCAAGGCAAAATGCAAAAGCGGCCATAGACCTTTCTATGGTATATGCCTACTTTGAAATCGGCAGGCTGATTGTGGAAGAAGAACAGAGTGGTGGACAACGGGCTGCTTATGGGAAATATGTGATACCAGAGCTTTCAGAATATCTGACAGCGCACATGGGACGCGGTTTTTCCGTTACAAATCTCAAGCAAATGCGGAAATTCTATCAGGTGTATGCGGAGGATCGAATTGGTCAGACGCTTTCTGACCAATTTGCAAATCTTCCCGCGGTGTCCACCGGAAGAAAATTTCCGTTAAGCTGGTCTCATTATTTGAAGCTGATGCGCATTGATAATGCAGATCAGCGCCATTTCTATGAGATTGAAGCCGCACAAAATCATTGGGGACTGAGAGAATTGCAGCGGCAGTTTGACAGTGCCCTGTATGAGCGCCTTGCGCTCAGTCGGGATAAGGATAAAGTAATGGAGCTCGCCCTCAAAGGCCAAGTGATAGAAAAGCCGGAGGATGTGCTGAAAGACCCGTATATTCTGGAGTTTACCGGGCTGGAAGAACGAGCCGAATTTTCTGAATGTGAACTGGAGAGCAGACTGCTGGATCATTTGCAGGAGTTTTTGCTGGAATTGGGGAAGGGCTTTGCCTTTATCGGCAGGCAGGTTCGTTTTACATTTGATGAAAGGCACTTCCGGGTCGATTTGGTTTTCTATAATCGTCTTCTGCATTGCTTTGTGGTAATCGATTTGAAAACCGGTGAATTGACCCATCAGGACTTGGGGCAAATGCAAATGTACGTCAACTATTACGACCGATACGAAAAGACAGCAGACGAAAATCCAACCATTGGCGTGTTGCTTTGTCAGCAGAAAAGTGATGCGCTTGTTGAACTGACTTTGCCAGCAGATTCCAATATTTACGCTTCAAAATATGAGCTGTATCTGCCGGATAAAAAAGAACTCCAGAAAAAATTGAGGGAGTGGATTGCTGAGGAAACAGGAGGTGAGGAGTCATGAAAATACAGTACAGGCACCAAAAGTTTCAGGCAGACGCCGCCAAGGCAGTAGTGGATGTTTTCGCTGGTCAGCCTTACCTGATTCCCACCTATATGATAGACAGGGGCAGCGGTAACTATCAGATTGGCATCAATGAAGAACGGGACTTCACCGGATTCAGCAACCAAAAAATCGTACCGGAGCTTTCTGACGGGCAGATACTGGAGCAGTTGAACAAGATACAGCGCACCAACCAGATCAAGCCGTCGGACAAGCTGGAGGGTCGAGCCAACGGCTATAACCTCACCGTTGAGATGGAAACCGGCGTTGGCAAAACCTACACCTATATCAAGACCATGTTTGAGCTGAATAAGCATTACGGCTGGAGCAAGTTCATTGTGATCGTTCCCAGTGTGGCTATCCGGGAGGGTGTGCATAAATCCTTTGAGATGACCCAGGAACATTTTGCCGAGGAGTACGGGAAGAAAATACGCTTCTTCATTTACAACTCTGCCCAGCTGACGGAAATCGACCGTTTTGCGTCGGACAACTCCATCAATGTGATGATTATCAATTCCCAGGCATTCAATGCAAAAGGCAAGGATGCCCGCAGAATTTACATGAAGCTGGACGAGTTCCGCTCACGTCGGCCCATCGACATTATTGCAAAAACAAACCCAATTTTGATTATTGATGAGCCGCAGTCGGTGGAGGGCAAACAGACGAAAGAGCGGTTGAAAGAGTTTCGTCCGCTGCTGACCCTGCGCTATTCCGCCACCCATAAAAGCGACAGCATCTATAACATGGTGTTCCGGCTGGATGCGATGGAGGCTTACAACCGGCGGCTGGTCAAGAAGATTGCTGTTAAAGGAATTACCGAGTCGGGTACTACGGCCACTGACAGCTATGTTTATCTGGAGAGCATCAATCTTTCCAAAAGCGATCCCACCGCCACCCTGCAGTTCGAGGTGAAGATGGCCAGCGGCGCACCCAAGAAAAAGAGCCGAATTGTCAAGATCGGCGACAACCTTTACGATTATTCCGGCGGCCTGGAGGAATACCGAAATGGTTTTGTGGTCAAACAAATTGACGGGCGCGATGACTCCGTGGAGTTTTTGAACGGTATCAAGATTTTTGCCGGAGATGTGATCGGCGCGGTGGATGAGGATCAGCTGCGCCGCATCCAGATACGGGAAACAATTCTCTCCCATATCCAGCGGGAGCGTCAGCTGTTTTACAAGGGCATCAAGGTTCTCTCTCTGTTCTTTATTGACGAAGTGGCAAATTACCGCGAATATGACGCGGCAGGCCAGCCGGTCAACGGAAAATATGCCACTATGTTCGAGGAAGAATATGAAGATGTTCTAAGCAGTATGCAGCTTTCCATTGGCGAAGATGAATATATCAAATATTTGCAGTCTATGTCTGCGGCAAGGACGCACGCCGGATACTTCTCTGTGGACGGCAAGGGTAAAATGATAAACTCCAAGGTAGGCCGCAAGGAAACAACCTCGGATGATGTAAGTGCATTTGAGCTGATTATGAAGAACAAGGAGTTGCTATTGGATCGTGACCCGGCTCGTTCTCCTGTGCGATTTATCTTTTCCCATTCTGCCCTGCGGGAAGGCTGGGACAACCCAAATGTGTTTCAGATCTGTACTTTGAAGCAGAGCGAAAGCGTGCTCCGCAAGCGTCAGGAAGTCGGGCGAGGCCTGCGTCTATGTGTCAACCAGAACGGCGAGCGAATGGATACCAACGTCCTTGGCAACGATGTGCATAACATCAATATCCTCACCGTCATTGCCAGCGAAAGCTATGACTCTTTTGCTAAAGGTCTGCAAACAGAAATGGCCGAAGCTGTCGCTGACCGTCCTCGTGCCGTCACAGTCGAATTGTTTGTCGGCAAGGTCATCAAAGATGAGCAGGGGAATGAACAGGTCATTGACCAGGATACAGCCTCCGCCATCCACTATGACATGATCGTCAACGGTTATATCGACCGTAAAGGCGCACTGACCGATAAATATTATGAGGATAAGGCAAACGGAGAAGTCAAGGTTGCGGAAGAAGTTGCCGATTCCGCTGCTTCTGTGCTCGATATCATAGATTCTATTTACGATGCCCGCAGTATGCAGCCGGAGAATGCCCGCGGCAACAATGTGGAACTGCAAGTGGATGAGGACAAGCTGGCTATGCCGGAATTCAAGGCACTGTGGTCAAGAATCAATGCCAAATCCGTTTATGTGGTAGACTTTGATACCGAGGAACTGATCCAAAAAGCCATCATCTCCCTGAACAGTAAACTGCGTGTTTCCAAAATTCTCTTCCAGGTGGAAACCGGCATCATGGATACGATCAAATCCAAAGAAGAACTGCTTTCCGGCGCGTCCTTTGTGAAGGAGGAATCCGGCAGCTATGGCGTGACCATGACGGCAAATTCCAATGTGAAGTATGACCTGATCGGAAAGATCGTAGATGAAACGGGGCTGACCCGCAAAGCCCTTGTGGCGATTTTGAAAGGCATTCAGCCATCCGTATTCAACCAATTCAAGGATAACCCGGAAGAGTTTATCATGAAGGCGTCCGCTTTGATTAACGATGAAAAAGCCACAGCAGTGATTGAGCATATTACCTACGATATTTTGGATGACCACTATGGCACAGATGTCTTTACTGAACCGACGATCAAGGGCAGGCTTGGCGTAAATACAATAAAAGCGAAAAAGCACCTGTATGACCATATCGTTTATGACTCCACTGGGGAGCGGGATTTTGCTGCCGAACTTGATATAAATACAAATGTGGCAGTGTATGTGAAGCTGCCGAATGGCTTTTATATTGCAACACCGGTCGGTCATTATAATCCGGACTGGGCTATCGCTTTTTATGAGGGAACCGTTAAGCACATTTATTTTGTAGCAGAAACAAAAGGCTCTATGAATACCATGCAGATTCGGCCGATTGAGCAATCTAAAATCCATTGCGCAAAAGAACACTTCAAAGCTATCTCAGGCGACAATGTGGTGTACGATGTGGTGAATAGCTACCAATCGTTACTGGAGAAGGTCATGCGCTAACAGTTTCGCTGCTTGACAAGCTAAAAAGAAAATTGTCCGCCTTCGTCTGGAGGAAGGACGTACGATCAGCAGCATCACCACGGAGTATAACATCTCCAAAGAGACACTCCGCCGCTGACGTAATGAATGGAAAGAAGAATGCCAGACAAGCCCCGATCTGAAAATGGAATATGATAACATGATGGAAATACTTAAACGAAAAAGAGAAAACGAGGAGCTTCGAAAAGTCATGTCTGCTGATCTGGCATGCAGAGGCTATCATTACAGCGCGGTTACCGCACATAAATACATGAATACGGAAATGAAGCTCTTCCCTCGTCCGTCCAAAGAAACGGGGCGGCTTCAGCTGGTACGAGTTCCAGACAGAGGAGGCGCTGCATCAGATGGTGGAAGAATTTTCCTACACTACATATATATGCATACACATAGCTGTGATAGATATTACATTACTTATTTGATACAAACTGTTTTGTGAGTATAAAAACTGATATTTTTACCTATAAGTATTACAAAAAAACTTGACTGCTACAGTCGTCTCTGCCTGGCTGGCGTCATGGACCTGTGCGGGGATAAGATTATGGGCACGGCGGTGAACGGGCGTATGGCGAAAGAACGGACGATATCCGCCCTTAAGGATGCCATCCGCCATACAAAAGAGACAGAGAGTTGTATCCTGCACTCTGACAGGGGTCGCCCGTATTGCGCACCGGATTGTTCCAAAATTGCAAAGGAGCAAGGGGTTTATCGGCAGTATGAGCCGGAAAGGAAACTGCCGCGACAACGCGCCTGTGGAGAGCTTCCGGAAAAAAACTAAAACAGGAATGGCCGAACAGGCAGCTCTTTAAGAACCAGGGAAGACGTCAAGGCGGCAGTTGCTTTGGCTGCAGACATTTTCCGGACTGTCTTGACAGCTGCCGGCAGTTTCTATACAATAAAAAAATAACAGTGCGGGAGTGAAAAATGATTGTATATTTATCGAGCCATATCGGAGGTTCCTTTAAAAGGGACGGAATTCGAATACCGGCAGAGCTGAGCCGGGAGAACGGCTTCCTGGAAAGCCTGCAGAAGAATTGGATAAGCGGATCGAAGGTATTAATCGTAAGCGCGGATGCGGAGGCGGCAGAAAGAAACGACAGCATCCGGGATATTTTTGCGGCGGCATTCCCGATGAGCGGGCTGTCAACGGAGCGGATGACAGTATGCGACGGGCGAAATCTGACAGCAGTAAATGACATTGCAGAATACGATGCTGTCATTCTGGCCGGCGGCCATGTACCGACACAGAATAAATTTTTCCGCCGGATCGGTTTAAAAGAGAAAATAAAAAATTTTGACGGCATTTTAATCGGAATCAGCGCCGGAACCATGAACTGTGCGGAAACCGTATATGCACAGCCGGAGCTGGAGGGGGAGAGCATGGATCCGGAATATCAGCGTTTTTTGCCAGGGCTTGGAATTACAAAACTGATGATTCTTCCGCATTATCAGGATTTGAAGGATGATATTCTGGATGGAAAGCGGCTGTTTGAGGACATTACATACATGGACAGCTGCGGCAGAGAATTTTATGCGCTGCCGGACGGAAGTTATTTTCTGATTGAAAACGAAGAAACAAAGCTGTTTGGAGAGGCGTACCGGATTGCGGACGGAGCCGTTAGGCAGGTCTGCTGGATGGAAGAAAGGTATTAATATTGTAAAGAAATAAAAAGTATAGACTAGAACAATAAGATAGAATTATGATGAAAATATCTGCATATTATACACTGGCGAACAAGAACATCCCGGCTGCGAGCGGGCACTGGATGCTGTGTCCGGAACCATCGTCTCCGCCGGCGCAGGAAAAGAAAACGCCGGTGTGCCGGCCGGCATACCGGTTCGGAAGCAGACCATTGGCCGCGGCGCTTGGAATGAGCGCAAAGCAGCCGGCATTCGGTTAGCTAAATCAACCGTTGGCTGCGGTGCACGGAATGAGCGGCGGCGGGAGCGGCACGGCCGGTCGGGAACCGTACAATGAGGTGCCGGCAGGCCGTATCTGAGGGAGGCTTGATTTTTTCTACACGGATCGGCATTGATGAGACTTCAAAGATAGGCTTTGCCGGAAAGGAATATTGCAATGGGCAAAAAAATTATGACGGAAACAGACACTGCGGCGGCGACGGGGGCGGCAAAAGAGATGCATACAGCGGAATCGGAGGCAGCGGAGGAAAAGCCTGCGGCAGACGGGAGGCTGCTCCGCCCGCAGTTCGATAAACTTACTGTGGCGGAGAAAACCGATCTGATGAAGACAATGGCAGCTCACTACGGCCTGCAGTTTCGGGAACTTTGTACTTTTTCCCGCTGGGGACAGAGCTGCACCACCGGAGTATTTGAAAAGGACGGACGGGAGTTTGTTTTTGTCCCGGGAGATACCGTTACCCTGGGATGGGAAGCGTTTGCCGTCGGCATGGATGCGGACAATCAGGCGGAACTCCGGGATGTGATGGAAGAAGTTTGTTACAGCGGTTCTGCGGAAGAGTTTCTGCGGGAAACCATGAGTCCGGTTCGGCAGGCTGTGATTCCGCCCATGCTCGCAGGGCGCCTGCTGGAGGAGATCGGCTGGGAGCCGGTTTCGTTTGAGGATCCGCGGCTTTGCGCGGAGCATCCGGAGTGGCTGGAGGACTTCCGGAAATATGCGGTCTCCGGAAGCGCAGAACTGAATCTTGTCGGGTGCGTGAAATTCCAGAATAGGGACGGGCAATGGCGGGCGTTCCTCTATAACGAAATGGATTATTCCCAGCTGAAGGAACAGCTGAACGGGCAGGGGCTTTCCCTTCCGACAGCAAACGAGTGGGCCTATCTGTGCGGGGGCGGATGCCGTACCCTGTTTCCGTGGGGGGACGGCATGGATTATTCCATGCATCTGTATCATCTGGAAAAAAAGCGGGATACCAGACCTTATGATATGGAGGAACCGAATTTCTTCGGCCTTTCCATTTCTTATGATCCGTATAAGCAGGAGGTGATCGGGGCGGATTCTCTCACGGTCTGCGGCGACGGCGGCTGCGGTATATGCGGAGGTTCCGGACCGCTTCTCGGCTTTCTGTCCTGCTCTCCTCACTGCAGGCCGGAGGAGCAGGAGGATGATGTACTGGACAATGATTTTCATTTTTTCCGCCCGGTGATACGGGTGGGGCAGTGCCCGGAATAAGAAAATAAAAAACAAAGGCTTATCCAAACATTCTTTTTTGAGAAAAGAACAGCTTTATCCGGCGATTCATTCTGTTATATACAAACAGGTAAGAGGAACCGCTCCTGATACAGAAGTTAAAAATCGTGTTGTGGAAGATATGGTGTGTGAAGCAATTATTTGTACAGACATTACTTCCAGAGACGTTTTGTAAAGGTCTTTTTCATCAAGTTCACACAAACTTTAGGATAGCCCCATGAAAATCCCTGTATAATACAGACAAGGGCAGAACCAGACCGGACCGAACCGGCTCTGCCCATTTCCAGCGATTCACAGATCTTATATCGGTTTTTCGAGTTTACACAAAAGATGAAAACAATGAACGGGTCTACGTACAGCCGATTGAGAAATGCCTGAAAAAATCAGGCAGTTCTCAATCACTTGAAAGTATGGCTGTTTCGCTGTTTGATATTTCAAAGGAACACAGTCACATATGGGATTTAAGGAGGAATAAATATTATGATTACGGAAAGCAAATATCCAATATTAGAGTTTGATGATAACAAAGTTGCAAAATTAAATCCAACATCTTTTGCAGACCAATCGTTTGAAACAGATAAGTTAATTATTACTTTTTTCCCTGAGGTAATGGATAAATTAGTAGACGAAGGTAAGATTATGCATGAAAAAACGATTGGTGGTGAGAACCCGGTCTTAATATATCGCTTTTTAGACGATGATATTCTGATTACATTGGGTCAGGTAGGATGTCCAGCTTGTGCAGGAAATTTGGATCTATTTAATGCTATGGGTATTACCAAGGTTATGTTCTGTGGCGGCGGCGGAGTTCTCGACAAAAACATCGAAGTGGGTCAGATACTTGTTGTGGACGGAGCAATTAGGGATGAGGGATTTTCATACCATTACATAGAACCTTCAAAATATATCTTTATAAATCCAGAGACCACGGAAAAAATTACAACTTATTTAGAAAATAATTCCATTTCATACATTCGAGGATTGACTTGGACAACAGATGCAATATTCAGAGAAACTGCTGACAAAATAGCACGGCGAAAAGGAGAGGGTGCGAAGATTGTGGAAATGGAGCAGGCGGGGTGTATTGCCGTTTCACAATTCAGAGGTTTTAAATATGGAGCGTTGATATATGGCGGGGATGACGTTTCGCAGGACGAATGGAGCCATAGGGGATGGCGTAGCCGGGAAGGAATTCGCTATGACCTTGTGACGCTTTGTAAAAAGCTGGTTGGAATATTATAGTATTATTTTATCCTACTCGGCAAGGTTGGCGGTTATACTATTTGATAATATTTATACGAAGCTTCTCCTGTTTCGGCTCGCAAGGGCAAGACAAGGGCGGATACATAAGGCTGGAATATTGGACAAACGATATACCTTAAAAATACAGCGTTTTCACAAAATTTTATAGATAAATCAGAATTTGCAGGAATGACAGTTTATATTTTTATCTGAATTGCGAGGTGAAGCAGATTGACTGAAAAAGAATTCTATTTACTGAAATGTGGAACGGTTGTATCAGAACGATTTCATCCCTGCAAGTACTATGTTATTGATTGTGAAGATGAATTTGGGAACGGATATAGGGATAACAAATGTATGGTGTTTCGAGCAACTGAAATGGGAGCCCATCATCAAATTCGGATATCAAAATCAAATGCACAATTTTGGAAAATAGAAGGGAAGATAAAATAAATTCCAAATATATTGGGGGATTTCACAGTTTGGGTGAAATCCCCCATGACATATGTCCTCCTGGCTGCTGGAGCTGGATTTCCCGTTTCATTCATCGTCCCCGCTTAATCTCTCGATAATGGGGCAGCCCAAACCGATATGCCTGTGGGCATTGTGCAAGATATTTGAAATGATCTGTAATTTCGTAATTTCGAAATTTCGTAAAATCGTATTGAAAAAACCAGCACAGCATGATATTATTAAATTACGATATATCGTAATTACAAAATTATTTACCGGAGAGCAGCAATGGCTGCCGCTCCGGCAGGAAAGGAAGGCTTTTATGGAAAGAGACTATGGAAGAGAAATCGACGCTCTGCAGAAGGAACTAAGTGAAATTAAAAATCTGCTTCGTCAGTTTGCGGGGAAAGGTTCCGGCCGAAGCGGGGAAGGATGCAGGATTACCGGAAAAACGGAAAACGTTGAAGAAGGAACTCCATCCGGCGAAGCGGGAAGCAGCGCAGAATTAAAGAAGGGCTGTGAACCGGGGATTATCGAAGTCATACATGATATGCATCCCGATAAGCTTGTAAGCAGGCAGATGGAGGAACTGTGCATTCAGACCGACGAGCAGAAAGTGTCGGGACTGATCAGCTATATGGGAGTATTTGCGTCCGGCGGGCGTCAGTCAAACTGGATTCGCCATCAGATACCGACGGATGGGCTGCTCGAGTTGCTCGAGAATCATACGGCAGAAAAGGTGCTTCACTGCCTTGGAAACAGCGCCCGGCTTTCCATTCTGCTGGCGCTCCTGCAGAAACCGCGGACGGTGTCCGAGCTTGTGGAGGTGTGCGGGCTGAATTCCACCGGACAGGCGTACCATCACCTGAGGCCGCTGCTGGCGGCGGATATTGCTGCGGAGGATGAGGCGTCCGGCAACAAGGGAAGGGGCGTCTACATTGTGCCGCCGCACAAAGTGCAGGGAATTATCATGCTGCTGGCAGGTATCACCGATATGGTCGACGAAACCTACACAAAGGGTAACTGGGACAGCCTTGAGGAATAAAAGAAGTCCTGAGAGCATTGTGAAAACGGAATAATTTTCAGATATCAAAGGGGCTGTTGGAAACGCAATGCTTACACAATATACCGCAAAAGTTAAGGGAAGCGCTTTCCTCCGCGCTTCCCTTATTTTATAGTGGTAAATGGAGGTTAGATGTGGTATAATAAGGAAGCCGCTAAGCAGCATTTGAGAGGTGGAAACAGGGCTGCTTAGATTTCTTGTAATATGACACAAAAGATAAAAATATTAAATTATGATAATTGATATTTAAATGAAAGTCGGTATTTAAGTTAATGAAGAAGCAGAAATTAGTATGAAATTCATGGAGAAGCGGAGATTAGTATAAAATTACGAAGAAGTGGAAATCAGCATTAAATTACGCCCTTTTCGGAATTGTGTACTAGTGGAAAACGAGCCTATAAGTAAATATTGTCAAATCGATATTTTTTCTTTGGAATTAAGTAAATTAATAAATTTAACAATACATATAATCAAGTTGTGAGAGGTATTTCATCTATATGTTTGATAAAAAATCTTTGCTTCGACGACTTCAGGAACTACCTTTTTCTAAAAATGAATACAGGGTAGTTGCCGGTGGTGCTATGGTTTTACATGGACTTCGCACTCAAACACATGATATTGATTTGGGGTGCAGTACACGCTTGGCAGATAAATTGGAGCAACAAGGTTATGTAGTTTCGTGCTGCGAAGATGGAACAAGAAAAATCTTATATTCTGAAAATATCGAGATTTTTGAAAATTGGATTGATGGTACTGTGGAAATAATCAGTAGCGTTCCCGTTGTGTGTGTTGATGGACTTATACAGATGAAAAACAAACTTGGCAGGAAAAAAGATTTAGAGGATATTGCGTTAATAGAAAAGATGCGAAAATCCAATTCATTTTAAAGTATTCCAGTTTGATGAAGTATTAGGTGATGTTAATTCAGTTATCATACGTAAAAAATATGCATTATATTTTAGGTTGATACAGTGGGAACACTTTTCCGAAAAGGGAGTTAAATTAATGGAAAAGCGGAAATCA
This sequence comes from uncultured Lachnospiraceae bacterium, assembly GCA_910587085.1. GTDB lineage: Bacteria > Bacillota > Clostridia > Lachnospirales > Lachnospiraceae > RGIG4057. Next base: position 102,724 of record CAJUMC010000004.1, on the reverse strand, counting down.
GTATAAGATTAATGGAGAAGCGGAAATTAGTATAAAATTACGAAGAAGTGGAAATCAGCATTAAAATTAATGGAGAAGCGGAGATTAGTATAAAATTACGAAGAATCGGAAATCAGCATAAGATTAATAGAAGCAGAAATCAGTACTAAATTAATGGAGAATTGGAAATTGTTTTTTGTGGGAAAAATTGCTGTATCATTCAAGTATAAGGAGGAAAACGAAAAATGCAGACAAAACAGAATCAGGCGCTTACCATGTACCCGCTCTTTTTTGACCCGATCTATAAGCGTGCCGAGTTTGTGGAGGAGAACGGAAAACAGGCTGTTTATTACAGGGATGATATCTGGGGAGCGAGGCTGGAAGAAAACGGAGATGTGACTTTTACCATGCATGCTCCCGCTGCAAAGACGGTGGAGGTGGCAGGCATCAGCGGAAGCATGAGCAGTGAACGCATCGCGCTGAAAAAGGACGGGGACGGAAATTTCTCGGCCAGAGTATCCGGCATCGCGCCGGGTTTCCATTACCACAACTGGTTTGTGGATGGGGTGCGGGTGGTAAATCCGGCAGCTCCCGTCGCCTATGGCTGTTTCGGGGGCACCAATTTTCTGGAGGTGCCGGCGGAGAACGGGGATTTCTGGTTTCTGAAGGATGTGCCTCACGGCAATGTGCAGATACGCACCTATGTCTCCGGGGTGAACGGGCATGTAAAGAAGTGTTATGTATACATGCCGCCTTCCTACGGAAAGGAAAAAGGAAGGAAGTACCCGGTGCTCTATGTGCAGCACGGCGTGGGAGAGGATGAGACGGGCTGGATCTGGAACGGCAAGCTTAATCTGATTCTGGACAATCTTATCGCCGAAGGCAGCTGCAGAGAGATGCTGGTGGTAATGTGCTGCGGCTATGCCTTCCGCAAGGATGAGGAGCCGGTGTTTTATCCGGGCGATTTCGGCAGAGAGCTGGCGGAGGACTGCATTCCATACATAGAGAAGCATTTTGCGGTGAAGAAGGGCAGGGAGAACAGAGCCATGGCGGGACTGTCTCTGGGTTCCGCGCAGGCGGTGCAGATCGTGGCGCGCTATCAGCGGCTGTTCGCCCATCTCGGTGTTTTTTCCGGAGTCAGGTACGAGGAAACGGAAAGGGTTCTGAGGCAGCATGAGGAATATCCTATGCAGACGGTGTTTATGACAGCCGGCGTGGGCGAAAAGGGACTGGACGAGATGCAGCGGAAGTATACGGATCAGTTTGCGGCCCTCGGAGTGGCAGGCGGACAGCGCAGCTATGCGGGCTTCCATGAGTGGCATGTCTGGCGGGAGAGCCTGCGGGATTTTGCAAAGCTGATTTTTCAGAAGGACGGAAACGAGACGTCAGAAGAGGCCTTTGTTTACCGGGAGGAGGCGCTGTCAAAGGAACAGCTGGATTTTCAGACATTCCGGGAACATGCGCTGATGTTCGACCCGATCTACAAGGGTCTGGTACTGGCGGTGGATGAAAAGGGACAGCCGGCAGGACGGTATCGGGACGAGCATCCAGGCTCGGAGGTGCTGGACGCGGAGAACGGAAAGGCCAGGTTCTGGTTCCGTGCAGCAGGTGCAAAGAGCGTGGAGGCGGATATATGGGGAATGGGACGGTTCTCCATGGAAAAAGGGGAGGATGACTGGTGGAGCTGCGACGTACAGGGCATTGAGAAGGGCTTTCACTATTACGGGCTGAGAGTCAACGGTGTGGATGTGGTGGACGGCAACGCTCCCGTGGGCTACGGCGGATTCCGCGCCGTCAATTATCTGGAGATGCCGGAAGAGGACTTTGAGGAATACCGGATCAGGCAGGTGCCTCACGGAGCAGTGTGCATGAATTATTACCGCTCCGCCCAGACCGGCAGGGATAAGCTCTGCTATGTCTATACGCCGGCTTCCTATGAAACGGACGTGGAGCGGAGATATCCCGTGCTCTATCTGCAGCACGGCGGCGGGGAGAACGAGACGGGCTGGGTATGGCAGGGCAAGATTGCCAATATAGCCGATAACCTGATCGCACAGGGAAAAATGCAGGAGATGCTGATCGTTATGACTGCCGGCTACGGCTTCCCGGAAGGAGGAGAATGTCATCCGTCCATGAGCGCATTTCTGGAAGAACTGCCGGGGAGCTGCGTGCCGTTTATCGACCGCACATACCGGACGCTGGCGGACAGGGAGCACCGCGCCATGGCAGGACTGTCCATGGGCGGGATGCAGACCCAGAAGATTGTGTTTGCCCATCCGCAGACCTTTGCCTGGGCAGGCATTTTCTCCGGCGGACTGGTGATCCGGAATGAGGAGGACGATTACAGCGGCGTTCTGCTGCAGCCGGAGGAATTTTGCAAGCGGTTTCGGATGCTCTTTGTAGCCTGCGGCACGAAGGAGTTCTTTTACGAGCCCACAAAGAAAAATGAGGAAACCGTGCTGGCGGCGGGGACGCCCATCGAGGTCTTTGAAGGGTATGGATATCACGACTGGACTTTCTGGCGGCACTGCGCCAACGCATTTTTAAGAAAGCTTTTTCAGGATAAAAAAGAAGAAGATATAAAATAACCGGTTTATACAGTAAATACAGGACGCGGCATTCCGCACAGATGCTGACTGCTCCTTATGATAAATGGTATTTTGAACCGCTCCGGGGTTGCGTCTGCGCGGCCTCCCGCAAACCGGATATGCGAGGAAAAGCCGCGCAGAAACGGAGGAAATAATGGCAGAACAGGCAAAAATTACGGTACATCCATCCTTTGAGATCGGGGAGATCTCACCCAGGCTGTTCAGCACTTTTCTGGAGCCGATCGGCACCATGGTAAACGGCACCATGTTCAACCCGAAGCATTCCACGGCGGACGAGCAGGGGTTCCGGCAGGATTTCATACAGGCGCTGCGGGGCACGGGTATGCCGGCTGTGAGGATGCCGGGCGGGAATTTTGTCTCGGCGTGGAACTGGAAGGATTCCATCGGCCCGAAGGAAGAAAGAAAGGTACACCTGGACCCGGCATGGTATCAGTATATCACCAACGAAGTAGGACATGACGAATATCTTCAGTGGGCGGAGAAGGTGGGGACGGAGGCGCTGTACACCGTCAATATGGGCATGTGCAACGGCCCGATTCAGGATGCCATGGATCTTGTGGAGTACACCAACCATGAGGGCGGTACCTACTGGTCGGATCTGCGCCGTAAAAACGGTCACGAAAAGCCATACGGCGTGAAGGTCTGGTATCTGGGGAATGAGATGGACGGCCCATGGCAGCTTGGCTCCTGGGACAAAGATCCGAAAGGCTACGGCATTAAGGCCAATGAAGCGTCCAAGGCGATGAAGTGGATCGACGCCTCCATTGAGACGGCGGTCTGCGCTTCCTCTGCCTCCTTTATGGATCATTATCCTCAGTGGGAGGAGACCGTGCTGCAGGAGTGCTATGATTCCGTGGACTATCTCTCCATGCACCACTACCACAGCGCGCCTCCCGGAGACATAAAGGCTCTGCTGGGCGGCTCACTCTACTATGAAGACTTTATCAATACCGAAGTGGCGCTCTGCGACCTGGTGGCGGCGAAATGCCGTTCGCCCAAGAAGCTGATGCTTTCCTTCGACGAGTACGGCGCCATGATTCGTCCGAACAGTGAGCTGCATCCCGGCTACGGATATCACAACATGATCCGCGCGCACTACCGGTTCGATCCGAACAGAAAGTATATCCTCCACGATCCTGACAAGATGCAGGACAGGATCTTCCCGGGAAGCGAGATGCTGCAGATGCTGGGGATGGTGTCGATTCAGCTCGCATTCCTGCGCCATGCGGACAGGGTGAAGATTGGCTGCATGACGGGGGGACTGGGGGCGCTCTGCGCATCCAGCCATGACCATGTATGGAAATCGGCTTCCTACTATCCGTTTATCAACCTGATCGAGTATGCCAGGGGAATGTCCATGCGAACCAGCGTCGAAAGCGAGACATTCGACATGCCGGGCTACGCCATAGACGATACATCCCAGTACACCGGCAAGGAGGGCGTAAGCTACATAGATGCCGCCACAGCCTGGGACAGGGAAAATGACCGCCTCACGATCTTTGTCATCAACCGCAGCGAGGAGAACGAATATCCTCTGACGACGGATGTCAGCGGCTTCGGCGGCTATGTATTTGACAGGCATATAGAGCTGTACAGCGAGAATCTGGAGCTGCGGAACAGTTATGAAGAGCCGGACTGCCTGAAGCCCGGGGAGCATGCCGGAGCCGTTTTTCATGACGGAAAGCTGGATACCCGTGTGAAGCCGCTCTCCTGGAACGTGCTTTGCTTCCGGAAGAAGGACTGATAAGGATACAGGAAATAGGATACAGGCCAAAGAACACGGGCATTTTAGCGGCACGGAAACACAGAGACACATAACTTTTATAGAAGCAGTGCGGATATAAAACGGGCGGGGAGCGGTGAGAATAGGAAAACAGCTGCCAAACAGGGATCCAGCTGCAAAAAAACGGCACGGCTCAGGATGCAGGTATTGAAGCATGCAGACAGGACGCAGGTGTGGAGCGGTGAAAAAATGAATGCGGCTGCTTAAAACAGCAGGGACAGGAGCGGGACATGGAATTTTATGGGGAGATGAAGCTGCGGGGAGACGGTTACGGGGGAGGATTTTCCTGTGGGATGACCATGTGCCGCAGCCAGACGATGGAGCGCTTTTCCGAGTGTGAGAAGACAGAGGAGCGCACGGTGTACCGAAACGACAGCGGAGTGACGCTGACGATGATCAGGAAGCGGGACGGGGAAGCCCTGCGGGTGCATACGACGGTGCAAAACGGCAGTTCCGGTAAGATCGGGATGGAGATGCTGGCCTCCTTTGCCGTCAGAGGAGTAAAGGCCGACCGGATACACCGGCTGCAGTCCTTCTGGAGCGCCGAGGGGAAACTGCGGTCAGAGACCCTGGAGGAGCTGCATCTGGAGCCCTCCTGGAACCGGTGCGGTATGCGCATTGAGAAATTCGGCAATGCGGGCTCTATGCCGGTAAGGAAATATTTTCCATTTCTGGCGCTGGAGGACAGCAGCAGCGGGCGTTTTCTGGGGATTCAGCTGTACTGCGCTTCGTCCTGGCAGATGGAAATCCTGTGCAAGGAGGATGAGACGCTTACTGTGGCGGGCGGCCTGGCGGACAGGGATTTCGGCCACTGGCTGAAGGAGCTTGCACCGGGGGAATCCTTTGAAGCACCGGAGGCAGTGATCGCGGAGGGAGGTTCTCTCTATGAGGTCTGCGACAGGCTGGTCAGGGCGCAGCACCCGAAGATTTCACCTCTGGACGGGCAGATGGACATCCTTTACAATGAATACTGCACCACCTGGGGAAATCCAAGCTATGAGAATCTGAAGCGGATCTGCGACAAGATAGCGGGGAAGGGAATCCGATATCTGGTGATCGATTCCGGCTGGTATGGGCATTCCGAATACTGGTGGGAGAGCATCGGGGACTGGGACGTCAACGAACAGCGGTTTCCGGGCGGCATGAAGCCGGTTGCGGACTATATACGCTCCAGGGGGATGATTCCGGGACTGTGGTTTGAGATGGAATCCCTGGCGCCGGGAAGCGCGTATTACGATCAGACGGAACATCTGGTCAGGAAGGACGGCGTTCCTCTGACGGTGGGGGGCAAGCGGTTCTGGGATATGGAGGACCCATGGGTGATTGATTATCTTGGCCGGAAGGTAATTCGCCTGCTGAAGGACTGCGGGTTCGGTTATCTGAAGGTGGATTATAATGATACCATGGGCATGGGCTGCGACGGGGCGGAGAGCCTGGGAGAAGGCCTGCGGCGAAAGATGGAGGCGACAAAGGAGTTTTTTGCCCTTATTCGGGAGGAAATACCGGATATTGTAATCGAGAATTGCTCCAGCGGCGGTCACAGGCTGGAGCCGTCCATGATGGAGCTGGTGAGCCAGGCAAGTTTCTCGGACGCCCATGAAACCAAAGCCATACCGCTGATCGCGGCGAACATGCACCGCGTTATCAGGCCGCAGCAGAGCCAGATCTGGGCGGTTCTGCGGGCGGGGGACAGCGAGGAGAGAATCTGTTATTCTCTGACGGCCACGCTGTTTGGACGCATGTGTCTGAGCGGGGAGATCTACGACCTGTCCGACAGGCAGTGGGAGCTGGTGGAGGAGGGGATGGCGTTCTACAGGCTTGCCGCCGACATTATCCGGGACGGCGTCACGGTGCTGCACCAATATACGGCGAAGGGCTACAACGAGCCGAAAGGGGAGCAGCTGGTGCTTCGGGAGCTGGGAAACAGAGGGCTTGCAGTGTATCATCGCTTTGAAGCTTCCTCCTGCGGGGAGCCGAAGCTGCCGGAAGGCTGTCGGATTGTGGCGGAATACGGACGGGCGGACAGGGATTTCAGCGCGAAGGCCTGGCTCTATGAAAAACCAGAATAAAGGCAGTGGTTAAGGATTTTCTTTCTTTGAGGAGAGAACCTTCAGGAGTTTGAAAGAAAAATACTTTAAACTGTTTGAAAGAATAACGCTTTTAATTTTTTGTATTGAAGCAGTACCGCAGGCCTGTCTGCGGTAAGCACGGGGTAGTGAAATGTCTTTCATCATGATCCGGGAGGATATTACCAAAATTAAGGTGGATGCGGTTGTCAATGCTGCAAACACCGGACTTCTTATGGGCGGCGGCGTGTGCGGAGCAATTTTTGCTGCGGCCGGCCCCCAAAAGCTTAGGAGGGCGTGCAGCAGGCTCGCTCCCATTCGGGTCGGGGAAGCAGCGGTTACGCCGGGCTTTGCACTGCCGGCAAAATACATTATTCATGCAGCCGGCCCGGTCTACCGGAGGCAGGAGTCCGGGCAGTGCGAGCGGGAACTCCGGGCGGCTTATGCCTCGGCGCTGCGGCTGGCCCTGGAAAACGGATGTGAAAGCATCGCGTTTCCGCTGATTTCAAGCGGCATATACGGTTATCCGAAGACGGAGGCCCTCCGGACGGCCGTATCGGAAATCCGTCGTTTTCTGGAAAAACACGAGATGGCTGTATATCTGGCCGTCCTTGATAAAACCGCTTTTGCAGCTGACAGCGGGCTGGCTGCGGAGGTCGGGCGCTATCTTGGCGAGCGTTATATCGGCCGGTCAGAAGTATTTGGCGCGGCGCTGCCCGTATCGGCCAAAGCCGGAGCACAGAGGGAGGAAGAGGAAAGCGGGCAGGCACAGGATTTCCACGCGGGGAAGATAAGAATACCGGAAAAAGTTTCCTACGAGAAAAACGCAGAGATACCGGCGGGAGTTCCTCTTGAGGAGAATACAGGAATACCGGAGAAAGTTCTTCCAGAGGGAAACACCAGGATACGGGAGGAAGTTCTTCCAGAGAAAAACGCCAGAAGACCAGAGAAAGATCTACTCGAAGAAAACGCAGAGATACCAGAGGGAGTTCCCATCAAGCAGAATGCCGGAATACTGCGGAGATTTTCCAGAGACATGGAGGATGGCGGACAAAGAAAAGAATATTCTCCGAAAGATGTTACAGGGAAGAAACGGAGCTTATTCGCGTCGCTGCGGACGGAAAAAGGCAGGAGAAATGTTCCCGTGGAATGTTCTTCCGGCGGAAGACGGTCCGTTGCCGGAAAGAGCTCTGCCGGCAGGGAAGCCCCGGTTCCCCGCAGGTTGAAAAAAACGAATCCGGCGGAGCTGCGGGAGCTGGTCGCTGCGCTGGATAAACCGTTTTCTGAGGCTCTGCTGCATCTGATTGATGAAAGAGGATATACGGATGCTGAAGTGTATAGAAGAGCAAATCTTGACAGGAGATTATTTTCAAAAATAAGAACAAACAGCGCATATATGCCGAGCAAGCGTACCGCAATTGCTCTGGCAGTGGCGCTGCAGCTGAATCTATCGGAAACCAGAGAACTTCTGGCACGGGCGGGATATGCGCTGTCGCACAGCCAGAAATTTGATGTGATTGTCGAATATTTTATAGTCAACGGAAAATATGATCTTTACGAAATAAACGAGATTCTGTTTCAGTATGACCAGCCGCTGCTGGGCGGCGAAAAATAAGAGTGCAGCGAGTTTTGGCCGGCAGGCCGCTGCCGCAGGAACATCGCGCAGCGAACCGGAAGAAAATGTCGCTTTTCGGGCGACCGCCGGTGTGCCGCCGGATGGTATCCTTGAGTTATCAGAAAAATCAAGGAGGCTGCGGCGATGAAAAAGGATTTGACGGAACTGGTATTTATTCTGGACAAGAGCGGTTCAATGGGCGGGCTGGAGCGCGACACGATCGGCGGTTACAATGCAATGCTGGAAAAGCAGAGGGCGCAGGAGGGCGAATGCCGTATCACAACGGTGCTGTTTGCCGACAGCTGTGAGCTGCTCCATGACCGGATTGACATCCGGGCGGTCAGCCCGATCACGGACAATGAGTATTCGGTCGGCGGTTCCACTGCTCTGTTTGATGCAATCGGTACAGCGATCCGGAAAATCTGCGGCGTACAGAAGCATACGGAGAAGGAGTACCGCGCCGACAAGGTGATGTTCGTAATTATTACCGACGGAGAGGAAAACGCGAGCCGCGAATACACGGCGGAGAAAATCAGGGCACAGATCAGCCGGCAGAAGGAACAGTTCGGATGGGAATTTGTTTTCCTCGGCGCAAATATCGACGCTGTGTCTGCCGCGGGAAAGGTCGGCATCAGCGCGGACAGAGCTGCGGATTATCTGGCGGATGGTGAAGGGACAAGGCTGAATTTTGAGGTGATGAGCGCCGCAGTTTCCGAATTCCGCTCGGCCGCAAAGCTTTCGGAGCGTCATCTGGAACGGATACGCAGCGACGCCGGAGCCCGCGGCGGGCAGAACCGGGCTATGCGCGGGGGATAATAAGGAGGATCGGCAGACAATGCAGGAAATGAATCAAACTGACCGGATGGATGGAAGCGCCGGCATTTCGGTCCGGCGTGCGGTGCGGGAGGATATCCCGGAGCTGATCCGGCTGCTGTACCAGGTGCACCGCGTGCATTCGAACGGCAGGCCGGATCTGTTCCGCGCCGGGGAGAAAAAGTATACCGAAGGCGAGCTCGGGGAAATTCTTGCCGACGGCACAAAGCCCGTTTTTGTCGGCGTGCTGAACGGGTGTGTGGCGGGTTATGCGTTCTGCATATTGCGGCAGCAGGACAGCAGGTCGATGACGGATATCCGGACGCTCTACATTGATGATCTCTGCGTGGACGAGGAACTGCGCGGCAGAAGGATTGGGGAGCAGCTTTACCGGTATGTGCTGGATTTTGCGGAGCGCAGCGGCTGCCATAACGTTACGCTGAATGTTTGGGCATGTAATCCGGCCGCGCTGCGCTTCTATGAAAAATGCGGGCTGTCCGTGCAGAAAATCGGCATGGAGCAGCTGCTGCCGGCATCCCGCCGGTAAGCGGTCGGTGTCAGCTTCATAATTTTGAAAAAAATGCGGTTAAAATAACTGATGTTGTTGTAACCGCAGAGGGATGCAACCTCCGTTATTTTCTTGTCAGTGCGGGTCAGATATTCGCAGCTTTTAATAACGCGCACCCGGTTCAGATAGGCGAAGGGTGTCAGGCCCGTATATGCCCGGAAGCTGTGGCAGAAATAGCCCTCGCTGAGTCCGGCCGCCTTTGCGAGTGCGGAAAGGGAAATCTGTTCGCCGTAATGCGCGCCGATATATTCCACGCACCGCTGGAGGGCGGCGTTCCTTCCGTCGTTTTTCAGCTCGGCGAAAACCCGGGAAAGCCTGGTATTGTAGAGCTCCTGCCAGCAGATCAGAAGCATGCCAAGGATGGAGAGCTCGCAGGTGTCCAGATCCGCGCGGATAAAGTCGAAAAAGCGCGGAAGAACAGAGAGGAGGCCTGCATTTTCTGGAGCGGAGGAGAGAATCGGGCAGACACAGTTTAAATTCCTGCTGCCGAGCAGGGAGAAAGCGTCGCGGCAGCGGGGCGGCAGGCTGTGCCCCAGATATTCCCGGGAGAATACAATGGCGCAGTATTCGCAGGCTGCATCCTGGCAGCCGATACGCAGAGCGCCGTGAATCAGATTCGGCGGAAGAAAAATTCCATCACCGCCTTTTAAAGGAAAGGTTTTGTTTTCCGCAGAGAACAGAATTTCTCCCTTCCTCAGGTAAAACAGCTCCAGCTCGGGATGACAGTGCAGATAGAGCGCGCAGGACTCCCCGGCATTCAGCACCGTGTGATGAAGAGAGAACGGCCGTGAGCCGGTTCGATGTATGATATTTTCCAAGGGGAGAAGAGCCTGTGTGCTCTTCCCACCCGAACGGTCGTTTTTTGGGTGCATGCGGGAACCTCCGTTTCTGTTGTATCCGGAAATTTTTAAACCGGCGTATCCGGTTGTTTCTGTCTTTCGTTATCCTGCAGCCTGTACTCCAGCCATTCCGGTTGCTTCCGTCTTCCCTTATCCGGACGCGCCTGTTCCGGCCTTTCCGGAAATTTTCCGCTTTGTTCACCATAGCACAGATCGCAATATAGTGCAATAACTTTTCAAAAAAATGCAAGTATCCTGAAAGAAAAAGCAATACAATATCAGTAAGAAGAGCCGGAAAAAAGGAGTTTCCGGTTCTTACGGATACTAAAAATCAAATCCGCAGAAGGAGGAAGCGAGGTTACAATGGGTAAGATCACGCGGGAGAAAAACAGGCTGGTATTTGAGCGCAGGGATGAGCTGACCGTGCTGGAGGCATACGGGAAGGACTGCATCCGCTGCCGTTCCACGAAGAATGGAAAGCTCATCGACGAGAACTGGACGCTGCTTGCGCCGAAGGAAGAGGCCGTGTGCAGCATCGAAGGAGACGAGCGGGTCGCGACGCTGACAAACGGAAGAATCTCGGTGCGGGTGGAAGCGGGAAATCCGTGGTACGGCGGAGTTCTCACCTTTTACCGGGACGGCGCGCAGATTCTTCACACGAAATTTGAAGGGGAGTACACCGGGCGCAACGTTCACACCGAGGGGGATCACTACCAGATCAAGGCAATTTTTGACGCCAATCCGGGCGAGCATCTCTACGGGCTCGGCCAGGAGCAGGAGGATTTTTTTGACCGGAAGGGCTGCACCTGCAATCTGCTGCATTACAATACAAAATCCGCAGTTCCGGTAATTCACTCCTCACTCGGCTACGGCTTTTTCTGGAACAATCCTGCGCCGGGACGCTGCGAGACGACGAACAACCATACGATGTGGGTGGCGGACAGCGCGTATCAGGCGGACTATCTTGTCTACGTCGGGGAAACGCCGGCGGATCTTCTGAAAAAATACTGCGATCTGACCGGCTATGCGCCGCACTTTCCGGAGTGGGCGGCCGGCTTCTGGCAGAGCAGACTGCGCTATGAGAGCCAGGACGAGGTGCTTGACATCGCGCGCGAGTATAAGCGCAGGGGTGTTCCGCTCGCCGCCATCGTAATTGATTATTTTCACTGGACGGAGCAGGGCGAATGGAAATTCGATCCGAAATACTGGCCGGATCCGGAAGAAATGTGCCGCGAGCTCAAGGAACTCGGCGTGGAGCCGGTTGTTTCGATCTGGCCGACGATCAATCCGCACAGCGAAAATTATCATGAGATGAGCGAGGCAAACCTGCTTGTGCGCACGGAGAACGGCCAGTACGGAACCTTTGATTTTTACGGGCAGCAGACTTTTATCGACGTGACCCATCCGAAAACCGGCCCGTTTGTCTGGGATAAGGTAAAACAGCATTATTACGACAAGGGAATCCGGAATTTCTGGCTGGACGAGGCCGAGCCGGAGGTGCATCCGCAGCAGTTTGCCAATCTGAAATTTTATGCCGGAAACGGTGCGCAGACGGCGATGCTTTATCCGTATTATTACAGCAAAATGTTCTATGACGGCCTGAAGGAAGCGGGGGAGGAGGATGTTATCCTGCTGACGAGGGCGGCGTGGCCGGGCACGCAGAAATTCGGCTCCCTTGTCTGGAACGGAGATATCATGTCCACCTTCGACGCGCTGCGCATGAGCGTGAAAACCGGGCTTTCCATGGCGATGAGCGGGATTCCGTGGTGGAACAGCGATATCGGCGGCTTTATCGGCGCGGATATCGAGAGCGATTATTTCAGGGAGCTTGTGATCCGCTGGGCGCAGTTCGGCGTTTTCTGTCCGGTCATGCGTCTGCACGGTTCGCGGCTCCGCACGAAAAACCAGGAGGAGCGCCATCCGGGAGTGAAGGAGCGCAGCGGCGGAGCAAATGAAATCTGGAGCTTCGGCGAGGAAAATTATGTAATCTTAAAGAAGCTGATCGAGCTGCGCGAGCGTCTGCGCCCGTATATCTGCGCCTGCATGGAACAGGCGGAAAAGGAGGGGCTGCCGATTATGCGCCCGATGTTCCTGGAATACTGCCGGGACGAGGTATGCTATACGCTGGAAGACCAGTACATGTTCGGCGGGGATATCCTGTTTGCGCCGATTACGGAGCAGGGCTGCACAAGCCGGAAGGTTTATCTTCCGGAGGGCCGCTGGCAGGATGTAAACAGCAAAGAGCTGTACGACGGCGGGCAGTGGCTGACCTGTCATGCGCCGATTGATACCTTTATCGCTTTTGTTAAGGAGGGCTGCGGTACCGCCGCCGTCTTTGAAAAGCTTTAAGGCTTGAGGAGTTTCTGAAAAAAGAAAGGGAAGCGGAAACAGACTTCCGATCAGGGGACGAGGCCGGAAATAACATGAAGGCCTGCAGGTTTTGCGCTGCGCCGAAATCTGAGTTTAACCCGGCCCAAAATACAGCCGCAGCATGGAGGTTGGGAATGAACTATCTTAAAATTTACACAAAGCAGGCCGCGGGGAGCGAATACCCGAATTCGTTCGCAAACAGCGTTCATTTTTCGCTCTGCACGGCGGACGCGGAGGAGGAGCTGAATCAGGGCTGCGGAATTCTTTACGCCCGTGCGGAAATCCGGCCGGACGACACGCTGATGGAACGCGGCCTTCAGAGGCCTGTGATTTTTCAGAAGGATGGTGAATACGGAATTCTTGCGGTTTATGCCGATGCGGAGGGGAATCTGCTGAAGCCGGATACGCTGCTCTTATGGAGCACTTCGGATTTTATTAATTTTTCGGAACAGCGGGAGGTTGCGAGGAGCGATTATGCCGCGATTTATGAATCGGGCGCCGTAAGACTTGAAATTCCGGACAGCCTGTGCGGGAAAATCCGTGCCCGCTGGATTCCTCTGTTCAGCGTACGGGCAGAATATCCGCAGAAGCTTGCCGTTAAGAGCGCGCAGGAGCTTTCGGCCGTTGCGGCGCGGGTGATTTATTCGGACGGCTCCGCGGATGAGAAAAGAATAATCTGGAACGAGGAGGATGTCCGTGCGCTTAAGCCAGGCAAGACCTGCCGCGTGCGCGGAAAAATCCCTGCGGTATCGCCGGAATTCCCGCTTGCCGTGGGGTATGCGGACCCGGTGATTTTCCCGTGGAAGGGAGCATGGTATTTCCTTGCGACCAACGATAATGTAAACGATATCGGAATGTATGTCCGCAGGGCGGATACGGTTGCGGGACTGTTTGCGCCGGAAACAGAGGAACACTGCATTCTTGCGCCGAATCCGGAAAAAGGGCTGGTGCAGACGTTCTGGGCGCCGGAATTCCATGAGATCGGCGGCCGGCTTTACATAATTTTTGCAGTCAGCGGTACGCAGTGGGGGCCGCAGTGCCACGTTATGAGGCTGAAAGAGAACGGCGAAATTATCCGGGCGGAGGACTGGGAGGAGCCGGTGCGGGTGGTAAAAAAGGACGGCAGGCCGCTTGCGCAGGACGGGATTACACTTGATATGACCTGGGTAAAGTCAGGTAAGCGCGGCTATCTGGTATGGTCGTACCGCCGCGGGATCGGAACGCCGGCCGACACCGGCTCAATGCTCTGGATTGCGGAGGCGGACGAGGCGCAGCCGTGGGTGCTCACCTCTTCGCCGGTGCTGCTTTCGAGGCCGCTGTTCGGCTGGGAAAACACAAGGGGCACAATCAACAATGAGGGGCCTTACGCGCTGTATGCGGGCGGCAAAATTTATCTCGCCTATTCCGGCGGGGATGCATGCGGCTATTCCTATGCGGTCGGCTATCTGGTGGCGGAGGACGGAGCGGATCTTCTTCAGACTGATTCGTGGTGCAAACAGCCGTCCCCGGCACTTCGTTCTACGTTTGTAGAAGGAATTCAGGGCCCGGGGCACAACTCGTTTTTCCGCGATGAGGAGGGCCGGCTGATGATCGCCTACCATGCGCAGGAGCGCGGAAAATACAACTGCCGCTGCAGCACATATCACCGGGTGCATTTTTCTGCGGACGGCTTCCCGATGCTGAACGTAACGGGGGAGAGGGATACAGCAAAAGAGCTTGCGCAGGCTGAGATCTCAGTGGAGCTTGCCGGAGACTGAGAATGCGCACTGCGGCTTTCCGCCTGCCGGCGCCGACCTGCATAAGAAAACCCATTGCACTTTTTGGAAAAACAGGCTATCATACCATCATAACGGCGCGATCCTGTAAAGAGCATCGGGCAAGGGGCGCCGCAGGACAGGAGGAAGCGGAAGGATGAGCAGATTTTACGCATTGACCTCTCCGGAGGTTACACAGCTGGAGCGAAAAAATCAGGAGGAGGTGCGCCGCCTTGCAGCGGAATGCATGGTTCTGCTGAAAAATGACGGAGTGCTCCCGCTTGCGGCGGGCAGCAGCATCGCCCTGTACGGGGCGGGGGCGCGGCACACCGTCAAGGGAGGTACCGGGTCCGGCGATGTGAACACGCGGGAGGTTGTAAATATCGAGCAGGGGCTTGCTGCAGCGGGCTTTGCGGTGACGTCGGGCCGGTGGCTGGATCATTACGACCGGCTGTATGAGCAGGCGAAGAAGGATTATCTGGAAAAAATTTATAAAATGGCAGGGGAGCATCCGGAATGGGTGATCGGCCTGATGTTCGACCACCCGTTTTTTGAGCCGGATACGCCGGAAATCACGGAAGCGGACGTGGCCGAATCGGAAACGGACACGGCAGTTTTTGTGATTACGCGCAATTCCGGCGAGGGGAAGGATCGCGTCGACCGGGAAGGGGATTACCGGCTCACGGCCGGCGAGGAACGGGCCGTCCGTTTTCTTGCCGCCCATTATGAAAAGTGCATTGTGCTGCTCAACGTGGGCGGCGTGATCGACCTTTCCGTGCTGAACGGCATACAGGGCGTAAACGCGCTGCTTCTGGCCGGACAGCTCGGAAATACCGGCGGCTGTGCCGTCGCCGATGTGCTGGCCGGAGAGGGGATTCCTTCGGGCAAGCTGACCGATACCTGGGCAAAGAAGTATTCCGACTATCCGTCCTCGGCGGAGTTCAGTCAGAATAACGGCAATTTGGACGACGAGTACTATAAAGACGGCATCTATGTCGGCTACCGCTATTTTGATACCTTCGGCGTGGAACCGGAATACTGTTTCGGCTACGGCCTGGGCTACACCACCTTTGCGATCCGGGTAAACGGTGTGTCCGCGGAGCACGGAAAGATTACGGTGTCGGCAGCGGTGGAAAATACTGGAAAAAAATATGCAGGGCGCGAGGTTGTGCAGGTTTATGTCTCGATGTCGGGCGGAGAGCTGGAGAAGCCGTATCAGGAGCTGGCCGGCTTTGCGAAAACAGGACTGCTGCTGCCGGGAGAGCGGGAGACAGTGCGGATCGTATTTGACGCGGCGGACATGGCATCCTACGACGTGCGGGATGCGGCGTGGAAGCTGGAGGCGGGCGAATATATTATCCGTGTCGGCAGCAGCTCGCGCAACACGGATGTCGGGGCGATTGTCCGTCTGGGAAAGACAGTAATAACTTCTAAGCTGAAGAATCTGTTTGCATCCGATGCCCCGTTTACGGAACTTTCCACAGCAGGAGCGGGCACGGATAAGAGGAAGGCGCTGCCGGTACAGGCGGACAGTGCCTGCGTGCGGAGTGATGAGCCTGCGGCACTGGAGCTGAACCCGGAGGATATCCCGGTGCACAGGGCAGTTTACAATCCGGAGCGCCCGCTTCTTAAGGATAACCGTGCCGGGGAGAAGCTCACGCTCAACGATGTGAAAAGCGGCCGGGCGACGGTTTCGGAGCTTGCCGCACAGCTGACGGCGGAAGAGCTGGCGGCGCTCTGCGTCGGCCGGTTCGGCGATCAGAGCGCGCAGTCCGGCATGATCGGCTCCGCCTCAGCGGCTGTGCCGGGCGCAGCTGCCGACACGATATCAACGCTGATCGAAAGCCGCTGCATCCCGAACATGATTCTCGCGGACGGACCGGCCGGGCTTCGTCTGTATCCGCATTTCAAGGCGACGCCGGGCGGAAGGCTGCTGCCGGGCGGCGAGGTATTCGGGCTGGACTGCCGGCCGTTCCCGGAGGATACCCCCGCGGACGCGGTGGATTATTACCAGTACTGCACGGCAATTCCGATTGCCTGCACGCTGGCGCAGTCCTGGGATATGGAGCTGCTGGAAAAAATGGGGCGCATGGTCGGCGCGGAGATGGAGCAGTTCCACGTTCATTTCTGGCTGGCTCCGGGCATGAATATTCATAGGAATCCGCTCTGCGGGCGAAATTTTGAGTATTATTCCGAGGAGCCGGCGCTTTCCGGGAAATGTGCTGCAGCCATGACGCGGGGCGTTCAGTCCAGGCCGGGCCAGGGAACAACAATCAAGCATTTTGCGTGCAACAATCTCGAAAACAACCGCCAGTTCAACAATTCCCATGTCGGCGAGCGGGCGCTGCGTGAGATCTATCTGAAGGGCTTTGAGATTGCGGTGAAGGAGTCCCAGCCGTATTCGATTATGACTTCGTACAATCTGATCAACGGAACGCATGCGGCCAACCACTATGAGCTGATTCAGAACGTCGCGCGCGACGAGTGGGGCTTTCAGGGCGTTGTAATGACGGACTGGTTTACGACGCAGGATACGTCCGGCGGGCAGAAAAAAGCCTATCCTTATTCCTCTGCCGTTCAGTGCATCCGCGCGGGAAATGATCTGATTATGCCTGGCTGTGCGTACGATGTGAGGAGTATTCTTGAGGCGCTGGAAAAAGGCGAAGAAATCACGCTGGCGGATCTGCAGTTCTGCGCGGTGAATGTTCTGAGGGCGGCTGCGCGGATGGAATAAGAGCGGCATATCCGGGAAGAACAGCGCATCCGGAAACCAGGCCGTCGCGTCCGGCAACGGGACCGGAATGCGGTGCGTCTGCACCTGCCAGAATCCGGATTTTCTCCGGCAGGTGCAGGCAGTAAACAAAAAAATCAAAAAGTTCAGAATTGGCTGGATTTGAAGAAAGAATAACAGACCGGCAAGGAGAAAAAACGTGATTTATGACAACCACGACGCCAGACTGCGGTATTTTGAGCTTCTGCTGAAAAGGGACAATCTGGACAATATTCTGGAATTCCGGCTGCCGGACGGCTATCGTTTTGTGCTGTATCAGAGCGGTGACCGGGATGACTGGATTGAGCTCGGCTATACGCACGCCAAGATCCCGACACAGACGACCACCTGGCTTGCCTGTAAAGTTTATCTTGATTTCGGCTTTGTACCGGTGCCGGAAAATGCCGTGCACAGCCGCGACGGCTGGCGAATGATCCGGACGCTGACCAAGCATGCGGCTCTGAAGGGATTCGAAGAGCTGCCGCGGAAGGAACTCACAAAAGAAACGGGTCAGATTGATTCGTAATCCGGGCACGGTGCCCCGCTCCGGAAGGATTCCCGCAGAGCGGTGTAGTAACGCACTTTTTTCCGGATATGTTCCAGATCGCATGTAAGCTCCTGGAGCTGACGGAGAGTATTTTTCTCATGTCCTGTCATCAGCTGCAGGATGTCGTCGATATGAGCCGGAAGCTCCTTTTCATATTCAAAAAAGTCTGCAATTTTTGCGATCGGCAGTCCCGTCCGCTTAAAACACATAACGGCATGAAGACGGTCGATATGTGCCTGTGTATAAATTCTCTGGCGGTTTTGGGTGCGCCCGACGTCCGTGAGCAGGCCGAGCTCCTCATAGTACCGCAGTGTCGAGGAAGGGAGGCTGAACATTTCGCTGTGGAATTGCAATAGCAAAAGCAATTAGAATAGTAATAAAATGATTTTTACAGTATAAAATATTTTGCAATGCCTGTCAAGCGGGAAGAATTTTCTGCGGCAGGGTTGAGCTGAGAACAGGATTATTGTGTCGTATGGAATAATTTTGAAAAACGATAAGATAATCCTTGACTTCAAGCCGGCTTGAAGTGCTACAATCGGACTGAAAAATGATAATTCGGAGGTAGAACAATGAAATATCGCAGTGTCGGAAAATCGGGTCTGAAGGTCAGCGAAATTGCGGTGGGAAGCTGGATGACGGATCTGGCAGGCAGCGAAAGAACGGAGATTGCCGCTGAAACCGTACGTTTTGCCTATGAGAACGGCGTCAATTTTTTTGACTGCGCGGATGCCTACAGCGGGGGCGAGGCAGAGCGTTTTCTGGGAAAGGTGCTCGGGGAGTATCCGAGAAGCAGCCTTGTCATTTCGAGCAAGGTATTTTTCCCGATGGGCAGGGACTGCACCCTCTCACGGTTATTCAGCCGCAGTACAATATGATGGATCGCTATATCGAGCATGAGCTGATGGAGCTATGCGGGAAGTACGGGATTGGGATCACGCCGTTTTCGCCGCTGGCGCAGGGACTTCTTACAGGCAAATACAAAAAGGGCGAGCCTTATCCGGAGGGGGCGAGAGCGACCCATCAGGCCGACCGGCAAATCAATAATCTGCTTACGGATGAAAATCTCGACAGGGTCGAAAAACTCCGGAAGCTTGCCGGGGAGCTCGGCGTGAGCATGCCGGTTCTGGCGCTTGCCTGGATTCTGCGAAAGGGGATAGTCAGCAGTGTGATTACCGGGGCAAGCAGGAAGGAACAGCTTGCAGGCAATCTTGCGGCAAGCGGCTTCCGGATTCCGGAGGAGGTCTTGGGGGAGATTGACAGGATATTAAATTTTGTGAAATTTGAGCGGCATGTCGGTTAAGATGGAAACAGGACCCTGCGGCGTTGAAGCCTGCAGGTTCCTATAATTTGCAATCTATATAAAATCTGATACTAATTTACATAGCCGGTAGAATTTATAAAAATCTGATTTTATTCTATACTTTAATTTGTTTTAATCCAGCCCCAAATTAGCTTGCTTGAATTAAAAAATCTAATTTTATCCATCCAAAACTCGAACCGAACCAGATCAGTAAAATACAATACAAAATTGCAGACGTAAATTGCAGATCAAGCGATACAGCGGTGCCGCCGTCTCTTCTGTCTTCTGCGGTTCCATATCGAGGCCCTGCTTTTATCCGGAAAATGATGAGAACAGGAGCAGAATGCATTATTTTGTCCTGTACTTTCCTGCATCAACGGAAATCGAACATTTGTTCTTGCAAAATCCTAATTTGTATGCTATACTCTAAATAATTTGTATGCTATCCTTTAAAAATATGCTTTTCAGTGAAAAGAGGAGAAAGTATGATACTGGGAGAGTTTGACGAAAGCAAAAAGGCGGTAATCAATCCGTCAAATTTCATAAAGCCGGTGAAGAAAATGCCGAAAGTGGCGGTGGGCTGCTTTGCGCGGGGAACCTTTGCACGGATGCTTGACGGGCTTGGCGGCGGGGAGCTGCTGTCGGAAAGCCGCGCAGCAAATATGGTGATCCCGGTTTACCGGGTGGTCTGGAAAGATATTGAGACCGCCGTTTTCCTGTGCGATGTCGGGGCGCCGGCCTGCGTGGCTTTGCTTGAGGATATATGGGCCATGGGCGTACAGACCGTTATCCTGTTCGGCACATGCGGCGTGCTGGACGCGTCGATCAGGGACTGCTCGGTTATTATACCGGACAGTGCAGTCCGCGACGAAGGCACAAGCTATCATTACATGCCGGCTTCGGACGAGATTTCGGTGAATCCAAAATACAGAGAGCTGTTTACCGGCATTCTGGAGCGTCTCGGGTGCGGCTATACGG
Organism: uncultured Lachnospiraceae bacterium; assembly: GCA_910587085.1. Lineage (GTDB taxonomy): Bacteria > Bacillota > Clostridia > Lachnospirales > Lachnospiraceae > RGIG4057. Next base: position 82,730 of record CAJUMC010000004.1, on the reverse strand, counting down.
TCGGTAAGGCCTGGACGACAGACGCCGTTTACCGTGAAACAAAAGAAAAGGCTGCGCGCCGGAAAGCACAGGGCTGTATCTGTGTTGATATGGAATGCTCGGCGGCAGCGGCAGCGGCACAATTCCGCGGCCGGGAGCTGTTTCATTTCTTCTATGCGGCGGATAATCTCGATGCGGAAAACTGGGAGTCCCGAAGCTTGTCGGACGCGGCAAACCAGCTTGAAAAAGACAGAGTAGCACTGCTTGCGATGGAGCTGGCTGCGGAAATCACAAAGTTCAGCGACGGTTCCTCAAAAGGCCGGGAGGAAACACAGCAGCCGGCAGAGACAAAGACGAAGGAGGAAAGAGATGCGCTGGAACAATTGTGCCGCTCGCTGGGACTCGGCGGACTGACGCAGGAACCGCGGGCTCTGACCGGCGGCTATCTGCATAAAATGTTTGAAATAAATACCGAAGCAGGACGCTTTGCAATTAAGGCGCTCAATCCGGAAATTACTGCGCGGGACGGAGCGCTGAATCATTTTTCCGCATCCGAGGAGGTTGCAAACCGGCTGAACAGAGTGATTTCGTCCGGCTGTGCGCGCTCCTTTCATGAAAAATACGTTCAGGAGCTGGGAGGAAAGTATTATCTGATCTACGACTTTCTCCCGGGAAAGACCTTGTCCCTCGAAGACATTGCACCGGAACATGCGGCTGCAGTCGGTGGCGTCCTGGCAGAAATTCACAATGCGGATTTGACGGCTGCAATTCTTCCGGCCGAAAGGAGCGGAGGAGAAACGGCGGATGAAGCTATGGCGGAACCGGAAGGCGAATCGGATTCCGATGAAACGCAGGAGTCCGGAGAAGGACCTTTGGCAGCGGACTGGCTCGGATACGCGTCCCTTGCGGCGGAGCGGGGAGCTCACTGGAGCGCCCGGCTGAAGGAAATGCTGCCGCTGCTTTCCGATCTGACGGAAAAAAGCATAAAAGCAAAATCGGCTGCAGAGGGCGGCGAGGTAGTGTGCCACTGCGATATGGACTCGAAAAATGTTTTGTGGCATGATGGGAAACCGACGGTCATCGACTGGGAGGCGGCGGGTCTTCTTTCTCCGTGCCGTGATTTTCTGGACACGGTGCTCTACTGGTCAATGAAGCAGGACGGAAAGCTGGACAAATCATGCTTTCGTGCTTTTTCCCGGGCGTATTGTGAAAAGAGGGGCAGGGCCGGGGAGCTGTTCAGCGGGATCGATTGGGAGAACATTTTATATGAAGGCTGTGAAGGCCGGCTGGGCTGGCTGGAATACAGCCTGAAGCGCGCGCTTGGACTGTGTACCGAAGATCCGGCGGAACAGGAGCTCGGAGCTTCTCAGATTGTGCCTGTTCTTGACGATATCGCTGCGTACAGAAAGCTTTTTCCGGAGATCATGGAGCTTATAAGGGAAACAGGCCTAAAAAATGGATAATATTTTCTGTATTGGAATACCTTGAGAAAAGCGCTGCTTTGTGATATACTTTCGTGAGGATGATTTGCAGAGATTATAAGTCGGGTCAGAGTCGGAGGATAATATTATGGAACTCAGCATTGCAGAATGGCTGAAAGCGGTTTTTCTCGGGATTGTCGAAGGTATTACCGAGTGGCTGCCGATCAGCAGCACCGGGCATATGATACTTGTTGATGAATTTATAAAAATGCAGATTACAGAGGAATTCAAGGCGCTGCTGCTGGTGGTAATCCAGCTGGGCGCGATTCTCGCGGTTGTTGTGCTGTACTTTAAGCAGCTCTGGCCGTTTTCTGCAAAGGAACGCCTGTTTGTCTGTGCGGACAAATTTTCCATGTGGTTTAAAATTTTTGTCGCGTGTATCCCGGCCGGTGTGATCGGCATTTTGTTTGACGATCCGATTGATGCACTTTTGATGAAGCCTATGGTGGTCGTGGTTACGCTGATTCTGTACGGTGTGCTGTTTCTTGTGCTGGAGAAGCGCGGAGTCGGCAGCCGGCCGAGGGTGACGCAGATTTCGGGGATTACTTACCGGGATGCGCTTTTTATCGGAATATTTCAGCTGCTTGCGCTGATTCCCGGTACCTCGCGATCCGGCGCAACCATTCTGGGCGGAATGCTGATCGGGCTTGCCAGGCCGGCAGCGGCGGAGTTTACTTTTTTTCTCGCGGTGCCTGTGATGGCGGGCGCGAGCCTGATCAAGAGCCTCAAATACGGGATGGAATACGGTTTTTCGCTGAGCGGCACCGAGACGATCATTCTGGTGACGGGCATGCTGGTAGCTTTTCTTGTATCTATTGCAGTTATCCGCTTTTTAATGAGTTATATTCGTAAGCATAATTTTGTTGTTTTTGGATGGTATCGAATTGCTCTGGGACTGATACTGCTTGGATATTTCTGCCTTTAAGAAGAGCTGAATATTCGGATTTTATTTTTTAAGGAATAGATGCAGTGTCTGCACCGGTATCCCCCGGTGTCTCAATGTTACCAGGGGTGCAGTATTTTGAGGAGTTTTAGAAAGGAAGTTCAGTTCATGGCAGGTCAGAAAGCTACGAAGGATGGGAAGACGACGGGAAGGACAGCGTCCGGAAAAAAAGCCGGGGCGAAGGGAGCCTCTTCGCGGGGCGTTTCATCAAAGGAGGGTCGGGCAGCTGGAAATTCCGGGAGAGGCAGCTCGTCAAAAAGCGGTCTGAAAAAGACTGCCTCCGGGGGAAGCGGCGCAGGAAAAAAATCAGGACAAAACGGCGAGAGCAGATCGCAGGCGGAGGAAGAACTTGCTCCTTCCATGAGGGACGAGGTTGTTCTTGCGGTTACGTTGCTGGCGGCGGTTCTTTTTTTTCTCAGCTATGTGAATTTATGCGGTGCGGTCGGCGGCTGGCTGAATTACATAATTTTCGGAATTACGGGCATATTCGGGTATCTGTTTCCGTTTCTGCTCTTTTTCGGCGTAGCCTTCCGGATAGCAAACCGGGGGAGCCGGGCAGCGATGAGAAAAATTATCTGTGTACTGGTATTCTTACTCTGTGTCGGCTCGCTGATGGAACTGGCAGGCGGCTACGATCCGGAGCTGAAATGGACGGGCTATTTTACTGCTTCGGCGGAGGGAAGGAGCGGAGGCGGTATTTTGGGCGGAACGCCGGTATTTTTGCTCTGTCCGCTTTTTGATACCGTGGCAACGGCCGTGATTCTGGTTGCCGCCATGCTGATCAGCCTTATGCTGCTGACAGGCAGAGAGCTGTTCGCATACCTCAGCAGGCTGACAAAAGATACGGTTCAGGAGCGGCGCTTAATGGCAGCGGAACGGCAGGAACGCCGTGCGCGGGAATTGGAGGAATACGAAATCGGGGAGGATGAGCTTTCGGGGAGAAAGGCGAGGGTCATTACTTTTCAGAGAGGAGAATTCGAGGACTTTCCGGAACATCAGAGAAAAAAGAGTGCAGCCGAAGAGCCGATTCGCTTTGTTGACGCGCTGAAGGCGAGAGGAAGGAAAAACGCACAGGCAGAGCAGCAGAGCCAGCCGGAACAGACAGAGTCTGCAAAAACAGATCAGGGAGGGAGCTTTGCTGAGCCGGAGGAAACATGGCGCGGGGAGGAGCTTCCGGACATTACGATTTCCGGCGCTTATGAAAAGGAGGAAAAATCCTTTTTTGAGGAGGAACTCAGAAGAAAATTCGGCGAGGAGTCAACGGTATCCGGATTTTCGGATTACCGGGGCGAGGTGCCGGAAAGCGCGGTACCGCTTAAGGATAAAAAGGAACATGAAGCGCGCGCCTTTTATGACGTAAATGTTGCTGCCGGGACGGGTGTGCCGCTGCTTGTAAGGACAGAATGGCCGGATGCATCGGTCGGGCAGGGAGGAAAAACGGAGACGATATTCGATCAGGGAACGAAGTTCGGACTGCTGCCGGAGGTTTTCGGCCAGCAGACAGGAGCGGCGGGAGAGGCTGGGTCAGCGGAGCAGCCGGGACAAATGAAAATGACGGAGAGCTGGCCGGGAGCAGCCATCGATTCCGGCCGGAATGAGGAACCGGCAGAAGTATCGCCGCAGGAGAGGGAGATCCTGCAGAGCAGCCCGGTACAGCCGGGGGCTTTCGGGCAGATACCGGGCCTGTTTGCCGGAGAAAAGTCCGAAGAAAAATCTGCTTTGGAAGAATTTGCGCAAGAAAGATATTTGCTGAATGAATCGGAATCAGAAAAATCAGCATTTGAAAAATTAATTTTGGAAAAATCCATATTAAAAGAAACTGCACTGGAAAAATCCGGATTAGAAGAATCTGTGACCGGGGAATCCGCACTGGAAAAGACAGGTGCAGAAATCGTGTCCGGGCTGTTATCTGACGGGGAATCGCAGAAGACCGGCGATCTGACGGAGGAGGACGGACGGACCGCGGGAGCTTATGGCGGCGATTGCGGGCAGACAACTTCAGCACAGAATATCGGTTACGGGCCGGCAGCCGCAGCGCAGAGCGCTGGTTTTGGACAGCCGTCCGAAATGCGGGCGGAAGGGATGGCAGAAGCCGCAGATACCGGTTTTGCGCAGGCCTTGCCGGCAGGGGAAGGCGCCATGCTGCACAATGCCGCTTCGCATGCCGGAGTGCCTTCTTCCGGCGGCCATGGTGCCGGAAGCAATTCGGGAGGCGGGTCTTCACCGGTTTCCGTGGCCGAAATTGCCGGTCAGATCGAACTGCCGCCGGCAGAGGAGAAGAAATACGAATTTCCGCCGATTGAGCTTCTTGCAAAGCCGAAGCCAAGCAAGGGAGCAAACGAGCGCGAGCTTAAGGAGACGGCGGTCAAGCTGCAGAAAACACTTGAAAGCTTCGGCGTGCGCGTGACCGTGACCAATATCTGCTGCGGGCCGTCCGTGACGCAGTTTGAACTTCAGCCGGAGCAGGGCGTAAAGGTAAGCCAGATCACAAAGCTTTCCGATGATATCAAGCTGAATCTCGCTGCGGCGGACATCCGCATTGAGGCGCCGATTCCGGGCAAGGCGGCGGTCGGGATCGAGGTGCCGAACAAGGAGAATACGGCGGTTATTCTGCGGGAGCTTCTGGAGAGCACGGAATTTACCGAGCACAAATCCAACGTTGCCTTCGCCGTCGGGAAAAATATCAGCGGACAGATTATTGTATCGGACATCGCGAAAATGCCGCATATGCTGATTGCCGGTGCTACCGGATCGGGAAAATCCGTCTGCATCAACACGATAATTATGAGTATTCTCTACAAGGCCGATCCAAAGGATGTTAAGCTGATCATGGTTGATCCGAAGGTTGTAGAGCTCAGTATTTACAATGGGATTCCGCACCTGCTGATCCCGGTTGTCACGGATCCGAAAAAGGCGAGTGCGGCGCTGAACTGGGCCGTTATGGAAATGACGGATCGCTACAACAAATTTGCCGAGCTCGGTGTGAGAGATCTCAACGGCTACAACGAGAAGGTTGCTGCCTTTGAGGAGCCGAATCCGGCTTATCCGCGGCTGCCTCAGATTGTAATAATCGTGGACGAGCTTGCCGATTTAATGATGGTTGCCTCTGCAAACGAGGTTGAGGATGCAATATGCCGTCTGGCGCAGATGGCGAGAGCAGCAGGACTGCACCTGATTATTGCGACGCAGCGGCCGTCGGTCAATGTCATTACGGGTGTGATCAAGGCAAACGTTCCGTCGCGCATTGCGTTTGCAGTGACTTCCGCGGTGGATTCCAGAACCATTCTTGACGGCGTCGGCGCGGAGCGGCTGCTTGGGAAGGGCGATATGCTCTTTTTCCCGTCGGGCTATCCGAAGCCGGTCCGCGTTCAGGGAGCGTTCGTCTCGGATTCCGAAGTCAGCGCAGTCGTTGATTTTCTGAAGGAGCAGGCGGAAGGTGCGCCTTCCTACAATGAGGAGGTGCAGAAAAGAATTATGACGGCGTCCTCGGCGGAGGGGGGAAACGGCTCCGCCGACGACAAGGATGATTATTTTATTGAGGCCGGGCGTTTTATCATAGAAAAACAGAAGGCCTCCATCGGGATGCTGCAGAGGCTGTACAAGATCGGCTTCAACCGGGCCGCCCGCATTATGGATCAGCTGACGGCTGCCGGGGTGGTAGGACCCGAGGAGGGCACAAAGCCGAGAAAGATATTGATGACAATGGAAGAATTTGAAGATCAGATTGCTGGAGGGCAGTGAGATTGCCGCCGGCGGCGGCGAACACTGCAGTCGAGCTTACCGAAGAAGAGCCAGTACCTCGCCGGTGCTTTCCGCGATATAATCCGGGCCGCATTCCTCCAGAGCCTGTCTTCCCGCGAATCCCCAGGTAACGCCGATGCAGGGGATTCCGGCGTTGCGGGCCGTCTCCGCGTCCACCCGGGAATCACCCACGTAAATACAGTTCTCCAGCGGGGAACCAAGGGAGCGTGCGGCTTCGTAAACGCAGTAAGGATCCGGTTTTTTGTGGTCGGAAGGAGTGCCCACTGCTGTGTCGACCGCATCCGGGAAATAGATTCCGGCGAGCTCTTTGACGGGGCCGTCCATTTTATTGGAAACGATGCCGATGCGGCATCCGCTCTCCCTTAAAACGTGAAGCAGCTCGGGAATACCGGGATATGGAACGGTGAAATCGTGGAGGTGCTCGCTGTAATAGCCGGAAAAAATATCAAAGCATTCTGCGAGAACAGCATCCGGGACATCGGAGGGAAGAGCACGCTCCACCAGCTTTTTCATGCCGTTGCCTACAAAACCGCGCACCTCTTCGAGGGTGCGCTCCGGATATCCGAGAGAGCGAAGTGCATAATTTATACTATTGGAAAGATCTTCCAATGTATTCAGCAAAGTTCCGTCAAGATCAAACAGAATCGTCGTATATTTCATCTTAAACCTCCTGTAATTCAGTTGTTTGCCGGTTAATGTATAAGGACGGATTGGTTAAAGAGGTTCCGCCGCCGACCGGTATTCCCTCCGACGGACATTTTACCACAGAAATCCGAAATAATCCAATAGGAATCGCTTTAAGTAAGCATTGACTTTAAGAATAATTCGTGGGAAAATAGGAAGTGTTGCGGGTGCATGCAGAATTTGCATGCAAAATTTGTGAGCTGCAGAAAAAAACTCCGGATAGGCCGCATCCGGTTCAGGAACAGCGAAAAAATGCTCGGTAAAAGGAAGCATATACGGCAGCTCTGCCGGTCAGCAAAGATTTTTTGACGCAGAGCAGGGGAAAGCGGCGCAGAGCGGCGGAGCGAGATCTGCCGGAATGCAGCGGCCATCGGAATGGAGACAGCGGAAAGAGGGGTGGGACGGGATGAAACATTTTCAGTCAATGAGAGAAGCGGAGTCGGTTTTTAAGGCGCTGAGTGCGCCGATGAGAATACGGATCATGGAGGTGCTGTATGAGGAGGGCGATAAAAAGCTCGACGATATTGCACGGGAGCTGGAGCTGACAAACAGCGCGGTGTCCATGCATATTGAAAAGCTCCAGCAGGCCGGGCTGATTGATATCCGGACAGTGCCGGGAAAGCGGGGAAACTGCAAGATCTGCAAGCCGCGCTATGAGTCCTTCATGATTGATCTGAAGCCGAAGGAGGAACGCAGGGATTACTACGAGGACGATATCCCGATCGGTGCCTATCACGAATGCGAGGCTAACCCTACCTGCGGGATCGCGACGCTGCAGGGAATTATCGGGGAATTTGACATGCCGAAATATTTTATGTTTCCAGTTCATTACAAGGCCTGTGTTTTCTGGTTCGGCAGCGGGTATGCGACCTATCATCTTCCGAACCGGCTGAAGCCGGGAGAGCATCTGGTGGAGCTGCGGCTGTCGATGGAGCTCTCCTCCGAATATCCGGGATATAACGAAAATTATCCATCTGATATTTACTTTGAGCTGGCCGGCGTTCCGGTCGGGAAATGGATCAGCCCGGGGGACTACGGTGCGCGGCGGGGGCATTTTACCCCGGACTGGTGGCCGGAAAACTGCAATCAGTACGGGTTGCTGAAAACACTGTCCGTCACAAGGGAAGGAACCTTTATCGACGGGGGAGCAAAAATCAGCAGCGTGTCGATTGACGATCTCGGAATTGATTATACGACGCTGATCACATTAAAGATATCGGTGCCGAGAGAAACAAAAAACTGCGGGGGATTGACTCTGTTCGGCAAGGGCTTTGGAGACTACGATCAGGGAATCCGCTGCACCGCATATTTCGAGGAGTAGCGCGGAGGTACGGAACTGGGAGAGGTATGGGCGCACAGAAACCAAAGGGAAATGGAAAAAAGAATATCCGGAGGCTGATTGTGTTTGAACTGCTGTATAAAGCAACCTTTCTTACGGCAGTCTATCTGATTTTTACGGGAGCGCTGCGCCTGCTGCTGAAGGTCACCGGGCAGAGTTATCTGACGCTGGAAAACATGAGCCGGTTTGTGAGGCATCCGGCGACTCTGGCTGTTATATTCGGCCTGCTGCTGATCATAGCTGTTTTTTATCTGGCAGAGACCGTATCCCTTATCGTGTTTTATCAGGGGCATACCCGGGGAAGGCAAATCGGCGTAACGCAGATTCTCTTCCCCGGACTTCACGAGACGGTCAGCCTTCTGAAAAAAAGAGGGAGGACGGCCGTTCTTGTCTTTGCACTGATTAATGCGCTCGTTACGCTGTCTCCGATCATCGCTGTTTTTGCCGTTCGCTTCCGCGTCCCGGTATATATCGCACAGGTACTTGTCGAGCGGAAGGCGGGAGTCTTCATTCTGGCTCTGCTTTCTCTGGCCTGCGTTATTGTCAATTTTTTCGGCATCTATTTTCTCTATTATTGTGTGCTGGAGGATGGTTCCATTCGGGAGAGTTTCCGGAAGAGCACGCGGCTGATCCGGAAGCATTTTATCCGCTTTACTGCTCGGCTGCTGGGGCTTAACGCAGCGCTGATGCTGGCCTATCTGATCGTGTACGGACTTGTGCTGATTACGGCCTGCTATATCATTTATCTGACAAAACCGGAGAGCTTGCTGATCGCGGCCATGCTGAAGATGAGCGACGAGGTTATGGTCTACATGGGGACAATGATTACCATTGTCAGCCAGATTGCAAATTATGCCAATCTTTCTTTTTTCTTTTCTGCGCACGGGCCAAAGCCGGCGGCCGGCAACCGGATCGAGCAGCTCTGGGAGCGCATCGCCGGGGAGGAGGACGTGTGGCGCATGGAGGAAGGAAGCCGTGCGGTACACCAGCGTATGCGGAGCCGGTATACGCGGGGAACGGCGCTGGCAGGAGCAGCCGTCTTACTGGTAAATGCCGTTTCTCTCTACAGTACGTTCCGAAATGGTTCGCTGGCGGACAAAGAGACGCTGTTCGGTACCTATATAACGGCACACCGGGGGGCTTCGGCGTCCGCGCCGGAAAATACGCTGGAGGCGCTGGAGCTGGCGATTGAGCATCTGGCGGATTTCGCGGAGATTGACGTACAGCTGACACAGGACGGTGTCGTGATTCTGATGCATGACGCGAATTTGAAAAGGACGACCGGAAGAGAGCTTGCGGTTTCGAGGATCACTTACGGAGAACTGCGGCAGCTGGACGCGGGAAGCTGGTTCGGAAGAGGCTTTGAGGGTTCTTTGGTTCCGACGTTGGAGGAGGCAATCCGGCTCTGCAAAGGAAAAATAAATCTTAATATAGAAATAAAGTCCGGAAAATCATCGGAGAAGAACCGGGAGCTTGCGGAAAAGGTTATTGCACTGATTAAAAAATATGATTTCGAGGCGCAGTGTGTTGTCAGCAGTACCAATCCGGCGATTCTGGCCGAGGTGAAGCAGCTGGACTCCGGCATTAAAACGGGCTATATTCTTTCTTTTGCTTACGGCAGCTTTTACAGCCTGGATTCGATTGACTTTTTCAGCCTGAAGAGCAGCTTTGTGAGCGAGAGCGTTGTAAAAACGCTGCACAGTCTCGGCAAGGAGGTGCATGCATGGACGGTAAATACCCGCAGTGAGCTTGAGCGAATGAAGCTGCTGGGAGTTGACAATATTATCACGGACAAGGCGGTGTTCGCGAGGGAGGTAATCTTCGGTGAGCAGGGAAAAATGGGATTTTTCCGGCTGCTCGGGCTGATACGGAGATAACAGACCGGCAGGGGCAGCCAAGGCCAGGCGAACGGCGGCAGAACGAGCGCAAGAGGGGCGCAGGGGGAATTCCTGCCGCCGTGGAGAAGCCGGGAACAGAAGATTTGAGGGAGGACAAAAAAACAGTTATGATACATGATTTTTTACCGATCAGCAGGGAGGATATGGAAAGGCGGGGATGGAAGCAATGCGACTTCGTCTATATAATCGGGGACGCCTATGTAGATCATCCTTCGTTCGGTCCCGCCATTATCAGCCGGCTTCTGGAGAGCGCAGGCTACCGTGTTGGAATTATTTCCCAGCCGGACTGGAAGGATGAGAACAGCATTTCCGTGCTCGGAGAGCCGCGGCTGGCATTTCTCGTCTGCGGCGGAAATATGGATACGATGGTAAATCATTATACGGTGGCAAAAAAACACCGTTCTGCGGATTATTATTCCCCGGGCGGAGCAACGGGAAAACGCCCGGATCGGGCAACGATCGTCTACTGCAACATGATCCGGAAAAAATACAGAACTGCTGCGATTATTATCGGCGGCATTGAGGCGTCTCTGCGCCGTCTGGCACACTATGATTACTGGAGCGATAAAATTCGGCGTTCCATTCTGCTGGACTCTCAGGCTGATCTGCTGGAATACGGCATGGGGGAGCATTCCATGATCGAGGTGGCGGACGCGCTGAACGCGGGCCTGGCGGTGAAGGATATAACCTTTGTGCCGGGAACCGTTTACCGCACGGCAGCGCTCGATTCTGTCTGTGATGCCGTAATGCTGCCGGATTTTGAAGAAATCTGTAAAAGCAAGGAAAGTTTTGCGCGCAGCTTTTTTATTCAGTATTGCAATACCGATCCGTTTTCCGGAAAAAGACTGGTTGAAAAGTACAGGGATACGGAATATATTGTACAGAACCCTCCCGCCGCCCCGCTGACGCAGAGCGAGATGGATCGGGTATATGCTCTGCCCTATATGCGCACCTACCATCCGTGCTATGAAGCGGCGGGGGGAATACCGGCCATCCAGGAGCTCCGTTTTTCCATCACGAGCAACCGCGGCTGCTACGGCGGCTGCAGCTTCTGTGCGCTGACCTTTCATCAGGGAAGAATTATACAGACGAGGAGCCATGAGTCCATTGTCCGGGAGGCGACGGCCTTTACGCACGAGCCGGATTTCAAGGGCTATATAAATGATGTGGGCGGACCGACGGCAAATTTCCGCGGCCCGGCATGCGGCAAACAGCTGACGAGAGGTGTCTGTGTGAACCGGCAGTGTCTGTTCCCGACGCCCTGCAGAAATCTGAAGATCGACCACAGCGATTACCTGGCTCTGCTGCGCAGGCTTAGAGATATTCCGGGAGTTAAAAAGGTATTTATCCGATCCGGCATCCGCTTCGATTATCTGGTGAACGATCCGGACGATACGTTTTTTCACGAGCTCTGCAAGCATCATGTGAGCGGACAGCTCAAGGTGGCGCCGGAGCATATCTGCGATGCGGTGCTCCAGCTGATGGGCAAGCCGGAAAATTCCGTGTATGAGCGTTTTCTTGCCAAATACAGAAGGATAAACGAAAAGCTCGGCCTCAAACAGTTTGTTGTGCCGTACCTTATGTCTTCCCATCCGGGATCTACGCTGAAGGAGGCGGTGGCGCTTGCGGAATATCTGAGAGATCTCGGTTATATGCCGGAGCAGGTACAGGATTTTTATCCGACGCCGTCCACCATCTCGACCTGTATGTACTACACGGGGCTTGATCCGCGTACCATGAAGCCGGTCTATGTGCCGAAGACACCACACGAGAAAGCAATGCAGCGAGCCCTGATTCAGTACCGCAACCCGAAAAATTATGAGCTTGTCCGCGAAGCGCTGTTTCGAGCGGGGCGTGAGGATCTGATCGGATTCGGCCCGAAATGCCTGATACGTCCGCGGCGGACGGCGGCGGAGCGCAGCCGGGCGGAGCAGGAGGGTGTTATCAGGGAAAAGAAGCGCGCAGGAAACGGAAAAAGGAATGCCGGGCGAACGGAGCAGGAAGGAATGATACGCGCAAAAGGCAGGGCTGTAAAGGGTGCGGTGAAGAAAGAAGGAAAGATTGCAGGAAGAGCGGACAGCGGCAGAAAAGCCGGTGCCGGGAAGAGTACGGGCTCGCGCGGGGCTAAGTCTGCCGTTTCGGGAAGAACGGACGTACGCGGAGCAGTAGCCGCAAAGGCAGCAAAAGAAAGAGACGACGGAAAAATCCGTGGGAAGAAAAACGACAGGGAGCAGAACCACAAAAAAGCAGGCCGGGAAAAACGGAAGAGATGAAAGAGACAGAAGAGACGAAAGAGATAGAAAAGACGGAATAGATAGAAGAGACAAAAAAGATGAAAAAGGCAGAAGAGATGAAAGGGGCGGAAGAGACAGAGGAGATGAAAGAGACAGAAAAAAAGGCAGAATAAGATAAACGAAAATTTGACTGATAGTTTGAAAAGCAGAAGTTTGAAAAGCAGAAAGGACGGAATGCAATGAGCAAACCGGTAATCGGCGTGATGCCGCAGTGCGATGCTGAGGGCGGCCGCATCGTGATTTCGCCTGACTATTTCCGTGCGGTGAAGGAAGCGGGAGGAGTGCCCCTGCTTCTTCCGCTTGAAAATGATCCGCGCGATACGGAAGAGATTCTGGAACGCTTCGACGGCTTCCTTTATCCGGGCGGCCCGGATATTAATCCGCTGCTGTTTGGAGAAGAGGTGCTGCCGGAGTGCGGAAATATAATTCCGGAGAGAGACCGGCTTGAACTGTCCCTGCTCCCGGCAATTCTGAGAAGTAAGCGGCCCGTGTTCGGGATCTGCCGCGGAATTCAGTCTATGAATGTGGCACTGGGCGGAACGCTGTATCAGGATATCCCGGTTCAGCTCGAAGGAAATCTGCGGGTGGGACATTATCAGCAGGCGGGGGATACGGTGCTGACGCACCGCGTAGCGGTAAAACGCGGGACGCTGCTGTATGATATTGTAAAAAAGGATACGCTGGAAGTCAATTCCTTTCATCATCAGGCATGCCGGAGACTTGGCCGCGGACTTGTGGAGAATGCGCAGGCTTCGGACGCGGTGGTTGAGGCGGTTTCCCTTGAGAATTATGATTTCTTTCTCGGCGTGCAGTGGCATCCGGAACATCTGTACGCGGTCAGCGATGATATGGCCAGAATCTGGCGTGCCTTTGTGGGCGCATGCCGGAGAAAAAGTGCAGTAATAGAATAAATGCTGGATGAAGGAACTGCGGAGAAAAGGGAAGATAAAGGAAACAGAAAATGATCCGGAATAGAAAATAAAGCAAAATCAAGACAGTAAGATTAAAACGATAAGATTAAGATGGAAAGAGAAAAGAAAGTAAGATTAAAACGGTAGATAAAGATGGAAAATAAAAGACAGTAAGATTAAAACAATAAGATTAAGATGGAAAGAGAAAAGAAAGTAAGATTAAAACGGTAGATAAAGATGGAAAATAAAAGACAGTAAGATTAAGATGGAAAGAGAAAAGAAAGTAAGATTAAAACGGTAGATAAAGATG
>CAJUMC010000004.1:0-69029 GCA_910587085.1 uncultured Lachnospiraceae bacterium | reverse complement strand
AAAGAGAAAAGAAAGTAAGATTAAAACGGTAGATAAAGATGGAAAATAAAAGACAATAAGATTAAAACAATAAGATAAAGATGGGAAAATAAAAAACAGTAAGATAAAGATGAAAAAATCAGTACAATAAGATTAAGACAGTAAGATAAAGACGGAAGATTCAAGACAGAAAGATTTAAATTAAGCATATAGAACATATTCAGAACTGAAAGAATAATGAATAAAAAACAAAGAACGAATACAGAACAGGAGGAATTGCAATGGCAGAGCACAGCATAGAAAATGAAGAACTGAAAATCCTGGTGTCGGATCACGGCGGCGAGCTTGTTTCTCTTGTGAAAAAAGAAACGGGGCAGGAGTATATCTGGAATGCCGACAAAGCATTCTGGGGCCGGCATGCTCCGGTGCTGTTTCCAATCGTCGGCGGGCTGAGGGAAAATATATATCGTTTTGGCGGCAGAGAATACCGGCTCGGACAGCACGGCTTTGCGCGGGATATGGAATTTGAGCTTGCCTCGAAAACAGAGAACGAGATATGGCACCGGCTTGTATCGAATGAGGCGACAAGAGAACAGTATCCGTTTGATTTTGAGCTGGAAACGGGTTTCCGCTTGTTTCGAAACCAGGTAATTGTGCTTTGGAGAGTACAGAACCGTTCGGAGGGGGAAATGTATTTTTCCATCGGAGGACATCCGGCGTTCCTGCTTCCTCCGCAGGATGGGGCTGCGGGCGGAAAAGAGGCTGATCGGCAGAAGGAAGAAGTATTCCCGGCCGGCACCTTCCTGAAGAGCGGAAACGGGCAGGAAAAAAAGGAGGATATGCCGGAACAGGGCCGTTACAAGCTGTTGTTTGAAGGTGTGTCCATGCTGAATACAAGAATGCTTGAGAACGGCCTGGCATGCCGAAGGCTGGAACAGCTGGAGCTGACCAGATGCGAAATCGAAGGAAAACAGTACGGCGCGGCTGCGGTTACGGAGCATTTCTTTGACCGCGACGCATACATTATCGAGGGACACCAGACCAGAGAGGTGGCCCTGGCGGGAACGGACGGTTCGCTCCGGCTCTCCGTAAAATTTGACGCGCCGCTGTTCGGCGTGTGGGCGCCGAAGGGAAATGCGCCGTTAGTCTGTATTGAGCCCTGGTACGGGCGCTGCGACGGCGTGGATGCCGATCAGAGCCTTGAGGATAAGGAGTATATCAACCGTCTGGAGCCCGGGCAGGTATTCAGCAAAAACTATCGCATCTGCATTTATTAGGAGGCGTTTATGAGAGCATATCGCGCGGAGGAAATCGCGGAAATTGTTGGGGGAAGCGTGCTGGCCGGGGACGGCGGAGCAGAGATTCTGCGTTTTTCTACAAATTCCCGGGAGGGGGACATAAATACAATGTTCGTGCCTGTAATCGGCGAGCATGTGGATGCCCATGACTATATCCCGGATGCATACCGGCACGGAATGCGCGCCGTGTTTACGAGCCGCGGGGAGATACTGCCGGACACGCCGGATATGACTTATATCGGCGTGGAGGATAATGTTGCGGCCCTGCAGCGGTTCAGCGCATACATACGGGACAGCCTTGGCGTTCCGGTGGTCGGGATCACCGGAAGCGTCGGAAAAACCACGACCAAGGAAATGATCGCCGCAGCGCTCGAGACGGAGCTTGTTACCCTGAAAACCGAGGGGAATATGAACAGCCAGATCGGGGTGCCGCGCATGCTGTGCCGGCTGGAGCCGGAGCATCAGATCGCGGTGATCGAGATGGGGATGAGCGAGCCCGGCGAGATGGCGAGGCTCGCAGCTGCGGCGCGGCCGGAATGCGCCGTAATCACCAATATCGGGGTATCCCATATCGGGCAGCTTGGTTCGAAAGGCAATATCCGAAAGGAAAAGCTGAATATTATCAACGAGTTCCCCGACGGCGGCACACTGTTTTTAAACGGGGATGATCCGATGCTTGCGGAGCTGGCGGAAATGCAGCTCGGGCTTGGAAATTCGTGGCATGCGATATCGGAACCGACCAGGGAGCGCTTTGCGGGGGCAAAGATCGTAACCTTCGGGCTTGGGGAGCACTGCGATTACCGGGCCGGAGGGATTGCCGTGCAGGAAGGGCGCATGACGTTCCGGCTGCATTGTCCGGGGGACGGCGGGGATTATCCGGGGGAAATCGAGCTTTCCGTGTCCGGGGAGCATAATGTGCGCAATGCGCTCGCCGCAATTGCGGTGGCGGAGCATTACGGCGTGCGGCCGGATCAGGCGGCGCGGGGGCTTGCACGCTACGAACCGATTGCCATGCGCGGCGGAAAACGGGAGGCGGGCGGCGTTGTTTTGATTGATGATACCTACAACGCAAGCCCGGATTCAATGCGCGGCGGAATAGACATTCTCGCAGCAACCCCGGCGAACCGGAGAATTGCCGTGCTGGCGGATATGCTTGAGCTTGGAGAGCTCTCGCGCGAATGCCATGAGGAGGTGGGCCGGTGCGCGGCGGAGCGCGGGATCGATCTGCTTGTGGCCGTCGGTCCGCAGGCGAGATACTATGCAGAGGCGTTTGCCGGACAGACGGGGGAATGTGCGGCCGCTGCCGAACCGGCGGGCGAAGGGGCGGAATGCGCGGATGCTCCGTGCTGCACCGCGGATGCGAAAGCTGTGGTAGCCGGTGAAATTGCAAAGGTGCCGCGGGAAGCAGCGAAGGCGGAGGCAGAGGCGCCGGGCCCGGCCGAAGCAAACGGGAGCCGGAGCAGAATAAATCAGGAGGAAGAACAGGCCCGCCGCCAGGTTCATTTTGATACCAATGCAGAAGCACTCGCGTTCCTGGAGCGGGAGCTTGATTTCGGGGACGCGGTGCTCTTTAAGGGTTCGCGGGGAATGAGGTTGGAGGAGCTGGTGGAAGGAATAGCGAGGGCGAGAAGCTAGCTTATTTCAGAAAGGCGATGCGGCAACCGCCGCCGGGAGGACGCAGGGAGAGGGGGGAGAACCGTGTACGCGGACGTGATTGTTGATATTTCAAGCGGACAGCTGGATAAGACCTACCAGTATGCCATTCCGGAGCGTCTGGCGGAAAAGGCTGTGGTCGGCGCGCCGGTTCATATTCCGTTCGGAAAAGGGAAAAGAAAGGGCTATATTGTCGGGCTGTCGGAAGAGCCGAAGCTTGAGACGGAGCGCATCCGGCCGCTTCTTGCGGTGGAGGAAAACGGCCGGGTGATCGAGAGCCATCTGATCGAGCTGGCATATTATATAAGGGAAAACTTTGGTGCGACCATGAACGCTGCCCTGCATACAGTGCTTCCCGTCCGGCGGACGGTGCGTCCGGCGGAGAAAAAGACGGTGGTGCTTTCGGCGGATGCCGATACCTGCGGGGATGCACTTGCCGCCGCGGTAAAGCGCGGGCACGCGGCGAAGGAGAGGCTGCTGCGCGAGCTGCTGCGCGAGCGGGAGCTTTCCTGGAATATTGTAACGGATAAGCTGGCGGTCAGCTCCGCGACCATACGCCGTATGGAGCAGAGCGGGCTGATTCAGGTGAAGGCACAAGCCGGTTACCGGAATCCGATGGAGAAACTGTTTCAGGGAGGAAGGGCGGAAGAAAAGGCTCCGAAGCTGAATGATCAGCAGAGGCAGATAAGGGATGGCGTGCTGGCCGACTGGAGCAGAGGGAACTATCGGACCTACCTGATTTACGGGATCACCGGAAGCGGGAAGACGGAGGTCTATCTGTCCGTGATTGAGGAGGTCGTCCGGCAGGGAAGGCAGGTGATAATGCTGATTCCAGAGATTGCGCTCACCTATCAGACGGTGCTGCGCTTTTATCACCGGTTCGGCGGGCGGGTATCCATTCTGCATTCCAAAATGTCGCAGGGCGAGCGCTGCGATCAGAGCCTGCGGGCGGAGCGCGGGGAGATCGATATTATGATCGGACCGCGATCGGCGCTGTTCACACCGTTTGCGCGGCTGGGGCTGATTATTCTGGATGAGGAGCATGAAAGCAGCTACAAGAGCGAGATGCCGCCGAAATATCACGCGAGGGAGGTCGCTGTACAGCGGGCGAAGCTCTGCGGGGCATCCGTGCTGCTCGGATCTGCGACACCCTCTCTGGAGTCCTACGAGAGGGCGCTGCGCGGGGAATACACGCTGTTCCGGCTTGACCGGCGCGCCGTTCCCGGAGCGGTGCTGCCGCAGGTGTCCGTTGTGGATCTGCGGGCGGAGCTGGCTTCGGGAAACCGGTCAATCTTCAGCAGGGAGCTGGCAAAAGGGATTGCCGGACGGCTCGCGGCGGGAGAACAGACAATGCTGTTTTTAAACCGCAGGGGCTACGCGGGTTTTGTATCATGCCGCAGCTGCGGATTTGTGATGAAATGTCCTCACTGTGATATTTCCATGACCGAACACGGCGACGGCATGCTTGTCTGCCATTACTGCGGGGAGCGGCAGAAAAAGCCGGATCATTGCCCGTCGTGCGGATCGAAATATATCGCAGGCTTCGGCACGGGAACGCAGAAAATCGAGGAGCAGGTCAGAAAATGCTTTCCCGGAGCACGAGTGCTCCGCATGGATGCCGATACGACCAGAAAAAAAGAGAGCTATGAAGAAATTCTGTCCGCGTTCTCGTGCGGGGAGGCGGATATTCTGATCGGTACGCAGATGATTGTGAAGGGACATGATTTTCCGGCGGTAACGCTGGTCGGGATTCTGGCGGCGGATCTTTCGCTGAATGCGGGAGATTACCGGGCGGCGGAGCGCACCTTCGAGCTGCTATGCCAGGCGGCCGGCCGTGCCGGCAGGGGAAAAAAGGCCGGGGAGGTTATTATCCAGACCTACCAGCCGGAGCATTATGCCGTCCGCACCGCGGCTGCACAGGATTACGAGGGATTTTTCGCAAAGGAGCTTGCGTACCGGAGGGCGCTTGGCTATCCCCCGGCGCTCCATATTCTGGCCGTGCTTGTGCTGTCCGCGAAGGAGGAGGCGGCGGACTCAGCCGCAGCGCTGCTTTCCACCGCGGCGGAGCGTTTTGAGGCGGAATCCGGAGAGAAGGATATGACGCTGATCGGGCCGGTTCCAGCATCGCTCGCAAAAGCAAAGGATCTGTTCCGGAGGATGCTTTATTTTAAGCACGGAAATTATAATGCGCTTGCGGCCTTGAAAAATTTCCTCGAAGGATATATATTATATTCGGAGCATTTTAAGAATGTGAGCGTTCAATTTGATTTTAATCCGATGAGCGGATATTAAGAGAGACATAAGGGAGAGGCAGATTATGGCAATCAGGCAGATCAGAAAATGGGGAGACAGCATTCTCACAAAGCAGGCGAAGGAGATCACGGAGATGAACGGAAGGATTTCCGCGCTGATCGACGATATGCTGGAAACAATGTATGAGGCCGACGGCGTGGGGCTGGCGGCGCCGCAGGTTGGTGTTTTGAAGCGGGTCGTGGTGATTGATGTATCCGAGGAGGCTGATCAGCCGATCGTGCTGATCAATCCGGTGATTCTTGAGACCTCCGGGGAACAGACCGGGGGCGAGGGATGCCTGAGTGTGCCGGGAAAGGTCGGTACCGTGACGAGGCCGAACTACGTAAAGGTGCGGGCGAAAAACCGCGAGCTGCAGGAGTTTGAGCTGGAGGGTACGGAGCTTCTGGCGCGTGCGATCTGCCATGAGCTCGACCATCTGGAGGGAATTCTTTATGTGGAGAAGGTGGAGGGCGAGCTGCACGACGCGCGGATGGAAATGGAAGAAGAATAAAAGTCCTGAGCTCAGCCCATGAAACAGGCGCCAAAAGGCCGGAAACGGAACGATGGAGTTCACGGGCGCACAGCGGAAAGGACATAGATTTTTTAACGGATACGGCGTCTGTGCATAAACAGGGCTTTCCTTAATTAAAGTGCTGCCTGAGCGGCGGAATGAGAGGGAATATGAAAATTGTTTTCATGGGCACGCCGGAAATTGCGGCGGTAATTCTGGAAGATATGCTGCAGGCCGGCTGCGATATTGCAGCTGTAGTGACGCAGCCGGACAAGCCGAAGGGAAGGGGAAAGGAACTCGGCTGCTCCGATGTAAAAAAGACGGCGCTCGCGCACGGGCTTGCCGTCTGCCAGCCGGAGAGGGTCAGGGATGAAGCATTCCTTAAGGAGCTGGAGCGGCTGGCGCCGGAACTGATTGTTGTCGCGGCGTTCGGCCAGCTTTTGCCGAAGCGGCTTCTGGAGCTGCCGAAATACGGCTGCATTAATGTTCACGCGTCGCTGCTGCCGAAGTACCGCGGCGCATCCCCCATTCAGTGGGCAATCCTGGACGGCGAGAAGGTGACAGGCGTCACAATCATGTACATGGCCGAAGGGCTCGATACCGGGGATATGATTACCAAGGAGCTGGTGGAGATAACCCCGGAGGAGACCGGCGGCAGCCTGCACGACAAGCTTGCCGCGGCTGGATGCATTGCGCTTCGCCGGGCGATCGCACAGATTGCAGATAAAACGGTGCAGCGCACGCCGCAGGACGAGGCGCAGGCATCCTACGTGGGAATGCTGAAAAAGGAGATGGGCTATCTCGATTTTTCGCGGCCGGCCGCTGAGCTTGAGCGCAGAGTGCGCGCCCTGAATCCGTGGCCGAGCGCCTATACCGGCCTTGAGGGAAGGCTGCTGAAGCTGTGGCGCTGCGGGGTGCGGGAGCTGCCCGAGGAGCTAAGACAGCTGTGCCGCGCGGAAAAATGGGAATGCGGAACCGTGGCAGAGGTCGGGACGGATTATTTTTCCATTCTGACCGGAGACGGACTGCTTGACGTGCGGGAACTGCAGCTGGAGGGCAAGCGCCGGATGAGTGCGGAGGAATTTCTGCGCGGCTGTCCTGTAAAGGCAGGCGGGGTTTTGAAATAGACGGAAGCCCCTGGTTTCCGGTGCTCCGGACGGCGGGCGGAGTCCGAGGGCCCGGGATGCAATTTAATAAAATTTTAATGGTAATGTAAAAGAAAAAACGCATTTTGCTGGTAAAATATGAAAGAAGTGCGGAGTCCCGTACTTGGGAAGAAAACCGGCTGGGAGGCTGAGTAACTTAACAGCGGAACTGCGAAAGGACTGATCAGCCGGACAGCTGAAAAACTGAAAATTGACAGGGAGGTATGCTTATGTATGACTGGACTTATATTTTTGTTCTGATCGGCATGGTGCTGAGCCTGCTTGCGTCAGCAAAGGTCAAAAGGACCTATGCAAAGTACGCGCAGGTATACAGCCGGTCGGGGCTGACGGGCGCTCAGACGGCGGAGAAGCTTCTGCATGCGAACGGTATCTACGATGTTTCCATCGAACACGTCGAAGGAGAATTGACGGATCATTATGATCCTTCTGAGAAGGTGCTGCGGCTTTCCGACAGCGTTTACGGGGAAACCTCCGTGGCTGCGGTCGGCGTTGCGGCACACGAGTGCGGACATGCGATCCAGCATGCAAAATCCTACATGCCGCTGAAGCTGCGCACGGCGATTGTGCCGGCGGCGAACATCGGTGCAAAGATTGCATGGCCGCTGATTCTGCTGGGACTGTTTATCAGCAGCAGCAGCTCCCGGGCACTCATTATGATCGGCATTGCCATGTTCTCCATCTCGGTACTGTTCCAGATCGTCACACTTCCGGTAGAGTTCAACGCGTCCAGGCGTGCCGTGAACGCACTCGGTGAGATGGGAATTCTGTACGGGGATGAGATCGGCCAGACGAGAAAGGTTCTCTCTGCGGCGGCACTCACCTATGTGGCGGCAGCGGCAGCCGCGATCCTGCAGCTGCTCCGTCTGCTGCTGCTGTTCTCAAGGAGAAATGATTGATGAATTCACGGGAGCTGGCGCTGACAATGCTTCTGCAGATTGCGGAGGAGAAAAAATTCTGTCACAGGGTACTGGCGGAGCAGCTTGGAAAATATCCGGATCTGGATCGGAGGGAGCGGGCCTTTGCAGTGCGGCTGTGCGAAGGCGTTGTGGAGCGGATGCTTACGCTGGACTTCCTGATTGCCCGCTGTTCCAGCGTAAAACCAGAGAAGCTGAAGCCGGTTGTGCGCAATATTCTGCGCATGGGATTTTATCAGCTGCGCTATATGGATGTCCCGGCCTCCGCCGTGTGCAACGAGGCGGTGAAGCTTGTAAAAAAGAGGGGGCTCGCAGGGCTGGCCGGCTTTGTGAACGGCGTCCTGCGCACAGCGGTGCGACGTCCGGAGAGCTTGTCCGATATCACAAAGGAGATGCCGGCAGAGGAACGGCTGTCCGTGCTGTATTCCGTGCCTTTATGGCTCACAGAGCGGTTTCTGGAATGGTACGGCGGGGACAGCACGGAAAGCATGTTCCGGGCGTTTCTCGAGGTGCCGCCGCTGACCGCGCGGATAAATCTCTCCCGATGCGGCGCGGACGAGTGCAGGCAGCGTCTGGAAGCCGAGGGGCTCGCGGTTTCCGTGGGCGCCTGCGTGCCGGGTGCACTGCGGCTCTCCGGAATTGATACGCTCGGCCGTGTGGGGGCTTTTCGCGAGGGACTTCTGCAGATACAGGATGAGAGCTCGATGCTTCCGGTTCTGTGCGCTGGGCTGAAGTCCGGCGACTATGTGATCGACTGCTGTGCCGCGCCGGGCGGGAAAGCGCTTCAGGCGGCGGACCTGCTGGTCTGCGGCTGCCCGGAAGCGCAGGAGGAATCCGGCCTGGTCAGTGCAAGGGACATTTCGGAATATAAACTTTCCCGGATCAGAGAAAATCTGTCCCGCTGCGGTTTCCGCAACGTGGAGCTGCTTTTGTGGGATGCCTGCAGTATTCGGCAGGAGGATGTCGGTAAGGCGGATGTTGTACTTGCTGATCTTCCGTGCTCTGGACTGGGAATTATTTCCAGAAAGCCGGATATCAAATATCACGCCTCGCCGGAAGGACTTTCCGAACTAATCAAACTGCAGCGGCAGATGCTGCGGACAGCGGCGGAATATGTAAAGCCGGGGGGAGTGCTGATTTATTCAACCTGCACTGTCAACCCGGCAGAAAACCGGGAAAATGCGGAATGGATTGAGCGGGAGCTTGGACTTCGGGCGCAGAGCCTGCTGCCGTTTCTTCCTGAGAGACTGCGGTCGGAGGAGGCTCTTGTCCCGGAGGCGGAGCGGGGGCGGCTTCAGCTGATTCCACAGACCGGGGGGACGGACGGATTTTTTGTCAGCCGTTTTGTCAGGCCGCTGGAAAAATAAAGGACAAGCAAAGGTGGTGCATGGCGCTGAAGGATATAAAATCAATGAATCTCGCGGAGCTGGAGCAGGAGGTGAAAGCACTCGGGGAAAAGCCGTACCGTGCGGCGCAGATGTACGAGTGGATGCACAGAAAGCTCTGCGGCGGCTTTGGGGAAATGACGAATATTTCCGCCGCGTTCCGGGAAAAATGTGAGGGAAATTTTTCCTTCCCCGTGCTCCGCGTTGTCGACCGGCTGGAATCGGCGGCCGACGGCACATGCAAGTTTCTGTTTGAACTGCCGGACGGCAATGTGATCGAGAGCGTCCTGATGAAATACCGTCACGGAAATTCGGTGTGTATCTCATCCCAGGTCGGCTGCCGGATGGGCTGCCGCTTCTGCGCCTCGACGCTCGGCGGACTGACCAGGAATCTTGCGCCGTCAGAGATGCTCGAGCAGGTATACGAAATACAGAAGCTTTCCGGGCAGCGGGTGTCCCACATTGTTGTGATGGGTACGGGAGAGCCGCTTGACAATCTTGAAAACCTGGTTCGGTTTATCCGGATGGCAAGCGACGGGAACGGTCTGAATATCAGCCAGAGAAATATTACGGTTTCAACCTGCGGGCTGCCTGACGGGATTCGGGCGCTGGCAGAGGAGGAGCTCGCTGTAAATCTCGCCCTTTCGCTGCATGCGCCGAACGATGCGGATCGGAGAAAGCTGATGCCGGTGGCGGAGCGGTATGCGCTCACGGAGGTATTTGCGGCGCTGGACGAATATTATGAAAGAACCGGCCGGAGACTTACGTTTGAGTACAGTCTTGTGGCAAATGTGAACGATTCCGCGCAGCAGGCGGAGGAGCTGGCGGCGCTGATAAAAGGAAAAAACTGCCTGGTCAATCTCATACCCGTGAACGAGGTGAAGGAGCGCGGCTTTAAGCGATCCCGGGCGGAAAATATACAAAATTTTAAAAATATCCTTGAAAAAAAACGGATAAATGTTACTATTAGAAGAGAAATGGGCTCGGATATCAACGCCGCCTGCGGACAGCTCCGGAAAAGCTATACCGACAGGCTGCGGCAGCAGGAAGGGAGCCGGGAATGAAAACATATTGCGTTACGGACAGGGGAAGAAGACGGGAGATCAATCAGGACTATGTTTTCTGCAGTGAGGAACCCGTCGGACGCCTGCCGAATCTGTTTATTGTGGCCGACGGTATGGGAGGGCACAGGGCCGGGGATTTTGCGTCCCGGTTTGCCGTGGAGGAATTTGTGCGGCAGCTCGGGCAGAGCAGCGTGAAAACGGTGATCAGCGCGATGGAGGATGCACTGCAGCAGACGAACCGCAGGCTTCTGAAGGAAGCACAGGGGCGCGCGGAGCTGGAGGGCATGGGAACGACCTTTGTGGCAGCCACGGTTGTGGGAACCGAGTTGTATGTCGCCAATGTCGGCGACAGCCGCCTTTATCTGATAGATCGCGAAAAAATCTCGCAGATCACGCAGGATCATTCCCTGGTGGAAGAGATGATCCGCAGAGGGGAACTCCGCCGAGAGGAGGCGAGATTTCATCCAAACAAAAATGTTATCACAAGAGCGCTCGGCGCAAATGTGAATATTGTGCCGGATTTTTTCGAGGTGTCCGTCTCGCCGGGCGACGTCGTGCTGCTCTGCTCGGACGGCCTGTCAAACATGATGGATGACTCCGAGATATACCGCATTGTTCTGGAGAACAGGCAGAATATCGCGGAGGCGGGCGGGCGGCTGCTGACGCTGGCCAATGAGTACGGCGGAAGGGATAATATTTCCATCCTGCTCGCCGTGATGGAAGAAAATCAGACCTGCAAGGCCGCGGAAGGATAGCCGGAAGAAAGGCGCTTTCCGATGTGTGATAGAGCAGTACCGCGAGCCGGCTCGCAATATATGCAGGTATAGAAATGAGGTAGATTTATGATTAAACCAGGTATGTACATCAGCGAACGCTACGAGATCATCGACAAGGTAGGCTCCGGCGGTATGGCCGATGTCTACAGGGCGAAATGCCATCGTCTGAACCGATACGTAGCGATGAAAATCCTGAAGCCGGAGTATTCCAGCGACAGGAATTTCGTCTCGAAATTCCGCGCGGAGGCTCAGTCCGCAGCGGGGCTGTCCCACCCGAATATTGTCAATGTGTACGATGTCGGGGACGACGAAGGTCTGTATTACATTGTGATGGAGCTGGTCGAGGGGATCACGCTGAAAAAGTTTATCGAACGGAAGGGGACGCTTGAGATCAAGGAAGCCATCGGCATCTCCATTCAGATTGCGCAGGGCATGGAGGCGGCTCATGCAAATCATATTATTCACCGCGATATCAAGCCGCAGAATATTATTATTTCCCGTGACGGCAAGGTGAAGGTGACGGATTTCGGCATTGCCAAAGCGGCCACCTCGAACACCGTGTCGCAGAATGCCGTCGGTTCGGTGCATTATCTTTCGCCGGAGCAGGCGAGGGGCGGTTATTCGGACGAAAAGAGCGATATTTATTCGCTCGGCGTAACGCTCTATGAAATGCTCTGCGGAAAGGTGCCGTTTGCCGGGGATAATTCCGTTTCGGTCGCACTTTCCCATATCAATGACGAGGCGACGCCGATCCGCGAGATCCGCCCGGATGTTCCTGTGAGCATTGAAAAAATAGTTCAGAAATGCATGCAGAAGAAGCCGGAGCGCCGTTATCTCTCCGCCTCGGAGCTGATTGCGGATCTGAAGCGATCCATCACCAACCCGGACGGAGATTTTGTGAAGCTGGCGGCGGTGGCCGTCTCGGATTCCCCGACCATCAATATGACGGATGCGCAGATGGAATCCATCAAGAGCGCGGCGAAATCACCGGCGGTTTATTATGACAGCCACCCGGATACCGCGGCAAATTCCAGGAAGGTTCAGAAGGAAGAGGAGGAAGAACTTGACGGAGTTGATCCGAGATTTGAGAAGTTTATCATTATCGGAACCATCGTAACCGCGGTTGCACTCGGCCTGGCATTGATCTATCTTGTTATAAATCTGTCAGGTGTGCTCGATATCTTTAATAAAAATAAGGACAATGGTGTAACTCCGACGCCGGAGGGCTCCGTGACCCCGATCTCGTCTCCGACGCCGGAGCCGACGGACGAGCCGGGCATGAAAGAGGTGGTCAGCGTCGTCGGACTGAAGCTGGACGACGCAATCAACACGCTGAAGCTGGTCTCGGAAAACTTCAGCATTATCTCCGACAAGGAGGAGTTTTCGCCGGATGTGCCGAAGGGCTATGTTATACGGCAGTATCCTCCGGAGAAGGTCTCCATTGCCTATGACGGAACGATCGAGCTGACTCTGAGTGCGGGACCGCAGTCGATTCAGATCCCGAACGTTCAGTATTATACGCTGGACAAGGCAAGGACGGAGCTTGAAAATGCTGGCTTCCTCACCAAGCCCGCCTACGAATCAAACACGGAGTTTGAGAGCGGCATGGTGATACGCACGGAGCCGGCGGCGGAGGAATATCTTGCAATGGGTGAAACGGTCCGGATCATCGTGAGCACCGGCCCGGACATTACAATGACCAAGATGCCGAAGCTTCTCGGAAAGACGGAGGAGGAGGCGATTGCCGCTATCGCCGAGGCCGGTCTGGCGTTCGGCAGTTCCTCCTACGCAAGCAGCAGCCAGTATGCGGAGGGGCTTGTCTGCTTCCAGAGCTATTCCGAGGGTGAGAGGCTTGTCTCGGGAACCGTAATTGATTTTGCGCTGAGTACGGGGCCGGAGCTTCCGACCTCTACGCCGGAGCCGACAACCGCGCCGGTGAACCCGGACGAACCGGATGATCCGGGAATCACAGACGAGCCGGCCGATCCGACTCCGACGCCGGAACCGACGCCAAGTCCGACGCCGGAACCGACTCCGACACCGGAGCCGGAGCCTGTTTTTGAGTATCGCGCGACCGCAGTGGTCAGCGACTGGCCGCTTGGAGCTGAAGAGACGGCAACCCTCTATGTCACAATTCGGCAGGACAACGCCGAGCTCGTTGTCTACGACGATGATTCCCGGCTGTTTACGGCGTCGGATTTCCCGCATTCCTTCGATATCCGTCTGGCGGAGGGAGAAGGCTTTACGGAGGGAATGGCAACCATTATGGTCTGGTTCTCCGGCGTACCTTACGATGGCTCCTATCTGGTTGATCTGAAAGCGGTAAAAGTAAATTGATGAGGGGAAAGATCATCCGGGGAATCGCCGGCGCATATTATGTCAACGTGGAGGGCACGGGCATCTTGGAGTGCAGGGCCAAGGGCATCTTCCGGATGCGCGGGATCAAGCCGCTGCCCGGCGATGATGTGGAGCTGGAGCAGATCAGCACGGCGCCCGGCACCGGAAATATAACCGATATTCTGGAACGCAGGACGGAGCTTATCCGTCCTGCGGTTGCGAATGCCGACCAGGCGGTTATCGTTTTTGCCGCGTCGGAGCCTCCGCCGAGTTTCAATCTGCTTGACCGCTTTCTTGTGCTGATGCGCAGGCAGGGAATGAAAACGATTGTGTGTTTCAACAAAGTGGATCAGATCAAGGAGGAGCGCCGGGAGGCGCTGCAGCAGATTTACCAAAACAGCGGCTGCAGGGTGCTTTTTGTCTCCGCAAAGAAGCAGGAGGGAATGGAACTGCTCGGGGAGGCGCTCCGGGGCAGGACGACCGTGCTGGCCGGACCGAGCGGCGTCGGCAAGTCCTCCATTGTCAACTGTCTGTTCCCGGAGGCGGAAATGGAAACCGGGAGCATCAGCGAGAAGATCAGGAGGGGCAGGCATACGACAAGGCATTCCGAGCTTTTTTACGTGGGGGAGGAAACCTATCTTTTTGACACGCCGGGCTTCAGCTCCCTCTATCTCCCGGAGATGGAAAAGGAGGAGCTGAGGGAATGCTATCCGGAATTCGAGCCGTTTTGGGGACACTGCCGATATCTGAGCTGTCTGCACAGCCGTGAGCCGGGCTGTGCGGTAAAGGAGGCGGCGGAGGCGGGGAGCATCAGCGCGGAGCGGTATGAAAATTATTTGCTTCTGCTGGAGGAGCTCGCTTCGTCTGCGCCGTACCGAGGACAGCCGCGCGAGGCGAGGGGATACAGGAAAAAGCGCTGAACCGGGCAGAATAACGTTGACAAGATAAATAATTTATAAAAATTTAATAATAATTTAAAATCAGAAATGGAGGTCAATACATGTATCAACTATCGCCTTCCATACTGGCGGCAGATTTTGCGCGTCTTGGAGAGCAGCTTCAGAGCCTGGAGGCGGCAGGGGCAGATTCCGTACATATCGACGTTATGGACGGATGCTTCGTGCCGAGGATCTCGTTCGGCATGCCGGTTATGGAATCCGTCCGGAAGGTAACGTCGCTGCCATTTGACGTACATCTCATGGTGGAAGATCCGATTCGTTTTATCGGGGATTTCAGAGCGTGCGGGGCGGATATGCTGACCGTGCACTGCGAAGCATGCCGGCATCTGCACACTGCAGTGCTGGAGATAAAAAAGCACGGCATGGAGGCGGGCGTTGCCCTCAATCCGGCGACCCCGGCAGAAATGCTGCGCTATATTCTGCCGGAGCTGGATTATGTGCTTGTCATGACGGTTAATCCGGGCTTCGGAGGGCAGAAATTCCTGCCTTCCATGATGGATAAAATCAGAGATGTCCGCCGGCTGATGCGCGAGCTCGGCGTACAGGCGGATATCCAGGTTGACGGCGGGATCACGGCGGACAATGTGCGGGAGGTTATGGACGCGGGAGCCAATAGGATCGTGGCGGGCACGTCGGTTTTCCGCGGCGATATCGCAAAGAACATCAGTGTTTTCAGGGAGGCCTTTGCACATGCGGATCAGTGAAATGAAGCCGGGAAAGCCTCTGGAAATTTATATCACCCGGGACGGCTACCATTACCGGGTTGTCAGCAAGATCGAGGAAGCCGGTGAGGATCACGTCTTTGTTACGCTGATTGCGAGCGGTAAACTGGTCTTTGAATTCCGGCCGACGGATGTCGTAGATCTGGTTTACCGGGAGGATGACCAGGTCTGGAAATGGAAGTCGGTGCAGGGGAGCATCGAACAGCTGGACGGCGAAGAATTTCACTGCTTTACGGCTGCGGAGGAGGGAGAGACCTACAACCGCCGGAACGCCTTCCGCGTGCCGATCGAGCAGGAGCTGATGGTTCAGTTCCTGTCCAGAGATCCGGAGCGTCTGCGCATGGTAAGCGAGCTGGAAGCGCTGCACAGCCGGACGGAAGAATTCAGCGACGCCGAGCTGGACGCTTTGCAGGAGGATTGCTTCTGCTTTATCGACTGTTCAGCCCTGCTCAAGGATATCAGCGAGCTGGGCGCGGGACTGTACGCCAACCGGAGGTTAGAAAAGGGCGATGAGCTCAGCTTTGTGCTCGATACCGAATTCGGAAAAATCTGCTGCAACGCGGTGGTCGTCCGGCACACGGAAAGCAGGCACAGCTCGTTCAAATACTACTACGGCTGCCGTTTTCTCGAGACAAGCCGCAATCTCTCCAAGTTTATATACGAAAAGCAGCGCGAGGTGCTGAAGAAGGTGAGGTATCAGCAGTATGAGCACTCTAATCATAACAGGGGGAAGGACGGATGACAATGCTGCCGGATACCTTGCGGCACGGGCCGGGGCATTGCCGCAGACGGGGCCGAAGGCGGCCGGCCGCTGCTGCAGGGCGCCCGGTTTTGAGCATATCATTGCAGTGGACGGCGGCCTGCTGTCCGCAGAACGCCTCGGGCTGAAGCCGGACTATATCGTCGGGGATTTTGACAGTCTGCCGGCGGAATATCTGCGGCGCTATGAGCAGCAGGACGGCATTACGGTGCGGC
Source organism: uncultured Lachnospiraceae bacterium (assembly GCA_910587085.1). Taxonomy (GTDB): domain Bacteria; phylum Bacillota; class Clostridia; order Lachnospirales; family Lachnospiraceae; genus RGIG4057. Next base: position 52,998 of record CAJUMC010000004.1, on the reverse strand, counting down.
GGTTCCGGCCGGAGAAAGACGATACCGACACACAGATTGCGGTGGAGCTTGCGCAGGAGCTTGAGGGGGAGAACGGGGAGGTTCTGATTCTCGGCGGGCTCGGAACGCGGTTCGATCATACGCTGGCAAACGTTTTTCTGCTCGAGAAGCTGGAGGCTGCCGGTATCCGCGCCGCCCTTGTCGATTCAAACAACCGGATTTCGGTGCACCGGAGGAGTTTTACCTTAAGAAAGTCGGAGCAGTACGGCAGCTTTGTTTCTTTTTTGGCGCTGACGCCGCAGGTTACCGGCATCACGCTTACTGGGTTTAAATATCCGCTGACGAAACGCACGCTCCGGCAGGAAGACAGCCTGTGCATCAGCAACGAGCTTGCGGCGGAGACGGGTACGGTGGAATTTGAGGAAGGGCTTTTGCTGATGGCGGAGGCCAGAGATTGAAAAAACGGGCGGCGGTTTTCTGAAATTGTCTGCGCAGTAAATCCGGTCTTCGGCTTGTTTCCGGTGTGAAAATATTTAATCTTTACAAGAATTATAGATATATCAATATTATATTATACTAAATCAGTACTATATCATGCAAAATCAAGACGCTGACTGGTATCTACGGACGACTGGAAATTTCTGTAAATGCCTGTTTTATAGTATTTCAAAGGAGGAATCGGGAAAAATGAAATTGGGAATCATCGGTCTCCCGAATGTGGGAAAGAGCACCCTGTTCAATTCTCTGACCAAAGCAGGGGCAGAGTCGGCAAATTATCCGTTCTGTACAATCGATCCGAATGTCGGCATTGTCGCTGTTCCGGACGAGCGGCTGAAGGTGCTCGGTGATATGTATTCTTCGGAGCGCATTGTGCCGGCAGCGATCGAATTCGTCGATATTGCGGGGCTTGTCAGAGGCGCCTCCAAGGGAGAGGGGCTTGGAAATCAGTTCCTGGCCAATATACGGGAGGTGGACGCAATCGTCCATGTGGTGCGCTGCTTCGAGGATTCGAACATCGTCCATGTGGAGGGCACGATCGATCCGCTGCGGGATATTGAGACGATCAATCTGGAGCTGATTTTTTCCGATCTGGAAGTGCTCGAGCGCCGGTACTCCAGGGTGAAGAAGCTCGCGAACAACGATAAAACGGCCGCGAAAGAAGCGGAGCTGATCGAAGGGCTGATGAAGCATCTGGAGGCCGGAAAGCTTGCCAGAACATATACCCTGAAGGACGAGGAGGAAACGGAGCTGCTTGCCGGCTTTAATCTGCTGACCTGCAAACCCGTGATCTATGCCGCCAATGTCAGGGAGGACGAGCTTGCGGACGACGGTGCGGGAAATATCCATGTACAGAAGGTGCGCGAGTATGCGGAGCAGGAATGCGAGAATGAGCAGGCTGACATCTCCGAAGTGTTTGTGATCTGCGCTCAGATCGAGCAGGAGATTGCGGAGCTGGAGGAGGACGAGAAAAAAATGTTTCTCGATGAACTCGGTCTGAAAGAATCGGGCCTGGAAAAGCTGATCCGCGCAAGCTACCGGATACTTGGCCTTATCAGCTATCTTACGGCTGGACCGAAGGAAACAAAGGCGTGGACAATTGACTTCGGCACAAAGGCGCCGCAGGCGGCCGGCAAGATCCACTCGGATTTTGAGCGGGGCTTTATCCGCGCTGAGATCGTCAGCTACAACAATCTGGTCGAATGCGGCGGCTTCAACGCGGCGAAGGAAAAGGGACTGGTACGTTCCGAGGGAAAGGACTATGTGGTTCAGGACGGGGATGTCGTACTGTTCCGGTTTAACGTCTGACCGTGCCGGCCTTGCCGGGCGGCGGGTCGGGGCTTGGAGGCTGTATGCTACAGACAATGAAAACAGATATATATTTTCCGAATCTCGGGCTGGCATTCCGGCGGCTCGGCAACGGCATCACGGTGTTTGGATTTGATATTATGTACTACGGCATGATTATCGTCTGCGGGATGCTGTTCGGTGTGCTGCTGGCGTGCTGGAGGGCGAAGCGGGCAGGGGAACAGCCGGATATGATTATCGACTTTGCGCTCTATGCCATTGTTGCAGCCGTGGTCGGCGCACGGATTTATTATGTCGCATTTGCATGGGATTCCTTCCGGGACAATCCGCTGTCCGTATTTAATCTGCGGACCGGCGGGCTGGCAATCTACGGGGGGATTATCGGCGGCGTGTTTATGGCGGCTGTGTACGCGCGGATTCGCAAAATCAGCTTCTGCCGACTGACGGATATCTGCGCGCCGGCGCTCCTGCTCGGGCAGGTGATCGGCAGACTGGGAAATTTTTTCAACCGTGAGGCATTCGGAGCCTATACGGACGGGCTGTTTGCCATGCAGCTGGACCGCCGTGCCGCCGGCAGCGATTTCAGCTGTTCCGTCGCCGCACTGGAGCAGCGCTACGCCGGCCGGGAGGAGGCGCTTTCACGGATTCTTGAGATAAGAAATAACGCCGTGTGGATCAACGGCGTCGAGTATATCCAGGTGCATCCGACCTTTCTCTACGAGATGGCCTGGAATGCAGTTCTGCTGCTGCTTTTGCTGCTGTATACAAAGCACAGAGCCTTTGAGGGCGAAATTACCCTGCTGTATCTGGCCGGCTATGGGCTGGGGCGCGTTTTTATCGAGGGGCTTCGGACCGATCAGCTGTTTCTGTGGGGAAGCCGCATCGCCGTATCCCAGCTGCTCTCCGCGCTGCTCGTCGTTCTGGCTGCAGCTATGATTGCGGCCGGGCGGCTGAAGCTGCGGGAAAGGTTCAGCCGCAGAGGAAGGACAAAAACGGGATAGGATACAGAAACAAAGAAGGGACGAAAGAAATAGAATGAAATAAAACGAAACAGCGGCCGGGCGGAAATGCGCCGCGGCTGCCGCGGGCTGCGCAGAGCACAATGACTGCGGAGGAATCCTTTGCGGTTCCGGCTGCCGTAAGCTGCTGCGGGACGTCGTCCTGCGGCAGCTTTTTTATGTCCTGCAGTTGGGGGCATATTGCAAAACAGCGCCCTGAAACGGCAGTCCCCCAGGCCGAATCGCACGCTGATACGCTTTGTGTCCGGAAAATATACTTGCTTTTTTCCGGGAATTGGGTTAGAATATTTTAAGAAAGTGGTGAAAAGTGGGTTGCTGTGGCTCAAGGTGGAGGAAAGCGGTGTGTCAGAAACGCTTTCCGGACGGCAGGTGGAATGCTATGTTCATGGGACAGTACAATTACACGGTGGACGCGAAAGGAAGAGTGTTCGTTCCGTCCAGATTCCGGGAAGCGCTCGGAGACCGGTTTGTGGCGACCATGGGACTGGACGGCTGTCTGTTTCTCTATCCGAATGAGCAATGGGAGAAATTTGCGGAGCAACTGAGAACACTTCCGGGCACGAAGGAGGCGAGGCAGCTGCAGAGATACTTTTTTGCAGGCGCTGCTGAGCTTGAGATGGACAAGCAGGGACGGATTCTGCTACCGGCGAATCTGCGGGAGCGCACCGCGCTGGAAAGGGACGTAATTTTTGTCGGGGTGCTGGACAAAATAGAGCTCTGGAGCGAGGAGCGGTGGAAGAGCAATACCCTGGAAGATATGGATGAGGCGGCGGAAAAGATGGCGCAGCAGGGGCTGGCCTTCTGATTCCTTGCAGGCCGGTCATCCGGAAAAACAGCAAAAGGGGGCCTGGTTGTTGGAAGCGGGACAGGGCGGATTCGGGCATGTATCGGTTTTGCTTGAGGAGTGTATCCGGGAACTGAATATCAAGCCGGACGGCATTTATGTGGACGGTACGCTCGGCGGGGCCGGTCATGCGTCGCGGGTGGCTGCCGCGCTGTCAAAGTCCGGCAGGCTGATCGGGATCGATCAGGACGCGGACGCCATTGCGGAGGCATCAGAGCGCCTGAAGCCATATGGACGGAAAATCACGATCGTCCGGAATAATTACCGGAATATCGGAGAAATTATGAAGGAACTGGATATTGCCGGCGTGGACGGAATCCTTTTGGATCTCGGAGTTTCCTCGTGGCAGCTGGACAGTGCGCAGCGGGGATTCACCTACCGCGAGGATGCACCTCTGGATATGCGCATGGATGACCGGCAGACCAGGACGGCGCGCGATATCGTGAACGGCTACACCGAACAGGAGCTGTACCGCGTCATCCGGGATTACGGGGAGGACAACTTCGCGAAAAACATAGCCAAGCATATCGTGCGCGCAAGGCAGGATGAGCCAATCGAGACTACCTTTCAGCTGAATGAGGTAATCCGCGCTGCGATACCGGCAAAAATACGCATGACCGGGGGGCATCCCTCCAAGCGGACCTTTCAGGCGATCCGGATCGAACTGAACCGTGAGCTGGAGGTGCTGGAGGAATCGCTCGACGGGATGATTGAGCTTCTGAACGAGGGAGGGCGGCTGTGCATTATCACCTTCCATTCGCTGGAAGATCGCATCGTCAAGGTAAACTTTAAAAGGAACGAAAATCCGTGTATCTGCCCGCCGGGCTTTCCGGTGTGCGTATGCGGAAAAAAACCGAAGGGCAGGCAGCTGACAAAAAAGCCGATTGTACCGACGGAGCGGGAACAGGAGAGGAATCCGCGCTCAAAAAGCGCGAAGCTGCGCGTATTTGAGAAAAGGACGGTGAAGGGCGCCGTATTATGAAAATAACCCCGGGCGGAGACAGGGCGGCCCGGAGAAAAGAAAGGCGGGATACGCATGGAAACGCGTAGAAATCCTTATCGCTACGATCCTGCATATTATGTACAGGGAAGTACCGTAAGAAAACAGAAACAGAGCGGCGCAGCCGCAGAGGAGTCCCCTGCGCGGGAGCCGGACAGGAGAGGACGTTCCCTGCACGGCCGGGCGCAGAGTCCTGCGCGCCGGAATACAGAGCGCAGGGAGTTCGTGCAGGGGAGACCTGTGCGGCAGCCGGCTCGCCGGACACAGCCGCAGGTAAGGGAAGTGCAGCAGCCGCAGAAAGGATTGATTTCCCTGGGCAGAGGGGTCAATTTCTTCGGTGTACTGCTGCTTTTCGGAGCTCTGTTTGCTACGGTTTTCGTCTGCATCGACTATCTACAGCTCCAGGACGAATCTTCCAGGCTGGACAAGTCGGTTGCCGCGCTTGAGAGTGAGCTTAAACTCCTGGTTGACGCAAACAATGCAAAAGAAAATCTGCTGACGACGGATATTGATCTGGAGAGGATCTATCAGACGGCAGTCGGCGAGCTGGGTATGGTATTTCCAAACAACAATGAGGTTTTGTATTATGACAGTGCGAATCTGAGCTATGTCAGACAGTTCTCGGATATTCCGGCTGCGGCGAGCTCGATACTGGACGAGCTGGTACCGTAGAACGCTCTGAGAAGGGGCAGAGCGGGAACACGGGGGACTTGCATGAGAGGCAGAAAAAAGAAAACATCGACGAAAAAGCTGACACGCAGAATGCAGGGGACTCTTCTCTTTGTGTTTTGCGTGATTTTAGCTGGTATAATTGTGGTGTGCGGGCGTCTGATTTACATTAACGCGCGGGAAGGGGAGCGCTACGAAAAGAGAGTGCTGTCCAAAAGCATCGGCACGAACGCCGTCCTGCCGTACCGTCGGGGCGATATTCTTGACCGCAACGGCGTGGTTCTCGCAAAAAGCGTCAAAGTATACAATGTAATTTTCGATCCGAGCGTTATCAACAGCGACAAGCGTTTTGCGGAACCGACCGTCACCGCGCTCGCCTCGGTTTACGGGCTGGATGAGAGGGAGCTCTACACGATGCTTACGGAAAAGGCGTCAAGTACATACATCCGGCTGCTGAGGCAGCAGAGCTTTGAAAGGATGGACGCGTTCCGGCAGCTCGCGGCTGAGAATAAACTGATCAAAGGCGTCTGGTTTGAGGAGGAATATATCCGCAGCTATCCGTTTGACAGCCTGGCTTCGCATGTAATCGGCTACACCGTGGCCGGGGACGTGGGAACCTGGGGGATCGAGCAGTATTACAATGCCGATCTGACCGGTACGGACGGCAGGGAGTACGGATATTATGATTCAGAGCTCAACCTGACGAAGGTATCCAAGCCTGCCGTGGACGGCAGCACGATTATTTCTACAATAGATATAAATGTACAAAACAGAGTGGAGAAAAAAGTCGAGAATTTCCTTTCCCAGTGGAAATGTGAGAATATCGGCGTGATCGTCATGAATCCGAACAGCGGGGCAGTCTACGCCATGGCCTCCAACGCAGGCTTTAACCTGAACGAGCCGAGAGATCTCTCCGCGTACTATACCGAGGAGGAACTCGCCGTCATGACGGAAGAGGAGGAGCTTGCCGCACTCAACCGGATGTGGCGGAATTTCTGTATCAGCGATACCTACGAGCCGGGCTCCACGTTCAAGCCGTTTACGGTTGCGGCAGCCATGGAGGAAAATTTTGTAAAAGACGGCGACACCTTTGTCTGCAACGGCTACCGAAATGTGGCCGGCTACCGGATCAACTGCAACAAGCGTTCCGGTCACGGCACGGTCACGCTCGCAGAGTCCCTGATGAAATCCTGCAACCCGGCGCTCATGCTGATCGGCGAGAAGCTCGGCAGAGATTTTTTCTATCAATATCAGAAGCATTTCGGCTTCGGGCTTCCCACCGGGATCGATCTTCCGGGTGAGAGCGGGAGTATCCTTATTGATCTGAATAACCTGAATGTGACGGAGCTTGCAACCTCAAGCTTCGGGCAGGGCTTTAATATTACTATGGTACAGCTTGCCTCGGCCTTCTGTTCGCTCGTCAACGGCGGGAATTATTATCAGCCGCATGTTGTCAGCGAGATCCGGGACGCCTCCGGCGCCACGCTCTACGAGAATAACGGCACGCTGGCAAATGTAGCGGTGTCGGGGCAGACCTCGGAGTTTATCCGGGACGCGCTTTACATGACCGTGGAGCAGGGAACCGCAAAGCCGGCAAAAGTACAGGGCTACCTGATCGGCGGAAAGACCGGCACGGCCCAGAAGGGCGTGCGCGACAAGGAAAATCAGAAATATGTCGTTTCCTTTATCGGCTGTGCTCCGGCGGACAAGCCGGAAGTTGTGGTGTATGTCGTAATCGACGAGATCCATGACGAGGAAAAGAAGGCGAGCAGCTCGCTCGCAACTTCTCTGACAAGCGAGATTATGGACGAGATTCTTCCGTTCCTTGGCATCTATCCGGAAGGCGAGATTAATTATCATGTTGATCTTTCCGTAATAAATCCGGAGACGGACGAAAACGACATCGACGAGACAGACATAATCGATCCGCAGGGCGGCGGGCAGCCCGCAGAGTAGCCGACGGAACACGAAAACATAGTTTTGCGCTCTTGTGAATAAAATAAACGGAGTACATTCGCAGGGGCGAGGAACGTGCGGCATTTTTTATCCTACCAGAAAAGAGGACTTCTTCTGATTATTGTCGTGCTGGTTGCCGGCATGCTTGTTATAGCGGGGCGGCTGGCATGGTTTATGATTTTTGTCACGGACCGGTATGCGGAGCGCGCCAGGGAGCTGCATGAGAGGGAGAGAAGCATCAAAGCGGAGAGGGGGCTGATTTACGACCGCAACGGCGTTGTGCTGGCGGACAATAAACCAGTCTGCACGATCTCTGTCATACATAACCAGATTACGGATGCCGAGGAGGTAATCGCCCGGCTTTCGGAGATTCTGGAGCTTCCGGAGGCGACCGTGCGGAAGCGCGTCGAAAAATATTCCTCGATCGAAAGAATCCGATCCAATGTCCCGAAGGAAACCGCGGACAAAATCCGGGATCTCGGGCTGGACGGCGTGATGGTAGATGAGGATTACAAGCGCTTTTACCCGTACGGTACGCTTGCATCCCGGGTTCTCGGCTTTACGGGGAGCGACAACCAGGGCATTATCGGTCTTGAGGTGGAGTATGACAAGTTTCTTCAGGGGACGCCGGGAACGATTCTGACGCTGACGACCGCGCACGGGCTGGAGCTTGAGAACGCAGCGGAGAACCGGATCGAGCCGGTGAACGGCAATCATCTGCATACGAGCCTGGACATCGTGATCCAGCAGTATGCGGAGCAGGCGGCGGAAAAGGTATATGCGGCCAAGAGCGCGAACCGCGTCAGCATCATTGTCATGAACCCGCAGAACGGGGAAATCTATGCGATGGTAAACGTTCCGGAGTTTGATCTGAACGAGCCGTACGTGCTGACGGAGGCGGTGCTCGGCGGTGCGGTGCAGTCGGAGCTGGACGAAAAGCAGCTGAACGAAAAGCTCAACACCATGTGGCGGAATCCGTGCATCAGCGATACCTATGAGCCTGGTTCCTCCTTTAAGGTAATTACCGCAACCGCAGCACTCGAGGAGGGAGTGGTAAGGCTTACCGATCGTTTTTTCTGTCCGGGATACAAAACTGTGGAGGACAGAACGATTCGCTGCCACAAGGTCGGCGGACACGGGAGCGAGGATTTCAAGCAGGGGATCATGAATTCCTGCAATCCGGTTTTTATGGAGATCGGAGCGCGGGTCGGCGCAGAGCGCTTTCTATATTATTTCAACAAGCTCGGACTGACGAGCCGCAGCGGCGTGGATCTGCCGGGAGAGGCAAACTCGATCCTGCATAAGCTTGAGAATATCAAGGCGGTAGAGCTGGCGACGATGTCATTCGGACAGTCGTTTCAGATTTCGCCGCTTCAGCTGCTCCGCGCGGCGAGCGCGGTGGTGAACGGGGGGACTCTCATCACGCCGCATTTCGGCATATCCATTGAAAATGCCGAAGGAAAAACCATCAAGACGCTTTCCTACGGGGAAACGCCGGGGGCGGTTTCTCCGGAAACCAGCCAGACCATGCGGGAGCTTCTGGAGGCGGTGGTGGCGGAGGGAACCGGAAAACGGGCCTATATCGCAGGATTTCATATCGGCGGTAAGACCGCGACCTCGGAGAAGCTGCCGCGGCGCTCAGGGCGCTATATTGCTTCCTTTCTGGGCTTTGCGCCGGCGGCCGACCCGCAGGTGATGGTTCTTGTCATGATCGACGAGCCGGAGGGCATCTATTACGGCGGAACGATCGCCGCCCCGGTGGCCGGGGAGATTCTTGAAAATATTCTGCCGTATCTCGGAATCCATCCGGATTACAGCGAGGAGGAGCTGAAGGAGTATGAGCTGGGAACCGCTGCGGTGCCGGATCTTGTCGGGAAAACAAAAAAGGAGGCAAAGGCAATCTTTGAAGCCTATTCCAAGGGGGAGCTTTATCTGATCGGCGAGGGAGAGACTGTCTGGGAGCAGTTTCCGCTGGCGGGGGAGACGGTGAACGAAAACAGCGACTTGATTTTGTATCTGGAATAGCGTATACTGAGCCGAAAAAGCAGAATTAAGGGGGGAACTATGGAGTTTCAGGGAAAAAAAATATTGATAATGGGGGCCGGGCTCAGCGGCATCGCAGCCGCGCAGTTGCTGGACGGCACGGCGGAGCTTGTGCTTTACGACGCCAATACTGCACGGAATGAGGAGGAGATCCGCGCAAAGCTGCCGGAGAGTTTCCGGGGGCGCATTGTGCTCGGCGTACTGCCGGAAGAGGTAAAACGGGAGGTGCAGATCGTTGTGCTCAGCCCGGGCGTCCCTGTGGATCTGCCGGAGGTAAACGCCCTGCGGGAATCCGGTGCGGAACTGATCGGGGAAGTGGAGCTGGCCTACCGGTTTTCCAGGGGCAGGATTGCAGCCGTTACAGGCACAAACGGAAAAACAACGACGACGGCGCTTCTCGGAGAAATTCTGAGAACCTTTTATGAAAGCGTGTTTGTCGTCGGAAATATCGGGGTACCGTACACAAAAATGGCAGAACAGACAACGGAAAATTCCGTTACCGCGGCGGAACTCAGCAGCTTCCAGCTGGAGACAATCCGCAGGTTCCGTCCGGATGTCAGCCTGATCCTGAACATTACGCCGGATCATCTGAACCGCCATCATACCATGGAAAATTACATAGCAGCAAAGCTGAATATTGCCAGAAATCAGACCGGGGAGGATACCTGCATCCTGAATTACGAGGATGCCGTTCTGCGGGAGGCCGGGAAGGGGCTGTCCTGCCGCACAGCCTGGTTTTCGAGCGCGCGCAGGCTGGAGGACGGGATGTTCCTGGACGAGGAGCTGATCGTGTATGCGCAGGCAGGCAGACAGACGGTTGTCTTAAACGTCCGCGAGCTGAATATTATCGGGCGGCATAACTACGAGAATGCGATGGCAGCGGCTCTGGCCGGCCTGGCGCTCGGCGTGCCGATGGACTGCATCCGCAGAGCGCTCCGCAGCTTTGTCGCGGTGGAGCACCGGATTGAATATGTGGCGACGAAGCGCGGTGTAAAATATTATAATGATTCCAAGGGTACAAACCCGGACGCGTCGATCCAAGCCGTGCGTGCCATGACGACAAACACGCTGCTGATCGGCGGAGGCTACGATAAGGGCTCGGAGTACGGGGAATGGATCGATTCCTTCGAGGGAAAGGTGACCTGGCTTGTGCTGATGGGGCAGACGCGGGAAAAAATTGCCGAAACCGCGAGGAGCAGGGGCTTTTCCAATATTGTGTTCGCAGAGAGCATGGAGGAAGCTGTAAAATTCTGTGCCGCGCACGCGAAGGAGGGGGAGGCCGTGCTGCTTTCGCCGTGCTGTGCGAGCTGGGGCATGTTTCAAAATTATGAGGAACGGGGCAGGATTTTCAAGGAGCTGGTCCGGGCACTTGATTAAAGAAGCCCGGGCACAGGTATTTTTGCGCCGGAGAAGGAAGCTGCGACGGCATTTATGAAAATGGGATGGAGGAAGCGATGACCAGAGACGAGATGGAGCAGGGGAAAAAACTAAAAAAGCGGAGATATTACGACTACACGCTGCTGTTTCTGGTGCTGTTCCTTGTCTGCTTCGGGCTGGTGATGGTGTACAGCGTCAGCTACTACAACGCAAACAAATATTACAACGATCCGACGCTCTTCCTGCGCAAGCAGGCGATCTTTGCTGCGGTCGGAACGGTTGTGATGCTGACGATCTCCAAGATCGACTACCGCATCTACGTCAGCAGGCTGCCGTTCCTGCCGGTCAAGCCGATTTTTCTGCTCTATCTGATGTGTTTCGGGCTGCAGCTCTATCTTGTTTTGTTCGGGGCGTCTACCGGAGGATCGCAGCGATGGATTGAGCTCGGCAGTATGGGAAAATTCCAGCCGTCAGAGATTACAAAAATCTGCGTGCTGCTTTTTACGTCCTATCTGGTGAAGCTCGCGCCGCGCAGGCTTGACAGCATCCGGGGGTTCTTCCGCATCCTCCTGATCATGGCGCCGCTGATCGGCCTGGTTGCGTGGGAGAACTTTTCGACTGCGCTCGTCACCGGCGTAATTCTGGTTTCGATCTGCTTTGTATCCTCGCGGAAAAAAGGCTATTATCTGTGGGGGCTGCTGGCGCTTGTCGCGGTCTTTGCCCTGCTGATTATTTTCTTTCCTTACCGCGGGGAGCGGTTTGATATCTGGATGGATATCGAAAACCATCCGAAGGGCTATCAGATTCTGCAGGGTCTTTATGCCATTGCAAGCGGCGGACTCTTCGGAAAGGGGCTTGGACAGGGAATACAGAAGCTTGGCTATATTCCGGAGGCACACAATGATATGATCTTTTCCGTCATCTGTGAAGAGCTCGGCATGGTCGGAGCATTTGCTGTGCTGTTTCTTTTCGTACTGCTGCTGTGGCGGATTTTCCTGATTGCGATCAACGCGCAGGAGCTCTACGGAAGCCTGATTGCGACGGGAGTTATGGCGCATATTGCCGTGCAGGTGCTGATCAATGTCGCCGTGGTAACAAATACCATACCGTCCACGGGTATTCCGCTGCCGTTTATCAGCTACGGGGGCAGCTCGCTGCTTGTGCTGATGGCGGAGCTCGGGATTGTGCTGAGCGTCTCGAATCGCATCGAGGGTGAGAGATAGCGGAAGGAAATGGGTACAAAACGGCGGCAGGCAGAAGAACAAAAGCGGGAACGGCGGTCGGAACGGCAGCAGGCGGGAGAACAAAACGGAACCGGCGGGCCGGGAACGGCAGCAGGAGAACAAAAGCGGAACCGGCGGTCGGAACGGCGATAGGCGGGAGAACAAAACGGAACCAGCGGGCCCGGAACGGCAGCAGGAGAAAATAAAAACGGAAACAGCCTGCCAGGAACGGCTGTATGGGGAGAGGGAGCGAAAAAAGTCAGGCACGAAAAACGGCAGTGCGCATACAATGATATATAGTTTTTGATTCGAGGTATGTGCCATGGCTTCCCTGAAAATATCCGGCGGTAACCCGCTGTACGGTAAACTCTCAGTGCAGGGCTCGAAAAATGCGGTTCTGCCGATGATGGCCGCCGCGCTGCTGCTGCCGGGCGAGACGCAGCTTGCCGGCTGCCCGCGCATTTCGGATGTGGAGGCGATGGCGGAAGTGCTGCGCGCCTGCGGCGCCGTGGTCCGCTGGCAGGATACGGTGCTCTGCATCAACGCATCCGAGGTTGTTCCGGCGGATATTCCGGCGGAGAGTACAAAAAGGACGAGGGCCTGCGTGCTTCTGCTCGGAGCGCTGCTCGCGAGATGCAGACGGGCCGTAATGGCGCGGCCGGGCGGCTGCGCCATCGGGGAGCGGCCGATTGATCTGCATCTTTATGCGCTTCGAAAGCTTGGGGCGGATATTACAATGCTCGGGGAAGAGCTGCTGTGCTGTGAGGCGGAACGGCTGACAGGGGGCGAGATCTCCTTTCGGTTTCCGTCCGTCGGAGCCACGCAGAACGCGATTCTGGCCGCGGTGCTTGCGAAAGGGACGACCCGGATACACAACGCGGCCGCCGAACCCGAGGTGGTCTGGCTGTGCCGTTTTCTGAACCGGGCCGGTGCCGGGATTGCCGGCGGGGGAACGGCGCATCTGGAAATCGAGGGAGGCAGGCCGCTGCACGCGGTCAGCTTTGAGGTGCCGCCGGACCGCATTGTCGCCGGTACCTATATGGCGGCAGTGCTTTCGGCCGGCGGGGAAGCGCTGCTTAAACGCGTCTGTCCCGAGGAGCTGTCCGCAGTTACAAAGGTGCTCTCCGCTGCGGGGGCGGTGATTCGCCGCACCGAGGAGGGGCTTCTTGTAAAGAAAAAGGGACGGCTGCGGGCGTTTGATTATCTTTGTACAGCTCCGTATCCGGGATTTCCGACGGATATGCAGTCGCAGCTGCTGGCACTCGCCGTATGCGCAGACGGCACAACCGTGCTGGAGGAAAAAATTTTTGAGTCGAGATTTCATATTGTGAATGAATTCAACCGGATGGGAGCCGATATTTATCTGGACGAGAGCTGCGCGATCGTTAACGGCGTGCGGGTGCTTCAGGGCGGCAGGGTGGAAGCGCGTGATCTGCGCGGTGCAGCGGCTCTTGTAGTCGGTGCTCTGGCCGCGGAGGGAACAACCATTATCGACGGCGCGGAGTATATTTACCGGGGCTACGAGGATGTTGCAGGGGACTTAAGGCGGCTTGGCGCGGCGCTGAATGAGGGGGAATGAAAAGAGAAGGTTTTTCAAGCCTCTTAAAGAGGCGGGAGAACGGCATTTGTCCCGGGGAGGGCGAGCGGGCGGAAAAAGAACGCAAAGGTCAGAGAAATGTTACGGAGGGAAAAAAGACCGCGAAACGGTCGGATTGGCTGGAAATAAATTATGAGAAAAGTAACACAGATGCGCCGCAGGGGAAGAAAGCGGCTGTTCACTGTAATTTTATATCTCTGCCTGCTGCTGGCGGTGATATTCATTGTATTTGTCAAAACCTTCGAGCTGAAGGAGCTTGAAATTGAGGGTAATACAAGATATACCGCTCAGGAGCTGGAGGAACTGCTTATGACAAAGCCGACGGATCGGGTATCGGTGCTGTTCTGGCTGCGCATGAAGTGGTGGGGGGCCGACCCGATCCCCTTTGTGGAGAAAGTGGAAACGGATTGGAAGAACCGTTCCGTTGTCCGAATCACAGTGCATGAGAAGCGGATTACCGGCTGCGTAATGCACCGGGGCAGCTATCTGTATTTTGATCGGGACGGAATTGTCGTAGAAAGCTCGCGGATAAAGCTGGAAGATATACCTGTTATTACAGGACTTAATTTTTCAAGAATAGTTCTGCATGAACAGCTCAAAGTACAAAAGGAAGAAATGTTTACTGTTATTTTAAACCTTGCCCGCCTGATCGAAAAACAGGAGCTTATCGTGGAGGAAATCCGGTTTCGCCCGGATGATGCCGTGGAACTTCGCACCCAGGGCTGCGAGGTGATATTAGGAAAGCGGCAGTATTACGATGAGGTACTTGCAGTGCTTGGCTCCGTGCTGGAATCTGCGGAGGGAAGACGTCTGCGTATTGATATGACTCTTTACGAAAATGGAAATAACAGGATAACGGCACAGCCTCTGGAAGAAGAAACGCAGCAAAGTCCGTAAAAAGATTTTTGAGAAAAAAATGCAAGAAATATAAAATTCTGCTTGATTATTTTTGCATTTCACTTTATTATATAAGGTAGGGTCAGTGTGAGTTTACCGGCCAGGGGGTCCGGTGCGCCGCATGACGTGGAAATAAATGGAAATTAAGCGTAGAAAAGCAGACGGACAGTAAAACTTCAGAGGGCTTTTCTTGTTTTAATATGGGAATTGAAGGAGGAAGCACTTTGTTAGAGATCAGGACAAACGAATCGGAAGCGTCAGCGAAAATTCTGGTGGTCGGTGTCGGCGGGGCCGGAAATAACGCGGTAAACCGAATGATAGAGGAAAATATTCAGGGAGTCAAATTTGTCTGCGTGAATACGGACAAGCAGCATTTGAAAAACTGCAAGGCTCCGCAGTGCATCCAGATCGGCGAAAAGCTTACAAAGGGTCTTGGCGCCGGAGCGCAGCCGGAAGTGGGGGAGAAGGCGGCGGAGGAAAACCGGGACGAGCTGACCGAGATTATCCAGGGCAATGATATGGTGTTTGTCACCTGCGGCATGGGGGGCGGGACAGGCACGGGAGCAGCTCCGGTTGTCGCACAGATCGCAAAGAGCCTTGGTATCCTGACGGTGGGTATTGTGACCAAGCCGTTTAAATTTGAGGCGAAACAGCGCATGAACAACGCTATCAGCGGGATCGAGCGTCTGAAGGAAAGTGTGGATACGCTCATAGTGATCCCGAACGACAAGCTGCTGGAAATCGTGGATCGGCGGACGACGATGCCGGATGCACTGCGCAAGGCGGACGAGGTTCTGCAGCAGGGCGTGCAGGGCATCACCGATCTGATCAATGTTCCGGGCCTGATCAATCTTGATTTTGCGGATGTTCAGACTGTCATGAAGGATAAGGGCATTGCCCATATCGGCATCGGCTTCGGCGGCGGGGACGACAAGTGCATTGATGCTGTAAAACAGGCAATCACCAGCCCGCTCCTCGAAACGACGATCCAGGGGGCCACGCATGTCATCATCAATATTTCCGGGGACATCAGCCTGATCGAGGCGAACGATGCCGCAACTTATGTGCAGGAGCTGGCAGGGGACAGCGCGACGATTAT
This sequence comes from uncultured Lachnospiraceae bacterium, assembly GCA_910587085.1. Lineage (GTDB taxonomy): Bacteria > Bacillota > Clostridia > Lachnospirales > Lachnospiraceae > RGIG4057. The sequence continues at coordinate 37,489 of CAJUMC010000004.1, read as the reverse complement.
TTTCGGCGCAGTGTACGACGAGGGAACGCCGGATCAGGCCAAGATTACCGTAATCGCGACCGGACTGCAGGAGGAGGCGCCAAGAGTCAAAACCGCGGATTTCCTGAACCGCCCGGCGGGCAAGAGTACGCAGCCGGCGGGAGCCTTCGGCACCGGCATCCGTCCAGCGGTTTCCCAGTCTCAGCCTCAGCCTCAGATGCCTTATACAAATCCGGCTGCGCAGAAGGATACATACCGCGGCAGCCAGCCGGGCAGTGCCAATAATCAGGCTGTCAGAAACAATCCGTCCGCCGGAAGCAATCCGGCCGGCTACGGTGCTCCGGTGAATACCGGCAACACGGAAAACCGCGACGGCGGGATCAAAATTCCGGAGTTTCTGCTGAAAGGCCGGCATAAATAACAGCGGGACATGCCGCCCGGCGCAGCAAAACAACGGCTGCTGCATCTGAAAACGGATAATTCTGCGGGGCAGAAGAGGGAGAGAAGCCTTTTCTGCCCTGTTTTTTTCGGTATAAACGGTACTTTGGCAAAGAAAAATACCGCCTGCCCAAGCGGGCTTTTTACGCAATCTTACGCAATCGAATATTCTTTTATTCTGCTGTATTCTGGCGATGACTTACAGAAATCCTTACCATAATTTACAGATACTGACAAAAACGCATGCTATAATGTCCGGGAAGACAATCCAAGGCCGTACAAAACCGTGAGGGAGACCGTATCACCGTCTTCCGCCGGCTAAATATGCGGCAGAAAAAGCACTCCAATAAAGTGATTAACATGCATATAGAGGATAAAGATGAAACAAACGGTGTATCTTGATTTGATATTTCTTGTCAATTTCACCATGGATTATCTGCTGCTGACCCTGACGGAACGATTCCTGAAAAGCGGCGCCGGGTGCGGCAGAAGATTGGCTGCGTCCGCCGCCGGGGGAGCTGCAGCCTGTATCCCGGTGTTTCTCCGGCTGCAGGGCATTGCTGCAGTTGCCGGCCTTCTGGCCTGCGCATGGCTGCTGGCCTGGATGGCATTCGGCGGAGACGGAAGAACCGTGCTGCACAGAGGGACTGTTCTGCTTGCCGTCGCCTTTGTGCTGGGCGGAATGATTTCCGGCTTCGGCACGGCGCTGCTCGGACAGTGGGGAATACGGGAGAGCAGGCTTTCCCTTTCCGCAGCAGGTCTTGCCGCAGTAACGGCAGCAGGAACAGGATGCATTCTGTTTGTCCGTTCGAGGCGGCAGGAGAATAGAAAACGCCGGATTTATCCGGTGAAATTTCATCTGTTCGGACGCGAGGTGCACTGCCGCGGGCTGCTGGATACGGGGAATTGTCTTTATGAACCGTTCGGCGGCCGCCCGGTTGTTCTGCTCACCGACCGGGCGCTGATCAGCGCGGTGCGTGAGGGACTGAAAGCGGAGCCGCAGAAAAGCCGGTTTGTTCCGTTCCGTTCGGTCGGGAACCGGGAGGGAATTCTGGAGGGAACCGAGCTGTCCGGGCTGGCGCTTTTTCTCCCGCAGGGAGAAGTAAGACCTGGCAGAGTTGTGGCGGTCTGCGCGGATTTCGAGGCAGGGAGGACGGAATATCAAATGATTTTGCATCCGGATTTATTGCCGGATTTCATATCGGAATGAGAAAGGAAGGAAAATATGCTTTTTAAAATTGTACTGCCGAACAAATTCCAGCTTCGCATGAAGCCGAATCTGCTGGCGATGCTGTTCCGGAAAAAAGGAGATATCCATTACATAGGCGGCTCGGAGATTCTGCCGGCCCCGTTAAGCCCGACCCAGGAGGCGGATGCGCTCTCGCTGCTCGGCACGTCGGAGGATTCGACAGCACGGGCAGTGCTGGCAAAACATAATCTCAGGCTTGTTGTCTACATAGCAAAGAAATTTGACAATACCGGGGTCGGGGTGGAGGATCTGATTTCCATCGGAACGATCGGGCTGATGAAGGCGATCAATACCTTTAACCCGGCCAAAAACATTAAGCTGGCGACCTACGCATCCCGCTGCATCGAGAACGAGATCCTGATGTATCTGAGGCGGAACAGCAAGCTGAAAATGGAGGTTTCCATTGACGAGCCGCTGAATGTGGACTGGGACGGAAACGAGCTTCTGCTCTCCGATATCCTCGGAACGGAGGAGGACGGGATCTACCGCAGCATCGAGGCGGAGGCGGACAAAAAGCTTTTATACAAGGCGCTGGAAAAGCTCGGCGAGAGGGAAAAAATCATTGTCAAGCTCCGCTTCGGGCTGAATACCAGCGACGGGCGGGAGCGCACGCAGAAGGAGGTTGCGGATCTTCTCGGCATCTCGCAGTCCTACATATCGAGGCTGGAAAAAAAGATTATGAAGCGGCTGAAAAAAGAAATGTTAAGCTGCGGAACGACCTCCCTGTAGAGCAGGCCTTCGGCGACTGCTGTAATCCCCAGGTCTGCAGCTGCATCTGCTGCGCTCTGCGGCTGATATACGGATGCTGTACGGATGCGGGCAAAAGAAAATGCTTCCTTTTTTCTTCCGTCTTTGCTATAATGGCACTACGAATTGGTCAGACGAAAGCGGTCCCGGGAGCGAAGAGCTTTTACGGGAAAGGAAAGGAAGGCGCGGTGTTATGAAATCAGACATTGAAATTGCTCAGGCGGCCAGCATGCAGCCGATCGGAAGAGTGGCGGAAAAGCTCGGAATCAGCGAGGAGGATCTGGACTATTACGGAAAATACAAGGCAAAGTTTTCTGATAGTCTCTATGCAAAGCTTGAGGGCAGGAGCGACGGAAGGCTTGTGCTTGTGACGGCGGTCAATCCGACGCCGGCCGGGGAGGGCAAGACCACAACGACGGTAGGACTCGGGCAGGCGTTCGGCAGACTGGGAAAAAAGGCCGTGATTGCGCTGCGGGAGCCTTCGCTCGGGCCGTGCTTCGGCATCAAGGGCGGGGCGGCCGGCGGCGGGATGGCGCAGGTTGTGCCGATGGAAGATCTGAACCTTCACTTTACCGGAGATTTTCATGCGGTTACTTCCGCCAACAATCTGCTTGCGGCAATGCTTGACAACCACCTTATGCAGGGAAACGCGCTGAATATTGATCCGAATCAGATTGCGTGGAAGCGCTGCGAGGACATGAACGACCGCGCGCTGCGCAATATTGTGATCGGCCTGGGGAAAAAAACGGACGGCGTTGTGCGCGAAGATCACTTTGTTATCACGGTTGCCTCGGAGATTATGGCGATTTTGTGCCTCGCGGACGATATGGAGGATCTGAAAAAGCGGCTGGCAAGGATAATTGCAGCGTACACATTTGACGGAAAGCCGGTGACGGCGGCCGATCTGAAAGCGGTCGGTGCAATGGCGGCGCTGCTGAAGGACGCGATCCGGCCGAATCTGATTCAGACGCTGGAGAACACTCCGGCAATCGTACACGGCGGTCCGTTTGCAAATATTGCGCACGGCTGCAATTCTGTCCGCGCGACAAAGACGGCCCTGAAGCTGGCGGATTATGTAATTACCGAGGCGGGCTTCGGCGCGGATCTCGGCGCGGAAAAGTTTTTTGATATCAAATGCCGCATGGCCGGCCTGAAGCCGGATGCCGTGGTGCTTGTGGCGACGGTGCGCGCGCTCAAGTACAACGGCGGAGTTTTAAAGGAGGAGCTTTCGGCAGAGAATATGGACGCACTGCGGCGGGGGATCGTCAATCTGGAAAAGCATATCGAAAATGTTCAGAAGTACGGGGTGCCGTGCATCGTGACGCTGAACCGCTTTGTGAGCGACACGGATGCGGAGCTGGCGTTTGTCAAGGCCTTCTGCGAGGAGCGCAGCTGCGAGTTTGCCCTCTCCGAGGTGTGGGGGAAAGGCGGCGAGGGCGGCGTTGCGCTTGCCGAAAAGGTGCTGGAGACGCTGGAACAAAAAGAGAGCCGTTTCCGTCCGCTGTATGCGGATGATCTGAGCCTGAAGGAAAAAATCGAGACCGTTGCCCGGGAAATTTACGGGGCGGACGGCGTGACATTCGACGCAGCGGCGAAAAAGCAGCTGAGCCGTCTTGCGGAGCTTGGTTTTGATTCCTTCCCTGTCTGCATGGCGAAAACGCAGTATTCGCTGTCGGATGATCCGTCCAGGCTCGGCCGGCCTTCCGGATTCACCGTCCATATCCGCGAGGTTTATGTGTGTGCGGGGGCGGGCTTTGTCGTGGCGCTGACCGGTGCGATCGTGACCATGCCGGGCCTGTCGAAGTCCCCGGCAGCGGAGCGGATCGACGTGAATGATGAGGGAGTTATCACAGGACTGTTCTGACGCTGCCCGGAGGCGGAGGGCGTCTGCGAAACAGCAGGCCGGAGCCGCCGAAAGGGCAGGCTTTTGGAACGGAGAAATTTCAGGGCCGTGCCGCGGACGGCGCAGCCCTGTTTTGTCACGATTCGCTGTTTTTGAGCAGCAGACAGCAGGATTTGAGTTGAAAAAAACAGGAATTCTGGTTATGATATAATCGGTGACAGAACTGCGGACAGCCTGGTATGCGGGGGATATCTGCGGCACAGATACTGTATGTGCCGGTATGCTGTGTATCGTGTATGGGCGGCTTGCGCAGGGGATGGCATTATTACAATCGTGCATCAGGGGCACAGAAAGAGGGTAGGTTTTTTATGGGCTTGAAAATTCAGAATGTAAAGGATGCTGCGTTCCGGGAATACGGCAGAGTACTGGAAGGCTATGATTTTGCGGAGCTGCTCGATATCCTGACAAAAACGACGGAGGCGCCGGATCATGTGATTTATGTAGCTTCGGACGCAAACCTGGAAGCCACGGCAGCGGCGAAGGAGCTTCAGAGCAACTGCTACGGAGGTCTCCCGATCGAGATCGGCTACTGCAACGGTACGAATACGCTGCTGAACTGTCTGGAATATCACAAGGACAGCGAGATTAACATCGCTGCGGACGACGCGGTGCTTCTTGTGGCGCGGCTGCAGGATGCGGCTTCCGGCAGCATTGATTCCTCAAAGGTTGAGGCGTTTCTTGTGGAAAAGGGAACGGCGGTCGAGCTTTATGCGACGACGATGCACTACGCGCCGTGCAGTGCGAAAAACGGACAGAGCTTCCGCGTCGCGATCGTGCTTCCGAGAGGGACAAACGGCCCGAAGCCGGAGATTGTGAGCAAAAATTCCGAGGATGACCGTCTGTTTGCACTGAACAAGTGGCTGATTGCGCATAAGGATACCTCCGAGGCAAAGCAGGGCGCCGTAGTCGGCATTACCGGTGAGAATATCGACATTTCAGAGCTGATCTGAGAGGAGGCGTGCTTATAAGAAAACTGGAAAAGGCTGGAAAAAATTTTGCGGTTGCCGCAATGGCGGCCGTAATTGCAGCGACGGGGCTGACCGCCTGCGGGAAAGAGCCGGAGCAGAGTGCGGATGTTTCCCCGACTCCGGAGGCAACCCTGACGCCGGCCGCCACACCGACCCCAGAGCCGACGCCGACTGAAGCCGCCACGCCGACTCCGGAACCGACGCCGACCGAGATACCGCCGGAATGGATCGTGGAGAATATGAATATCGGGCCGGCGGTCGCTCTTCCTTCGCTGAAGGATGTCTACAGCGATTATTTCAAGATCGGCGTCGGTCTGACAGGATATGCGGCCGATGTCGTTATGGTACGCTCCGAGGCGATGTCAGAAGTTGTGAAGCATCATTTTAACAGCACGACGCTGACCAATCTGATGAAGCCTTCCTATCTGCTCAATCAGGCCGGCAGCATCGAAAACAGCAAAAACGGCGACGGGATGCCGGCAGTGAAATTTGACCCATGCATCGAAGCGCTTGATTTCTGCAAGGAGAACGGGATTCCAATGCGCGGGCATACGCTGGTATGGCATGCGCAGGTGCCGGACTGGTTTTTCCGCGAGGGCTATGAGGACGACGCGGATTTTGTTGACCGCGATACGATGCTTGCCCGTATGGAAAGCTATATTAAGCAGGTGCTCACCTTTACCTCGGAAAATTATCCGGGCGTGATCTATTGCTGGGATGTAGTGAACGAGGCCGTGGAGCCGGCTGTCGGCTCGCACGAGACCGAAACGGGCTATTTTATCCGCACCAAGAACGGCGAGGAGGAAAATCTCTGGTACAAGGTCGTCGGAGCGGATTATGTGGAGAAGGCGTTCGAGTACGCCAGGAAATATGCACCGTCGGATGTCAAGTTGTTTTACAATGATTACAATACGTTCCAGCCGGTGAAAAACGAAAAAATCTGTCTGCTTTTAAAGGATCTGGCGGAGAAGGGCCTGGTGGACGGCGTTGGAATGCAGTCGTACATCGGCCGGGATGATCCGGATATCAAGGGCCGGACCGGAAGCGTGCAGCGTGCCATCGAGAATTTTGCGGAGCTGGGTCTGGAGATTCAGATTACCGAGCTTACAATTAATGTCGCCATCGAGAAGCCGGATGAGCGGACTCTGCTTGCCCAGGCGATGCGGTATCAGGAAATGCTGGAGCTTCTGACAGAGATGGATACGGCCGGTGGCGGAAAGGCGAATATCACGAGCGTAACGTTTTTCGGGCTGATGGACGAATACATGCTTTATCCGGACAACAAGGAATATTCCAGACTGTTTGACGGAGAGCTGCAGCCGAAGGAAGCACTTTTCCGGATTCTTGATGTTGTAAAGAAATAGCGGACGGCTTAATTAAAAGATATAGGAATGGAAAACATCCGGATTTTATAGGTGCCGGAAATATGATTATGAAAAATCAGCAGGAACGCCGAACCGGCTCTCCTGCTGATTTTTTTGTGCATGCCGGGCGGGTTATCCGTCCCGTTTTCTTAAGCACGAATCCCGGTCGCACAGGGCTGAGGAAGCTTTGCAGGATAAAGAGGGCGGCAAATCACGCGGAGAAAGGATTTTCCACGGATAGAATGTCAAGCTGAAATACATATTTATATATTGACAATCGTTTGGATATTGTGCATAATAGAGAAGAACATACGTTCGAATTTTGCGAGGGGCGGAGTGCAGTATGGCTGTAGTTTATCAGGAAAATATGACGATGGAGGAGAAGCTCCGGATTTTAGCGGATGCCGCTAAGTATGATGTTGCCTGCACTTCCAGCGGCGTGGAGCGGAAGGGGACGGGCAGGGGGCTCGGCAATTCGATTGCTGCCGGTATCTGCCACAGCTTTTCCGCGGACGGCAGATGCATATCCCTTCTGAAGATTCTCTTTACAAACGAGTGCATTTACGACTGTAAATACTGTCCGAACCGCAGCTCCAACGATGTTCTCCGCACAGCGTTCACGCCCGAGGAGGTCTGTACGCTGACCATGGAGTTTTACCGCAGAAATTATATCGAAGGGCTGTTTTTAAGCTCCGGGATACGCCGAAGTCCGAACGAGACGATGGAGCAGATCACAGAAACGCTCCGTATGCTGCGGGAGGAGTACCGGTTCAACGGCTATATCCACTGTAAGGCGATTCCGGGAGCGGACGAAAGCCTGATTGATGCGGCCGGCTGGTATGCGGATCGCATGAGCGTCAATCTGGAGCTGCCGACGGCCGACGGGTTGCGGCGGCTTGCCCCTCATAAAAACAGGAAAAACATCCTTCTGCCGATGCGCCGGATTCAGAACGGAATCGCAAAGAGCCGGGAACTGCTCGGTATGAACGGGGGCAACCGCGGGGCGTACTGGCATACGCAGCAAAGTCTGGAGGGCCAAACATTCCCAAAGGAGCGGTACGGAAGAATCCGGATGAGTTCCTCCGGCGCAGAGAAGGGAGGGGAGCATGCGGGCGGAGTGCCTGTTCTCGAAGAATCGGCCGGCGAAGCTTCCTGTTCCGGGACGTTTTCCTGTATTCCGAAGCGGCAGGTACGCGGCTTCGCGCCCGCCGGGCAGAGTACGCAGATGATTATCGGAGCGACCCCGGAGACGGATTTCGAGATTGTTTCCGTCGCTGAGGCATTATACCGGCAGTTTGATCTGAAGCGCGTGTTTTACTCCGCATTTGTACGGGTGAACGACGATTCCAGCCTCCCTGTGCTGCCGGGGGGGCCTCCGCTTCTGCGGGAACACCGCATGTATCAGGCGGACTGGCTGCTGAGGTACTACGGCTTCGGCGCAGGGGAGCTGCTGACAGAGGAACGGCCGAATTTTAATGTGCTGCTGGATCCGAAATGCAACTGGGCTGTCGGACATCTTGAGTGTTTTCCGGTGGAGGTAAACAGGGCGGATTATTTCACGCTTCTCCGGGTGCCGGGCATCGGGCCGAAGTCCGCGCGGCGCATTGTGCAGGCGCGCAGAAACGCCGTGCTGGATTTCGGATCGCTGAAAAAGCTCGGTGTGGTACTGAAGCGGGCCCTGTATTTTATCACCTGTTCGGGGCGTATGATGTATCCGACCAGACTGGACGAGTCGTATATTATCCGCCATCTGCTGGAGGCCGAAAAGGGGCTGCCTGCGGATTTGAGAGGAGAAAACATTACCTGCCGGCAGCTCTCTCTGTTTGATGACGGTGCGCCGCTCAGCGGTCAGGGCTGAGACGCAAGAAGAGCCAGGTTCTTCACGACAGCCGGCTTCAGAACATGACCGCAGCCGATGCCGGGACAGAAGAAGGCCTGCTGCCGGACGCCGGGCTGATCGGCGGATAGATCAAGTATGGTGCATGCCGGAATGGAAAGCCGGAACGGAAGGGAGGGAAGAGTGTTGGAACTGCGGAGCGGGCAGCCGACCAGGGTTTACGAATGCGAAAACAGCCTGGAGGGGATTTTAAGCGGGATTTATACCGCATGGGATGCACGTTACGGACATGAATTTATCCGGCTTACGGTGCCGGAACTTTCCGGGAATGCCAATTTTATGCTCTTCTGCGAATATCACACGGTAAGACCCGATACGGAGGCGGCGCAGAAGGTGGTGCGATCCGTGCGGAACAGAACATCGCAGGAGGTTCTGGAAGCCGTGCTGCGGGCGCTTTATTCCAGCCGGCCGGACAAGGCGGATGCGGTCTATCATTTTCTGCCGTCCGCCTTCCGACTGGGCGCAAGGGTGCTGGGACATCTGACGGATACCTATGTACATGCAGTTTTTGAAATGAATCACCAGGTATCCCATGAGACTCATGAATATGAAGGATTTCTGCGTTTTGAGGAAACGGAAGAAGGAATACTGCTGGCAAAACTTGCTCCTAAAAACGATATTCTTGAGCTTGTCACGCCTCATTTTGAAGACCGATTTTCCGGAGAAAACTTTATTATCTATGATACGGTGAGAAAAAAGGCGGCATTTCACAGGGCTGGCTACCCGTTTGTACTGCGGCAGGTCACCGGGGAAGAAATGCAGCTGTTTTCAAAGCGTTCTTTCCGGGAGGCGCAGTTTCAGAACCTGTGGAAATGCTTTTTCGGAGCAATTGCCGTGGAAGAACGAAAAAATGCGAAACTTCAGAGAAATATGCTGCCGCTGCATTACCGGCGGTATATGACAGAGCTGCAGGATTAAAAAGCCTGGTCTGATCACCGTCCGGCGATAAAAAATTTTCATAACCGAATATTTCTTATTGAATCGCGGATACTAATCCTGTAAAAAATGATACAGGAGGAGTGAAGATTCATGAAAAATAAGATTTTTGCCTTATTGCTCTGCGGCTGTCTTGCAGTATCCGGCCTGACTGCCTGTTCTTCCAATCCGGACAACAATAATTCCGCGACGGATGAAAATTCAGGAAATCAGAACGGGAACGACACGAACGACGACAAGAACAGTAACGGCGTAAACAATGATGACAACGACATGAATAACGGAGCCGGCGGAACAAACAACGGGACGAACGGTACCAATGGAACCAACGGCACAAATGGAAACAATGGTACCAACGGCGCCGGCACGAACGGCGGAAGTGCTCTGGAAAACGGTGTGGATGATGTTGTCAACGGAATCGATAATGCGGTGGACGATATCACGAACGGCACCAACGGAACGAACGGCACCAACGGTACAAACGGCGCAAATGGAACCAATGGCACAAACGGCGCCGGTACTAATGGTACAACCGGGACAGGCGGTACGGGTGTGAACGGCACAAACAGCGGTTCCGGCACCGGTACGAACAGCACGACCGGAACGGGTGCCACAGGTACCGGTGCAGGTGGTGCTTCCGGCGGTGTAAGGTAGCATACGCATTTGCAGGCATCGCATTTCGGAGAGCCCCACTGAAAGGCTGTATTTTCAGGAAATCCACTGCACGCAGGGCTGCGGGCAATGGATTTCTACATAAAGTCAAACAAGGCGTCCAAACTGCGCAGGAAGGGAGGTGCCGGAGTTATTCAGGGCTGGAGAGAACAAACTCCTGACATGTCTTTCCGTTCCGGCAAATTGTGCCTGTCTGACGAAAGCCTAGTTTTTGAATCAGAGCATTCGAACGGAAATTATCCGGTGCGGTAACAGCATAAATCTCGGAAAGCTTCTGCTCGTTGAACGCAAAGGAAAGAACCGCACGCACGCTTTCCAGAGCATATCCGCATCCCTGGAATTCCGGAGAAATCAGATAACCGATTTCAATCCTTGCAGTTCCGGAATCGTTTTCGGCTTCCTCCAGGCCGCACCGGCCGATCAGCTGTCCGGTTTCCTTCAGAAATACTCCCCAGAGGCCGAATCCGCGGAACCGGTAGGCAAAATGTATGTATGATTTGTGAAGGCTGATCCGCTCATCCAGCGGCCGGACCGGCTCTCCGGAAAACCGGGCAATCTCCGGATTGTTCAGTATGGCGTGAAGCGCCGGGAGGTCGGACAGTGCAAGCTCCCGCAGGAAAAGGCGATCGGTGCGCGCAACTTCTGCAGGCTGGCCGGTCGCATGGCAGTATACCCGGTTAAGAAAAGCAGGGGTAATTTCTTCAAATCCCTCGATCACATAATTTGCGGCGGAGAGATCCTGTTTTCCGGAATGCGGGTTGTAAAAAGCTACCCGCGCCATTCCGGCCGAACGTGCAGCGTTCAGACCGTTGCAGGAGTCCTCGATAACCAGGCATTCCGAAGGAGCAACGCCGAGCCGGCCGGCCGCTTCCAGAAAAATATCCGGCGCAGGTTTTGGACTTTTAACCTGCATTCCGGAGACAAGGCACTCCAGGTAGTCCGTCAGCCGGAGCCGGCTGACGGTTTCGCGGATATCCTCCATGGGAGAGGAAGAAGCGATGGCAAGGCGCAGGCCGGCTCCGTGCAGCGCGGCCATCAGCTCTCCCACAAAAGGGATGGCGGGATAGCCTTCCGCTGCAACCAGAGCTTCCTTCATCCGGTCGTTGGCTTCCATAAGCTCGTCCAGAGAAGCGGAGAGCGAATACTGCTCCCGCAGCACCTCGAGCATGTGTCTGGCGGTACTGCCGACAAAGCCATAACAGTAATCCTCCGTCAGTGCGACATTGTATTTTTTCATGGCAAGGATGGCGGCGCGGGCGTGCAGCGGCTCGCTGTCAATAATTACACCGTCCATATCAAAAATTACAGCTTTCAGCATGTTGGTATCCTCCGGTTTTTTGTAAGCAGCCTCCCTGAAGGCAGGGCAGCGCAGTCCTGCGGTAAGAAATGCAGGAGGCCTGGCCCAGCGTGATATCGGTCAGGGGAAGTGCCGCTGTCTGAAGTATTTTCTTGATCCAGTCAGCCTGCCTCCTAGATCATAGCATGCTTTTCCGGTATTTTCAACTGCTGTGCCGGGAAGCGGGAGTTCCGCATGTTTCCGGCTATGGTATTGATCGGTTCATTCCATACTGATATTCGCAGCCGGCGGCAAAATCCAAAGCAGAATGGATGCGTAAACGGCCGTCAGGCCTGATGTTTTAAAAGCTTTTCATAAAAGAGGCCGGCCAGAAACCAGGCCGGCGCAAAATCAAGGCGGATCAGGCCCTGATAATTCCATTTGGCCGAGCTGTAATCCCAGGGGCAGGCGTCCCACTTTTTCAGAAGCTTTCCGGTTGTATATTCCGTGGCGTAGATACAGAACATGTAGACTGTACCGCGAAAGAAAGAGCAATGTCTGTCAATCTTTTTGCAGACCGGGGAGAAAAAGGCGGCAAGTCCGTAAATCGGGAACATCCACACGGAGGTGCGGCAGGAAAGCTGCCTGTCATTTTTGGCAAGAATGGATCCCATTCCGGTCCACATGCATTCCATACACCAGCCCGAGGCCCCGCACAGCAAGAAATCCGTAGCTATATTTTTTTTCATAATCACTCTCCTTTGTGCTTCTTATGAAGAGTATTATTTGTGCAGGAGGGCTGAATTATACGGGTGCTCAGGGAGAGTTTTTTGCCGCTGCTACCTGTGCCGGAGAGATGCAGATTACCGGCTTTTCCGCATTGATGCCCGGGGATATGAAGTTAAAAGCATGAAATAAAGCAGCTCCTTCGTTCCGGCACCATGCCGCGGAAGGGAGCTGCTTTGTTTCATTGAAGGGCGGTTTGTGCGTGTTTAACGGCGGTTTCGGCGTCCTCCAGGAATATCCGGCGGACAACATCGTATGAAAGTTTTCTTCTCCGGTATTCATCCACGATCCCCTTATTGTTCATGGTGCGCGGCCTTCCGCCGAACCATTCCTCGCTGACCCGGATATCACAGAACTGCCAGATATAGACACCTGTGCAGTCCGGATGCTTCAGCACCCCGGTCAGCTGCTGTTCGAGTGCCATGGCCTGGTACTCCTCCGTCCATTTGGAATGGGCAGGATTGCGGTAACCGTAAATCCCGCCGGCGCCGATCTCCGTAACCAGAAACGGCTTTCCGGCGCCTCCGGTTTCCTCCTGAACCCAGCAATACAGATCCTTCAGATATTCATCAACCAGGGTATCGTGATACCAGAGAGGATAAATATTGTAGGAGACGACATCCGGCAAATCAAAGCAGATATCCGTTTTAAATTTGCAGCTTGCGAAAGAGCAGGGCCGGGAGGAATCCAGCTTCCGGATCAGCTCAAATTGTTTTCGGTAGCATTCCCGGCCGTATTCGCTGTCGCTGGCGCACTCATTTAAAATTCCCCAGATATAGATGGAAGGGTGATTGTAATGCGCGGGGATCATCTCCTCAATGACCCGTTCCGCCTGTGCCTCGAAATTCGGGTTTTTCATATCTGCCTCGCTCAGCCCGCGCGCGTGATTCTCCTCCCAGACAAGAATCCCCTGTTCATCGCACAAATCGAGAAAAAGCTCGTCGTTGGGATAGTGCGAGGTGCGCACCGAATTTGCGCCCAGATGCCGGATAATTTCCAGATCTGCTGCGATCGCGGAATATGGAAGTGCGCAGCCGAACTGCGGATGATCTTCATGGCGGCACAGACCTCGGATTCTCAGTTTTTTTCCGTTCAGCAGAATATCCTTTCCTGAAATTTCCACACGGCGGAAGCCGAACCGGTCAATCAGATCGTCGATCAGCTCGTTCCCGTTTTTCAGATATGCCGCCGCTTCGTAAAGAGCCGGATTTTCCGGGGACCATTCCTCAGCATCCTCGAACACTGCGGACCAGCACAGTGTTCCGGAAGCGCCGGCTTCCAGGGAAATATGCCGGGAAGGCAGCTTTTGCCCTGCGAGTGTGAGCTGTACCTCGACATCTGCGGTCTGACCGCTGATGTTTTGCACCTCGACCTCCGCGTCCGCATGCCAGCAGTTTTCCCGATAGTGCGGAGTTACCCGGATGCTGCGGATGTACTGCCCGCGGATCTGTTCCAGAACAACCGGCCTGCTCACGCCGCCGTATGACATATAGTCGTTTGGGATATGAAGGGCGCTGTCTTTGCTGAACCGGTTGTCCGCCCGGATCGTAAGCGTATGAACCGTATTTTCCAGATCTGTGACAATCGCATCAAAAATTGTGTAGGCGTTGTAATGGGATGCAATTTTCTTTCCGTCCAGATACACGGATGCCGTGTGGCTTACCCCTTTGAATTCGAGCCGGATATTTCCGCCGGCATGGAAATGGATTTCATGATTTCTTCTATTCTTCCTTCCCAATTGTCGTCAAATTCAATATTTGGCATTGCAGCAATGGCAGCCAGCCCGTGAACCAAAGCCCATATAGCGATAATCTTATCCTGTATAATTTTTTCCGGAAGTTTTGCTTTGCGGAAAACCGGTATAGCCGTTTTCTGCAGAACAGCCAGCGGTGGATTTTCATTTGTATCGGCATTGTCAAGAGATAATTTTATGCTGATGTTTTTGCGTGAAAACAGAAAATCATAGTAAAACGGATTTTGATAAAAGAACATTACATACGCTTTGCCGAGCATAAGAAGTAAAGAGGGGCTGTCTTTGTAATCCGCGGCTGTTTTTTCTAATGCGGCGGTAAATAAATCCATAACATACCGCTGCATTGCAACGGTAAATTCATCTTTCGTCTTAAAATGAGCATAAGGGGCAACATTGCTGACGCCGCATATTTCAGCTATTTTGCGTAAAGATAATGCGTTCTATCCCTCCTGTTTAATAAACTCTATTCCTGTTTCAATCAAAGCACGCTGCAAATCTCCGTGATGATATGATTTTTCTCTCATATATCTTTCCTCCAATCTTATCACTGACAAGATTATATCACTTAATCTTAACAATGTAAAAATCCGGAACAGCGGAAGATGAAGAATCGAAGGATACAAAAAATCGCGTCAGCCTCTGTTTTTATTAAATTTACTATTGGTTAAAAAAGATGAATATTAATTAACAGCAAATCAATGGCAGGATATATGTTTTTTTGTTATAATTCAGTTACAAAAGCTTTTGGAGGTTTGCAGATGAATATTGGCAGCGTGATCAGGAAATACAGAAAAGAAGCGGGGCTGACGCAGGAGGAAATGGCAAACCGGCTTGGCGTGACGGCTCCGGCAGTGAATAAATGGGAGAATGGAAATTCGAATCCGGATATTGAATTGCTGGCTCCCATTGCCCGGCTGCTTCGCATTTCGCTTGATACATTAATGTCATTCCGTGAGGGGCTTACATTATCGGAAATCGGTGACATTGTCCGGCAGATCGACAGCATGTTTGAAACAGAAGAGTTTGAGAAGGTATATGAATGGGCGCTGGGAAGGATAAAAGAATATCCGAACTGCAATATGCTGATCTGGCAGATTGCCGTAATGCTTGATGCCAGAAGAACGACAGGCGCCTGCACAGAGCCGGAAAAATATGACACGCAGATAAATTTATGGTATGAAACCGCATTGGAGGATGAAAATGAGGAAATAAAGCATTATGCCGCTGACTCTCTGTTCGGCTTCTATTTAAGAAAAAAAGAATATGCAAAGGCAGAAGAGTATCTGCGGTATTTCTCGGATCATGATCCACGGAAAAAATTATACCTGGGAAGACTGTATGAGGAGCAGGGAAAAACGAAAGAAGCGTACGAAATCCTGGAAACGGCTCTGTTCTGCGAGCATCAGACATTGATTTCCACCTATTTATCCCTGATCAGACTGGCGATGGAAGAAGAGGATATTGAAAAAGCATATATTCTGACAGAGAAAATGGGGGTGATTGCCGGTACCTTTGCGCCGGGGCAACATAAAGATTGTTCTTTCCCGGCCGATACCGCCGGCGCGGAAAATAGAGTGGAAGGCATTTATCGGGCAGTGGAGCAGATACTTCAAACCATCAATGGTTCGTATGATTTTCAAAAATCGGAGATATTCCATCATATGAAATTCTGCAATCCGGAGTGTTCCTATGCACAGGATGCCGAAACTGCTGTTCTTCATCTGGCTGGAAGGATTGGCGCAGGGAGCTGGTGGATTGAAAACAAAAAGAAAGGACTTGTATGAATAAAATAAAGCTTATGTCAATTATGAAAAAGAAGCCGAAGGCGGAGAACTTACAAAGCTGGTCGAAAACCGTAGAGAGATATGCTCCGGACATGTATGATTTGCTCTATGGTATCGGCAGGAAGGATTCTCTGAAAAAAGTGGATGAGCTTCATCCGGAACTGGTTCTGCTTTTATCCGCCACGGATGGCAATCTGCAGGAAGGGCGGCAGATGGTAAAAGAAATAAAGCAATTGAGTTCCCGAACCATGGTCTTTGTTGTTTTTGATATGCTTGACGATGAAGAGGAGGTATTCGGGGAATACAAAGAGGCCGGAGCGTATAAATGCTATACTTCGCCGGCAAGCATGGATGCATTGTTTCATGATATGTACGTAGCGTTAAATATGGAATAAGGGGAAGGGAACCGATGAATATGGGCAGAATAAAAAACAGGCAGATTGACAATTTGTCATTGTCCTTTAAAGAGATATGGGGGTTTGATAAAAGGCTGATTTTTATCCTGCTTGCCGATGTTTTTGTCAGCGCCCTGCGTCCTTTTCCCGGCATCGTGCTGGCAGGGCGGATTGTAGACAGCATCACGGAAGGGAAGGATTTCCTGCAGGCCGTTTTTTATGTGGCCGTGATGTATGGAATGGATTATATATTAACCGCGGCTGCCACATTTCTTGCAAAATCAAGAGATTACCTGTTTGCCAGGATGATCAATAAGCTGGACAATGATCTGAACAGCAAATGCATGAATATGGATTTTGAAAAATTTAACGATTCGTCTGTCCAGGAGCGTATTCTGATGGTTCATCAGGCAGTCCGCGGAAAAAACTTTTTTACCAGTCTCACCACTTTTTTCAATACCGTTTCGCAGTTTATAACCCTGATCGGCATTGTATGCGTGATGACCGTATTAAATGCATGGCTGCTGGCAATCGCAGGGATGGTTATTGCACTGCAGGCAGTGCTGCATTACATACGTCTCAGACATGAGAGAAGGTATACGCAGGATGCTGCGGAGGATAACCGGAAAGTTTCCTATATATCGCAGCTGGCAAAGAATATATCGAATAAAAAGGATATTGTCACATTTGGTATGAGCAGCTATATTCTGAAAAAAGCGGAATTGTTTCAGCAGGAAATGCTGGCGGTTGACAGACGCAGAATAAGGGAAGGCGGTTTTATTGAAATGGCGGCATATTCATTAAGCGCTGCCTTTCAGATACTGGCCTATCTGCTGATCGGACAAAAGGCCTTTCGGGGGGAACTTACAATCGGTGAGTTTACCATGGGAGTTGCTTCCCTGATTAATTTTATGTCAGCATCTTCTTTTGTCACTGCCAATCTGATTTCTTTTAACGATAATTTCTTTTATATCAGGCAATACAGGTCTTTTCTGAAACTGAGAACAAAATTTGACAGGACGCCCGGCTCGCTGACGCTGAACGATATGGATATCCGCAAGGTGGAAATCGAGTTTCGCAACGTCTGGTTCCGGTATCCCGGCAGCACTTCATACGTATTGAAAAACATTAATCTGACCATAAGGAATACGGAACGTCTTGGAATCGTCGGATACAACGGGGCGGGCAAAACCTCATTCACTCTTTTGCTGATGCGCATGTATGATCCGACCGAAGGAGCGATCTTTTTAAACGGAGTCGATATCCGGAATATTGATTATAAGGAATATCAGAAAATTATCTCGTCGGTGAATCAGGATTTTTCGCTTCTGCCGTTTTCCCTGGCAGAGAATATAGCGATTTCCGAGGCAGCAGATCCGGAGGAAAGACAGAAAATTACAGAGCTCTTAAAGGAAAATGGCATGGGCGAAAGACTTAAAAAAATGTATCGGGGCCTGGATACGCCGGTTACCAAAACGCTGTTTGCGTCCGGTGTGGATTTATCGGGCGGCGAGAGTCAGAAAGTTGCCGTCGTCCGCGCGCTTTACAAGAATGCGCCGGTGCTTCTGCTGGATGAGCCTACCTCTGCATTGGATCCGGCCGCCGAACATGAAATATTTCAAAAATTTGCCGAAATGTCCAGGGGAAAAACGACGGTCTTGGTTTCACACAGGATATACAGTACCAGGTTTTGCGATCGCATTGCTGTTTTCGAAAAGGGGGAAATTGCCGAATACGGAAGCTTTGAAGAGTTGATGGAACGAAAAGGACTGTATTACGATTTCTTTGAAAAACAGGCAGAATATTTCAAAGAAACCTTTTAAAACCATTTTTACTTTGTTTGAAGAAATGCTGTTTTGTTTAAAACATACGAAAAATGTATGAAAATAAATAATATAAAAAAGTTATTGCATTTCGATGGATCCTGTGGTAAGATATAACTCGTTCAAGGCCAGTTGGTCAAGCGGCTAAGACGTCGCCCTCTCACGGCGAAAACAGGGGTTCGATTCCCCTACTGGCTGCTGCAGAATATCCGAACCTGTTTACAGGTTCGGATATTTTTTGTATTGCGGAGAAGGAAGCCGGACTTGTGCTTTCGTCCGGCAGCAGATTCGGCAGCAGGTTTTCCATAATACATAGAGAGATTTTTCCATAATACATAGAGAGACAATAAGGAAAGGATGACAATGAAAACGACAATATGCGATATTACGGGGAAGTGCCCGGGGAGATTGATTGCGGTCAGCGACATACACGGGCACGGACATTATCTAAAAGGGCTGCTGGAGCAGCTTTGCTTTTCAGAACAGGATGCGCTGGTGATTGTCGGGGATCTGATCGAGAAGGGCGGCAACAGCCTGGAGACAATCCGTTATGTGATGCGGCTGAAGGAGAGCAACCCGCATGTTTTTCTGACTGCGGGGAATGTTGACTGCTCAAGAATGGGGAATTTTTTTGATAAGAGCGAGGGAAACAGCCGGCGCTTTCTGGAGGAGCTGCGCTGGACAGAACGTGTGTGGGGCTGCGGGCTGTTTCTGGAGATCCTTGCGGAGCTTGGAATAAAAACAGAGGAGCTGGACGAAAGCAGCGTGGCCGCAGTGAAGGAAGCAATTTCGGAAAAGTATCGCAGAGAGCTTGAATTTATATGGAATCTTCCCACAATTATCACTTATGGAGATTACATCTTTGTTCATGCCGGAGTGCCGACGGATCAGGTAGAGACACTGCTGGAGGAAGATGCGTTCCACTTTATGAAAATAGATGCTTTTTTAGAGCAGAAAAATGTATTTGAGCGTTGCGTCGTGGTCGGGCATTGGCCGGCAAGCCTGTATTACCGCGATGCTGGATGCATGAATCCGGTTTTTGATTATGAAAGACACACGATTGCGATCGACGGCGGCTGTGCGCTGAAAAAGGGCGGGCAGCTGAACGCGATTGTGATTCCGGAGCAGCATGCGGCGATGCGCCGGATTACCTGGAGTTCGTATGACGATTATCCGGCAGTGTATGCGAAAACGGCACAGGAGGCAAATAAGGGCACCGTCTATATCAAGTATCCGAATATGGAGGTGGAGCTGGTTTCGGAGACGGAGGATACGGCAGAGCTGCGCCAGAAAAGCAGCGGTATCCTGTTTCATGTGCCGAAAAGATATCTGTACCGTAGGGGAGAAAAGCTGTACTGTGAAGATTATACCGACGAGGAGCTTAAAATACAGGCCGGGGAAGCGCTGAAGCTGATAGGGCAGACCTCCGCCGGTGCGTTTGTGAAGCAGGACGGGAAACTTGGATGGTACCGGGGCGAGCTCTGCCGGCGGAATAGTTAAGGCGCGTCCGGCAGCGGAGCATCGTTTTGGCATAGAAAGCACTTGACACCGGATCATTCAAGAGGTTAAAAAGGAGGCAGAAATGAATACTTACTGGTCGCAATATGTGCAGAAAACAGAAGAACTGTATTTGTCACGGGCATTAAAATTTCATCAGGGAAACATGGATAAATGGATCGATGCCATGCAGCTGCATAATGGAATGAAGATACTCGAAGTAGGTTGTGCCGGAGGCCTTCTCTGTCATCGGTTAAAAGAACGTCTCCCCGATGCGGACATAACGGGTCTGGATTTTGATATCGGACATATTGATTATGCCAGGAAAAAAACGAAAGAGTTGGGACTTTCATGTGATTTTGTGGCGGGTGATGCTACAAAAATGCCTTTTGAAAACAATATATTTGATGTTTGTTATTCCCATACGGTGATGAATTTTTGTGATCCTGAGAAATTTGTAAGCGAACAATACCGGGTGCTGAAGCCAGCCGGGAAAATTATCATTATGGACGTCTACAACAGAGGCATGAAACCGGAAGAATGGATACCGACGGAGGATTGCGAAGAAAAAGAACTGTTTGATAAGGTCTGGGCGGCAGCATCCGCCAATCCTCACAGTCAGATTAAGCGTTATGAAAACCGAACCGAAAAGTATTTTGCTTATCTTGCAGAACAGGGATTTCAAAATATTTCTATTGATGCAGTGGCAGCAGTCAATTATGCTCCGGATTGCGACAACATTAATGATGAAACAGCACATGCACAGATTAATGACGACAGAATATCGGAGCTTAGCAGTGTGGAAAAAGCATGTAACATGGCTCCTGATGCACTTAGCAAAACAGAGTATCAGACCCTGATTGACAGGATTAATCAAAGGTATGATAAAAAGATTCAGGAATACAAAAACGGAGAAAAAAGATGGGAATTCCGCATTGCAACGACAGTGTTAATAAGCGGAACAAAGCCTTTATAACTTAAGCTTCTGATATTATAAAAATATTTATTTTATTAAGTTTCAAATCTTATGAAAATTTGGTATTTTGGGATTATTTTAATAAAATATGAAAGAAATGAAGTCAGTACTATGCAGAGCGAGAAAAGGTCCGGGCATCGAACAGAGGTTCTGCAGATGATTTTTCTCCGATGAGAGCGAACTGCTGAAGCGGCTCCGGCAGCACAGGAGGGAAAGAGCGGGACAGAACCGAAAAAACAAAAGGGGGCAGATGAAAAGCGGAAAAAAAATAAAGGCATCTGTGTGCGGAAACGCCTCCGTGGAAAGGTCAGAAGACTTGCCGCTCTTGCGCCGGATAGGAAACATTGCTCAATTTTTCCAGGAAAAAATCAAAAAATCTGTTGATTTTCTACGACCAATATGATAAATTAAAGGAAACGCGAACCGAACATGGTTCAGAGATACGAAAGAGAAGAGGAAAAAGGGATCAAAATTAAATCAAAAGGAGAGATAAGTTATGAAAAAGATGTGCGAAAAAAAGCGTAACAACAAAGGCTTTTCCCTGGTCGAGCTGATCGTTGTTATCCTTATCATGGCGGTAATCGCTGTGGCTCTGGCTCCGCAGGTAATGAAGTGGGTCGGCAGATCGAAGGAAAGTACAGATAAGAATAACATCGGACAGATTGAGTCGGCAGTAAACGCCGGAGTGGCGGATTATATGGCAGAAAACAATACTGCTACGGTACCGGAAGCTACATACAATGTGACTTCGGCTGGTCTTGCGGTAGTAGGTACTGTTACTGATCCGGCTCCTGCAGGTAAAACACTTAAAGAGTGTATTGAAGAAGCAATGAACGGAAAGTATCCAACTGTTCAGCAGGATGGCAGTAAAAATTTTCAAATCGTAATTGAGAAAACGGGTAAAGTTACGGTATCTATTCCGGGACTTATTACACCTACTCCGTAATCTGATATCCCGCAGCCGAACAACACCGGGGTCATTTTGTATGACGACAGAAGACATCGTCTTCAATGACATACAAAATGACCCTTTTACATTGGATAATCTGGAAGGAGAGCTGTGATGACAGCGGCATTCAACTGCATAAGATACGGAATGGTGCTGGCGTTCGGCGTTGTGGTTGGGAGCTTTCTGAATGTCTGCATTTACCGGATTCCGAGAAGGGAGACGATTGTGACCGTCCCGTCGCACTGCATGAGCTGCGGGTACCGTCTGCGGTGGTTTGATCTGATTCCCGTTGCCTCGTGGCTGGCGCTGCGGGGGAAATGCCGGAAATGCGGCGCCGCGCTGTCCGCGCAGTATCCGATTGTTGAAGCAGGAAACGGGCTGCTCTGGGCGTTGACCTTTGCAGTCTGCGGATGGTCGGCAGAGACAGCGCTTGCCTGCCTTGTGCTGTCCGCGCTGCTGGTAATCAGCGTGATTGACTGGCGCACCTATGAAATTCCGCCGGGGCTTAACCTTTTTATCGGGGCTGCCGGCGTGCTGAGGCTGCTGCTGAAGCCAGCTGGATGGCCGATGGCACTGGCAGGTTGTGCTGCGGTGTCCGGTTTTCTGCTGCTTGTCTATGCAGTGACGCGCGGCCGGGGGATCGGCGGCGGAGACATTAAGCTGATGGCGGCGGCCGGCCTGTTTCTCGGGCTGGCAAACTGCATTACGGCATTTCTGTTTGGGTGCCTGTATGCCTGCCTTGTCCATCCCGTGCGGATGAGGCGGAAAAAAGCGGGAAGCATGCTGGCGCTCGGGCCATATCTGGCGGCCGGGATACTGACCGCGATCTGGTTCGGCAACAGGATTGTCGGCTGGTATCTGAGCCTGTTTACGGCGGCACAGGGCTTATAACAGGCTATGCCGCTTCAAAAAAGCGGCTACAACAAAGTCAGGAGGAGAGCGGACGATGGGAGTAAGCCATGTTGTCAGCATCGAAATCGGGCTGATTTATACAAAGGTCTGCGAAGTAAATTACCGGAAGAAAAATACAAAGGTCGGAAAGGCCTTTGTTTTTGAGACGCCGGAGAACACGATTGAGGACGGATATATCCGTGATAAAACGACATATGCAAACGAGCTGAAGCGTCAGCTGGCGGAACATAAAATCAGCAATAAAAATGTGCTGTTTACGATAGCCTCCAACAAGATTCTCAGCCGCGAGGTAACCATTCCTGCGGTTAAGGAAAAGAGAATCATGGATATTGTAAAGGCGGAGGCCAACGAATATTTTCCTATGGATATTACGGAGCATGTGCTGACCTACACGCTGCTCGGTCCGGGTGCGGAGCCGAAGCAGCTGCGTCTGCTGGTATTTGCCGCTCCGCTTACCCTCATAAAAAATTATTACAATCTGGCGGAGATGCTCGGGGTTACGCTGGTGGCGCTGGATTATGTCGGAAACTCCAGCTATCAGATTCTCAAGCGAATCCCGGGAGACGAGGTCAATTTTGTGATTCAGCTGAACCAGCAGAATTCCCTGATCTCGATTCTTAAGGACAGCGATCTGCTGATGCAGCGGAATATCAATTTCGGCATGGCCAACCTGCTCGATGTGATGAAGGGCTTCCGTGATTTTGCGGAGAAAAACGGGAATCAGTGCTATGATTACCTCTGTGAAAATGCAGTAATCCGCGGGCATTTCGACCGCGACACGGAATCCGGCCCCGGTGCGCCGCCGCCGGGGATTGCCGGGCAGGAAATGCCCGGGGAAGAACGGACGGAGGAGGCGGCCGCTCGGCGGGAGGAAATGACGGACGAGCTGATGGAGGAGCTGCGGCTTTTTGTCAATAACGTCAGTCGCGTGATTGAATACTATAATACCAGGGAGCCGAACCGTAAAATAGGAAAGCTTTATCTGCTCGGAAAAGGAGCCAGGCTTCAGGGGCTGAGCGAGTTGCTGCAGAACGAAACCGGCTATGAGGTGGAGCTGCTGACCGGTTTCCGTTCCATCACGTTCCAGAAAAAGAAAAAGAAGCTGGAGGAGCTGGAGCAGCACAGGGAGGAATTGTTTTCCTGTGTGGGCGCGGCGCTCAACCCGGTCAATTTTATCCCCGAGGAGCTGCGCCTGAAGACGGAGCGCAGGCTTGGCATGCGGCTGTATATTCTGCTTTTTATTCTTGCTGCCGTCAGCTCGGGGACGCTGCTCTGGTACGGCTATTCGGACTACCAGGAGGAGCTTTCCCGCCGGGATGAGCTAACGAAAAGGCGGGACGAATGTCTTTATATCGAACCGATTTTTGATGCCTGGAGCCGGAGCGTGAACGCGAAGGAGGAGGCGGAAAAGCTTGTTGCCATGACTTCAAGCTGCAATGAATACCTTTTGGATATGATCGGTCAGCTGGAGGAAAAACTTCCGCAAAACAGTATTGTACAGTCGTTTTCGGCAACAGAGAACGGCCTGTTTATCAGCTTTGTGACGGACAGCAAGGAGACGGCGGCGGCTCTTCTGACAAGCCTGAAGCAGATACCGTACGTGGGACGTACGGGTGTTGCCGGAATTACGGAAAGCGGCGGCGGAGAGGACGAAAAGAAGACGGTGACGTTTTCTGTCAGCATAGAATGGGCGCTGCCGGAGGAGGTGACGGAGGATGAGTAAGGCGACGGACTCTCAAAAGCTTTTGCTCGGCGTGCTTGTGCTGGTGCTTATGCTTTTTTCTGCGTACTGGTTCGGCTACAAGAATTTTGCGGAAAAAACGGAGGCAGTGCGGACGGAAAATGATGAATTGACGCGCAAGATTTCCGATCTGGAACGAAAGATTAAAAACCGGGAAATTTACGAGAAGGAAAATATTTCCAATAACGAGAAGACCGCAAAGGAACTGGAAGTGTTCGGCCCGGGCGTAACGCCGGAAAAGAGTATTCTTTTCTTTATTGATATGGGCAGGGAGAATAACGCGGAGATCTCCTCCATCAACTTCGGCGATACCGTTCCGTTCTATCAGGCGGTCTGGCTGATGGGGGAGGCGGGACTTCCGTTTTCCGCGTATTCAAACACGTTTCATATCAGCTACAGCACCACCTACGAAGGGCTGAAGGGCTGTATAGATTATATCGCCAGGTATCCGGAGCGCATGACGCTGCAGTCCATGACAGCGGCATACCACGCGGATGACGGACTGCTCACGGGAACTCTCTCCGTGGTATGGTACAGTCTGACCGGTACGGAAAAGGTTTATACTTCGCCGGAGTTTGACGATATCCGGTACGGCAACAAAAATATTTTCCGGAGCGGCGACTGACCGGTGTTTTCCGAAGATTTTTTCAGGGCGGAAACGGCAGGATGCTGCCTTCTGCAGGGCGCAGATTTTTTGCAGGACAGGTTTTTGCAGGACAGGATTCCCCGCATCGTGAAGAAAGGAGACGGCGGTGAGAAATAAAGGCATGAAAAACAGACATCGGCCGGATAACCGGGGCATATCCTTTGTGGAAGTGATCGTGAGCATGATGATACTGTCGATTGCCGTGCTCGCTCTGCTCGGCGGCTTTATGCTGTCCCTGCGGATCAATATGAAATCGAGAAGGGCCATGTCGGCGACCATCGTTGCCCAGAACGTAATGGAATGCGTAAAGGAGTACGCCCGGTTCCATGTAGTACAGGACAGCGTACAGATAAACGGCGTATCGGAAGAGAAAATGAAAAATCTGCTTCCGGCAGGATGGCGGGGGAATCTCAGAATTCCGACCGACGGCTCGGTTGGTTTTGATCTCGCCGCCATCCGGGAGGGAATGAACGAATTCAATGTTACGGTGCGCTATGACAGCAGCAGTTTTACGGACGGAAGCAGCGGGATCAACGATTACAAGCTTCCGGATCTGACCGCTCTCGATTCGGAGCAGACGGTGATTATCTGTCCGCCGGGAGCGACGGACGGTTCTCTGCGCCGGGCTGCCGAAAGCGCCTTTTACGACAGCTGGCTGGCCGGACAGTGGGCGTCCCACGCCGACGACGAGGATTATGACGGGCCGACGGCCGCGCAGATCACCAGCGAGCAGGCTTACATATCGGCCAATATAACAAGCGAGCTTGTGATCGAGATCCGGCAGGAGCAGAACGGAAGCTATGCC
This sequence comes from uncultured Lachnospiraceae bacterium, assembly GCA_910587085.1. Lineage (GTDB taxonomy): Bacteria > Bacillota > Clostridia > Lachnospirales > Lachnospiraceae > RGIG4057. The sequence goes on along the minus strand of CAJUMC010000004.1, from coordinate 11,993 downwards.
GGGGCAGCCGAACTGGATTATCTGCTGGACGGCTCTTCGCACCGGGGCTACCGCAGCGAGTTCACGTTCGAACGGGCGGAGGACGGGGAAAAGCCGAACCTTTATCTGTTTTACGAACCGGCGAGCGCGGAGCTGACGGAATCCGGAGCTGTTTCGCGCTATCGGATCGCAGATAAGATTATTGTGAAAAACTGCTTTCTGGAATGGAACCTGTTTCTCGCGGTTCAGGAGACGGCGGAATGTCTGGGCGGCGGTTCGGGCGGAAAACTGGAGCTGACCGGCCCTGTGATGGAGCGGGCACTGGATTCCTCCGGCAGCCGGGTAACGGTCTGCTCGAACAGCAGCCCCGACTGGGGTGTCGGCGGCGGAGGCATGTTTGAAAACGGCAGCGACGGGGGGAATTCCCTTTTTCCGCGGAAGCCGTACGGCAGACTTTCAGAGGTAACGGTAACGGTATATCTGAGTGCAACTGGAGAAAGACTAGCGGAATGGAACGCATCCATTTCGCAGTAGCGCGGTGAGGAGGCTGACAATGGAAACATTCAGACGCGAAAAGGAAAACAGGAAAAACCGGGGCTCTGCTCTGATTCTTGTCATTGTCTGCATGGTTTTTGCGGGCATTCTCGGCACATCCGTGCTTGCCGCGTCCATAACGAACCGGGATATGAAGCTTGTGGACGAGCGCGCAAAGGAAAATTTCTACGAGACAGAATCCGGAATTGATATTTTTATTGCAAATCTTCAGAAACTGGCCGAGGATACGCTTGGAGAAGAGTATTCGCGGGCGCTGACGCATTACGGCGCCTACGGCGGCGACGCAGCCTCGGCGGTAAAGCTGAGCGTGCGGGACAGCCTGGCAGAAAAGCTGACCGGCGTGGAGCTTTCACCGGGACTTTCGGCGGAAATCGACGGAAGGTTTATGACGGATGCGGCGGAAGACGGGCTGTTTTACGGCGTGGCGGGCTTCGGAACGGACTATGAGCTTCTGAGCGGCAGCGAGGGCATCCCGGCCGTGCAGGTCGAGCTTGACGGGGAAGATCTGTGTCTGCGGGGTCTGAGCGTGTCCTACAAGGAGAACGGTTATCAGACGAAGATTACAACGGATATCCGCGTGGCAGTGGCCTTTTCCCGTCTTGATGTGGAGAGGCCGGCCGCGGTGGGCGGAAATTATAAAGGCTACGCGATCCTTGCAGACGGCAATATCAGAAATCATCTCACGGCATCTTCGATCCGGGGAAATGTGTATGCGGGAAAAAGCCTGACGGCGGAAGATTACGGGCTGTCACTGAACGCGGATATCCTGATTGTGGGGGATGCGCTGGAAACGAGAAAGAGCGGCAGTCTGGACATCGGCAGCGGAAAACTCGGAAAGATTGCAGTGTGGGCCGGCAGCATTGCGACCGTGGACGGGAGCAGCGGGCAGAGCATCCGTATTTCGCGGGCGGAATGCCATGTCGAGGATGATCTCACGATCGGGGCCGATTCCTCTTATGTTAAAATAGACGGAGAATATTACGGCTATCACAGCGTGGCCGGCGCGTCGGTGCCGTCGGAGGGCAGCGCCGTCACGATCAATGCCGGGCGCTCAACGCTCGATCTGTCCGGTCTGGATATGCTGTGGCTGGCGGGACGCAGCGTGCTTGCGGTGCCGAGCCTGTACGGCGCATCGTCCGGCACCGTATCGTACACGGAGATTCTTGAGGGCGAGGCGGTCAGCTACCGCGGCAACCAGCTGGCATATCTGATGCCGGAGGAATGTATCCGGGAATATGGGCATAACCCGTTGACGAAAGAAGAATATGATGAGATAATAGAAGAGAAAGGGTCGATTGCGGCCGTGATTGATACGGAAAAGATGTTCGGTGCACAGAGCAGCATGTCGCTTGCTCCGTATGTGAATCCGACGTCGCCGTGTACGGTTGTGCCGGTGCGCTTTATGAATGAGCCGGAGCCGCTGTACTATATATACCTGAAGTTCCGCACGGCTTCTGCGGCCGAGAATTATTTCCTGGCTTTCAGCGAAGCATTCGCAGGCGAGATGAAGCAGTTTTCTGATATTCTTGAGCTTGGGGATGTCCTTCTGCCGGCAGCATCGGAGAAGATCAAGACGAACGGCACCGTAATCCGGGTGCAGGATCACGCGATTTCCGAGGTGATTGCCGGAACGATTGACAATGCGGAGGCTATGCTACGGCAGAGCGATTATGCGCGCCGGTTTTCCGGGCTGAAGCGGGCGCTGGATGAACAGTATATCGGGGCGCAGGGAGAGGGCGCCGTGCGGAATCTGCTGCGCATGAGTGAGCTGGAAAAGATTTCCGGTACACAGGTTTATTATTTCAACAGCGCATTTGAAAAATGCAGCGCGGAGGATGCGGCTTACCAGGTGCGGATCGCAAATGAGAATGTTCGTCTGGAGAGCGAAAATATCTCCGGGATTGTTATTGCAAACGGCGACGTAGAGCTTTCCGGCGTGAACTTTTGCGGAATGCTTCTCGCCACGGGAAATGTGACGCTCCGGGATGTTGACGCGGCAGCGGATACGGATGAAAATACGGATTTTGTCACGGATCTTCTGGATAAGAATCCGGAGATCAGCAAGTTTTTTAAGAACTATCCGCTGCTGGCGGCGCGCCCGGGAGAGGAAACCGCGGTGGCAAGAAATATCTCCATCACGCTGGAAAACTGGGTGAAGAATTGATGGAGCACTGCGGCCGACAGGGGCCGGACAGCGGAAGAAACAGAGAGGAAAGGTCGGCAGCATGCGTGGGATGGCGAAGGGGTTCCGGGATGACCGGCGCGGCTTTACGATGGTGGAGCTTATTGTTACCATATTGGTTATAGGAATCGTTTCGGCGGTGATGGTGGTCGGTTTTTCGGCAATCGGGGGAGCGAGGGAAAACGCCTGTGCCAAGCGGCTTTCTGACTTGCTGGATCAGACCAGGCTCGATACGATGTCCCGCGTGGACGGCGGAGTGGAACTGGAGCTCTGCCTGAGAGACGGAAGCTATTACGGGAGATTGCTGCTGCGGACGGAGGGCGAGGTCAAGCGCAGTGTGGAGCTGGGCCCGAAGTCGCTCCGGCTGACCGTGATGAACGGAGAAGAGGAAATTGCGGAGATCTCTGCCTCACAGTCGTTCCGCATACAGTTCAGCAAGGGCTCGGGGGCGTTTCTGTTTGATGAAGAGCATCCGGCCTTTACCTCTTTGCGCATTGAAGGGAATAGAGCAAAGGAGCTTGTCATTTACGGGGAGACAGGGCGGAATTCGCTGAATTGAGATAAGGTCCGGACAGGTTTCATAGTACAATTTCAGAACCGGCAGGAAGCCTGAACTGGGATTGAATACGAAATTTTGAATCCGGCAGAAAGCCTGAACATAGTTTTCAGATACGGAATTTCGGACCGGGCAGAATTTCAGGTAAACAAAGCCGGAAAATCCCGGCTGCGGAAAGGAGATGCGGGTAGGATGGAACCGGAGGCAGAAAATCGTACCGTTGAAAAATGCCGGATTTTTAAGTATAGATTAATAAGTAAGATAAAAACATCCGGAAATAAAGGTTTTACTCTGATTGAGCTGGTGGTCGCCATCGCAATTATGAGTATGGTGATGATAGCGGCGGCGGGGCTGATTGTCTCGGCCTCAAACAGCTACCGGCTCTCCAACATTGAGATCGAGCTTCAGATGGAGGCGCAGACGGCCATGAATCAGCTGAACGATATTCTGATTGAGGCAAAGCAGTACGCCGTGCAGAAGAACGGCGGTATAACGGAGCAGCTGGTTGTCTGGACGGCGGAAAAGCAATATATTTTCCGGCTGGATAAGGAAAACCGCCGTCTTGTTTTCCGGTCGGTGGAACAGAACGCACTGCCCGGGGGTGATGCGCCGGGGACGGAAGCGCTGCTGGCGAAATACTGTGACAGTTTCTCGGTCACTCCGGAAACAAGGCCGGCCGAAGGGGAAGCGCAGCTTGTCACCATCACCCTGACCTTCGTCTATGCCGATAAAATTTACGAAACCACAAGCTGCATCAGCCTCAGAGGTGAAACAGCAGGTGATATTGTCAGTCTCAACGGAAAGGAGAGAAATCGACCGTGATAAAGCAATGGAAAAAAGCATTGTCTGCATGTCTGGCGGCGGCTGTGTTCGGAACGGCGCTGACCGCGGCAGATCCGGATGTCAGGACGAAGGCGGAGCCTGCCGCGGAGGGAGCGCCTGTGATCAGCGTGCCTTCCTTCGGTCTGACAAAGGATCGCGCAAAAAATCTCGGAACGGAAGAAAACCCGTTCCTTGTGCTGGAAATCGTGCCTTACGAGGGCTATGCAGAGATCGGATACCTGGTCGCAGGACAGGAGCCGGTTGATTTTGAGCGGGCGAAATATATCAGTCTGAGCGAAGTGAACAGCCTGATGAACGGCGTCAACAGCGTCGTGAAAACCGGCAGTTCCAGCAATGCTTATACCGTGGTCGGCCGGGAAAAATATGTCGATTACTACCGGGAACAGATCCAGTACGAATCGGACGGCTATCCGGCCGGTTATCTGAAAGATAACGAGTCCGAGCTCTGCTACGGATATTTTCAGCGGGTTGCGGACGGCACGGGCAAATACAACATTGCAGGGAAGATGGATGATATGTCTCTGCGGGTAGCTTATGTCGGAACCGGTGGAAGCTACGATTTTGTGATGGAATATCCGGATGAGGTGGCCGGGGAGTACATAAGGAACGACTCGCAGGTGGCCGGGCTTTCGGGCTGCAGCATGGATTACGGCGTTAGGGCGGCCGATGTGCCGGGATATAAGGAAGCCTTCGAGGAGAAGGCTGCGGGAGTGCCTCTGCCGAATGGAACAATAAAAATATCGCATTATCTGTGTGAAAAAGATTATTTTAATAATATTTATGCTTATTTCAAAGGCACCTTTGGAGAGTACGGCGGAACCTTTGGAAGATTTGAGCGGGTCTGGGATAAATCCGGCAGCTTTCAGCTCACCGGATCGGTATGGGAAAGAAATATTTCGGTTACTTATTGCGGAAGCGGCGGCGACTGGAAATTTTCCCTAAAAGATAACAAGTATATTGATTATCCCAACTTTTACGGTGAGGGCGGCACGGCGCTTAACCATAGGCCGGAGGATGTGATGGAGCTTCCCCTTTCCGTGGAGCTCGGTGCGAAGAATGCAAAGCTGGATTACCGGCGCGGGGGCGGCGTAAAAAATGATACCATTGAAATTTCCTATGCGGGAAGCACGCCGGATCAGATTCGTGCAAAGATCCGGTTTTACGCTCCGCTGGAGTTTGAATACAGCAACAAAAATTATTTTGTTACGCACGGTATCGGCATGACGGAGGAGGACAGCAGAGATTACAGCATCCGCGTAATTACGGTTACGCCGGATACCCTTGAGGCCAACTTAACACTGATCGATGCGGCGGATTTTATCAATATTACGGATGCGGCCCATGTTGCAAACATGATGGATCTCTGGGGGAAGTATTACCGCGAAAGTATGTTTTCTCCTGATCCGGCCGAGCTGAATACCGTCAAATACAACCCGCGAAATTTCCTGGCGAACGATATCTCCTGGGAAGCGGCGGTCCGGCTGCTGAAGAGGATTTCGGTTCCGGAGGATCACGCAGATATAGCGCCGATGTCGTTCTCCGTGACCTGTCACGATAAGGCGAACAATGCACCGGCGCCGTACACGGGCTCGACTGGCGGCTTCCGGAAGCACAGCGACGGTCTGGGGCAGTATTACGGAGCATGGACATCCGGCACAATCAACAATATCGCAAAGCTCTATATGATGCTGGTGTATTTTCAGTCCGAGGAGGAGGGGTATTTTTACAAGCATTTCATCGAAACCGGGCTGGTAAAGGAAACGACGGTAAATCTGAACGGAAAAAATGTGACAACCGGATATTTTGACAGCTTTATCCGTAAATACGGAAGCAGCGATGAGGTCTGGAACGGCGCAAAGTACTGGAACCAGTATACCTTTATACAGTTTGAGGAGCTTGGCTCGCCGCTGAATACAAATGCATCGATTGATGAGCTGTTCCGGCAGAGCATGCTGACGCCGAGCCCAGCGGGAGGGCAGCTGAATTTTTCGGTTCGCAACAATGTATTTACCTACAACAGCGACTGTTCCCTGACACAGAATGTCCTCAGCGACAGCTTTGAGAAGAGGGATGACGATTATCACAGAGAGCCGTTCGAGATTATGGAATTTGAAAACGAGGAGATTATTTCCCCGGCAGATATCCTTTACTATCTGCTGCATCAGGAGCGCAGTTCCATCCAGATGCTGATCAACGGCTCGAATGCGGATCATATTTTTTCGAATGTAAGCTATGATGCGAAGAACCAGGGAGAGACGGCGCTGGCCGGCGAAATCATCACTGTGGACAACGGAGCCGGAGAGCTGCAGCTCTACGGCAGGGTAAGGCTGAACGTGTCGCTTTCGGCAAACCGGAAGCTGAAGGATTCGCTGGTGGAGATCACTATTTACCGCGATCCGTTCTATGATATTGCCGGGACACCGGAGCGGGAGGATGTTATTACATTCACGCAGGCCTACAATTCAGAATCCGGCGAGCTTGAACCGATCCGGCTGGATACGCCGTACTATTATGATGTGCCGCTCGATTTGCTCGCCACTTCCAACACCGAGGATCTGAAGTTTTCCCTGAAGGTGCATTACAACTACAAGGGAACCGGGAACGATGCTTCCACGGACTCCTATTCCTCCGTAAAGAAGCTGTATGGATATGAGCTGGCGGAGGACGGCACGGTCAAAAAAGATGAGCGCAGAATCCTGACCTTTGTGCGCCGGGCCCTGTTTTTCCTGGATTGATGCAGCTGATTTCAGCGGGACAGAAGGTACCGCCGGAAAAAACGGAATTGACGAAATTAATGGAAATGCGGAATTACGGAAATACAGAATTGTGGAAATACAGAGTAAAAGGAAATGCGTTAAAAAACAAATGCGTTGAAAAAACGCTTGCATTTTGTAGAAGATTATAGTATACTTTAAATGTTAAGCGTGAATTCAACGCTTTGCCGCAGTGGCGGAATGGCAGACGCAGCAGACTCAAAATCTGCCGAGGGCAACTTCGTGCGGGTTCAAGTCCCGCCTGCGGCATTAGGCAAAGACAGCTGCAAACTGTAGAAGATTAAGTAAAATCAAGGTTTCCAGCTGCAGGAAGCAGGTTTTTTGATTAAGCGGTACAGCCCGGACTGCAAGAGCTGTACCGTTTTTTTCTGTTCCTGCACGCCTTGCTGTTTGCTGGATGTCAGGTGGTGTGTCAGAAGGGAAATTATCAGGAAGGCTGCCATCGGGGCACGAAGCCGGCGGGAATCTCAAACGCGCCGAAAATAAGGGAGAAGATTTTGAAAAAAGAGATCGGGGCTGGAATCAGAAAACGGGTTTCCGGCTTTATTTTATGGGCAGGATTCGAGCCGTTTCATTCAACATCATTCCAGAAATCCCTGCCGCAGCACTTAACAAAAAATCGAGAGATCAGAAGAAGTTTCTCGGTTTATAATACATTTCCGTTTTTGGGCGATATTCATTATGTAGTTTACCACAAAATAAATTATAAGTCTATTCTTTTTTTATTTTTCTGCTAAAATGCCGAAATACCATACTAAATTGGACGAACTGACACATCTTTTAAATCTGGAGGAGTTATTAAAAACACCCACAAGGCAGCTGTCGCTGGGGCAGCGTATGCGCTGTGAAATTGCGGCATCACTGCTGCATGAACCCAAGCTGTTATTTCTGGACGAACCAACGATTGGATTGGATGCGGTGTCTAAGATTGCAGTCCGTGACTTCATAAAAAAGATGAATGCAGAGCATAAAACTACAGTAATCTTAACAACACATGATATGCAGGATATAGAGGCCATTACCAATCGCGTGATTTTGATCGGAAAGGGGCAGAAGCTGTTGGATGGCACTCTGGAAGATCTGCGCTTTGAGGCTGAATCTGCGGAATCGGAAGACAAAAGCTCTGAAACGGATCTTGACCATATTATAGCAGGTCTCTATGCAAAACTGAACATTATGTAGGAGGCGGCTATGAAAAAATATTATTGTTTTTTTAACTTCGATTTGCTGCCGGACTTCAATACCGGATGGCTTCCGTCACGGCTCTGACAACACAGCTTATCTGGGGGTTGATGGAATGTCTGGCATATAAAGCCGTTGCAGAAGCTTCCGCCGGCGATCTTCCGATGAATTATTCTTCTATTGTAACATATATTTGGCTGAAAGAAGCTTTGCTGATTCTTTTTAATACATGGGCGGCGGATAACAGTCTTTTTGCGATGATAGCAAACGGAAACATTGCATATGAGCTGTGCCGTCCGGTGTCAATCTATTCCATGTGGTTTTCAAGAACAACCGGCGCAAGAATAGCGGAATCAATTATGAGGTGTATTCCTGTATTGGTGTGTGCGTTTCTGATGCCGAAAGCCTATAGAATGACTCTGCCGGTGAACAGCGCTGCTTTTCTGTTATTTCTGCTGACCTTATTTTTTGCGCTTGGAATAACAGTCACATTTTGTATGATTGTTTATATGCTGTGCTTTTTTACTATTTCACCTCAGGGCTGGAGAATGGTATTGACGGGAGCAGTAGATTTCCTTTCAGGAAATATTATACCATTGCCGTTTTTTCCGAAAAAATTTTTATTTTTGGTGGAAATGTCTCCGTTTGCATATATGCAGAATGTTCCGTTTCGGATATACAGCGGAGATCTTGCCGGAGGAGAAATATATCAGTGCATATTAAAACAGATTTTCTGGCTGGTGATATTGATGTGCATTGGAGTTGTCCTATGGAAACAGGCAGAAAAAAGAATTGTAATACAGGGAGGATGAACCTATGAAAATCAGAGAAAATATTAAACTGTACGTTAAGTATGCCTCTGTCTGCACGCAAAGCATAATGCAATATAAACTTTCATTCTTTCTGATGATTATTGCGCGGTTTATTTTGGCATTTTGTGAACTTATTGCAATCAAATTTTTATTCACCGGTTTTACACAGATAAAAGGCTATACCTATGGAGACGTTTTACTGTGTTTCTCTATCATTCAAATGTCCTTCACATTTGCGGAGTTGTTTGGCAATGGTTTCAAAGCGTTTTCTGGAACAGAGTGGTCTCGGAAAGTAGGTGGATAAATCGACAAACAGGGGTAGCCAAGTAAAAAAATGAGAAGAGAATGATCAGAATGACAGCGTGCCCTACATTGCGGTGAAAAGATACGATGGAGGGCATGGCTTCAAAACCTCCCCTGTGGCAGGTTTTGAAAAGGAGCCGGTAAGATTCCAAAAGCTATATTTATGATTTCAGCTTTGTGCGCTTCTTCAGCCGTGCGTCCAGATGGATGCAGACGCAGATAATCATAGTGAAGAAGGAATATCGCTTCCTTGTGTGGATGCCCATATCATGAAGATGGTAGTCATTCAGCACCCGGTTGTTCACCCTTTCACAGGAAGTGCGGTTATTGTAGATTTCCTTATATTCCTCCGTTCCCCGGGGGACAGGGGTGTAGAGACGGATGTCCCAGTCGGATTTTGTGTAGACACAGCGGCCGTAAGGCGAGGGAGAACATTTTTCCTTACAGGGGCAGGAACCCACTTTGCCACAGGCGAGGGGACAGCGCCATTTGCGGGAATGCTTCTGTTTACAGTACCCCCAGTTGACCATACGGAACCCGGCCATGCACAGGGGCGTGCCGTCTTCATCGATGGAGATGGAGTCCGGGATGGAATCCGGGCGGCCGCGGTTGGAATTAAGGTCAATAAAAGGCCGGATCTTCCATTTCTGGCAGAGCCCATAAGTGGCATAGTTGTCATGGGCGGAGTCCAGGCAGACGTCCCTGACAGGGATATCCGGGTTGATGGCCCTGAATTCCCGGAGGGAGACGATGGCGCTGACGCTGTCGTGCCGTCTGGCATCCAGGAAACGGATATGGAGCGGCAGGTCGACCCTGGCTTCTGCATTATGGGAGCAGAGCATATAAAGGGTATGGCCGAAATAAAAGACTTCCTCATCACTGTCCCAGCCCCAGTGTGCGTCCGGATCTGAGAAATGGCGTTTACAGGGACAGCCCGGGATGCCCTTTTCCGCACAGCTGCAGACCCTATGCCCATAAGGGGAAGCGTGGGAATGGACGCAGGTGCCGTCGCCGGAAAGCGTGACGCCGTCCTGGGGGATAAGCCCGTCCTTAAGGGAGGGGAGGAGGGCAGCAAGGCGGAAGACCTGCTGGAGCCTTTCCTCATAATGGAAGGGGAATTCCGTGTGGTCCAGGGCGTAAGCCGCCAGCTTATCCGTGATGCCGGAATGCTTATTGGGAAGCTTCTTCCCTTTGCCGGGCTTTTTGGAAGGCTTTCCATTTTTATCTTTAGGGAAAAGGTCCTTCCTGCCGGTCCGCTGGGAGGCTTTGGGCTGCGTCCAGAGCCTGTCCATGAGGTCAAAATAAGAGCCCAGCGGGGGAAGGGAATCCGGGGTACAGCCGATGAGCGCGGCGAGGAGGCTGTCCGTTGTGAGTTCTACAACCCAGGCGGTAAGGCTGGTGAAGCCCTGCAGGGCCATGAGGATAAGGGAACGGATGATCTGCACCTGGTTTTTGGCGGGCCTTCCGACAGGGGGATAGAAAGCGGAAAGATATCCCATTACCGGATCCAGGTCCAGCAGGCGGAGCTTATCCCGGACAGGGCCGAATGCGAGCTGGAGCCTTGTGCGCTGGGAAGAATCAAGGTGTACTTTTGTCTCATGCAGGAAATTCAGGTACTCCTGATGGGACTGCCAGTGAATCAACATATGTGTGTCCTCCTTTGGTCTGGTGAAAAGTGGATAGTTCTCCTTAACCAAAGGGCCGCGTTCATTGATTATGCATTTCAATCAATGAACGCGGCCGCACAAACTGGCAGATTTGTCAATAGGTATTTGAAAAATTTCTGATAAAAATATAGAAAAAATGTTAAAAATCCACTGAAAAGTGGAGGTGAAGAAAAAACGGAGTGCTCTGGAAATACAGTGTTTTCAAGGGCTGCGAGTTTCCGAGAGTACTCGAACAGTAAAGGGAGGTGAATTTGACCGGATGATGGTCAGACCATGCAGTTTGATCCTTCAGGTAACAGGAAGCAGATTTGAATTGGGAAGAACCGGACCTCTGCTAACTGCGCTGATTACTCTGGGGCTGGGAGTCAGACATAGTCAGATAACATGGAACATCATGACTGTCTTTACAATAGCAGCTATGATTATAGGCGGCATGCTTTTGTTTATTGGACTGTTCATGCTGGAAGCAAGCTTTTGTTTCTTTTCCATTGAAGATACTTCGTTGATCAATGTGCTTACATATGGCGCAAAATCGCACGGAAAGTACCCCATAGATATTTATGGAAAAGGAATCATGCGGTTTTGTACTTATATTATTCCATATACATTGATTCAATATTATCCACTGCAGTTTCTTTTAGGAAAAACAAACAGCTGGTATCTGGCGTTTTGTCCGTTTGGAATTATTGTCCTTTTGCTTATCTGTTATTTTATATGGTGTTTTGGAGTAAAACATTACAAGTCATGTGGTTCATGAAGGGAGCAGGCTGCGGGCTGTTACGTTTTTTGAAAAATTTTCCGTTTTATGCATTGATCTGTATAAAATAATTATACTATATTATTGGTGGATCATATCGTTCTGTCAGACTCAGATATGATATTTACAGGGAATATGATATTGCCCGTTCACTGTCTGACAAACGGGTAAAACAGGCAGAAAACGCCGGCTCTTCTGCAAACACGAAATTCAGGAGAGCATGCAGGTTCTTGACAGTAAAGCTGAATGGGGCAGCTGATTCGTTATGTATAACGGATTCCGCCGGCAAAGATAAGGGGATTGCTTCCCGGATTTATGCCTGAAAACACGCTTAGAGTAAAATTATAGTTGGCAAAAAAATAAGGGAAGAAGGAAATCTCCCT
>CAJUMC010000003.1 GCA_910587085.1 uncultured Lachnospiraceae bacterium | reverse complement strand
ACATCAAGTGGCTGCTGACCGTGGCGAATGACGGCACGAACAGCATCTTCAAGGCGCTGCGGGAAAACACGGGCGGGGCGCAGGATAAGTTCCTTTCGGAGCTTGTGCGGATCATGGAGAAATACCCGTGGTGTGACGGCGTGGACATCGATTTGGAGAAAGGGGATGATTACTCCACAGCGGCGAAGTCCACGGCTATGTTCCGCAACATTTACAATACCGTGAAATCCTACAACCCTGCAAAGCTGATGAACATCTGCCTGCCGGGGATGGACAGCATCAACGGTTCTGTCGGCGGGGAGAACTGGTGCGTTTACGGCGAACTGAACAATTACTGCGATACTGCCTCCATCATGAGCTACGGCATGGCATGGGCGGGCAGTGCGCCGGGGCCGGTGTCCCCGCGCTCATGGCTGGAGGGCATCTACGATTACGCCGTGAAAGTGATGGACCCGGATAAAGTGTTTCTGGGGATGCCCGCCTACGGGTGGAACTGGAGGATACACGATACACCAAAAAATATGGGCGTGACCTACCGGGGGACTTCCAATACCTACTATGCCGCACAGCTTTGGATGACGGGCGGTTATAACTTCACGGATGACAAGCCGCCGCAGCCATTCATCCCCATCGTGGCCTATTGGGACGACTACGACAAGGTGCCGTGGGCGCTTCCCCATGTGTACGACTATATGGAGGGGCGGGATGCAGTTTCCTATGAATACCCGCTGCTTTCCGGCACATACAACCGCAGGCATTACCTTACCGCCTACGGCAAGGAGCAGAAGACGGAATTTGAAAATATCATTGTTGACCGTAACGGAGGGAACCCGGACAGCTATTCCGGCATAGTGGCTGTAACGGAGGGCATGGTGACGATGGGGGATAACGGCTCCGCCTCTTACAGTTTTTCGGTGTCTTCGGCGGGGACTTATGATATCGCCGTGCGCCTGTGCTTCCCCTTCTGGGATAAGAACGGGATATATATTTCCATTGACGGGAGCAGGAAGTATTTCACGGAAAGCCGCCTGTGGTGGCCGTACTGGAGAAGCACCTTCTGGTCGGTGCTGGCAAAGGGAATCTTCCTCTCTGTGGGGACGCACGCCATCACGGTCTCGGTGGATGTGAAAGGGGTGCAGTTTTACGGTTTCCGTGTCTGCTCGGCTTTTTCAGAATGGCCGAGCGCCGGCTCCGCCACCTACACGCTTGCACCACGGAAATTCAAGGATGTGGACGGGAACATGGCGCAGCCGGACAGGGGCTTCAAGCTGACGCTGGAGATGCTCCGCAGGAAGCCGGACTCGGCGCTCATCTGGTACGAGGACTTCCGTGATGAAAATCCCCTGCCGGAAAGCTACTGGACGACGCTTTCCGGCAAGTGGCAGGTGTGGCGGGAAGGCTATGAGAACCGCCCGTATTCACAGCTTGAGGGGAGCGGGCAGCTTGCATGGAAGTACAGCGGCTTTCAGGAGTTGCACCTGCGGGCAAGGCTGGCGTTCCCGGCGAATGGCAGCGGGAAGGCAGGGGTGTTCTGCGGGGATGTGTTCTGCTGTCTGAACTATGACACACAGAGGGTGGAGCTTTACAAGGGTTCCGCCCTCCTTGGCAGTTACAGCCAGACAATCAGCCGGACACCGAATGCCGACCTCCGGGGAAATCCTACTATGTACACCATCGAAATGCGTATCCGCGGGAACAGGGTGCGGGTGTATTCCGGTGCGTCCTATACCCTGCGGTTTACGGCAACAATCAGCGGCTTTTCCGGAGGCTATGCCGGATACCGATCCGATAACCGTACCGTCTGCGAACTGATGAGGCTTGGGGATGCATGGACATATGAGCCTTACGAGCGGTTTGACGTGCGGATGCCGGACGGCAGTTTTAAGTCTTTCGGTCGAATCAGCAGAAGCAGTGCGGCGTGGGATGAGGAGTTCCAGGTGTTCACGCTGACTGTCGATGTGGAGGAAAGCTCTACACGCAGTGAGGATATTTCGATGGATTATGATTTTTTCCATTCGGAGCTGATGGAGATATCCTGCGGGAACAACTACACGGCAGAGGTCACTCCGAGGGATATCAATATCTGGATTTCCCGGCTGTTTTTAGGGGATGCGGACGGGTTTTCTATCCTCTATTACCAGGATGTGGACTCGCTGGTCTATTGGGCAAACCAGGCGGCGTACCGCTGGAAGCTGCGGGGGATGTGTATGTGGTCGCTTGGGCAGGAGGACATGAGGCTCTGGGAGTGGCTGCCGAAGCAGATATAAAATACACAATTCCCGCCCCGGATGTTTGTGCAGTATATGCCCCGGATTGACTTGATAATATGTGCATTCAGAGCGAATATGTGTACTACCGAAAGGGAAATCACGAAAACGGAGGAAAACACAATGACGAGATTTGAAAGGGAGATAAGCGGCAGCCTTGGGGAGTTCTGGAAGAAGAACGCAGAGGAGGAAGTAAGGAAAGCGGTGGCGCAGGCGGAAACACAGGCGACAGTCGATGCGGACGGCGCAATCAGATGGGAAAGCAACGGGCGGTACCTGATGGATGACTTCTGCGAAAAGCTGGAATACGCAGGCTACGCTTTTGACAGGGAGGCTACGGCAAAGAAACGGGATGCACAGAATGCGGAGAGCCTTGCACAGTACCGCAGGAACGACAGGGGGCTTTCCGGGGAGGCGCTTGCGGAGGCAAGGGCGGCATTCGGGGAAGGGGCAACGGTGGTGGATGTGCTGACCGGGAGGAAAACAAGGCTTTAAGGCATAAAACAAAACTGAATAATACTGGAAACTGGCGGATGCCCACAGCGGGCACCCGCTTTTTTCATACACAAAAATCTTTTAAAGGAGGGTTTCACTATGAAGGAATTCTGGAACACGATTCAACTCATTTTTGCAGGCATCGGGGGATGGCTCGGCTGGTTCCTCGGCGGCTGTGACGGGCTGCTGTATGCGCTGATTGCCTTTGTCGTGGTGGATTATATCACGGGCGTGATGTGTGCCGCGGCAGATAAGAAGCTGTCCAGCGAGGTGGGCTTCAAGGGCATCGCAAAGAAGGTGCTGATCTTCCTGCTGGTGGGGATTGCCAATATCCTCGATGTGCAGGTCATCGGCACGGGGAGCGTCCTGCGGACGGCCATCATCTTTTTCTATATCTCCAACGAGGGCGTGAGCCTTCTAGAGAATGCCGGACACCTTGGGCTTCCCATCCCGGAAAAGCTGAAGGACATCCTGGCGCAGCTCCATGACAGGGCAGAAAGCGGGAAGGGGGACGAGTAATTATGAAACTGGCAGAAAGCATCCTGACAAGGAACCCCTGCTATGCGGCAGGGAGGAAGATCACGGTCAAGGGGCTGATGCTCCATTCCGTGGGCTGCCCACAGCCAAAGGCATCCGTTTTCATCAATAGCTGGAACAGCCCGGCGCATGACAGTTCCTGCGTCCATGGATTTATTGACGGGAACGATGGCACGGTGTATCAGACATTGCCGTGGAACCACAGGGGATGGCACTGCGGAAGCGGGAATAAAGGGAGCGGGAACAATACCCATATCGGGGTGGAGATGTGCGAGCCTGCGTGTATCAAATACACGGCAGGTTCAAATTTTACCTGCTCCGACATGGCGGCGGCAAAAGCAGTGGCGAAACGGACTTATGAGACGGCGGTGGAGCTGTTCGCCATGCTCTGTGAAAAGTACAGCCTTGACCCGCTTGCGGATGGCGTCATCATCAGCCATAAGGAAGGGTGCAGCCGGGGCATTGCCAGCAACCACGGCGACCCGGAACATTTATGGACGCAGCTTGGCTTGGGGTACACGATGGACGGATTCCGTAAAGCGGTCAAGGCGGCAATGGGTAGTCCATCATCCGGCACGGATGGATACACCAAGATTATGGGAAATGCCGTGGCAACAGCGGAGCAGATGGAGGCATACCTCAAGGCGACAAATCCGAGTGTGGCGCAGTCTGTCCTCGACATGGTTCCGCTGTACCTTTCAGAAGGGAAAACGGAAGGGGTGCGGGGCGATGTCGCCTTTGCGCAGTCCTGCCTTGAGACCGGGAACTTCGGTTTCTCCGGCTCTGCGGTCACACTGGATCAGAACAACTTCTGCGGCATGGGCGTGACTTCAAACGGCGTGAAGGGGAATTCCTTTGACACGCCGCAGCTCGGCATCCGGGCGCAGGTGCAGCACTTAAAAGCCTATGCTTCCACGGAGGCACTGAAGAACGCCTGCGTTGACCCGCGTTTCCAGTATGTCACAAGGGGCTGTGCGGAATATGTGGAGTGGCTTGGGCAGAAAGAGAACCCGGATGGGAAAGGATGGGCAACAGGAGCCGGCTATGGGGAGAAAATCCTCACGATACTGAAAGGCATCCTCGGCACGGCGGGAGGGGCAGCTTCTTCTGCTCCTGCAGAAACGGAAATCTGGTACCGCGTCCGCAAGACCTGGGCAGACGCTGCCTCGCAGAAAGGGGCATTTAAGGTCCTGGAGAACGCAAAGAAATGTGCGGATGAGAATCCGGGGTATTCCGTGTTTGATGAATCCGGGAAGGCGGTGTATGCCAGTGCGGCAGCGTTCAAACCGTATCTGGTGAGGGTAACCATCACCAACTTAAACATCCGGAAAGGTCCGGGCGCCAACTACGATAGGACCGGGAAATATACGGGAATCGGCTCTTTCACGATTGTGGATGAGGCAGATGGTGAAGGAGCATCCAAGTGGGGATTACTGAAATCCTACCAGAGTGGACGCAATGGATGGGTGAGTCTGGATTACGCAAAGAGGGTATAAGTGGTTTTGGCGCCTGCAGGAGTTCCTTCCGGGATTCCTGCAGGCGTTATTTTTTTTTGGAAAAATACCCCGCCGAACTGCGGTCCAAATCTCCGTATAGTGAGGAGGCGTTTTTATGACTGACAGGCAAAAAGACATGATACGGCAGATGAGGGCTGAGGGCTATGGATATATAAGGATTGCGCAGGAACTTGGTATTTCAGAGAACACAGTAAAATCATTCTGCCAGAGGAAGGGACTGAGTGCAGGGAAAATAAAAGCGGCGGTGCCGTCTGCGGATGGGAGTAGGGGTATCTGCCCATGCTGCGGGGCAAAGGTAGTGCAGAATCCGGGGCGGAAAGCAAAGAAATTCTGTTCCGATAAATGCAGGAATAAGTGGTGGAACAGCCATCCGGAGCAGGTGGGGCGTAAGGCAAATTATGAATTTGTATGCGCGCACTGCAAAAAGCCGTTCATGGCCTACGGCAATGCCGGCAGAAAATACTGCTGCCATGCGTGTTATGTGGCTGACAGGTTCGGAGGTGGCGCGGATGAGTGAGGAGCAGTTCCGAAACGAGAAAATATACCATGCCACCATGAATATAGCGAAATCCCTCATGGAGCAGGGGGCAATGACGGCAGAGGAGTACGGTCAGATTGATACAATTTTCCGGGAAAAATACCGCCCGATTTTGGTTAGTTTACAGACCGAAATGAGTGGATATAAAGCTGGTTCTATGGCATCATGTGACACTGACAAGGAGGGATGATATGCCGAGAATCAGCGTAATCGGGCAGGTTCTGCCGGAACTGAAAAAGAGGAAAAAAGTGGCGGCTTATGCGAGGGTGTCGATGGAGACGGAAATGCTCCTCCATTCCCTTTCCGCGCAGGTCAGCCATTACAACGAATTGATACAAAAAAATCCTGATTGGGAGTTTGCGGGCATATATGCAGATGAGGGCATCAGCGGAAGGGACACAAGCCACCGCGACGACTTCAACAGGCTGATTGCGGACTGCGATGCCGGGAAGATTGACATGGTGCTGGTAAAATCCATCAGCCGCTTTGCAAGGGATACCGTGGACACCCTGACGGTGACGAGGCACCTGAAGGAGCTTGGGATTGATGTTTATTTTGAAAGGGAAAACATTCACTCCATCTCCGATGAGGGCGAGCTGCTGCTTACCCTGCTTGCGTCCTTCGCGCAGGAAGAATCGCGCAGCATTTCCGAGAATGTGAAGTGGGGCATCCGGAAACGGTTTGAAAAGGGCATCCCGAACGGGCATAAAGCGCCATACGGATATGAATGGGACGGGGAAATGTACCGGGCCATACCGGAGCAGGGCGAGGTCATAAAGGAAATTTTTGCAAAATACCTTTCCGGCGCATCCGCCTATGGGATTGCAAAGGAACTTTCGGAACGGGGCGTCACGGGGCAGAAAGGCGTGCCGATGGACGACTCCACCATCAAGTTCATTCTCACAAACCCTTCCTACACGGGCTCCATGCTCCTGCAGAAGAATTTTATTTCCGAGGGGCATACGAGGAAAAGGAATAAGGGCGAACTGCCCATGTACATGGTGGAAGGGATGTTTGAGCCGCTTATCCTGCAGGCAGATTTTGAAAAGACACAGCTTATACGGAAACAGCGGGCAGATGCCGCCGCCAATAAAAACCCCACGCTCACGGCTTTTTCCGGACTGGTGAGGTGCGGGGAATGCGGCTGCTCGGCCAGCAGGCGCACCACGAAGTATGGCAAGAAATGGAACTGCAATACCAGGGAACGCAAGGGGAAAGACGTGTGCGGTTTCCGGCCAATATATGAAACCGAACTGGAGCAGGCGGCGGCCGCCGCGCTGGGGCTTGCCGCCTTTGACGGGGATGCCGTCAGAAGGGAGGTCAGCCGGATTGTCATAAATGCAGACCGTATTGAATTCCGAATGAAAAATGGAAAGGCAAAAGAGGTCATGCGGGCATACCAAAGGGGCCGCAGCGCCTTTTCGCAGAAAATCACCTGCGGGTGCTGCGGCAGGAAACTGGAATGCGATTACTGGAAGATGGGCCCGAAAGGGCAGAAGAAAAAATATAAGGTGTGGGTGTGCCGGGGATGCTCCTTCCGCAGGCTGCTGGATGATGATTTCCGGGAAGCGGTGGCGGAAGTCCTGGGGCGGGAGGATTGCGAACCCCGTTTTGTGAAGGAGGTTGCAGGCGTGACGGCATACGAGGACAGGTTTGAATTTCACTTTACAGATGGGGAGGTGGCAGAATGGCAAAGAGAGTAACAACCATACCCGCCACGCTGAACCGGTTTGACTCCAGGCCGATTGCGGCGGCGAAAAAGCGGAAGACGGCGGGGTATGCGAGGGTATCCACGGATTCCGAGGAACAGGCGACAAGCTATGAGGCGCAGGTCGATTATTACACCCGGTACATAAACGGCCGGGAGGACTGGGAGTTTGCCGGAGTGTATACGGACGAAGGCATCTCCGCAACGAACACAAAAAAGCGCGACGGTTTTAACCAGATGATTGAGGATGCACTGGCGGGGAAGATTGACCTCATCGTCACGAAATCGGTCAGCCGGTTCGCAAGGAACACGGTGGATTCCCTGACCACGGTAAGGAAGCTGAAGGAGAAGGGCATCGAGGTTTATTTTGAAAAAGAGAACATCTACACGCTGGATTCCAAGGGCGAGCTGCTCATCACCATCATGAGCTCCCTTGCGCAGGAGGAATCGCGGAGCATTTCGGAGAACACCACATGGGGTAAGCGGAAGCAGTTCGCGGACGGCAAAGGCAGCCTTGCCTACAGCACTTTCCTTGGATACGAGAAAGGGGAAGACGGCAGCCTGAGAGTGAACCCGGAGCAGGCGGAAACGGTAAAGCTGATATACCAGTTGTTCCTGCAGGGATTGAGCCCATATGCCATCGGTAAGAAGCTGACGGGGCTTGGCATCAAGAGCCCCGCAGGGAAGGACACCTGGCACCAGAGTTCCGTCAAGAGCATCCTGACTAACGAAAAGTACAAAGGGGACGCGCTCCTGCAGAAGCAGTACACGGCGGACTTCCTTACGAAGAAACGGAAGAAGAACCAGGGGGAGATTCCGCAGTATTATGTGGAGGGGAACCACGAGGCGATCATCCCTCCCGAAACATGGGAGCTGGTGCAGGAGGAAATGGAGCGGCGGAAAAGTATGGACGCAAGGTACAGCAGCGCGAGCATATTTTCCTCGAAGATTAAGTGTTCCGAGTGCGGGAACTGGTACGGCTCCAAGGTATGGCACTCGCAGGACAAATACCGCAGGGTGATTTTCCAGTGCAACCGCAAGTTCAAAAACGATAAGAAATGCCGGACGCCGCACCTTACCGAGGATGAGATAAAGGATGCCTTCGTGAAAGCCGTCAATGCGGTCATCCCGGAAAAGGATGAGCTGATAGCGAACACCAAGGTGATGATGCGGACATTATGCGACACTACGGAGCTGGAGGTGGAGCAGAGCCGGTTTCTGACTGAGACGAAGATGGTGGCGGAAATGGTAAAAAGGATTGTGGCGGAAAACAAAGCTGAAGCCATGGACCAGGAAGAATACCAGAGACGCCGCAATGAACTGGTCGCCCGGTATGAGGCGGCCAGGGACGGGTACGAAAAAGCATCCGGGGAGATTTCAGACAGACAGGGGAAGAGGAAAACCTATATGCGGTTTATCGGCGGGCTGCAAAAGCTGGACGGCTTCTGCGGAAAGTTTGATGAGGAACTTTGGACGGCGCTCCTTGACTACGCCACGGTTTATGCCAGAGACGACATCCGATTCACTTTCAAGGCGGGGAACGAAGTGAAAGTTGATGGATAGGTAAAAATGTGTAAATTTCGCTATTTAATATAGAAAGAAAATTTTTTCCCTGGGCCGGAATAATCAGTTTCCGGCCCGCATTTTTTAGGTTTAGGGGGGTGCATTTAGGGGGTGCATCGTTGAATTGTATCAATTTCGTTGTACCGATGAATCCCTGCCCCTGCGGTGCTTATCCGGACAGAAATCTCTGCCGCTGCACCGAACCGCAGATCCGGCGCTATCAGTCGAGAATCAGCCGTCCGATTCTCGACCGGATCGATCTTTTTGTTCAGGTTTCGCCGGTCAGTTACGCAGAGCTGATGCAGCGGGAGGTGCAGGAGAGTTCTGCCCGGATCAGGGAGCGCGTCTGCCGGGCACGGGAGATACAGAAAAAACGCTACGAGGGGCTGGGGCTGCGGACGAATGCGGAACTTTCGGCCAGACAGCTTGAGCTGTTCTGCCCGCTCGGGGAGGAAGAACTTGCCGTGATGAAGGAGGCGTTTTACCGCTATCGGCTGAGTGCCCGCTCCTATCATCGAATTGTCCGCACTGCACGGACAATCGCGGATCTGTCAGGGTGTGAGGAGATCGGAGCAGAGCAGCTGTGTGAAGCGCTTGCTTATCGGAGGAGGGTATGCGAATGAGCGTCTTTGCCGATAAAAGAGAACTGGAAAA
This sequence comes from uncultured Lachnospiraceae bacterium, assembly GCA_910587085.1. Taxonomy (GTDB): domain Bacteria; phylum Bacillota; class Clostridia; order Lachnospirales; family Lachnospiraceae; genus RGIG4057. The sequence goes on along the minus strand of CAJUMC010000003.1, from coordinate 110,317 downwards.
AAATATAAATGATCAAAACGGGATTCCGGAAATAAACGGGATTCCGGAAATTTCAGTGGAGGAAAAGCTCTGCCTGTATTGGCTGTCGAAGGTGGAGGAGGCCGGCAGCGCTGCGCGGGAACGGCTGTTTCAACATTTTGGCTGCGCGCGCGCAGCTTTTGAGGCGGGAAAGGAAACTCTGCTTCGCACAGGACTTCCGGAAAGAGCTGTGCATGGACTTCTCAATCCGAAATACCGCGAGGGGCTTGCGGAGGAGTTTCATAAACTGGAAGAGCGGGACATATATTTTGTAACGAAACAGGAGGCAGTATTTCCGGAACGGCTGCGCATGATACCGCAGAGCCCGGACTGGCTGTTTTACCGGGGACGGCTTCCGGCGGAGGAGCTTCCGGCAGTCGCTGTTGTCGGCGCGCGGGAATGCTCCGTTTACGGCAGGGGCATTGCTGAGCTGCTGGCGGCGGAGCTCGCGGAGGCCGGCGTGCAGATTATCAGCGGGATGGCGCGCGGCGTGGACGGCTTTGCGCAGAAGGCGGCGGCAAAGCACGGAAGCAGCTTTGCTGTGCTTGGGAGCGGAGTTGATATCTGTTATCCCCTGCAGAATTACAGACTTTACGAGCAGCTTCCGGAGCGGGGCGGAATCCTGTCGGAATATCCGCCGGGCTCCCCCGGACTTCCGTATCACTTTCCGCAGCGAAACCGCATTATCGCAGGGCTGGCGGATGGACTTGTCGTCGTGGAGGCCAGAAAAAAGAGCGGAACGCTGATCACCGTAGATTTCGCGCTTGAGCAGGGAAAGGAGGTTTTTGCGGTGCCGGGAAGAATCGGAGATCCCTTAAGCGCGGGCTGCAATGAGCTGATCCGGCAGGGAGCATGCCTGGTCGAGCAGAGTTCGGACATTCTGGAGGTGCTGCTCGGTTGGCTTCCGGAGCGCCCGAATTCGCAAAAAAATAGAAAAAATAAATTTTTCCTTGAAGAACCGGAAAAAATAGTGTATGCTTATTTGCGTTTGGAACCGCGCCACATCGAGGAATTAATGGGGGATGTGGATTTTTCGCTTCCGGAGCTGAGCAGAATTCTGTTTTCTCTGGAGGCAAAGGGATTGATTTATTCGCCGGCCGGGAATTATTATTCGCTGACCGGACTATATAGGGAAACGCTCTGACAGGAGGATGTGGCATGGCTAAAAATCTGGTAATTATGGAGTCTCCGTCCAAGGCGAAGACAGTCAAAAAGTTCCTTGGAACAAATTATGAGGTGCTCGCCTCAAACGGACATGTGAGGGACTTCCCGAAAAGTCAGATGGGAATCGATGCGGAGCATGGATTTGAGCCGAAATATATTACGATCCGCGGCAAGGGGGAAATTCTGGCAAAGCTGCGCAAGGAAGTAAAAAAAGCGGACAAGGTTTATCTTGCGACCGACCCTGACCGCGAGGGCGAGGCGATTGCATGGCACCTAGCCAATGTGCTCAAGCTGCCGGAGGGAGAGAAAAACCGCATTACCTTCAATGAGGTTACAAAAAATGTAGTAAAAAATTCCATAAAGAGTGCCCGCACAATCGACATGGATCTGGTCGATGCACAGCAGGCCAGAAGAATGCTCGACCGCATGGTCGGCTACGAGATCAGCCCGCTGCTCTGGGCGAAGATCAAAAGGGGCCTCAGCGCCGGGCGCGTGCAGTCGGTGACGCTGCGCATTATTGCCGACCGGGAGAAGGAAATTGAAAGCTTTGTGCCGCAGGAATACTGGAATCTTGACGCGCTGTTTAACGTGAAGGGAGAAAAGAAGCCTCTTCTTGCCAAATTCTACGGTACTTCCTCCCAGAAGCTTGCCATATCGTCAGAGAAGGAAATGAATGAACTGCTTGACAAACTGAAGGATGCGCAGTTTCAGGTCACCGAAGTGAAGCACGGAGAGCGGCGCAGAAAGGCACCGCTGCCGTTTACCACCAGTACGCTGCAGCAGGAGGCAGCCAAGCTGCTGAATTACACGACGCAGAAAACAATGCGCCTTGCGCAGCAGCTGTACGAGGGCGTCGAGGTGAAGGGGCACGGCACGGTGGGCCTGATCTCGTATCTTCGTACCGATTCCGTGCGGGTGTCGGAGGAGGCGGATGCCGCTGCCAAAGCGTACATCCGGGAAAACTACGGAGAGGATCAGGTGACGTCGGCGGACGTCAACAAAGCGACCGGGAAAAAGATCCAGGACGCGCATGAGGCGATCCGCCCTACCTACATGGATCTGACGCCGGTCGTTGTAAAGGAATCTCTGGGGCGCGACCAATTCCGCCTGTATCAGCTGATCTGGAAGCGCTTTATCGCCAGCCGCATGACGGAAGCGGTCTACGAGACGACCTCCGTGAAGATTGACGGCGCGGGCTTTCGTTTTACGGCGGCCTCCTCAAAGCTGAAAAAGGAGGGCTTCCTCGCCGTGTACGCGGCGGACGATGAGGAAGAGGAGGCGCCGAACCGCGGGCTCGGAGGTCTGAGTCAGAGTTCTGTGCTGTCCCTGGCTGAGCTGAAGCCTGGTCAGCATTTTACCCAGCCGCCGGCACATTATACGGAGGGCAGTCTTGTCAAGACGATGGAGGAGCTCGGCATCGGACGTCCAAGCACCTATGCTTCCACAATAACAACAATACTGGCTCGTCATTATGTAATTAAAGAGAATGAAAATTTATATATTACCGAGCTTGGTGAGGCAGTTAATGAAATGATGAAGGAAGCCTTTCCAAGCATTGTGGATGTCAATTTTACCGTCAATATGGAAGCGCTGCTGGACAGCGTGGAGGAGGGCAGCGTTAACTGGAAAACGGTGGTGAGCAATTTCTATCCGGATCTGGAGGAGGCCGTGAAGGACGCGGGCGAAAAGCTTTCGCAGATCAAAATCGAGGATGAGGTCAGCGATGTTGTCTGTGACCAGTGCGGCAGGCTGATGGTAATCAAATACGGTCCGCACGGGAAGTTTCTTGCGTGTCCGGGCTTTCCGGAATGCCGCAATACAAAGACCTATCTCGAGAAGATCGGCATCGCCTGCCCGAAATGCGGAAAAGATATTGTGATCCGCAAGACCAAGAAGGGCAGAAGGTACTACGGCTGCGAGAGCAATCCGGAATGCGATTTTATGTCCTGGCAGAAGCCGACGGATGTCAAATGTCCGAAATGCGGCAGCCTCCTGCTGGAGAAGGGAAGCAAGCTGGTATGTCCGGGGGAGGGCTGCGGACATCAGCAGGCAAAGGAAAAGGAGGAGGAAGACTAGCAGAAGAGGAACGGCATAAAAAGCATGCGGCGCAGTTTTATCCGGAAGGATAAGGGGACTGCGCAGGGAGAGGAGAGGACTGCGGCAAACGGCGGAGCAGCTCCTCTTTCCGCGCATTTTGTTTTCTTATTTATGGCAAAAAAACATGATTTTGACAGTGAATTTCAAGGAAAGCAACTAGAGAAACTGAAAAAATCTGAAAATATCCCCTGAATTTTATACAAAATTAAAAAATTTGCTTGTTTTCGAAAAATATATGTGTTAGAATAAGGCTATCATATTGATGTATGGGGGTTCGTCAATGAGCGTACAATTATTGGATAAAACGAGGAAGATCAATAAGCTGCTACATAACAACAGCTCGCATAAGGTTGTGTTCAACGATATCTGCCTTGTGTTAAGCGATATCCTGGACTCGAATATCCTCGTCATCAGCAGAAAGGGGAAGGTGCTCGGCATCCGGAACCGTTCCGATATCCCGCCGATCAGCGAACTGATCCGGGATTCTGTGGGCGGCTACATCGACGGTATGCTGAATGAGCGCCTGCTCAACATTCTCTCGACCAAAGAAAATGTCAACCTTGCAACTCTGGGCTTTGAAATCGAAAATGTCAACGCGTATCAGGCGATTATTACGCCGATTGATATCGCGGGTGAGCGCCTCGGAACATTGTTTCTTTATAAAAACACGAGCCAATATTCGATCGACGATATTATCCTGAGCGAGTACGGAACGACCGTTGTCGGCCTGGAGATGATGCGCTCGGTCAACGAGGAAAATGCCGAGGAAAACCGGAAGGTGCAGATTGTCCGGTCAGCCATCAGTACGCTGTCGTTTTCGGAGCTTGAGGCCATCACGCATATTTTTGAGGAATTGGACGGCAACGAAGGAATTCTTGTCGCCAGCAAAATTGCGGATCGGGTCGGCATCACACGCTCTGTTATTGTAAATGCACTGAGAAAGTTTGAGAGCGCCGGTGTGATCGAGTCTCGTTCGTCTGGCATGAAGGGAACCTATATCAAGGTGATCAACGATGTTGTGTTCGACGAACTTAAGAAAATGCAGTGAGGCTTTGCAGGAAAGAAAATGCAGTGCCGCACAAGTGTGCGAAAACTGCATAAAAAAGGAAGCAAAAAACGGAATATGGAAACATAAGGAAGGGTTATTACAAAAGGATTTGGAGTTTAAGACCTGGTTTGGGTCACTTTTGTTTTAACCCTGTTTTTTTTTCGGATTCGGCGGAATTAGGTCTTGAGTTTTTTCTGAAGATTGTCTATAATGAAATGTGGCAGACAGGGAAGGGTTCTGCTTTACACCCTTTTTACAGGCGATGATATTATTGAATGGAAAGGATGAGATAAATGATAGGCTCCAGTATGTATAATTATATCAATGTGCTGAATAAAGCGGCAAACGCGACCGAGCTGCGCAACAGCCTGCTCGTGAACAATCTGTCCAATGTCAGCACCCCGGATTTTAAGAGGAGCGACATTTACTTCGAGAATTATCTGAAGGAAGAGCTGACCGCACGCGGCCAGAGCATGGATCATGCAGTCGCAGGAGTGGATCTCGGCAGGCTGAATGCAAAGGTCTATGTGGATCAGAGCGAGCTGAGCTACCGGCTGGACGGCAACAATGTCGATATTGATGTTGAGGAATCCTATCTGGCGAGAAATCAGATCCGCTATCTGACTCTTCTTGACTCAATGACGCAGGAATTTTCCAGAATTAAAATGGTATTGAACCGGAGCTGAGAAAACTTCGTAAGCGGAAAGTGCCGGGCAGAAGGACGCGGACAGCACGGAATTCGGGAGGCGCTGCAGCGATGTGTGCAGAGTGCTGCCGGTGCAGTATTGCGGGAGGGGTTCCCGTGGCATGCAGGAAAGGGGAATAAAGTATGGCGAGTATTGATGCGCTGAATATCAGTGCCAGCGGAATGAGCGCGCAGAGGCTCCGTATGGATCTCATCGCGCAGAATATAGCAAATGTAAATACGACCAGGGACGAAAACGGCGAGGTATACCGCAGAAAGACGCTGGTATTCCAGGCGAGAACACAGGACACCTTTTCCAAAATGCTGGCGCAGAGCAGCCGGACCAATGCTTCCGAGCTGGTCGGCAACGGCGTCAGGGTTACGGGGATCGTTGAGGATCATAAGACGGCGATGAAAACGGTCTATGATCCGGGTCATCCGGATGCGGACGAGGACGGCTATGTCACGCTGCCGAATGTCAATACCGTGACGGAGATCACAAACCTCATCGACGCAACACGCGCCTATGAGGCAAATATAACCGCGTTCAACGCGACGAAGAATATGCTGTTGAAGGGGCTTGAGGTTGGAAAGGCGTAGGCCGGACCGGGCTTGGAAAGCTGAGTTTAAGCCGCCGGAAAACGGCGTAGAAACGGAGAGGTAAGATGGACTTTACATCTATTGGCGCGGTAAATAATCTGACGGACTATACTGCCGCATGGGAGAAGAAAACAGGAACCGCGGAAAAAAACACGGCCTTCGAGACGCTGTTTCAGTCGGCGCTTGAGATGGTCAACAAGACGAACGACTCTATCAATGAAGCGAGGGAGGCCGAGCTTTCTTATGCGATGGGCCTGACGAACAGTACGACGGACGTACAGGTGGCACAGTGGAAGGCAAATGTCTCTCTGCAGTATACGGTTGCCGTTCGGAATGCAGTACTGGATGCTTATAAAGAAATCATGCAGTTGCAATTCTAACGAACGGAGTAAGGTTTCATGCAGGAGAGGCTGAAAAGATTATTAAATAAGGTATTAGAGCTTTGGAATAAATATACAAAAAAACAGAGAGCGATTTTACTGAGCTCCGTCGGGGTTGTGGCGGTAATGATTTTCCTGCTGGCGTATTTTCTGGGAAGGACAAATTACGTCCGCTGGCAGGCCTACGACGATCTCACCAAGGTAAAAGCGGTGGACGAGGCGCTGACCGAGGCCGGAATCGCGCACCGTATCGGGGAGGACAGCTCGACGATCTATGTCGATTCCACCAAAACGGTTCAGGCGAATCTCGCGGTGCTCAACAGCTCTGCCATGAGCGACGGGCGCATGACTCTGAGCGACCTGCTGGACAACGATATGAGTACGACAAACGCTGACCGGGTTCAGAAAAACGCCGCTTACTTTCAGGGCAGGCTGGAACAGCAGATCGAGGGGATGGTCGGCATCGACCGGGCGAAAGTCAGTTACATACCGCTTGACCGCACGTCAACGATTCTTGACGAGGAGAAGGACATTCAGTGTTCGGTTTCGCTTTTCGTCAATTCCGAATTCAACAAGAATATGTCCGAGGCGATCGCCGTTTTTGTTGCGAACGCACTCGGCAACAAATCGGTCGAAACAGTGAAGGTGATTGACCAGTACGGCAACCTTCTCTACAACGGACCGGAGGACGAGGATACCCTCGCGATCACCAATCAGCTGGCGATCACGAAGGATGCCTATAATTTTTTTCAGGAGCGTGTGATGGAGTACGCGCTTCATCTTGATTTTGATTATGTCGACGCGCAGTTCAATCTGGAAATCAATTTTGACCGCGTGGAGGAATATCTTAAGAAGTATCTTCCGGCAGACGGCCAGGAGCAGGGACTTTACGGCGTGTACCGACGCATTCAGTCCGAGAATACCGCGCAGAACGGCGATATTCCGGGAACGGATTCGAACGACGGCCAGGATTACTATATCCAGAATCAGCAGGCCGGAAACAGCAGCTATGACGATCTCTCCGTCACCTATATGGTGGGTGAGCAGGTCACGAAAACAATGAGTGAGTGGGGGGTTGTAGAGCCGGCCACATCGAGCATGGCCCTCGTTCTCAAAAAGATCCGCCGCTATACGAAGGATGATCTGGAGCGGCTCGGTGAGCTGGAGGGGACGACCTGGGAGGATTATATCGTAAACAACCGCGACTGGAAGCGGATGGAAACCAATGACATACCGCAGGAGTTTTACACGGCATTTTCCAACGCGACCGGAATCCCGGAAAACAATATTTCCATTATCATTTACACGATACCGGAGTATATTGAAGTGGAGGAGGAGGGCACCAACTTCGACCTTATATTCACGATCGTCCTGTTCGTGATTATCATTGCCCTGCTGATCTTCGTGGTATTCCGTGTATCGAAGCCGGAGGAGGTTGTGGAGACCGAGCCTGAGCTTTCGGTTGAGAAGCTGCTTGCCACGACGAAGGATAATCAGTCGCTTGAGGATATCGAATTCAGCGAGAAGTCCGAGTCCAAGCGCCTGATCGAGAAGTTCGTCGACGAGAATCCGGAGGCCGTTGCTGCGCTGCTGCGCAACTGGCTGAACGACGACTGGGGATGACGTGACGGTCTTGTCCGCCCGCTTGACGGGCGGATAGGCCCGCGAGGAAAGGAGACGGCCAATGAAAGAGACGGAGGAGATGAACGGCGTCCAGAAAACGGCGGTTTTGCTGATTGCGATGGGGCCGGAACGATCCGCTAAAATATTCAAGCATCTGAAGGAGGAGGAGATCGAGCAGCTGACGCTGGAGATCGCCAATACGAGAAGTATTTCGCAGTCTACCAAGGATGCCATTATGGATGAATTTTACCAGATTTGCCTGGCGCAGCAGTATATTGCGGAGGGCGGCATCGGCTATGCGAAGGATCTTCTGGAGAAGGCGCTCGGTGCAGACAGGGCGCGCGAAGTAATCGGCAAGCTGACGGCGTCGCTTCAGGTGCGGCCGTTTGAGTTTATCCGCAAGACGGACCCGGCGCAGCTGATTACCTTTATCCAGGACGAACATCCGCAGACAATCGCCCTGATCCTGTCCTATATGCCGGCGCAGCAGGCCGCCGCAATTCTCGGCGCGCTGTCCCCGGATAAACAGGCGGACGTGGCGAAGCGTATCGCACAGATGGATCGAACCTCTCCGGAGGTACTCAAGGAGGTGGAACGCGTGCTCGAACGCAGGCTGTCTTCCCTTGTCAATCAGGATTACACGAGCGCGGGCGGTATCGATGCGATCGTGGAGATCTTGAATACGGTGGATCGCGGAACAGAGAAGCACATTATGGAAAATCTCGAGATCGAGGAGCCGGAGCTGGCGGACGAGATCCGCAAAAAGATGTTCGTGTTCGAGGACATTCTTTCGCTCGACGACCGTTCCATTCAGCGCGTGCTGCGTGAGGTGGAGAACAACGAGCTCGCCGTGGCTCTGAAGAACACGACAGACGAGGTCAAGGATGCGATCTTCAACAATCTGTCTAAGCGTCTTGTAACGATGATCAAGGAGGATATGGACTTTATGGGTCCTGTCCGCATGAAGGATGTCGAGGAAGCACAGCAGAAGATTGTCAATGTCATCCGTAAGCTGGAGGATTCGGGCGAGATTGTAATCTCCAGAGGCGGAGGTGACGAGATCGTTGTCTAATGTAATTAAGGCCGCGGCCATTACCTATACAACTGAAAAGAAAAAGATAGATTTCAACAGCCGCGCGGAGGAATTCACAAGGCTGTTTGTGGAGAAGCACGCGTCGGTTTCCGCAGATTTCGGGGAGAATCCGGAGGCGGAGGACGGCGCGGGAGCTTCCGCGCCGGAGTTTATGCCGGGAATCCCCGGGATTTTTCCGGCGGATGCCGCACAGGAGAGTGTAAGCGGGCAGGCGGAGCAGGAGGCGCAGGAACAGCTCCGTGAGCAGGCAGAGCAGCTTCTTGCCGAGGCGCAGGAAGAGGCGCGCGTCATGCTCGAAAAGGCCGAAGAGGACGCGGAGGAAATCAAGGCGAGCGCATACAATGAGGCGCAGCAGCAGGGCTATGCCGACGGGAAAAAGCAGGCAGAGAAGGAGCTGCAGGCGGAGAAGAAGCGCCTTGCCGAGCAGGAAAAAGCGAATCGGATTGCTTATGAAAAGCAGGTGGAGGAATTGGAGCCTGCTTTTGTTGAGATGGTAATACGGCTGGTGGAAAGGCTGACCGGAATCCTGCTTGAGGATAAGAGAGGGATTATCCTCTACCTTCTGGAGCAGGGGATGGCGCAAGCCGAGCCAGGAATGAACTGTCTGATCCATGTGCCGCCGGAGGACTATGAAACGGTGGCCGAGAAGAAGATGGAGCTCTCCCGGAAGCTCAGGGAGGGCGCAGAGCTCGAGGTGGTAGCCGACCGCACGCTGCGGCCCGGTCAGTGCGTGCTTGAGACGGACAGCAGGATTTTTGACTGCGGACTTGACGCGCAGCTGAGAAATCTGACCGGAGACCTCCGGATGCTGGCCGGAATGCCGGGAAATGCCAGCTGAAGCAGGGCTTTGTATTAACATTCCGTCGGAAGCCGCGCTGCGGACGGGATCGCGGATGGAAAAATCGGAAAGCGGCAGGTTATTGTGCCGCATAAATGCCCGGATGGGCGGGAAATACAAAAATGATTGATTTTGCAAAATATGATTCGCTGTATACAAAATCCTATATTGATATAAAGGGGAAAGTGACGAAGGTCGTAGGGCTCACTGTGGAGTCGGTCGGCCCGGATGCCAGCCTGAATGATGTGTGCAGCATCACCTCGAGGGACGGCAGCGTTACCGTGCTGGCGGAGGTGACCGGCTTCCGGGACGGCAGGCTGCTGCTGATGCCTTACGAGGATGTCACCGGCATCGGCGAGGGCAGCATGGTTGTCAATCTCCGGGAGCCGCTGCAGGTGCCGGTCGGCCCGGAACTGCTCGGGCAGACGCTGGACGGCCTGGGGCATCCTCTCGACGGCGGCAGACTTTCGGCCAGGGACAGCTATCCGGTGGATGCGCAGGCGCCCGATCCGATGGCGCGCAGGCTGATCACGGATATCCTGCCGCTCGGAGTCCGGGCGGTGGACGGCATGCTTACGATCGGAAAGGGCCAGAGGATCGGCATTTTTGCCGGCAGCGGCGTCGGCAAGAGCACGCTGCTCGGCATGTTTGCGCGCAACACGCGTGCGGATATCAATGTGATCGCCCTGATCGGGGAGCGGGGCCGCGAGGTGCGCGAGTTTATCGAGAGAGATCTGGGCGAGGAGGGCATGCGCCGTTCCGTTCTGGTCATCGCGACTTCCGACAAGCCTGCGCTTATCCGGAAAAAGGCGGCGAAGACCGCCACGGCAATTGCCGAATATTTCCGGGATCAGGGAAAGGATGTACTGCTGATGATGGATTCGCTCACCCGGTTTTCCATGGCGCAGAGGGAAATCGGCCTCGCCTCCGGCGAACCTCCGGTGTCCCGCGGATATCCGCCGAGCGTATATTCCGAGATGCCCAAACTTCTTGAACGCGCTGGCAACGGGGCGAAGGGGTCGATTACAGGGCTTTATACCGTGCTTGTGGACGGCGACGATTTCAATGAGCCGATCGCGGATACGGCACGCGGTATTCTGGACGGACATATTGTCCTGTCCAGAGATCTGGCGCACCGGAACCATTATCCGGCGATCGACGTGCTGCAGAGCATTTCCCGTGTTATGAGCTCCATCGCGGATGCGGAGCACAAAAAGGCTGCCGCGAAGCTTAAGATGGTGATGGCAACCTACAAGGATGCGGAGGATCTCATCAACATCGGGGCCTACAAAGCGGGCAGCAATCCGAATATAGATTATGCCGTATCGAAGATCGACGGGGTGAACGGCTTTCTCTGTCAGGAAACAGGAGAAAAGGTTTCACTCGATGAGACGATCGGAGGGCTCGAAGCGATTTTTGAGGAGGGCGGAGCTTGAAAAAATTCCGGTATCCGATGCAGAGCATTCTGGAGATAAAGCGGAAGCTGGAGGATCAGGAGCGCTCGAACTACGCGGCGGCACAGATGAGGCTGAATGCGGAAAACGAGAAGCTCGCGGAGCTTTCGGCGAGGCGGGAGGAGTATGAGGAGCGGCTGAGAGACACGGTCGGAAAGCGGCTGGTACCCGCGCATATAAGACGGAATCAGGAAGCGGTCGAGGTGATGAAACTGCTGATCCGCCAGCAGACCGTGCAGGTGAGAAAGGCTGAGCAGAATGTGGAGGCCGCCGTTCACCGGCTCAAGGCGGCAATGATCGAGAGAAAAACACAGGAGAGACTCAGGGAGAAGGCGTTCGCAGATTATCTCGGCGAGCTGGAAGCCGAGGAGCGGAAGGAAATCGACGAGCGGGTAAGTTTTCAGCACGGTGCGGTCGGCGCAGTGCCGGAAATGACGGAATAGGAGGTAAACATGCCGAGGAAAAAGAATAGGGGCGACAATCAGGAGGAGAACCGGAAGGGCGGGGGAAAACTTCTCTCCATTCTTATCGTAGTGCTTCTTCTCGTGATCTGGCTTGTGACCTTTGGCTTTTTAATAAAGATGGACGTCGGAAATCTCGGCACGAGCCTGCGGCCGATGCTGAAGGGTGTTCCGGTGCTGAAATATCTGCTCCCGAGCGTGTCGGATGAGCAGCTTGCCTGGGAGGAGAATTATCCGTACCGGGATATGGAAGAAGCGGTGAAGAGAATAAAGGAGCTGGAGCGCCGGGAAGACGAACTGACCTCTGAAAACTCCAGGCAGGCGAGGCAGATTTCGTCCCTGGAGGCGGAAAACGAGAGGCTGCGGACCTTCGAGGAGGAGCAGGAGGAATTTGCCCGCCTGAAAAGGGAATTTGACCGGAATGTCGTATTTAACCCGAAGGCACCGGAAATTGATTATTATGCAAAATTTTATGAGGCCATTTATCCTGTGACGGCAGAGGAGATCTACCGGCAGGTAATAGAGAAACAGCAGTATGACCAGGCGATCCAGACGGAGGCGAAGCGGCTGTCGTCGATGAAGCCGGGAAATGCCGCCAAAATACTTGAAGAGATGAATGCGAGCATGGAGCTTGTGGCGCAGTATCTGCTCTGCATGAAGGTGGCGGACAGTGCGGCTATTATGGAAAAGATGGATTCGCTCTATGCGGCTCATATAATGCAGAAGATCGCAGATATGAACGCGGAGAAGCTGGATGAGATTATGGCGCAGATGTCCGTGCCGTGACGTGGGCTTATCATTCGGAAATGCCGATATATAAACGGGCGCCGGCTGTACGGACGGCGTGCTGAAACGGTGTGAGCCGGTTTTCCGGTTTACATAGATACTATCTTCAGGAAAGGAGGATGCGGATGACAACGACAGGGGTAAATGCTCTTTCCGGTGCAGCCGCAGTCGGCCAGCGGCCGAAAACTGGCGCAAAGGCGTCCGGCGGAGGGTCCTTTGCCGATATGATTACGGCGAATCTGACGTCGCAGAACGCAAGGCAGCCGGGCGGCTCAAAGACGGTGCCGTCCGGGAGGACGGAGCAGAGCCGGGCTGTGGAGGCCGGAACAAAGGCCGACGGAGCACAGGCGCAGGGAACAAAAGCCGAGGGGATGCAGACGTCTGGAACGAAGGCGGAAGGCGCCGAGAGCACCGCGGAAGCGAAACTGCCCGGGGAAGCCGAGGCTGCGGAAATGGAGGAAGCAGCGGCGGCAGAGGGCATGGAAGCGGAGTGCGAGGTGGCCGCAAAGGTGCTGGAGGATATTAGGAAGGCAGTTGCCAAGGCGCTCGGACTGAGTCTCGAAGAGCTTGTCGGCCTGATGGAGCAGCTCGGAATGACGATGGTCGATCTGACGAACGCGCAGCAGCTGACACAGCTGACGCTGGCGGCGGCGGGCGAGACGGAGTTCTCGGTTCTGCTGACGGACGGGGAGCTGTCCGGAAAGCTGTCCGGCCTTTTAAAACAGGTTCAGGGGATTCTTGACGAGGCGGAAATAACGCCGGAGAGGCTGAACGAGCTCGTCGGAACGGAGGAATTTGCGCAGCTGATGGAGGGAATGCCGTCGGCGGAAGCGGAAATAAAATCCGGTGCGGACACAGAGAAGAACGTGCGGAGCACAGGAAAAGAACCGCTGCAGGAGACCGGAGAGGATGCCGGGCCGAAGCCGGAGGAAGGCACATTCCGTTTTGAGGCGGTCCGGGAGACGCAGGACGGTCAGGTAAGCGCGCGCCGGGAGGGCACGCAGCAGAGTGACGCACAGCCGGGAGAAGGGACGCAGACGCAGGCGGAGCAATTTCTGAATTTCATGGCGGATTCCGTTCGGGAGACGGATGCGGAGGCAACGTTTGTCCGTATGGATCCGGCAGCGCAGCTTCGCGAAATCGCAGATCAGCTGCTGGAAAAAGTGCGTGTAGTTGTAAGCCCGGCCAGAACGTCGATGGAAATCACACTGACGCCGGAGAGCCTCGGCAAGGTAAATCTGAACATCGTATCTCAGCACGGCGCAATGACCGCGCGTTTTACGGCGCAGACGGAAATTGCAAGACAGGCGATTGAGAGCCAGCTTGTGACGCTTCGGGAAAATCTGGAAAAACAGGGACTGAAGGTTGACGCCATTGAGGTAACGGTTTCGGAATTCGGCTTTGCACAGAGCGACCAGGCGGCTGGAGGACAGCCGCAGGGAGGACGCAGACAGGGCCGCAGGAGCTTTGTGACGGAAGAGTCGAATGCGCCGGAGGGCATATCCGGGCCGGAGAGCATGCCGGCGGGAATTCCGGAAGCGAGCGGCAGCCAGGTGGATTATACCGCATAAATAAGCGGACATTGGCCGCGGAGGCGGCAGAATGAGAGGAAATATGGCAAATGTAGGACAGGTGGTCAACGGCGTTCTGCAGGATGCAAACAACGCCATCACGACGACTGACAAGGACAGGAAGGGAACCTCGGAGCTCGGCAAGGATGCATTCCTGCAGCTTCTGGTCTGTCAGATGAAGAATCAGGACCCGCTCAATCCCCAGAATGACACGGAGTTTGTGGCGCAGCTGGCGACCTTCTCGCAGCTGGAGCAGCTGCAGAACCTGAATGCGACCTACGAGAAATCGCAGGCGTTCTCGCTGATCGGCAAGGATGTTATTTTAAATGTCGAGGACGAGACGGGCAGAGAAAAGCAGATTACCGGAAAGGTGCAGTATGTAAACGCATCCGGCGGAAGCGTCAAGCTCTATGTCGGCGGAGAGCTCTACGATATTGAGGATCTGTACGCCGTTCTGGATGAAAGCTATGTCGAGAAGGTATGCTTGCCGGGAGTTACCGAGAGCTACAAGTTTACTTACGATGCGAAGGAACCGGGAATGTTCCAGGTAAATCTCTTTATGGGAGAGGGAGATTATCAGGCCAAAGAAGTAGCGCTCGTTATAAACAACAAGGTTGTTCCGAAGGATCATTACAAGCTGGACGGCAACCGGCTGACTATTTTCGGCGAAGCGTTCAAGGAGCTTCCGAACGGCTCCTATGCAGTGGCGGTGGTATTCAATGACGACGATTATACGACCGTTGAAGATAAGATTGCCGTAACGGTAGTGAATTCCGAGGTGCCGCCTGCAGAGGAGGATGACAAAGAAGGGGACAAGGACGAAACCGATCAGAAGCCGGAGGATGAAGTCAAACCGAAGGCATAACTGCGCGGGGCGGTGAAAGGCCGCAGGAGCCGCGCCTGTAAGGAGGGATTTTTCTGAATCAGATCAAGAACGGTTTTTCCTCCATCGAACAAATGAGAAGCCGGCTGGCGCAGCCGAAAAGCCCGAAGAATGCGGCAGGAGACGCAAAAGGTGCGTCGTTTGCACAGATTCTCGAGCAGAGAGCGCAGGCGGGGGATACGGCGCTTCGTTTTTCCCGGCATGCGAATGAAAGGCTGGCGAGCAGGAGCATCGCTCTTTCGAACGAGCAGGTGAGACGCCTGGAGGCAGGAGCTGCCAGGGCCTCGGAGAAAGGGATCGTCGAGTCGCTTGTCATGGTCGATGATTATGCGTTTATCGTAAATACGAAGAGCAACATCGTTGTGACCGCGGTGGCGGGCGGCGAGGATCGGATTTTTACGAACATTGATGGAGCAGTGATTAGCTAGGAATTGTGAGTATGCCGCCGGACCTGAAGAAAGGGGGCGGCTCCGGCTGAATGACAGAAGCCGGAGAACACATCAGGAGGTCATTTAATTATGATGAGAGCATTGTATTCCGGAGTTTCCGGACTGAGAGTACACCAGACAAAGATGGATGTTATCGGTAATAATATCGCTAACGTAAATACGGTCGGCTTCAAGCGCAGCTCCGTAACGTTCTCGGATATTCTCTACCAGACAACAAGCGCTGCAACCGGCCCGAATGCCACGACCGGCGCGGCCGGCATCAACGCCATGCAGATCGGTCTCGGCGCCAATGTGGCTTCGATCACGACGAAGATCACCGGCACCGGCGGTTCGCAGAGAACGGACGGCTGGTCCGACCTGATGATTGAGGGTGACAGCTTTTTCGTCGTAAACAGCAACGGATCCAATTACTTTACCAAGGCGGGTTCGTTCAACGTGGACGCGAACGGAAATCTCTGTACGCCGTCTGGCGCGCTTGTGATGGGCTGGCAGGTGAGTCCGGACGATCCGAGTTCGTGCAAGTCGGACAATGTATCCGCGCTGCGCGTTATGGCGCCGGATAATCTGTTTTCCGAGCCGGAGGCGACAACGAATGTGTATCTGAAGGGAAATATTGACCAGAACGATACGCAGATCGCTTTTGAGGCCGACGGCCGCCTGGCAAACATCCAGTTTTATGATAATCTCGGAAATCTTTACACGGCAGCTCTGAATGTGAAGCAGAACGAGGACCCGGAGGAGACAAATGTCTATTCCGTCACCGTTTCGAATGTCTTCAACGAGAAGGGCGAATCTGTATTTGTGAGCAAGACCGTTGAGGAGGACGGAACGATTACCTACGGACCTTCCACCATTACAAGCGTCAGCTTCGGCGGTTCGGACTACGAGGCGGAGGTGAACGAGGAGACCGGCGAGGTTACAATTGAGATGGACGGCGTTCCGCTTGAGTTCAATGCTTCCTCCGGACGCTTTGTACAGGTCGGCGAGGAAGAGGGCGGTACTTCGGTAAACTTCAACCTTGTCAGCGACGGAGGACCGTTTGTGCCGATCGACGTTGATTTTTCAAAGCTTACCATGTTTTCGCAGAGCGGCACCACCAACCTTGAGGGCGTAAAGGGGGATATCGCGAAGGGAGCCGGCGCCGGCAAGCCGGTCGGCAACATGTCCGGCATCACCATTGACAAAATCGGAAAAATTTACGGAACTTACGATAACGGAGATCAGATTCTGCTCGGGCAGATTGTGGTGGCTAAATTTGCCAACCCGGCAGGCCTCGAGTCGATCGGAAATAATATGTATGCGGTAACGCAGAACTCCGGCGAGTTCGACGGAATCGGAAAGGATATCTCCTCCACCGGCGGCAAATTCAACACCGGCGTGCTGGAGATGTCAAATGTCGATCTGGCCAACGAGTTTACGGAGATGATTACAACACAGAGAGGTTTTCAGGCGAATTCGCGGATTATTACGACATCGGATACCATTCTGGAGGAGCTGATCAATCTGAAGCGCTAGCCTTTTCGGATAGCCTGGCAGCATTGAAAAATGCTGCCAGGGTATTTTGTTGCGTGGGAGCGTTTCCTTTTAATCGGGAGGGGGTGGAGGAATGGTGGAGCTGACCCGGCTGAACGGGAGCAAATTAACAGTAAATGCACATTTAATTGAAACAATTGAAGAAGTTCCGGATACAGTGATTACTCTGACAACTGGAAAAAAAATATTTGTAAAAGAAAGTAGACAAAAGGTGAAAAATTTAGTAGTATTATATAGAAAGCGGATATTAAATCAGACAATAGATGATGATGAATCATCTGATACATAAATTCAGAGAAAAGTGACTTGAGGTGAAAAAAATGGATATAGCATCTTTGGTTGGTATGGTTGTAGCCCTGGTTCTCGTTGTTTTCAGTATCGTGGCGGAAAAGGGGTTTACGGCAATCAAGGGCTTCCTTGACTGGAAGTCGGCGCTCATTACGTTCGGCGGCGCGTTCATGGGCATGATGGTAACGCAGGCGAGTATTCCCGAATTTATCCGGAAACTAAAATCCATCACTCTGATTTTCAAGGTTCAGGTGAGCAATGAGCTCGAGACGATCCAGACAGTCATCAAACTGTCGAACGTCGCTAGAAAAGAGGGTCTTCTTCAGCTGGAGGAGCTGGCAAACGGAATGGATGACGCTTTCATGAAAAAGGGGCTGCTCCTGATCGTGGACGGTACGGACCCGGAGCTGGTGCGCAGCATCCTCGAGACGGAGCTCTCGTGCATCGGAGAGCGGCACAAGGATATTATCGGTTTCTGGGAGGCTCTCGCGGCATCCGGTCCTGCCTGGGGTATGATCGGTACTCTGATCGGTCTCATCAACATGCTGGCCGATCTGCAGGATATGGCTTCGGTCGGACCGAACATGGCGATCGCGCTTATCACTACCCTTTATGGTTCCCTGCTTGCAAACTGGATATGTACTCCGGTTGCAAATAAATTAAAGGCAAGCGATTCTTCGGAGATGAAGCAGAAAGAGATTCTGGTTGAGGGCCTTCTGTCAATCCAGGCTGGCGAGAATCCGCGCGTCATCGAAGAGAAACTGAAATCGTTCCTCACTCCGGGCATGAGAGAGGAGCTCAATGCGAATGAAGGTGGTGAGGAAGTTGGCTAAGAAACAGAAGCAGGAGGAACAGGCGGCAGGCGCACCGGCCTGGATGGCGACCTTTTCCGACCTCATGAATCTCCTTCTCTGCTTCTTCGTTCTCCTGTTTGCAATGTCCAGCGTGGATGAGGCCAAGTTTCAGGAGCTCGCGAGTTCGTTTGCGAACCGTCTGAGTATTTTATCGGGCGGCCGGACCTCGATCGGGGAGGGACAGCTGATCAATACCGGCGTCTCGCAGCTGAACGATCTGGACGAGTACACGAACGACATGGGACAGACCTCGGATCAGACGGGCGAGGATGTGCTGGATCTGCATGAGCAGCTGGAGCAGGCCAACAAAGAGGAGTCGGAGGAGATGTACGATGATATTTCCAGCATGAGCAGCAAATACGATCTGGACGATCAGATGGAGATCGGTGTCGATGCGAGCGGGAGATACATCACAATAGAGATCAGCGGAAGCCTGCTGTACGCTTCGGGCAGTGCCGAACTGCAAAGCAGCGCGCTGCCGGTCTTTTCGCGGATTGGTGATATCCTGAAGAAGTACAAGGGCTATCGGATCGCGATTATCGGGCACACGGATAATGTTCCGGTGTCGAAGCGGAGCAGATACGGAAGCAACCGTGAACTTTCATGCGCCCGTGCAAACACGGCGGCGGATTATCTGGTGGAGAAAAAAGGACTGGATCCGGCGGATATCGAGTGCATCGGCATGGGGGAGTACGAGCCGATTGCGGATAATTCGACGACAGAAGGAAGGAATATGAACCGGCGTATTGAAATACGTATTTATAACACGCTGAATTCCGATTAGGTTCCGGCTTCGAGGGGCTCGGAGAATTTCGAAGCCCGAGAGATTTCTATGGAAGGAGAAAGTTGTAGGGATGAAAAAGAATATTCTGGCTGTTATCATACTTGCGGCAACGCTTGTAAATCTGACGCTCAGCGCGCTGATGCTGTTCGTCTATATGCCGAATGCGAAAAAGATGAATACGATGATCACAAAAATCTGCGGGATGATTGATATGGAGCTGAAGTCGCCGCTTCCGGCAGACAAGGAAGAGCAGGTGCCGGTGACCGACCTCGAATCCATTGTTGTCGGAACGAATATGGCGATCAACCTCGCACCGGGCGAGGACGGCAGAAAGTATTTTGCGCAGGTTACGGCGACCGTCGTTCTGAACAAGAAAGCGCCGGATTACAAGAAGATTCAGCCGCTGATCGAGCCGCAGGCGGAGCTGATCAAGGAGATCATCCAGAACCGCATCGGTTCTCTGACGCCGGAGAGCTTCCACGAGGCAAAGGAGCTTGTTAAGGATGAGATTCTGGCGGATCTGAGAGAGAGCTTTGACACGGAGTGTATTTACAACGTCGTCTTGGGAAATTACACAATGATGCAGTAGACGGCCGGAACGGAGCTTGAACTGCTTCACTGAGGCTATAATTTATAGAATAGAGGTAACAGGATGGGCGACGTCTTATCACAAAGCGAGATAGATAATCTGCTCGCCGCTCTCAGCAGCGGCGAGGTGGATGCGGATGAGTTTAAAGACAGCGGTGAAAAATCAGTAAAGAATTATGATTTTGAACGTCCTTCCAAATTCTCGAAGGAGCACTTGAGGACGCTCGAAAATATTTTTGAGCATTTCGGAAGACTGTTTTCTACAAATCTTCCGGCATACCTGCGAAAGAATGTGTCGGTGGAGGTGATAAATTCCGAGGCGGTTATCTACCAGGAGTTTACAAATGCGCTCTCCAATCCGGTTCTGCTTGGAATCGTAGATTTTTCTCCGCTCGAGGGCAGCGTGGTGATCGAACTGGCACAGAATCTTGGCTATGCGATCGTGGATCGAATGCTTGGGGGGGAAGGAAATCCGCTCGACAAGTCGAGAGATTTCACGGAGATTGAGCTTGTTATTATCGAGCGGATATTTACGGTGGTTACCAATCTGATGTCGGAGCCGTGGGCGAATGTTGTAAAGCTGACGCCGCGTCTGACGAGGATCGAGACGAACTCGCAGTTTGCGCAGATTATTTCCCCGACGGATACGGCGGCCATCGTCACGCTGAACGTGAAGATCGGTACCGTGGAGGGTATGATGAATATCTGTATTCCATACACCTGCGTCGAGGAAGTGATTGATAAGCTGAACACGAAATACTGGTACGCGTCCATGCAGACGCTGGACGACAGAAGCTACAAGGACGTGATCGAGGTTGCCATCTCGAGAGCGCGGATACCGGTTCGTGCGGTGCTGGGAAAAAGTACAATTTCATTAAATGATTTGTTGAATATGCAAAAAGGTGATATTATCAAGCTGAATTCGAAGGTGGACGACGAGATGAATATCTATGTCGGAAACATAAGGAAATTCAGGGCATTGCCCGGCTCCTTTTCGGATGCCTATGCGGTGAAGCTCACAAATATAATAAGAGAGGAGGAGTAAGAACGCCATGGACGGTATGTTGACACAGGATGAAATCAATGCCCTGCTGACCGGGATGGACGGCGGTTCATCGAACGGTCCGGCAGGAAGCGGAGCCGCTGCTCCCAGGGAAATAGCAAACGCGGATGAAGAGCTGAACGATGCGGAAAAAGACGCAGTCGGCGAAATCTCCAATATCAGTATGGGAACAGCGGCAACAACATTGTTTTCCCTTGTAAATCAGAGAGTTAATATTACGACTCCGGTTGTGACCTATGCGACCTGGGACGACCTGATCCAGAATTATGATAGACCATGCGTTTTTATTCAGATTTATTATAAAGAAGGTCTGGACGGAACTAATATTCTTGTACTTAAAGAGCGGGATGTAAAAATTATCACTGACCTCATGATGGGGGGCGACGGAACCAATATCGACGGGGAACTATCGGAGCTTCATCTGAGCGCAATCAGCGAGGCGATGAATCAGATGATGGGTTCGGCGGCCACCTCGATCTCTTCCATGCTGGAGAAGAAGGTTGACATCAGCCCGCCAAGCGCGGACCTCGTGGATTTGAATGATGTGATAAACGGTGAGGATATCGCTGGCTTCCTCAAAAATAAATTTGTTAAAGTCGCGTTCCACATGGAAATAGGGGATCTGGTGGACAGCGAACTGATGCAGCTGTACCCGTTTGATTTTGCAAGAGATCTGTACCGTCAGTTTATGAAATACACGGGAATTGACGAGGCTGAGACGCAGTCAACCAGTCCTGCGGCGGGCGAAACGCCGGCCCCGCAGCCTGCAGCCCCGCAGACGGGAATGCCTCAAATGGGAATGCCTCAAATGGGAATGCCGCAGACCGGAATGCCTCAAATGGGAATGCCGCAGATGGGGATGATGCAGGGACAGCCGATGATGTATCAGCCGCCGGAGGTCAATATTGCGCCGGCGCAGTTCCAGCCTTTTGTGATGGCCGGAAGCCCGCTGCTCCAGACGGAGCATATCGACCTGCTGCTTGACGTTCCGCTGGAAGTAACGGTGGAACTCGGCCGAACAAGCAAATCTATCAAAGAAATACTTGACTTTGCACCCGGTACTATCATAGAATTAAATAGACTGGCGGGGGAGCCGATCGATGTTCTTGTCAATGGAAAGTACGTCGCCAAGGGGGAGGTCGTCGTGATCGAGGAAGCGTTCGGCATTCGTGTGACGGAAATCATCAAGGATAAATAGTTTTCATGTTAAGAAAGGCAACTGCGAAAATTAAAAAAGAGGAGACAGGTTAAATGGCAAAGAATATTTTGATTTGTGATGACGCGGCTTTTATGAGAATGATGATTAAGGACATTCTGACGAAGAACGGGTACAACATTGTCGGTGAGGCGGAGAACGGTCTGAAGGCAGTGGAGAAATATAACGAGACGAAACCGGATCTCGTTATGATGGATATTACCATGCCAGAAATGGACGGCCTTCAGGCGCTGAAAAAGATTCGTTCTGCCGATCCGTCCGCGAGTATTATCATGTGTTCCGCCATGGGACAGCAGGCGATGGTTATCGAGTCGATCCAGTCCGGAGCGAAGGATTTTATCGTAAAGCCGTTCCAGCCGGATCGCGTGCTTGAGGCGGTGAAAAAGGTAATCGGCTGAGTTCATGGACTGTGAGGAAGCAGTGATTGACCGCATAGCCGGAGCGGCGTGAAAGCGGCCGGCTGGTTCTTCCGGAGGTGCGGCGGCCGTTGGATGAGCAGTACGGGGAAAGAGGAATGAAATGTTGTTTTTACTGACGGAGGGTACAAGATTTACAAGCACGCTGGAGTTGTTCGGCCTGGTGATTGTATTTATTGTAGTGGTTGCTGCCTGTTATTTTGTCACCCGTTTTGTGGGGGGAAGGCAGCTTGCACAGCAGAGGAACAGTAATTTCCTTGTACTGGATACATTTCGGCTTGCCCAGAATAAATATCTGCAGCTGGTGCAGGTGGGAAGACGTTATTTTGTAATTGCCGTCGGAAAGGATACGATTTCTCTGATTTCCGAGCTGGAGAAAGAGGATATCACATGGTGGAGGGAGAGCGCGCAGAGCGGCGCGGGCTTTTCCGGGATTCTTGCGTCGATCAGAAAAAAGCAGACGGAGGACTCCGGAAGGGCGGAGGACGGCCCGGAGAAGGAAGAGGACGGTTCGGATGGACCAAAGCTTCCGCAATAAAGATGAAGTTAGAAAGAAGTAAGGTTGATACGCATGAAGGATAAGGTCTGTGAAAGAAGAAACCGAAAATGGATTGCAGCAGGACTTTTCACTGTATTGTGTCTATTGACCTTTCTTTTTGCTGTTCCGGAAACGGTGCGCGCAGCGGCGCCCGGCACGGGCACGGAGGGGAGTGCCCAGGGAGCGGAGGAAGACGGCGCGGACAAAGAGGAAGAAAATCCGGGCGGTGAAGCAGGCGGAAATACGGGGAATACCGGGAACGCCGGCGACGACAACGGGCTGACGGATCAGAACAGCGGAGAGCTCTCATTCTATTTCAATATGGGGGAGGGAGGTTCGCTGACCTCCACGCTGCAGATCATGCTGCTTATCATGGTGATCTCCCTGGCTCCGTCCATTCTGATTATGGTAACCTCGTTCACGAGGATCATCGTTGTGCTACATTTCACGCGGACTGCAGTCGGCATGCAGACGACCCCGCCGAATCAGGTTATGATCGGACTGGCTCTTTTTCTCACAGTGTTTCTGATGGCTCCGATCTTTTCCGAGATCAACGAGCAGGCAATACAGCCGCTTTCCGCAGGAGAGATCACGCAGGAGGAGGCGTTTGAGAGGGGAATCGAACCGCTGCGCGGATTTATGTTCGATCAGACGGACACGAAAGATCTGAAGCTATTCCTGAAGATTGCGGGCTACTCCTCGCTGGAATCGCGCGACGACTGCCCGACGTCGGTGCTGATTCCGGCGTTTATAATCAGCGAGCTCAGGATGGCATTTATTATAGGATTTATCATCTATATCCCGTTCATCATAATCGACATGGTAGTCGCGTCGACGCTGATGTCCATGGGTATGATGATGCTTCCGCCGACGACGATTTCCATGCCGTTTAAAATACTGCTTTTTATTATGGCGGACGGCTGGAACCTTGTCATCGAACAGCTTATCGCAACATTTCGGCAATGACGGGCAACGGACTGCGAGTAGGGGGGAAGCTTCTCCCTGCTCGATTGCTTATTATAAGCGGGAAGGAAAGATTTTCCGGAACGGTTTCGTGACGGACTGAATGGAAAGAGGCGGCAGGATGAATGAAATTCAGGTAATGGAAATAGTGAACCAGGCACTTTATCTGATTGTGAAGGTATCGGCGCCGATGCTGCTGGTCTCCCTGATCATCGGTCTCATCATCAGCATTCTGCAGACAGTGACCTCCATTCAGGAGCAGACGCTCACCTTTGTGCCGAAGCTGATCGGGATTTTTTTGACAATCATGCTGTGCGGCAGATGGATACTGAATTCCGTCGCAGAATTTTTTACTTACCTGATGGAAAATCTGCCGTATTTTCTCAAGGGGTGAAAGCAGCCTGCTGCGATAAACCCCGCACCGAAACCAGGAATCCATATACTGGCGCCCCGGCCATAACCGGGAGCCGCTGCGAAGAGACTGGCGGAAGGAAGAAAACGGCGGAATGCGGGGAAGGGAGGGGCCGGCCGCGGAATGACCTTTACAGTGGAACAATTTGAATTTTTCCTGATGATTATGGTGCGGATCTCGGCTTTTATCTACACCGCACCGTTTTTCAGCATCGGCTCCGTTCCGCAGAGGGTTAAGATAGGGCTGTCGGCTGTTCTGTCGTATCTGGCGTTTACCCTGCTGCCGTACGAGCCGCTGAGCTACGCCGGTTCGCTCGGCTTTCTCATTATGGCTGTGATGAACGCCATTGCCGGATTTGCAATGGGGTTCTTTGCAAATATAAATACACATATTCTCAGTTTTACCGGTCAGATCGTCGACATGCAGATCGGCTTTTCCATGGCGACGGAGTATGACCCGGCGACCCGGACAACCGTGTCGCTGACCTCGAATATACTTAACTATGCGGTTATACTCATACTTCTTGTGACGCGGCTGCATTACTATATTATTGAAGCGGTTATGGATTCCTTTCATGTGATACCCATAGCGGAAGCGGCGCTGCGGCCCGAGATCTACAAGCTTATGCTGCAGTTTGTCATTGATTTCTGCGTGATCGGATTCCGGATTGCGCTGCCGGTGTTTGCGGCAACGCTGATCGCCAATACCGTGCTTGCAATTCTGGCGAAGGTGGCTCCGCAGATGAACATGTTTGTTATCGGCATTCAGATGAAGGTGCTGATCGGACTGGCAGTGCTTGCGGTGGTTACGCTGCGGCTCGACGCTATTTCGGACGCGATTTTTGACGAAATGTACAAGATGCTGAGGGCGGTCATACCGTATCTGCACTGATGCGGCAGGAAAGCGGTGAGGAAATGGAGATAGGGATAGAACAGAAAAGATATGTAAGCTTCCGGCTCCAGTTCTTTGCCAAGGAAGGGCCCGGCGGCGAAAAGACGGAAGAGGCGACAACGAAAAAGCTGGAGGACGCGCGCAAGGAAGGCCAGGTTTCCAAGAGCCAGGAGCTGACGACCGCGCTGAGCCTGATGGGGCTGTTCCTTGCGCTGAAGCTTTTTATCGGTATGGTGGGCAAAAGATTCCTGTCGCTGTTTCAGGGCAGCTACAGCCGGATCGCAACAATCACGGACGACCATTTTGACAAAAATGCGGTGGGCAGGCTGCTGCAGGACGGGATTCTGCAGGTGCTCCTGGCGGCGCTCCCGTTTCTGGCGGTCGCCTTCGGGATCGCGTTCATATCCAACGTTGCTCAGGTCAAGTGGAAGGTAACCGGAAAGCCGCTCATGCCGAAGCTAAGCAAACTGAATCCGATCAGCGGATTCAAAAAGATTTTTTCGGCAGACAAGGTGGTGGAGCTGATCAAGTCCGTCGTAAAAATAGCAGTGATTCTCGCGCTTGTCTACTCCATGATAAAGGATAAGGTCAGAGACATTTTTATTCTTTATCAGTTTGATGAGCTGCAGATACCGATTATTCTGATCGGGGAGGAGATTATGGATCTCGGCCTGCGCATCAGCGCGGTATTTGTGGTAGTGGGCTTTGCCGATCTGTTCTACCAGAAGAGAAAGTTCAAAAAAGACATGCGCATGACAAAGCAGGAGATCAAGGAGGAGTACAAACAGACCGAGGGCGATCCGCAGATCAAGGGGCGCATCCGGCAGAAGATGCGGGAGGCTTCCCAGCGGCGCATGATGCAGCGGCTGCCGGAAGCGGACGTCGTTATTACAAACCCGACGCATTTTGCATGCGCGCTGAAGTATGACAAGGAGGAGGCCCCGGCCCCGCTGCTGATCGCGAAGGGCGCCGATTATGTGGCTGCAAAGATCCGGGAGGCCGCCAGGGAGCACGAGATTCCGATCGTGGAAAACAAGCCGCTGGCCCGCATGCTCTACTACAATGTCGAGCTTGAGCAGGAGATTCCGGAGGAGCTCTACCAGATAACTGCGGAGGTGCTCGCATACGTATACGGCCTGAAAAACAGGGCCGGCTGAGCAGTGACGGCAGAAACACATAAAACAGATTAACTGCCAGGCGGGAAAATTCCCGCGCAGAGGAAAGGAGGGAACGAAATGAAAAAAGCGGATTTTGCGATCGGCATATATATCCTGGCCGCGATTGTATTTTTGATTGTGCCGATGAATTCGACGCTGCTGGATGTGATGCTGGCGCTGAATATTTCGGTTGCGATGATTATCCTGTTCAATGCGCTTTTTTCCCAGGAAGTGCTGAATATGTCCACGTTCCCGACAATTCTGCTCTTCACCACAACGTTCCGGATCGCACTCAATGTTTCTTCGACAAAGCTGATTCTTACGACCGGCGATCCGGGAAATGTCGTTATCCAGTTCGGAAATTTCGTCGGCCGCGGCGATCCTGTCGTCGGCATGATTGTATTTATCATACTCGTTATCGTCCAGTTCCTTGTGATCAACAAGGGCTCGGAGCGCGTATCCGAAGTAACCGCGCGGTTCACGCTCGACGCGATGCCGGGCAAGCAGATGGCGATTGACGCCGATCTCAACACCGGCGCCATCACGGATCAGCAGGCGAAGGAGCGCCGTGAAAAAATCCAGGAGGAATCCGCATTCTTCGGTTCCATGGACGGTGCTACAAAGTACGTCAAGGGAGATGCGACCGCGGGGCTGATTATTACAGTGATCAATATTGTAGGCGGCGTTCTGATGGGAATGACGCGCGGAGGGTTAAGCGCGGGGGACGCGCTGAGCAAATACGCGATCCTGACGATCGGAGACGGCCTGGTCAGCCAGATCCCGTCGCTGATGATCTCGCTTGCCACCGGTATACTCGTCACCAAAGTATCGAAGGAGGCGGATATCGGCGATCTGCTTGTCACGCAGCTGTTCTCGATCCCGAAGGTGCTTTACATGGTCGGCGGCAGCATGG
Organism: uncultured Lachnospiraceae bacterium; assembly: GCA_910587085.1. GTDB lineage: Bacteria > Bacillota > Clostridia > Lachnospirales > Lachnospiraceae > RGIG4057. The sequence goes on along the minus strand of CAJUMC010000003.1, from coordinate 83,551 downwards.
TATTTCTCGGGCTGTTTACGCCGCTGCCGTTTTACATTTTCTGCCCTTACGGCGCAGCCTTCCTGGCGACCGGAAGAGTGATACGGACAAGGACGAAGGTGAAGGAGGTCGAGGCGGAGACAAGCGCCGAGGAGACAAGCGCCGAGGAGATCCGGCGTCCGGAGAACGTCACTTCGCTGCTGCGTGTCGATTCCATCGAGCTGGAGTTCGGCTACGGCATTATCCCGCTGGCCGATGTAAACCAGGGCGGCGATCTGCTCGACCGCGTCGTCATGATTCGAAGGCAGATTGCACTGGAGCTGGGCTGCGTTGTACCGACCATCCGTCTGCGCGACAATATCCAGCTGAACCCGAATCAGTATGTAATTAAAATCAAGGGTATCCCGGTCAGCGACGGGGAGATCCTGTTTGACCACTATATGGCGATGAACCCGGGCTATGTGGAGGAGGAAATCACCGGTATTCCGACCTTTGAGCCATCCTACCACCTGCCGGCAATCTGGATCACAGAGAGCCAGCGCGAGCGTGCGGAGTCCTACGGCTACACCGTTGTCGATCCGCCGTCCATCATCGCGACGCATCTGACACAGGTCATCAGCAGCCATCTCGACGAGCTGCTCACCCGCCAGGATGTACAGAATCTTATCAACAACGTCCAGGAATCGAACCAGACGCTTATCACCGAGCTTGTTCCGAAGCTGCTCGGGGTCGGCGAGATACAGAAGGTACTGCAGAATCTTCTGCGGGAGGGGATTTCCATCCTCGACCTTATCACAATATTCGAGACGCTTGCGGATTACGCGCCGACGACGCGCGACACCGATGTTCTGACGGAGTATGTCCGGCAGAGTCTGAAGCGCGCGATCTCGAACAAGTACTTCCCGTCCGGAGAGATGACGAGTGTCGTGACGCTGGATCCGAAGATCGAGCAGGAGATAATGGGAAGCGTAAAGCAGACCGAGCAGGGCGCATATCTTACGCTGGACCCGGAGCGTACGCAGAAGCTGATGAAGTCGGTGGAGGACGAGGTCGGAAAGCTCGAAAGCCTGGGCAAAAATCCGGTTATTATCACCTCGCCGATTGTACGCATGTATTTCAAGCGGTTGACGAAGGATTATTTCCAGGACCTGATCGTTGTGTCCTACAATGAAATTGAATCCAATGTGGAATTACAGTCAGTAGGGATGGTGACAGCATAATATGATTATCAGGAAATTTACGGCGGGCACGGAGGCGGAGGCGATTCTTCTGGCCAAGGAGGATCTCGGCAAGGATGCGATTGTGATGAACATCAAGAAAAATACGCCGAAGGGAATCTACCGGCTCTGGCGCCGGCCGACTGTAGAAGTCACGGCGGCGCTCGATGAAAATATCGTATACCAGGATAAAAAGGAGGAGCTGCCGAAGCGCAATCCGAATATTATATACGAGGATAAAGCGCCCTCCGTTATCTACGAGCCTTCGGGAGCGCAGGGGACGGTTTCCGGGGAGGCAAAAGGCTCAGCGGCCATCGAGCAGAAGCTCGATCAGCTTCAGGATATGCTTGTCAGCCAGATGGCAGAGCGTGCGGGGAAGCAGACGGCCGAGGAGGAAAAACAGGAGGAGGAGAGCGATTCCAACATCGCCTGCATGCAGCTGATCTACAATCAGATGATTGCAAACGAGGTGGATGAGCAGTACGCCAACCAGGTAATCGGGGAGATCGCCCACAAGCTGAAGAAGGACGCGGGCGTCAGCAACATACTGATGAGTATGTACCAGAAGCTTGTACTGAAGCTCGGCCCTGTCCGGATGATCGAGCTGGATGAGCACCGGACAAAATATATCTTCTTTATCGGGCCGACCGGCGTCGGCAAGACGACGACCATCGCGAAGATTGCGTCCATGCTCAAGATGAACGAGAAAAAAAAGGTTGCCCTTATGACGGCCGATACCTATCGAATCGCGGCCGTGGAACAGCTCACCACCTACGCAAATATCCTTGATATCCCCCTCCGGGTGATTTATTCCGCAGAGGAGGTTGCGGAGGCAAGGGAGAAGATAAAGGACTGCGATGTCGTACTCGTCGATACGGCGGGGCGCTCGCACAAGAGCAGGGAACAGCGGGACGATCTGGCGCAGCTGCTGGATACGATACCGAAGGACGAGCGCGAGGTCTATCTTGTGCTGAGTGCGACGACGAAATACCGCGACCTGCTGAGAATTACAGATATTTATTCTCAGGTTACCGATTATTCTCTGGTTTTTACAAAGCTGGACGAGACGGGCAGCATCGGGAATATACTGAATCTGCACATGAAGACGGGAGCGCCGCTCTCTTATGCTACCTTTGGACAGAACGTGCCGGATGACATCAGCGTTATCGATCCGCAGAGCGTGGCGAAACAGTTGTTAGGAGGCAGTGAATAGATGGATCAGGCAGAACAGTTGAGAAAGCTTGTAAGACAGAACAGCAATCCGCCTGCGGGCATTGCCCGGGTCATCACGGTGACGAGCGGCAAGGGCGGCGTCGGAAAAACCAGCACGTCGGTCAATCTGGCGATCGAGCTTTCGCGGGCCGGAAACAGAGTAATCGTTATGGATGCGGATTTCGGTCTCGCAAACATTGAAGTTATGCTCGGAATCCGGCCGCAGTACAATCTTGCGGATGTGATGTTCGGCGGAAAAAGCATCGCCGGCATAATTACGCAGGGGCCGGAGAATATCGGCTTTATCTCGGGCGGCTCCGGCATTCACGAGCTTGCGAGGATGACGAGGGAGCAGATTATGAATCTGACAGCGCGCCTGCAGGAACTGGATGAGCTGGCCGATATCATTATTATTGATACGGGGGCGGGGATCGCGGACAGCGTGCTGGAGTTTGTAGCGGCGAGCGCCGAGGTTCTTCTGGTTGTCACGCCGGAACCGACCTCCATTACGGATGCCTATGCTCTGCTGAAAACGCTGAATCGGAAGTCGGAATTTTCGACGGAGCACACAAGAATACGGATGGTTGCAAACCGCGTCGGCAGCGGCAGCGACGGGCGGGAGCTCTTTGAAAAACTCCGTGTTGTCGCATCGAGATTTTTAAGCTTCGAGCTGGAGTATCTCGGGGATATTCCGCAGGACGACCAGGTTTCCCGCGCAATTATCCGGCAGAAGCCGGTCGTGATTTCGGCGCCGAATTCGAGTGCAGGCAGAGCGCTGAAAGAGCTGGCAAAGCTTCTGGAGGGAACCAGCAGCGAACCGGTTGCTGAGAAAAAAGGAATTGCGCAGCTTTTTTCCAACTTAATAAAATCAGCACATAAACAAAAATAAAAAGGAAATAAAAAAATGAGTATTTCACTTTCCGTCGGACAAAAAATTGAAATGACGCGCTATCGCCGGACTCCTTTCAAGCTGGATGGCGAGGGGAAAACCTACGTCAGTCAGGTGACGGACATAAAGGATTCCTCAATCATCCAGATCGCCATGCCGATGGAGGGAGGAAAAATGGTTCTCCTCGAGCCGGGGGAGACGTATAATCTGTATTTTTATACGGTGAGAGGGCTGTTTCACTGCGTTGCCCAGGTCGAGAGCCGGTATCGCTCGAATCAGCTGTATTATGCGGATCTTGTGTTTGTATCGGAGCTGGAGCGGTATCAGCGGAGACAGTTCTACCGCCTCAACTGCATTGTGGATATGTCCTGCCGGCTGACGGAGGGCGACGACGCGCTGTATTCCGGGGTAATTATTGATATCAGCGGGGGCGGGCTGCGGTTCAACAGCGAGAAGCAGTTTGAGCCGGGCGCGCAGCTGACGGCGTATTTCCGTCTGGCGGCCGGGGGAGCGGAAAAGGATTTTGCCCTGCTCTCCAGGGTTGTTTCGAGCAGCCGGCTTGTCAATCGGGAATCAGGCTATGAAAACAGGCTGGAATTCCTGGATATTACCGAAAATGCCAGGGAGGCCATTGTAAAATATATATTTGAAGTGGACAGAAAACGGAGAAAGAGGGAGAGAAATCCGCGAGAATAGATAAGGTGCCGGCTGCGGGTGCGGCAGAAACGGAAATTTTGCCGCACCTGGAGCGGCCGGATAAAGCAGAATGGCAGAGAGCAGGAAAGCTACCAAAAAGAACGGCAGAGAGCAGAAAGGCTTTCCAAAAGGAGGATGACGGATGGGCAGGAAAAAAAATATTTTAGTAGTTGATGATTCTGCACTTATGAGAAGGCTGATCTCTGATATAATAAACAGCGACGAGAGATTTCAGGTGTCCGACCTTGCCATGAACGGACTGGAAGCATTTGATCTGGTCACCCGTGAAAGGGGGAGGTATGATGCAATTCTTCTCGACATCAATATGCCGAGAATGAACGGCATTGAGTTTCTCGAGCAGCTGGAAAAGCTTAAAATCCGCCAGAAGGTGATTATCGTCAGCACCGTCGCGAAGGAGGGGGCCAAGGAAACGGTCCGCTGTCTTGAGCTGGGAGCTTTTGATTTTGTGACGAAGCCGGACAGTTTTATGGAGGCCAGGAACAACACGTTCCGGAGCATGCTGCTCGCCTCGCTCAAAGCGGCGACCGGCGTGGATTTCGGTCTTCCTGCAGCCCCGGCCAGACAGGCGGCTGCCAGGCCGAAGGCGGAGAGCATCACCTCCGCGGCATCCAAGGCTCTGTACGGTGCTACCTCTGCGCCGGTAAAGCGCGCACCGCACCGCCAGGTTCCTGCCGGGTCCAAAAAGCTTGTCGCGCTGGCCTGCTCCACGGGAGGACCGAAGGCGCTGCAGTCCGTAATACCGCTTCTTCCGGCAGAACTGGACGCTCCGTTTGTGCTTGTGCAGCACATGCCGCCGGGCTTTACAAAGTCGCTTGCCGACCGGCTGAACGAACTGAGCAAAATCACGGTGAAAGAGGCCGAGGAGGGGGATGTTCTCCAGAAGGGGACGGTCTATATTGCCAAGGGAGGGAGTCAGATGCGCGTCGTGAAGCGGGGCGGCGGATATCAGATCGCTTTGAACGCGGACGAACCGGCCAGGGGCGGGCTGAAGCCGTGCGCAGACATCCTTTACGAATCGCTGACGGAGCTGGACTTTGACGAAATTACCTGTGTGGTGCTTACCGGAATGGGCGGTGACGGGACACTTGGGATCAAACAGCTGAACAATCAAAAGAACATCTACGTCATCGCGCAGGACGAACCGACCTGTACGGTTTACGGCATGCCGCGGGTGGTTGCGGAGGCCGGGCTGGTGGACGAGGTGGTTCCGCTTACGGCGGTGGCGGAAGCAATCACGAAGAATGTGGGGGTACGTTAAGATGGATGTAAGCCAATATTTAGAGATTTTCATCGATGAGACGAGAGAACATCTTCAGAACCTGAACGAACAGCTGCTTATACTGGAGAAGGAGCCCGAAAACGAGGATACCATCAACGAGATCTTCCGCGCGGCGCATTCGCTCAAGGGAATGGCCGGGACGATGGGCTACAAGCGCATGCAGCGGCTGACGCACGATATGGAAAACGTGTTTTCCGAGATACGCAACGGCAGGATGACGGCGGGCGCCAGCCTTGTCGATATTCTGTTCCGCGGCCTCGACGCACTTGAAAATTATCTGGACAATATTATCAGCACGCAGGACGAGGGCCGGAACGATAACCAGGATATTATCGACGGACTTCAGCGGATACTCGAGGCCGGACTCGGCACGGCGGAGGAGAAGCAGGAGGAGAAGGCCGGCGCGGACGGCAGAAAGGCAACGGCGTCGCTCACTCTTGCGGAGCATGAGCTCGCGGCGGCTCTGAAGGCCAAATCCGACGGTGAGAATGTATTTGAGATTACCGTTTACATAGAGGAGGGCTGCATCCTGAAAGCGGCCCGGGCGTTTCTTGTATTCAAGGCGCTTGAGGATGCCGGCGACGTCATAAAGTCGCTGCCTGAGGTGCAGGATATCGAGGACGAAAAGTTTGATTTCGAATTTTCCATCGTGCTGCTGACGATGAAATCCCTCGAGGAGATCCGGGCAATTATCATGAGCGTTTCCGAGATCCGGGATACGGTAATTGTGCCGGCCAATCTGACTGCGCCGGCTCCGGTTCAGGCACAGCCAGCTCCTGCGGCTCCGAAGGAGCAGGCGGCGCCCGCACCGACGGGAGGTGCAGGGACAGCTGCGGCCGCAGCGGAACAGCCGCATCCGCAGGAGCAGGCGGCTGCACAGAAGAAGGAGCAGCCGAAGGCAGCGGCGAAAAATACGGCAAAGCAGGTGGTAAACCGCTCTGTGCGTGTCGATATCGAGAAGCTCGACGATCTGATGAACCTGGTCAGCGAGCTGATCATCGCCAAAAACGGCCTTGTCTCCATGAGCGATACGGAGAGCAAGAGCACGCGCGACGGTAATTTCAACGAGCAGATTGAATATCTGGAGCGAATCACGACCAGTCTGCACCAGTCCGTTATGAAGGTGCGGATGGTGCCGATCGAGAGCGTGGTAAACCGCTTTCCTCGCATGATCCGTGATCTGAGCAAGAAGCTAGGCAAAAAAATGGAGCTTTTTATGACCGGTGAGGACACGGAGCTCGACCGCACCGTGATCGACGAAATCGGCGATCCTCTGATGCATCTCCTGCGGAATGCAGCCGACCACGGTCTTGAGCAGAACGCCGAGAGAGTACGTCTTGGGAAGCCGGAGTCGGGATCGATTTTCCTCGACGCATACCAGGAGGGCAACAACGTTGTCATCGAGGTGCGGGACGACGGCGCCGGCATCGACGTTGAAAAGATAAAGCAGAAAGCGCTTGCAAAGGGCACCATCACCCCGGAGCAGGCGGAGGCTATGACGGACAAGGAGCTGATCGACCTTCTGTTCCGCCCAAGCTTTTCCACTGCGGAGGTGATTTCCGACGTGTCCGGACGGGGCGTCGGGCTCGATGTGGTAAAGACGAAAATCGAGACCCTGGGGGGCAGCATCGAGACGAAGACAGCGCTCGGCGAGGGCAGCAATTTTATTATCCGCCTGCCGCTCACGCTCGCCATTATCCAGGCGCTTATGGTGGAGCTCGGCAGCGAAAAATACGCAATCCCGCTCAACAGCATCGAGACGATCGAGGATGTGCCGCTGAGTGATGTAAAATACGTGCAGAACAAGGAAGTAATCAATCTGCGCGGCTCTGTGGTGCCGCTTATTCATCTTGACCAGGTGCTTGATGTGGAGCCGAAGGAGGAGAAGCCGGAGAGCCTCACGGTCGTAATCGTCAAGAAGGGCGACAGACTTGCCGGACTGATTGTCGACAACCTGATCGGGCAGCTTGAGATCGTAATCAAGTCCATCGGGAAATACATCAACAACAGCAAGCTGATCAGCGGCGCCACGATCCTCGGCGACGGCGAGATCGCGCTGATTCTCGATGTGAACGTATTAGTATAACGGGAGGGGCTTACCATGGAAGAGAAGAAGAACGAAGAGCTTGAGGCGAAGCAGTATATTGTGGTAAAGCTAGGAAATGAGCAGTACGGAATCGATATCCAGTATGTTGACAATATTGTGCGCATGCAGCGCGTGACGAGAGTCCCGAAGGCGCAGTCCTATTTCCGGGGCGTCATCAATATACGCGGCGAGATCATTCCCGTTATGAGCCTGCGCCTGAAATTCGGTCTGGAGCCGGATGAATTCCGCGGCCCGACCCGCATCCTCATCATTAAGATTGAGCCGCAGGCGGCCATCGGCATGATTGTCGACGAGGTCAAGGAGGTTATCACGCTGGGCGCGGACAGCATTGACAAGGTCAGCAGCTCGAACGACGAGAGGAGCACTTATCTGTCCGGTATTGGAAAACAGCCGGACGGTCTGGTGTCCCTGCTGAATGTTCCGTCCGTAGTCGTGGAAAAGGAAGCGGCCGTATGACAGGCCGGACGGGAGGCGGGCCAGCCTTCGGATAGGGAAAGGAAGAATTTATGGCGGAAGTGAAAATCGAACAGATGGATAATATGCAATTTGATGTGCTGAGGGAGATCGGCAACATCGGAGCCGGGAACGCGACGACGGCGCTTTCCCAGATGCTGTCGGCCAAGGTGGACATGAAGGTGCCGAAGATCGAGCTGCTTGAATTTCAGGAGCTGGCCGAGCTGATCGGCGGCGCGGAAAATATCGTGGTCGGCATACTGCTGACGCTTCAGGACGACATCGACGGCATGATGATGTTTCTGCTCGAGAAAACATCGGCAAAGAATATTGTACGGATGCTGATGGGCGGTTACGGGGAAAACGGGGCGGAAGAATTTTCAGAGATGGAGCTCTCTGCGATGCAGGAGATCGGCAACATTATTGCAGGGGCATATCTGTCATCTCTGTCCACCCTGACAAACCTTACAATCACCTCCAGCGTACCGTATATGGCGATTGATATGGCGGGCGCCATTTTAAGCGTACCAGCCATAGAATTTGGCAAGATCAGCGACAAGGCACTGTTGATCCAGACAGAATTCGGAGATGAGGGTACGGAGGTCAACGGCTATTTCATTCTGATTCCGACACTGGAATCCTACAGCCGCATTCTCACCTCTCTTGGTCTTTAGGAGCGGTTATGGGAACAATGATAAAAGTGGGGATGGCGGACATGAATCTTTGTCTGCCGCCGGATGCAATTACAACACTCGGGCTCGGCTCCTGTGTCGGCACCGTAATATATGATCCGATAAAAAAGATTTCGGGCATGGTGCATGTGATGCTTCCGGACAGCAAAGCAATAAAAAACAACGATAATATTGCCAAGTTTGCCGACACAGGAATCACGGAGCTGGTACAGCGGATGGTCAGGATCGGTGCAACGCGCACCGCGCTGGTGGCGAAAATCGCCGGCGGTGCGCAGATGTTCGCATTCAATACCAACAGTGAGATGCTCCAGGTCGGCAGCCGCAATGTGAAGGCGGTGAAGGATATGCTCTCAGCCATGAGAATCCGGCTGATTGCGGAGGATACCGGCCTGAACTACGGGCGCACCATTGAATTTTATCCGGAAACTGGCGACCTTCTGATCAAGGCCGTCGGGAAACCGCAAAAAACGATATAGCTGCGGGATATGGGGGAATTTAAATGAAAAAGCAGCATAACATATCAACGGTTATCATGTTGCTCGCGGGTGCGCTCACCGTTCTCTGCGGCCTGCTGAAGGGCGCTGCGCTTCTTTCCATCCTGGAAACCCTTCTCGATGTACTGATTATTTTTCTGATAGTCGGCAGAATTGTGGAGTGGATTATTTCCAAGATGAACGCATCCGCCGAGGAGGCAGCCCGGCAGGCGGAGGAAGAGGCCAGAAGGGCTGCGGCAGAGAAGGAGGCCGCAGAGAACGGGGAATTGCTGGAGGAGCAGGCAGAGGAACCGGGAGAGGAACAGCAGGCTTAAACGGAAACGATATTTGCCGGCAGCGGCGGGAGCCGAGCCGTGACAGCCGGTTAGAATGGAGCAGGCGATGGATACGGATGCAAAGCAGAGGCTATGGGAGGAATACAGTAAAAAGCGTACCGCAGAACTTCGTGAGCGCTTGATCCTGGAGTATGCAGGGCTTGTAAAAATCGTTGCAGGCAAGCTGAGCATGTATCTCGGCTACAATGTGGAGTATGACGATCTGGTCGGGTACGGTACCTTCGGCCTGATCGATGCAATTGACAAATTTGACTATGACAAGGGCGTAAAGTTTGAAACGTATGCGTCGCTGCGCATCCGGGGAGCCATTCTCGACCAAATCCGCAAGATGGACTGGGTGCCGAGGACGCTCCGCCAGAAGCAGAGAAGGCTTGATGCGGTATATCAGAAGCTAGAGAGCCAGGCAGGGCGCATGGCGACTGACGAGGAGGTTGCAAGGGAGCTTGAGATCTCTGTGGAGGAGCTTGAGAGCTGGCAGGCGCAGACACAGATCGGGGGGCTTGTGTCCCTTGACGAGTGCATGGAGCAGGGTGAGCCGAAGTTTGACAGTCCGGCGAGCGAGGATTATATCCAGCCGGAGCGTATTGTCGAGCGGAAGGAATTGAAGGAAATACTCGCAAAAACATTAAAGGAACTGACGGAAAAAGAGCAGAAGGTAATATATTTGTATTACTATGAGGATCTGACCCTGAAGGAGATCAGCGCGATTCTTGAAGTATCCGAGTCAAGAGTTTCGCAGCTTCACACGAAAGCGCTGCAGAAGATGAGACTGAAGCTGGGCGGCAATATGGATTTGTTTTTTGGGTAGACTATTGAAAATCGGAACTGACAAGAAAGGGGTATGGCGATGGCAAACAGAGCAGCCTATTTTAGTCTGGCTGTAAAGGCGGACGGCACATATCTTATGCTGTATCAGGGCGAGGACGGGAAGCGTCACGACCTGAAGGAAATTGAGGATTATCTTCACTGGAAGAATATAGAATATGACAGAACGGCAGTGTTAAAGGCGGTAAGTGATGTTACGGCCTTTTCGTGCGTGAAAATAAGTCCGGCTCAGATTGCGCCGGAGAACGAGTCGGTGTATGTAAAAATCAATGAGGCAAGAAGCGAGGCGGTCGGACGGTTTTATCCTGCCTCGAGCAACGGAAAAAAGATGACGAGGGACGATATTATCAGCAGCCTGCTGCTGGCCGGAGTAAAGTTCGGGCTGGTTGAGGAAGCGCTGGATTCGTTCCTTGAGGACCCGCAGTACAACCAGGATTATCTTCTTGCGAAGGCGATGCCGCAGGTGGAAGGGAAGAATGCGACTATCACTTACCACTTCAATACAGACCTTTCCCGCAAGCCGAAGCTGAACGAGGACGGGAGCGTGGATTTTCATCAGCTCGAGACACTGAATCCGGTGCATGCGGGGGACTGCATAGCCACGCTGACGCCTGCGATTCCGGGAAAGCCGGGGATCGACGTGACCGGGAGAGTGATTCGTCCTGCGAACGTCAAAAGGATTGTGCTGAAGCAGGAGAAGAATACCCAGGTGTCCGAGGATGGCTGCCAGCTGCTCTCCCTGGTTGACGGTCATGTTTCGCTTATTTCCGGCAGCATCTTTGTATCAAACAATTATGAGATCCCTGCCGATGTGGATACCTCGACCGGCGATATCAGCTTTGAGGGAACCGTTATGGTGCGAGGCAATGTGCTGACCGGCTTTACCGTTCGTGCAAAGGGTGATATTATTGTGGACGGTGTTGTGGAGGGCGCCGAGCTCTATGCGGGCGGACAGATAATCCTGAAGCGGGGCATTCAGGGAATGGGCCGCGGAAAGCTGAATGCGGAGGGCAATGTGATCTCGAAGTTTATCGAGAATGCAGAGGTCTATTCCGGCGGTTATGTGGAGACGGACGCCATTCTGCACAGCAGGGTGACGGCGCGCGGGGAAGTGATCGCTTCCGGAAGGAGAGGACTTGTTGCAGGCGGAGAAATTCGTTCGGGCGCCGGCATTTCCGTAAAGACGGCGGGGTCCTCCATGGGAACTGCTACGCTTCTGGAAATCGGCTGTGCTCCGGAGCTGATGGCTGAATATCACCGGCTCAATGAGGAACTGCCGAAAATGGAGGCGGAGCTGGAAAAGGTCACCCGGACGTACGCGCTGCTGAGCAAGCGGATGAGATCCGGGGAGAAACTGGAGCCGGATAAGCTGGAGCTGCTGCGCGCCGCCTGTCAGTCAAAGCTCAGGCTGGGCCAGGATATCAAGCAGTCGGTGGATCGCATGAACGAGCTTCAGGAACAGGCAGGTGAGCAGTCCGGCGGCTGTGTGCGGGTCAAGGGCGTGATTTATCCGGGCGTCAAGGTAATTTTGTATAATGTGATTTATCATGTCCGGTCGCAGATACAGTACTGCCGGCTGATAAAAGATCGTGCAGAGGTAAAAATGGTAGAGTACTGACCGGCATAAACTAAGATCCGTAAAACGGATAACCGGAGCAAGGGGGCGCGTATATGGCAATAACACCAATTGAGACGGCAGCGTTTCTGCCGAAATCACAGGAGGCTTCCTTTCAGAAGCATTCGGAGGTTCAGCGGCCGGTGAACGAGCAGACGGTGCTGAACACCGCAATGCAGCAGAGAGAGAGAACGGACAGCTCCCGCACCGTCATGACGGCCAAGTCCGACGAGCCGGAATACCGCTATGACGGCAGTTCCGGCAACGGCAAGGGGATGCTTTACAAAAAGAACGGCCCGAAGAAAGAAAAAAAGAAGGAACAGCGGGGGAGCGACCGGGATACGGGCGGTTTTGATATCCGGATTTAGGAAATGGAACCCCGGCTGAAATGCGCCGGGAACCCCCGGCTGAAATGCGCCGGGAACCCCCGGCTGAAATGCGCCGGGGGGCGCAGATGGGAGCGTACATGACAGGATATGAAATTGGGATACTGATTGCGGGCGCGGTTTTTCTGATCGCCAGCTTCTTTTTCCGGGGGCGGGGCGGGGAAGCCGCCAGTCTGGATATGGAGGAGGAAATACGAAAAATCAAGGAAGCCGCTGTCTATCAGGAGAGCGAGGTGCGACGCAAGGTGGAGCAGCTCGCGCAGGAGGCGGGTGCCGGAGCAATTGCAGACGCAAAGGAGAAGCTGAGCCGGATCTCGAATGACAAGATCATGGCGGTGGACGAGTTCTCCCGTCAGGTGCTGGAAAAAATAGAAAACAACAATCAGGAGGTCATTTTCCTCTACGATATGCTTCAGAAAAAAGAGGAAGAAATGAAATCCACCATGAACAAGATGGAGCAGACCCGCCGGGAAAACCGCGAGCTGTTTGAGCGTCTGGAGGAGTTAAAACAGGCGAAGGCAAGAGTCAGCAGCCGGAACGCGGCGAAAAAGGCGGGCCAGTCACCTTCTCAGGAAAAGCAGAATGCTGCGGAGCCGGACAGCACACACAGACCGGTCTTAGGAAAGACGGAAGATCCGAAAAAGCGGCAGGATGAGGCGGAGCCGCAGCGCGCGGAAGAAACGGCTGTACCAGCATGGTTTTCAATGCCGGAAGCACCGTCAGAGGAAGCGGAAGCTGAGACGGAGGCTGCCGTCGAGGATATGGCCGAACGCCAGGAAAAAATACTGGCGCTCTACGCGGAGAACAAATCTGTTCGCGAGATTTCAAAACAGCTGTCCATGGGACAGGGAGCGGTCAAGCTTATTATTGACCTGTACGGGAAAAAGCAATAAACAGCCGGACGGGGAAAAGACTGAAAAAACAGAAAACGGGGAGGAAAATTGAAGCTGAAATACTATCTGCGCGGAGTCGGAGTGGGGCTGATACTTGCAGTTGCACTCTATTCTACGATTATTATTCCAAAAAAATATGAGCTTTCAGACGATGAAATAATAAAGCGCGCCCAGCAGCTTGGCTTGGAGCGGCCCGAGGAGGGGGATATAGATCTTTCTGTGCTCACCACCACGCCGTCTCCGGACGAAGACGACGAGTCGGAATCCGAACCGGAGCCGGAGTCGTCTGTGACACCGGATCCTACGCCCGCTCCTCCGTCCAGTCCGGATTCACCTTCGGCGCCCTCAGGGATACCTTCTCCGGAGGGCCTGCCGCATCCGGAGCTGACAGGGACGGCAGAGATCGATCCGTACGGCGGGTCAGGACAGAGCCCGGACAGCACAGCGCCGATCGGACAGACAGCCGGAACGGCACAGGGCATGGACGGGACAGCGGACGCAGGCCAGACGGGGGCGGTGCCGGCTTTTGTTCAGGCCGAAGCGCCGGATGAAGGGCTTCGTACCTTTTCGATTAGCTGGGGTATGAACTCGGATGAGGTCGCAAGATTGGTAGCGGAGGCCGGACTTGTAGAAAATGCGTTGGAATTTGACCGGTATCTGACTGCGAACCGGTATTCGCGGAATATAAAGGTCGGGACTTTCCATATCTCCATGGGAGCAAGTCATGAGGAGATCGCGGGCCTGATTGCCGTAAAACAGGAGCTGGCGGAGGCCGCAGGAATGCTTCCTTAATATCTCTGATATTGAAAAAAGTGCTTGAAAAGCAGCGGATTCTGTGATAGACTGAAAAAGTCGCAAAAATCACATAACAGTGATTCGGCTTCTGGTGCCGCGGTCCGGGCGGATGGCGGTTGGGGACGGATGGACATTGTTATGGAAGAAAAACCAAACGGAGGGAAAAGACATGAGCGTTATTTCTATGAAACAGTTACTGGAGGCAGGTGTTCATTTCGGTCATCAGACGAGAAGATGGAACCCTAAGATGGCGGAGTATATCTACACGGAACGCAACGGCATCTACATCATCGACCTGCAGAAGTCGGTCGGCAAGGTGGACGAGGCTTATTTTGCAATTAAGGATATCGTTGCGAACGGCGGAAAGATTCTGTTTGTCGGCACAAAGAAGCAGGCGCAGGATTCCATCCGGTCCGAGGCAGAGCGCTGCGGTATGTTCTATGTCAACGAGAGATGGCTCGGCGGCATGCTGACCAATTTCAAGACAATCCAGTCCAGAATCACAAGATTAAAGCAGATCGAGACGATGTCCGAGGACGGTACGTTCGACGTACTTCCGAAGAAGGAGGTTATCGAACTGAAGAAGGAGTGGGAGAAGCTTGAGAAGAATCTCGGCGGCATCAAAAATATGAAGAGCATTCCGGACGCCATCTTCGTTGTCGATCCGAAGAAGGAGAGAATCTGCATCCAGGAAGCACATACATTGGGAATTCCGTTGATCGGTATTGCGGATACCAACTGCGATCCGGAGGAGCTTGACTATGTTATCCCGGGCAACGATGATGCGATCCGCGCTGTAAAGCTTATTGTGGCCAAGATGGCCGACGCTGTGATCGAGGCGAATCAGGGCGTTCAGATGACGGATTCCGAGAATGCCCCGGCGGAGGAGGAATCTGCTGCAGCGCAGGAGGCTTGAGGGTGAAAACTGCGCGGTTGCCGGACGTGGTTGCAAGATTGCGGCGGAAAATAAAAGCGCAGACAGAAAGAGCAAAAATAGTCAACGGAGGTTATAAAAATGGCTGATATTACAGCAAGTATGGTAAAGGAATTAAGAGAGATGACCGGAGCCGGCATGATGGACTGCAAGAAGGCTCTTACCGAGACGAACGGCAATATGGACGAGGCTGTCGAGGTACTCAGAAAGAAGGGACAGGCAAAGGCGGAGAAGAAGGCCGGCAGAATTGCCGCGGAAGGTATCTGCAAGATTGCTGTTTCCGGCGATAAGGTTGCGGCCGTGGTCGAAGTGAATTCGGAGACGGATTTTGTCGCAAAGAACGAGCAGTTCCAGAACTTTGTCGGCCAGGTGGCGGAGCAGGTTGTCAGCGGCGATTATGCCGACGTGGATGCACTGCTTGCGGCAGGCTTTGCCGGCGACGCTTCGAAGACCGTAAAGGAAGCTCTGGTGGAGAAGGTTGCCACCATCGGCGAGAATCTGAATATCCGCCGTTTTGCAAAGGTTGAGGCGGAGAACGGCTGTGTTGTTACCTACACCCACGGCGGCGGAAGAATCGGTGTTATTGTCGAGGCTGCTGCTGATGTTGTGAACGACTCCATCAAGGAGGCAATGTCCAATGTAGCGATGCAGGTTGCGGCGCTCTATCCGAAGTATGTGAGCAGGGACGAGATCGGCGAGGACTTTATCGCGCATGAGAAGGAGATCATCAGAGCCCAGATTATGAACGATCCGAAGGAGTCTCAGAAGCCGGCGAACGTGATCGAGGGCATGATCGCGGGCCGTATAAACAAGGAGCTGAAGGAAATCTGCCTGGTTGATCAGATTTATGTCAAGGCGGAGGACGGGAAGCAGACCGTTGGCCAGTATGTTGCCCAGGTAGCAAAGGACAACGGCACAAGCTTTTCCATCAAGAGATTTGTGCGCTTTGAGACCGGCGAGGGCCTCGAGAAGAAGAGCGAGGATTTTGCAGCTGAGGTTGCGAAGCAGATGGGGATGTAAGACTTTTATTTAATTGGGTTACAAAAACGCTGGAAATTTATATGGTTCCAGCGTTTTTGTCTATAGAAGTTATGATTTCGTGGAATAATATTTCGAAAAGAAAGTATAACTTAAAATAAATTATTAATATAGTAATACATATCTTAAAACTTAATATTTCAATTTTTAGTCAAAATATATATTAAAATAAAACTAAATTGTCATATTAGCGATAAAACTTAGGGGACTGTGACAATTCGGAAAAACCTGTCTTTGAAGGGGACGCCCTGAACAGTTCTGTTAAAGTCAAATACATTGGTTATAAATGCGATGACTATTTTGAACTGTCCCAAAGTGCTAAATTGCTTATTTACAGACATAATATAAGTAGAATAGTGAAGGGAAAAAGTGGAGGATGCATAACGAAAAGAAAAAAGTAAATAAAAATGAGTTATTGCTTCTTTAAACAATCATTGCAAAATTATGACTAATGACTTAGAAACAGTATTTGCTAACTATTCCAATGATAGGTTGACAGATACGGGAAATGAGTACCAATCTGAATTTTCTAAAGTTAAAGAATTACTGCTTAAAATGAAACCAAGCCGCCAGGAGATACAAGAAGGGCATCCTTGTAAGTATAGTCGGGTACAGTTGTTGGATAAATTAAAAAATATTTTATCTATGAGCAATTTTATTTTAGCAAATGGAAATACAGCAACACCTGAAGATTTGGCAGCATTTTTATATAAGATTAATTTTATAACTGCTCGTAAAGAGGTAAATGGTGAGATACAACGAGTTTATTATGATGAAAATCAATATATTTACAATACATTTACTGATTTTGGATATAGTTATGAAATTCATCCTGCATATAGGTGGGCTTTACAACCAGATAGTATACAAAATCTACTGTATCAGATAGAGCTGTCAGATTAAATTTTATAGAATAAAAAATACATAATAAATATATTTTATTTAAAATTAGGATATTTTGATTTTCTCAAAGCGGAGGAGCGGGATGGGGGAATGGAGAAAGAAGGTAAGAGAACAGCGTCGGGAAGAAAAGAGATTTAGATGAACAGCAGTAAAGCTA
Source organism: uncultured Lachnospiraceae bacterium (assembly GCA_910587085.1). Classification (GTDB taxonomy): domain Bacteria; phylum Bacillota; class Clostridia; order Lachnospirales; family Lachnospiraceae; genus RGIG4057. The sequence goes on along the minus strand of CAJUMC010000003.1, from coordinate 66,631 downwards.
GACAGACAGGAAATTATAGTTTTAACACCAAAATAATATGAACGAACAAACAGGGAAGGAGAAAAGCGTGAACGAAGAGACAAGAAATAAAAATGGCATAGGTAATGAGCAAAAAAAAAGCCCGGGGGAAAAGCCAGCAGAAAGAAAAAAAATCATCCTGAGCGGAATTCAGCCAACCGGCATATTCACGCTCGGCAACTATATCGGAGCCATTCGGAACTGGGGCGTGATGCAGGAGGAATACCACTGCGCTTATTTTATTGCGGACCTTCATTCGCTGACGGTGCGGCAGGAGCCGGCCGCGCTGCGGAAGCAGTCGCTGGAGGCGTTCGCGCTGCTGCTGGCTTGCGGGATTGATCCGGATAAAAGCCTTGTTTTCATCCAGAGCCATGTGCATAACCATGCGGAGCTCTCCTGGATACTTTCGTGCAATTCCTCCTTCGGGGCGCTGTCGCGCATGACACAGTTCAAGGATAAGGCGGCGCGTCACGCAGACAATGTCAACGCGGGACTTTTTACCTACCCGGCGCTTATGGCCGCGGACATCCTGCTGTACCAGCCGGATTATGTGCCGGTCGGGGAAGATCAGAGGCAGCATCTGGAATTTACCAGGGATATTGTGGAGCATTTCAACGGGATATACGGCAATGTGTTCCGGATGCCGGAGGCCTACATTCCGAAGGCAGGTGCGCGCGTAATGTCCCTGCAGGATCCGGCAAAAAAAATGTCAAAATCCGATCCGAACCCGAACGCGTATATTTCCATTCTTGACGAGCCGAACGTAATTATAAATAAATTCCGCCGTGCAGTGACGGACAGCGAAACGGAAGTCTGCTTCCGGGAGGGCAAAGATGGCATCAACAATCTTATGACAATCTATTCCGTAATTACCGGCCGTTCTCTGGATCAGATTGAACGCGATTTTGCAGGGAAGGGGTACGGCGATTTCAAGGCGGAGGTCGGAAGTGCGGTTGCGGAAAAGCTGCGCCCGATCCGCGAGGATTTTGCCCGTTTTATGCAGGATAAGGAATGGCTTGCGCAGCAGTACCGCCGGGGGGCGGAAAAGGCCGCAGAGATTTCTGCGCGGACGCTTGCAAAGGTGAAGAAAAAGGTCGGACTGCTGATGCCGTAGAGATTGGCAGGGAATACTGAAGAGGCGGCTGCCCGCTATCCGGCCTGCGGGCCGTTTTGCGCCATCAGGGGGCATATCTGCGGATAAACCGCAGTATAAAGGCACACAAGCCGCGCAGCCCGGCATAGAATAACAGGACGGAGATCTGCGCGTGCGTGCGGCCGGATACGCTGCGTCTTTTGCGCGCCGCGGAGAATGGAGGCAGGTATGACAGGGGGAATGGAACAGGATATCGAACGTCTGGTAAACAATATTCTGGACGATTACAGCCGAGACGGGCAGATTGATCAGGGAAATACGGTCAACAGGCTTGACAAGGGCGCCATTATCGAGCTGGTACACAAGCTTCAGCAGATTATTTTTCCAGGGTACTTCAAAAACAACAAGTACCGCGTATATACGGTAAAAAACAATCTGTCGATGCTGCTGGAGGATGTGCTTTTCCATCTGAGCCGGCAGGTGGAAATCGTACTGGAGAGCATGGAGGAATACGCTGACCGGAGCCGGGCCGAGCTGGAGCAGCTGGCCTCGCAGCGCTGCGTGGCATTTCTGGAACGGATACCGGCGGTAAGGCAGCTGATCGGTACGGATGTGCTGGCCGCCTACGACGGCGATCCGGCGGCATACAACACCGAGGAAATAATTTTTTCCTATCCGGGGCTGTATGCGATTATGGTAAACCGGCTGGCGCACGAGCTGCACCTGCTGGGAATCCCGCTGATCCCGCGCATTATGACGGAGTACGCGCATGGCGCGACGGGGATCGATATCCATCCCGGGGCAACCATCGGAAAATATTTCTTTATTGATCACGGCACCGGCATCGTGATCGGCGAAACAACGGTGATCGGGGATCATGTCAAGGTATATCAGGGCGTGACGCTTGGCGCGCTCTCGACCAAGGGCGGACAGAAACTGAAAAGCAGAAAGCGCCATCCCACCATTGAGGACAATGTGACCATCTATTCCGGCGCTTCGATTCTGGGCGGCGAGACGGTCATCGGGGCCGGGGCGGTCATCGGAGGCAACGCGTTTATCACGACGTCGATCCCGGCCGGCACGCGCGTCAGCATTAAAAATCAGGAGCTGCGCTATGAGGCAGGAAAGGCGAAGCTTCACAGCATGGAGCTTCGGCAGGACGATACCTGGTATTACATGATTTAGCCGGCATGGGCAATAATATTTCCGAAAGATGCTATAAAAATGGCAGCAGGAAAAGAGCATGGGAAGAAAAGAAAACGAAGGAGATGGATTATGCTTGACGTATTGATCGTAGGCAGCGGGCCGGCAGGCCTGTCCGCTGCCATCTATGCAAAGCGTGCGAATCTTTCCGTGGAGATCGCCGAAAAAATATTTATGGGCACCGGGCAGGTGGCCGAGAGCGGTCGGGTGGACAATTACCTTGGAATGCCGGGAATCAGCGGTTATGAGCTGGGAGAAGCATTCCGCGGGCATGCTGAAGCGTTTGAAATCCCGTTCCGCGAGGCCGAAGTCAGCGGCTTTGAGCGAACGGAAAACGGCTGGAGGGCGCTGCTTGCAGACGGCGAAAGCATGGAAGCAAAGGCGGTAATCTATGCGGCCGGCGCAAAGCACCGTCATCTCGGTGCAAAGGGCGAGGAGGAGCTTGCCGGAAGGGGCGTTTCCTACTGCGCCGTATGCGACGGGGCCTTCTACCGGGGAAAGATTGCCGCGGTGGCGGGCGGCGGCGACACGGCCCTGGACGACGCGCTCTACCTGTCCGAGCTGTGTGAGAAGGTCTATCTGATTCACCGCCGAAGCGAATTCCGCGGAGCGGCGGCCACGCTCAGAAAGCTTGAGGAAAGACCGAATGTTGAAATAATCACCGGGGTTGTGATCGAAGAGATTATCGGGGAAAACAAGGTGTCTGGCATCCGGCTTTCCGATGGGAGAACCCTGGAGGTAAGCGGCATGTTTGTCGCGGTCGGCATGCAGCCGGAGACGGAGTGTGTAAGGGATATCGTAGCGCTTGACGCTGCTGGCTATATTAAGGCCGATGAGACCGGAAAAACCTCGGAGGATGGTTTTTATGCCGCAGGTGACGTCCGGACAAAACAGCTTCGCCAGGTGATCACCGCAGTCTCGGACGGGGCGAATGCCGCGATTTCTGCAGCCGAATACCTGCGGAAGCTGTAAAAAGGGAGCAGCCGGATGGAGCGGATTCTGATTGTGGAGGATGACAGAATGATAACGGAGAGCCTTTCTGCGTTTCTGATGCAGGAGGGCTTTCAGACCGCGTGCGCGCCGGGGCAGCGGGAGGCCTCAGAGCTGCTTGCAAAGGAGCGGTTTGACCTTGCGCTGCTGGATATTTCGCTCGGCAACGGAAACGGCTTTTCGCTCTGCAGCGAAATACGGAAGGAATATGGACTGCCCGTTATTTTTCTTACCGCCTCAGGGGATGAATACAGCGTGGTGGCGGGACTGGATATGGGAGCGGAGGACTATATAAGGAAGCCGTTTCGGCCGCGGGAGCTAGCCTCCCGGATTCGGGTTGTGCTCCGGCGCGCCGGCCGCGGTCAGAGCATCATTGATTTTTACGGGGTGCGGGTTGACACGGATAAGGGGATTGTCGCAAAGGACGGTCAGGAACTGAACCTTTCTGCGCTGGAGTACCGTCTTCTGCTGTTGTTCTGCCAGAACAAGGGGCGCGTACTGACAAGGGACAGGCTTTTGTCCGAAATGTGGGATATGGCAGGAGAATTTGTAAATGACAATACGCTGACGGTTTATATCAAGCGGCTGCGGGAAAAAGTAGAGGATGATCCGGCGAAGCCCGAGCGTATCCGTACGGTGCGCGGCATTGGCTACCGGGCCTGAGACTGTTCTTTCGGAGCGGCAAATACGGAATGTGGGTGCGGAGAATGAGAAATCAGGATGCAAGGAGGGAATTGCTCCTTTTCGGTTTTACGGCGGCGGCAGGAGAGGCGGCAATTCTGTTTTTTTCGCCGGGGGCGGCGCTTCCGGCACTTGGCCTGTCGGCGCTTTTTTTTGCTGCGCTGGCTGTTTCGCGCATGCTGCGGATAAGAAGACTGAAAAACCTTTCACTGGATCTGGATCGCCTGCTTCACGGGGATTACAGCGTCCGGTTCAACAATTACGAGGAGGGCGAGAACGCGATCCTTGCAAACGAGCTGACCAAGGTGACGGATACGCTCAAAAAGCAGGCGGAGCAGCTGCGGATGGAAAAGAAATATCTGGCCGATTCTATTGCGGATATATCACATCAGATCCGGACGCCGCTCACCGCGCTGGATCTGAATCTGGCCACACTTCTTTCCGGCGACGGTGCGGAGCAGGGACGGCGGGAGAGACTTAAGCAGGCCCGGCAGCTGACCCGGAGAATGGAATGGCTGATCGAGGCTCTGCTCAAGCTATCCAAGCTTGACGCCGGCACAATCGAATTTGCCAGGGAATATGTAAGCCTCCGGGAGATTGCAGAAAAGGCAGCTCAGCCTCTTATGATCCCGCTTGAGCTGCGGGGGCAGACGATGGATCTGTCCGGGATTGCCGGCGATGCCGGTTTTACGGGAGATGCTGCCTGGAGCATTGAAGCGGTAGGAAATGTATTGAAAAATTGTATGGAGCATACGGGTGAGGGCGGACGGATTACCGTTGCAGGAGAAGAAAACGCCATTTTTACCGAGCTTGTCATAGCGGATAACGGAGAGGGGATCACCCCGGAGGATCTGCCCCATCTCTTTGAGCGTTTTTATCGGGGGAGAAATGCGGGCGGTCAGAGCGTCGGTATCGGCCTCGCTCTGACCCGCGCGATCCTGGCTGCGCAGAACGGGACAATACAGGCGGAAAACCGGGAGGGCGGAGCAATATTCCGGCTGAGAATATACAAGGGGATTCTGTAGGCGGCAGAGAGAGCCGGAACAGCCGGTGCTGCAAAAGGATATCGTGCAGGCGCAGGAAGAGCAGTGCTTAGGACAATGGCGCGGCAGCGGATGGGAAAACCTTTGCGGATCATAAAACCGGGAAAATGCCGAAAAACTGTTTGAGTGACGAAACTGTCACTTTCCGGTCATCTTATTGTAAGACCGGCGCGGTATACTGAACATGAAGATGAGAGGTATGCCGCGCCGGTTTTGCGTGCATGCCGCATAAAACGGCGGGAGCCGCTCCGGGCGGAGGCCGCAGAATGAGAGGAAGCTTTATGGAAATATTGCGTGTGGAGCACCTGACAAAGGTGTACGGAGAAAAGGAAAACAGAGTGGTTGCGCTCAACGATGTGAGCTTTTCCGTGGAATGGGGAGAGTTTGTGGCTATTATCGGGCCGTCCGGTTCGGGAAAATCAACGCTGCTGCACATACTGGGCGGAGTGGATAAGCCGTCCTCCGGCAAGGTATTTTTGAGCGATACGGATGTATATGCCCAGAAGGATGAGCAGCTGGCGATTTTCCGCCGGCGCGAGGTCGGCCTGATCTATCAGTTTTACAATCTGATCCCGGTGCTCGACGTCATGGAGAATATGACGCTGCCGGTGCTTCTGGACGGCAGAAAGGTGAATCAGGAAAGGCTCTCCGAATTGATTTCGGTGCTGCGGCTCTCAGGCCGGGAAAAGCATCTTCCGGGTGAGCTTTCCGGCGGGCAGCAGCAGAGGGTATCCATCGGCAGGGCGCTGATGAACGCGCCTGCCGTCATGCTTGCCGATGAGCCGACGGGAAATCTGGATTCCAAAAACAGCCATGAAATCATTGAGCTGCTCAAGCTTTCGAATAAAAAATACAATCAGACACTGATCGTTATAACGCATGACGAATCCATTGCGCTTCAGGCAGATCGGATCATCGCCATCGACGACGGCCGCATTACAAGAGATGAGGTGATCCGCAGATGAGCATTTTGAATAAAGTAACGCTGCAGAGTCTGAAGAAAAACAAGGTACGCACAATTGTTACAATTATCGGCATCATTCTGTCCACAGCGATGTTTACGGCGGTAACGACAAGCATTGCAAGCATCCGCGGCTATATGATAAAAACCATTATCAGCGACGAGGGGTCCTGGGAAGGGATGATATACGGCCTGAGCGCCGCGGACTACGCAGAGGTCGGGGTGCAGGACGATGTAAAGAGGTTTACAGGTCTCTGCGATTACGGCTATATGCAGATTGATGAGATGAAAAGGAACGGCGGGGAAATGCCGGAAAGCGGGAACGGATACAAGCCCTACCTCCGGGTGGCGTCGATCGTGGGAGGACAGCAGGATGCGGAGGATCTGGTGAGGTTTACGCTTCTGAGCGGCAGAATGCCGGAGCGGAGCAACGAGATTCTGATTCCGTCCCATCTGGCACAGAACGGTGTTTCTCTGAAAATCGGAGATACCCTTACCGGAAGCATCGGTCAGAGGGAATACATGGGGCAGCCGCTCGGGCTGTTTGAGAGCTATCAGGTACCGGGAGAACAGGAGGACGGAGGTGTGGAGAATCTTGTCCGCAGGCAGGAGGAGAGAACCTGGACGGTCGTCGGGATTTACAAGCGTTTCAGCTACACTCTGGAGCCGTATAACTGCCCGGGCTTCACGGTGCTGACCGGTTCGCAGGAGAGTCATGACGGGGATGCGTCGTATCTGATTTCCTTTCTTCTGAAGGACCGAAAGCAGATCCTTGAGGTGATGAAGGAGCTGCAGTATTCCGGGTTCGGGAGCCGGGTGGATTATCACAGCGACCTGCTGCGCATGGACGGCATTTCTGGAATGCAGTCGTTCACCCGTGTGTTCAATGGACTCGCGGTAATTCTGTGTATTATTATTGTGTTCGGCTCAGTAGCCCTGATATTCAATGCGTTTTCCATTTCAGTGAATGAACGGATGAAACAATTCGGGCTGCTGGCCTCCGTCGGAGCTACCAAGCGCCAGCTGAAAAAGAGCGTCCGGTTTGAGGCGTGCGCCGTCAGTATAATCGGCATTCCGCTTGGAATTCTGGCCGGCATCGCGGGGATGAGTATTACCTTCTACGCGCTGCGTTACCGATTTGTAGGGCTTTTTTCCTCGAGCCGGATACCCCTTACTCTGCAGGCTGACTGGCGGGCTCTGCTGCTCGCAGCCGCCCTGGCATTTGCGACGGTTCTGCTCTCTGCGTCCATCCCGGCACGCAGGGCAATGCGCGTGCCTGTGATTGAGGCAATCCGGCAGAACAATGTGATTCAGGTGCCGAACAGAAAGCTGCGCACGCCGGGTTTTCTGTACCAGCTGTTCGGAATGTCCGGCGTGCTCGCCAATAAGAACTTCCGGCGAAACAGGAAAAAGTATCGTGCGACGGTGATCTCCCTGTTTGTCAGCATTGTGCTTTTTGTCTCCGCGAGCAGTTTTGTGGCTTATCTGCAAAGCAGTGTGGATTCGGTCGCTGTGGTTCGGAATTTTGATTTTCAGTATTGGGTACGTAAGCAGGGGGAGCATACGGCGCAGGAGATTTTTGAGCTGATTGCCGGAACGGAGGGGATTGCAAAAGTCTCCCTTCAGATCTGCGCAGGAAAGAACTTTATGCTGGAACCGGAAGCTTTGGACAAGGAATTTCATAACTGGAAGTCCAAACAGATTTACTATTCCCCGACCGCTGAGGAGCTTTTTGCCGAGGGAACCGGTATGAACCGAAGCGAGGTAGGCGTACGGCTGCATTTTCTGTCGGATGAAGATTACCGCGCATATACGGCAGAGAACGGGCTGTCCGAGGCCGGATATTTCGGCGAAAACAAAAACGCGCTTGTTTTTGATAATGTTCTGCAGTACACGAACGGGAAATATGGAGAGATCCGGTATTTGAAAGAGGAATCCGGGACACTGTCGGTCTATTGGTATGATATTGCGAGCAGAGAGACGCAGGATGCAGCGGAACCGGAATCCGCGGACGGAACGGACGTTTCAGCGACAGATTACAGTGCAGAAGGCGGCGCTTCGAAGAACCCGCACGGAACGGATGTTTCATCAGCAGAGCAGGAATTGCCGGATCGTACGGACGGAACGTCAGAAGAACAGACGGTCATAATCAGGACGGAGGAAGGCAGCGAAGAATGGATACTTCGGATAGAGAAAGAAAAGCAGCTGAATTACCGGGTAACGGACGCAGAGCTTCCGCTGGGGATCGAGAAGAACTCTCTCACATTTCTTTATCCGGAATCTGCCATGGCAGAACTTTTCCCGGGCCTTTCGGAAACCGTCAGCATCGTAAGCATGACGGCCTCCGGCGATAAGGGAGCCGTTTACGAGAGGCTGCAGAAGATGCTGCTGGCAAATTCCATAGATACCGGAGCACTGCACAATTATTATGAGCAGGATGCCTTTCAGCGGAATCTGATTGTCATTGTAAATGTATTTTCCTACGGCTTTATTGCACTGATTTCGCTGATTGCGGCCGCGAATGTATTCAACACGATCTCCACCAACATTTCGCTCCGCCGGCGTGAATTCGCTATGCTTGAATCCATCGGAATGACAAAGAAGGGGTTGTACCGGATGCTGAATTATGAATGTCTGCTCTACGGAATTAAGAGCCTGCTCTACGGGATGCCCGTTGCGCTCCTGCTGACCTTCGCCATTTACTGTGTTGTCAGCGAGGGCTATGCGGCCAGCTTCTATGTCCCTGCCGCCAGCATAATAATCGCCGTGGTGAGCGTGTTTTCGGTGGTGTTTGCGACGATGTTTTATGCGGCCGGAAAGCTGCGTAAAAACAGTGTGGTGGAGACGCTGAAAAACGAGAATGTATAGCTTTATTACACATTTCTTACGATAATGTTAATTTTCTGATTTCGTATGTTTTTTTCGGAAGGTTTGTGGTAAAATCCCAATAATGGATTGTACCGCAGGCCTTCTGCTTTTTTATGCAGAATATGGAATCGGGCCGCATTGTTGCATAATTTCCCTGTTATAGATACTGCTGCGGAGCAGAAAATAATTGCCGACAGGCAATTTTTTTAAAGCAAATGAAGCATAGGACGGAAGTTTTGCTGAACAAAACGCTATGCAGAGAAATTTATCAGCAGCATGCAGGAGTCGGCGCAGAGCTTTTTGGACGGTGGAGGCATTCTGCCGGGGAGCTTTCCGCCGGAGAACAGGATTCCCGGCGCCTGGTTTTCCTGCGTGGAAAACAGGATACTTACGGGACAGTCTGAACGGCGGAGGGAGAAAACGGAATCGCAGAATTGCCGGCAGTTTGACTGACGGACTTTTCATCCGGCAGGGCGCGCCGCGCAGGGAGAAGCTGCGCATCCCTGGGAACGGCGCATCCTGCCGGTGCGGTCTTCCTGAGAAAGAAACAGCGGCAGCAGGGAGGATTAAAATGATATCGGATTACGGGAGAGGAAGTAATGTGAGACAGAGAAGAGAAAAGACAAGGCGGGCAAGGGAACAGTTTATGATTTTTGTTCTTCTGCTTGCCCTGATACCGACAATACTCTGCGTGGTTTTGTTTACAAAGCAGGCACAGCTGCGGGGCGAGCTGGATACCATGGAGCAGAAACTGGAGCGGTATGAAAAGAACGGGCCGGGGAGCGGGCAGAGCGGCGTGCTGCCGGTGCAGACGCCGGAGCCGACGCCGACGCAGGAAGCAACACCGACGCCGGTGGACAAAACGGCTGCCGGCAACGGAGAAGCGCCGGAGATGGAGACCGGGCAACAGCCTTCCCAGCCGCCCGTCGATACGGTTGCCACTCCATTCCCGTCTCCGACCCCGGGAGCGCCGGAGAGCGGGGAGGCTTCCCCTACCCCTACGCTTGCGGTTGATCCGGTGACGGGAGAGCTGCTTCCGTGGGCCGAGAAAAAGATTTATCTCACCTTTGACGACGGACCGAGCAGTTATACGGACGAGCTTCTGGATCTGCTTTCCGAGTACGGGGTGAAGGCAACCTTTTTTGTCACCGGGAGAGAGGATGAGGATTCACTTCGCCTTTATAAAAGAATTGTGGAAGAGGGACACAGCATCGGCATGCATTCCTACTCCCATAAGTATGATGAAGTCTATAAATCTGTAGAAGATTTCGAGAAAGACTTTACAAAGATAAGTGATCTATTGTATGATACTGTTGGATATGTTCCCGACCTCTATCGCTTTCCGGGCGGCAGCAGCAACAGCAAATGCAAAAAGCTGACGATACAGCCGTTTATTACCTACCTGATGGAGCATAATATGCGGTATTTCGACTGGAATGTGGAAAACGGGGATGCGACCGGGGTCACCTACACGGTGGAACAGCTGGCGCAGAATGTGCTTGACGGGGTAGAAAATAAAAAGACCTCTGTAGTGCTCTGCCATGATACCAATGCAAAGAAAAAGACGCTGGAGTCAATGAAAATACTGATACCGGCGCTGCAGGAGAAGGGAGCACAGATCCTTCCGATTACGAAGGATACGCCGATGGTGCGGCACGTCAAGCCAGCGAACGAATAAGGAAATCAGGAGGTAGATCATGAGCTATTACAAGAACTACGAAGACGAGGAGACGCAGACCTCTCCGGAGAACATGGAGGAGTCCTACGGGTCGGACGAGGACTACGAAAGAGATCAGGAGAATGCGGATATTCTCGACAGTCTTTTTGAGGATGATGAGAACGGCGTGCTGAGTGAGGAAGACGGGGAAGCGGAGCAGGATTACGCTGCGGAGGCGCCGGAGGCAAGGCAGTCGCAGGAGGGCACGACCGTCATCACAAAAGGCACAATCATCAACGGAAGTATTATCTCTGACTGCTCGCTTGATGTGATGGGAACCATCAACGGCGATATCGAGTGCCTGGGCAAGCTCTCGATTTCCGGGAAGGTGACCGGAAATTCCATGGCGTCAGAGGTGTTTGTTGATACGGATCGGCTGGAGGGCAGCATCAACAGCGAGGGCTGTGTAAAGATTGCGCAGAAGACCGTTGTGATCGGCGATGTCACGGCATCTTCCGGTGTGATTGCGGGAGCCGTCAGAGGCGCAGTTGACATATCCGGTCCGGTTGTCATTGATTCGACCGCCGTGATCCAGGGCGATATTAAGGCAATGTCTGTTCAGGTGAACAACGGCGCGGTTCTGGACGGACATGTTTCCCTGTCGTACGCAACCGGCGTGGACATTGATACGGTATTCGAGGCAAAATAAAACCTGAGCGAAAACAAGGGCTTCTGCCGGAAAGCCGTCAGAAGCGGAAGAGGCTGGCTATGGAAAAAAAGAGAGTATTGCTGAAGCTGAGTGGGGAAGCGCTGGCGGGCGATAAAAAAACGGGTTTTGACGAGGCGACCTGCATCGGCGTGGCAGATCAGGTAAAAAGGCTTGCAGAGAGCGGCGTACAGGTGGCAGTGGTTATCGGCGGAGGAAATTTCTGGCGGGGCAGGAGCAGCGAGACCATCGACCGTGCCAAGGCAGATCAGATCGGCATGCTGGCCACAGTGATGAACTGTATCTATGTATCCGAAATTTTCCGGTTTGTCGGAATGAAAACAAAGATATATACGCCCTTTTCTCTCGGCGGCATGACGGAGCTGTTTTCAAAGGATGCGGCGCTGGAGAGTCTGTCGGAGGGCAAAGTGATATTTCTGGCCGGCGGTACCGGGCATCCGTACTTTTCCACGGATACGGCGACGGCGCTGCGTGCAGTTGAACTGGAATGCGACAGGATACTGATGGCGCGCGCGGTCGACGGCGTTTACGACAGCGATCCGAAGGTAAATCCGGCCGCCAGAAAATATGATACCGTAACTTATCAGGAGCTGCTCGATAAAAAGCTCGGCATTCTTGATCTGACAGCGACGGTAATGTGCATGGAAAACAATATGCCGCTTTTCGTGTTCTCGCTCGGAGAGGAGGACGCGATCTGGAAGAACGGAAACGGAACGGTTACGGGGACCGCTGTCCTGAAATAAGAGCCTGCCGCCGCGGGCTGAAGGCGGACGGCGGTGATATTATGCAGAAATGGAGATAAGTAGATTATGAATGAGAGGATTAAACCGTTTGAGGAAAAAATGGGGAAATCGCTGGACGCTCTCCGGGAGGAGTTTTCGAGTATCCGTGCCGGCCGCGCCAATCCGCACCTGCTCGACAAGCTTCGTGTTGATTATTACGGACAGCCGTCCCCGCTGCAGTCGGTAGCGAATGTTTCTGTGCCGGAGGCGCGCGCGATTCAGATCCAGCCGTGGGAGCCGAAGATGATCAAAGAGATCGAGAAGGCGATCCTCGCTTCGGATCTTGGGCTGACGCCGAGCAACGACGGCAAGGTGATCCGGCTTGTGTTCCCGGAACTGACCGAGGAGCGCAGAAAGGAGCTCGTAAAGGACGTTAAGAAAAAAGCAGAGAATGCGAAGGTTGCGGTCCGCAATATCCGCAGGGATGCCAACGCCGTAATAAAGAAGGCGGAGAAGGCGAGCGAGATTTCCGAGGATGAGCAGAAGCTGATAGAAGACGAGATTCAGAAGCTGACCGACAAATACGTCGAAGAAATCGACAGGGAGACCGAAGCCAAGTCGAAGGAAATTCTGACCGTTTAAACAGAACGATTGTATGCGGGTTAGGCGCTGCGGCAATGCGACGCCTAACCTTTTGAATGCACAGGGGCGCGCAGGGAAGATGCCGCCTCCGTTCCGATGAGCGGTACAGGGCGCAGGGAGGCTGAGGTATGAAGGATGAGGGCGGACGGGTTCCGCAGCATGTTGCCATTATTATGGACGGCAACGGCAGATGGGCAAAAAAAAGGATGATGCCGCGCACCTACGGGCATGCGCAGGGAAGCAGAACGGTGGAGCGGATCTGTGAGGATGCGTACCGGCTCGGTGTCCGCTATCTGACCGTATATGCCTTTTCTACGGAAAACTGGAAAAGGCCGCCGGAGGAGATTGAAACGCTGATGGATCTGCTTCGGGATTATATGAAGGATTGCATCAAGACAAGCAAAAAAAACAATATGCGCGTGCGGATTATCGGCGATATCAGCAGGCTGGACGCCGATCTGCAGGAAAGCATAAGGGCGCTCGAGGAAGCTTCCCGGAACAATACCGGGCTGAATTTTCAGGTGGCGCTGAACTACGGCGGCAGGGATGAACTGCTGCGGGCTGCCAAGCGGTTGGCCGGACAATGCCTGCGGGGAGAGCTGACCGCCGGAGCACTTGCGGATATGCAGGAAAAGGATTTTGAAAACTATCTGGACACCAGGGGAATTCCGGAGCCGGAGCTTTTGATCCGGACGAGCGGGGAGATGAGGCTGTCAAATTTTATGCCTTGGCAGCTTGCCTATGCAGAGCTCTATTTTACGGATGTCCTCTGGCCGGATTTCAATAAAAAGGAATTACAGAAGGCGATTGATTACTATAATAAAAGAGACAGAAGATTTGGAGGAATTTAAATGTTTTGGGTTCGGTTTCGCAGTTCCTGCATTATCGCTGTGCTGGCGGTATTATCCCTCGTGCTCGGGGGAAGAGTTTTGTGGGGAGTGCTGCTCGCCATTTCCCTGATCGGCATGATGGAGCTGTACCGGGTGCTGAAGGTGCATGGGGCAGCACCGGGGGCGGTCGGCTATGCTGCGTGCATCCTGTATTTTATTCTTCTGCTGTGCGGACAGCAGGAGCAGCTGACCGTTTTTTTCATTGGTTTTTTTCTTGTGCTGATGCTCTGCTATGTGCTGACATTTCCGAAGTACCGGTCAGACCAGGTTACAATGGTATTTTTCGGCTTTTTCTATGCGGCGGTCATGCTCTCTTATGTGTGGCAGCTGCGGGAGGCAGAAGGAGGAGCCTATCTGGTCTGGATGGTTTTTATCGGTTCCTGGGGTTCGGACACCTGCGCCTATCTGATCGGCAGGAAGTTCGGGAAACATAAGATTGTCCCGAAGCTCTCCCCGAAAAAATCGGTAGAGGGCTGTATCGGCGGAATGCTTGGAGCTGCAGCGCTGGGGGCGCTGTTTGCAGCTGTTTTTTCCGGGCAGCTCTCGATGCTGCGCCAGCCGGTGGCCGCTTTTGCCCTAATGGGAGCGGCCTCGTCTGTGATTTCGCAGCTCGGCGACTGGGCTGCGTCGGCAATCAAACGAAACCATGACGTGAAAGATTACGGCAGGCTGATCCCGGGGCACGGCGGTGTGATGGACCGCTTTGACAGCGTGATTTTCACCGCGCCGGTCATCTATTATCTGGCGCAGCTCGTGGCGGCGTAAGCGCGGGCGGCACAGAGGAATTTGGAGGAGCTATGCGGCATTTATCGATCCTGGGTTCGACCGGCTCAATCGGAACTCAGACGCTTGAAGTAGTGAAGGAAAATGAGGATGCGCGGGTTCTGGCGCTTGCCGCCAAAGGGAATATCCGGCTTCTGGAGGAACAGACGAGGGAGTTTATGCCGAAGCTCGTCTGTGTTTACGACGAAAAGCCGGCGGCAGATTTTGCAGTGCGCGTAAGAGATCTGCCGGTAAAGGTGGTTTCCGGCATGGACGGTCTGATTGAATGCGCGCTGCTGTCCGGTGTTGAGATGGTCGTCTCGGCAGTCGTCGGCATGATCGGCATCCGGCCTGTGATGGAAGCAATTTGTGCCGGAAAGGATATCGCATTCGCCAATAAGGAGACCCTGGTTGCAGCGGGACACCTGATTATGCCGCTTGTGCGGGAACATGGTGTGGCTCTTTTGCCTGTGGACAGCGAGCATTCCGCAATTTTTCAGTCCCTTCAGGGCAGCCGGGGCTTTGCGGCGGACGGCGCAGCCGGGAATCCTGAGATTGAAAAGCTCATTCTCACCGCATCTGGCGGTCCGTTCCGGGGGCGGAAGCAGTCGGAACTGGCCGGAGTGACGGTGGAGCAGGCGCTCAGCCATCCGAACTGGAAAATGGGGAAGAAAATTACGATTGATTCCGCTACCATGGTAAACAAGGGCCTCGAAGTGATGGAGGCGCACTGGCTCTTCGACGTGCCGGCGGAGCGGATCGAGGTTGTAATACAGCCGCAGAGCGTGGTTCACTCGGCGGTTGAGTTTATCGACGGGGGAATTATCGCGCAGATGGGAACGCCGGATATGAAGCTCCCGATCCAGTATGCGCTGTTCTATCCGGAGCGCAGAGAGCTTCCGGGCAGGCGCCTGAGCCTGACCGAAATCGGCAGCATTGTGTTTGAAAAGCCGGTTCTGAGCGAACTGCCGGGACTTCGGCTAGCCTTTGAGGCGATTCAGGCGGGGGGCAGCATGCCGGTTGTATACAATGCGGCGAACGAATTTGCCGTGGCGGAATTCCTGAACCGGAGAATCGGTTTTACCGATATTACGGACTATATCGCGAGAGCGATGAAGGCGCATCAGCCGGTCAAAAACCCGGAACTGCCGGACATTCTTGCCGTGGAGCGGGAAACCTATCAATTTCTGGAGGCGATCAATGAAAATCGTTAGTATAATTGTAGCAATTCTGATGTTCAGCCTTGTTGTTATTTTTCATGAGCTCGGGCATCTGCTGTTTGCCAAGAAAAACGGGATCGGTGTCACCGAATTCTGTCTCGGAATGGGGCCGAAGCTGTTCGGCATCAAGCGGGGCGGTACGCTCTATTCGCTGAGGCTGTTTCCGATCGGCGGTGCGTGCATGATGGTGGGGGAGGACGAGGCTTCGGACGACGCAAAGGCGTTCAACAACAAGACCGTTTGGCAGCGGTTTCAGGTTATATTTGCCGGCCCGCTATTCAACTTTATTCTTGCATTTCTGCTCTCCGTCATTATGGTGGCTCTGATCGGCTATGATCCGGCCCGCGTGACAAGTGTTCCGGAGGGCGGAGCAGGAGCAGAGGCAGGGCTGCAGGAAGGAGATATTATCACGCGCATCGACGGTTCGAAAATCAATTTCGGACGGGAGATCCTTATAAAATATACTTATGATCCAATCCGCAGCGGAGAGCCGATCTCCGTCACCTATCTCCGGGAAGGGAAGAAGTACACAACAACCCTGACACCGCAGAAAACAGTAAAATATCTTCTCGGCTTTGTCTACGAAAACGGAGCCTCGCCGGCCAGAATCAGCAGCGTGACAAAAGATTATCCGCTTGCGAAGGCAGGTCTGCAGGAGGGGGATGTGATTGTCTCTCTGGACGGAAACCGGATCGTGTCGGGTACGGCCCTGAATGAATATATTACCGCGAATCCGCTGTCCGACCGGCCGGTCAGACTTGTTTATGTGAGGAACGGCCTCGAATATGAGGCGGAGGTGACGCCGGCCGTCAATGAATCCTACAGCCTCGGCTTCAGCTACAATACCTATGCGGAAAAAACGGGCGGACTGAACATCATTAAATACAGCGCGGCGGAAGTCAAATACTGGATAGTTACGACGGTAAAGGGACTCGGACAGCTCTTCCGGGGCCGGGTAAGTGCGGATGATCTCGGCGGCCCGGTGCGCATCGTCAACGAAATCAGCAATGTCATGACAGAGGCGAAACCTTACGGTGCCCTTATTACCATCGTGGAGCTGATCAACTGGTGCGTGCTGCTGAGCGCAAATCTCGGCGTAATGAACCTGCTGCCGATCCCGGCGCTGGACGGCGGCAGGCTGCTGTTCCTTATTATCGAGGGAATTCGGCGCAAGCCGCTCAACCGCGAAAAGGAAGGGCTTGTCAACGGGATTTTCTTTATTCTGCTGATGATTCTTATGGTATTTATCTTTTATAACGATATCCGGAATCTTTTCTGACCGGATGGAGAAGGCCGGGCAGCAATTTAAAGTGCTGTGCGGCAGAGCGGCGGCCGCCGCCGGGAGGGAAGAATGAGCTGCAGAGAAAACACAAGGGTCGTCCGCATCGGCGACGTTAAAATCGGCGGTGGAAATCCAGTCGCCGTGCAATCGATGACAAACACGAAAACGGAAGACATCGCCGGAACCGTGCGTCAGATTCTTGAGCTGGAGGAGGCGGGCTGCGACATTGTCCGAGCCGCTGTTCCAACCATGCAGGCGGCTGAGGCATTCCGGGAGATTAAAAAACAGATCCATATTCCGCTGGTGGCCGATATCCATTTTGATTACCGGCTTGCGATTGCGGCCATGGAGAATGGGGCGGATAAAATCCGGATTAACCCGGGCAATATCGGCGATGCGGAGCGCGTCAGGGCGGTTGTGCAGACGGCGAGGGAGCGCCAGATCCCGATCCGCGTTGGCGTCAACAGCGGGTCGCTGGAACGGGAGCTGATCGGGAAATACGGGCATGTGACGGCAGAGGGGCTTGTCGAGAGCGCGCTTGGCCAGACAGCGCTGATCGAGGCCATGGATTATGACAACCTTGTTATTTCCATTAAATCTTCCGACGTAACTATGTGCGTGCGGGCACATGAGCTGATTGCGGAGCGCACGCGCTTTCCTCTGCATGTCGGAATTACGGAATCCGGCTCCGTCCTGCGCGGAGGCATCAAGTCGGCAGTCGGGCTCGGCATCATACTGTATCAGGGGATCGGCGATACCGTCCGTGTCTCACTGACCGGAAGACCGGCGGAGGAGATTGAGGCGGCAAAGCTTATCCTGAAATCGCTCGGGCTGAGAAAGGGCGGGGTTGAGGTTGTTTCCTGTCCGACCTGCGGCAGAACCCGGATCGATCTGATCCCGCTGGCGCAGCAGGTGGAGGAGCTGGTAAAGCGCTATCCTCCGGAACTGGAACTGAAGGTGGCGGTGATGGGCTGCGCGGTAAACGGGCCGGGCGAGGCCCTGGAGGCTGATTTGGGGATTGCCGGGGGCGACGGCGAGGGCATATTGTTCCGGAAGGGTGAAATTCTCCGGAAGGTGCCGGAGGATCGGCTTCTGGCGGAGCTGAAGACAGAACTGGATCGGCTTGCCGGTCTGGCGTAACTGCGGATTGCGTTAAAGACTGGTGGAGTTTTTGGAAAAAGGCGCTTTCAGATTTTTATTTGATGATGAATGCAGCATCGTATGAAGAGCTGCGATGCGCGGGGGATAGGAATGAAATTTTTTGAAGTGTTTGATATGCTGACCGTGGATGCCGGTCTGAAAAGCGTATTTGAGGAGGTTGCCGCTGTGAAGGTGGCAGCCTCCAAATTGTCGGGGCGCGTAACCGTACACATCGAGAGCAGCCGGCTGATTCCGTTCCGCGATAAAAAGAAAATGCTTTATCAGCTGAAAAAACAGCTCTTTTCCGGGATGGGCGGAGAGGTCGCCTTTCATGAGACATGCCGGCTGTCGGGCCAGTATACGCCGGAAAATCTCTGGAACGCCTACCGTGAAAGCTTGTTTGAGGAGCTGTCCGAGCAGTCCACCGTTCTGGCGGGAATCCTTCGCGCGGCGGATATTTCCTTCGCGGAAGGAGCCGCACCCGGGGGCAAAACCGGCGGTACAATGCGGATCGCGGTGCCGGACAGCTTTATTAACCGCAGAAAATGCCAAGAGCTTGGTTCGTGGCTGGAAACTCTTTACGGGGAACGGTATTCCTTTCCGCTTGCCGTAAGCTTCGAGTATTTGCCGATCCCGGAAAAAACACAGTCGGAGGAGTATGAGTTTGTTGCTTCCCCGGCTCTTCTGCGGCAGAGCGCGCAGGCGTATGTGGATGTAAATGCAGTGGAGCGCCCGGGCGAATGGGAATCGAAGGAACCGCAGCCGGCGCATACAGGTGCCCCCGGGGCAGACAATACCGCCGGAGACCGGACCGCAGCCGAAGGAAACAAGGCGAACAGCTCCGCAGCGGGAGGGCGGTCGGCAGCCATAGGAAACGGAATCTCGGCAGCGGGAGGACGGTCGGCAGCCGCAGGAAACGGAATGACCGGCTCGGCGGCGGGAAGCCGAACCGCCGGAGAAACCGGAACAAACGGTTTCCCGGCGTCCGGCCGGGCAGGAACTGCAGGTGTGCACAAATCCGGGCCGAAGAGCGGTTACGGAGGACGCGATTATTCCAAATCCGGTGCTTACGGAAAGGGACGGTTCGGCAAGCGGGAGCTTGTGCCGGATGATCCGGAAATCATATACGGAAGGTTCTTTGACGGCGAGGCGATTCCGATTTCTGAGGTGCAGGATGAAATCGGAGAAGTGGTCCTGCGCGGGAAGATAATAAAGCTGGATGTGCGGGAGCTGAAAAACGAAAAGTTTCTGTATATTTTTTCGTTTACTGACTTTACAGATACCATATCAGCCAAGCTTTTTGTGAGAGCCGAACAGAAGGAGGAGCTGAGCAGAAAGCTGAAGGAGGGTATCTATATCAAGATCCGGGGAATGGCGATGCTGGACAAATATGACCATGAAATTTCGCTCGGGTCGGTAGACGGCATCCGCAGCATCCCGGATTTCATGAAAAAAAGGAAGGACAATGCCCCGGTCAAACGCATCGAGCTGCACGCGCACACTACCTTCAGCGATATGGATGCCGTTGTCTCGCCGGAAGATCTGGTGAATACGGCGTTTGCGTGGGGACATTCGGCCATTGCCATTACTGATCATGGTGTTGTTCAGGCCTTTCCGGTGGCAAACCACGCCATTAATATCAAAAAGCTCAAAACCGAGGAGGAGATCGCCCGCGCAAAGGCCTTCAAGATTATTTACGGCATGGAGGCATACCTTGTTGATGATCTGGAGGAGATCGTGCGCGAAGATCGGGGACAGGAGCTGCTCTGTCCTGCGGTTGTGTTCGATATCGAGACAACGGGCCTGAGCAGCAGGCACGACAGAATTATAGAGATCGGCGCAGTGAAGGTGGAGGGCGGCGAGATAACGGAGCGCTTTTCTTCCTTTGTCAATCCGCAGGTACCGATCCCGTTTGAAATTGAAAAGCTCACGGGCATCAGCGACGCGATGGTGATCGGTGCAGAGACCATCGGACAGGTGCTGCCGAAGTTTCTGGCATTCTGCGAGGGCTGCATCCTTGTTGCGCACAATGCATCGTTTGATACCGGCTTTATCGCTCACTATGCGTCCGAGCTCGGACTCTTTGCGGATTTTACGATTGTCGATACGGTCGGGCTCGCGCGCGTCCTGCTGCCGGAGCTTCACAATTTCAAGCTGGATACCGTGGCGAAGGCGCTTGGCGTATCCCTGGAAAATCATCACCGGGCGGTTGACGATGCGGGCTGCACAGCGGAGATTTATGTAAAATTTTTGAAAATTCTGTCAGAGCGGGGCTGCAGACAGCTGTGCGATATCAACAAAAACAGTGAGATCGCGCCGGAGATTATCCGAAAAATGCCGACCTATCACGCGATTCTGCTGTGCCGCAGTGACGTCGGGAGGATCAATTTGTACCGCATGGTTTCCGCATCGCACATCCAGTATTTTCAGCGCCGGCCGCGGATTCCGAAAAGCATGCTTGCGAAATACCGGGAGGGGCTGCTGGTCGGCTCGGCATGTGAAGCAGGAGAGCTTTATCAGGCGATACTGCGCCAGGAGGCGCCGGATGAGGTGGCCCGCCTGTGCGATTTTTACGATTATTACGAAATTCAGCCGCTCGGAAACAACCGTTTTATGATTGAGAATCCGAAAATTCCAGTCGAGTCAGAGGAGGATCTGATCGAAATCAACAAAAGGATCATCGCGCTGGGCGAGCAGTACAGCAAACCCGTCGTCGCGACCTGCGACGTCCATTTTCTGAATCCGGAGGATGAGGTTTACCGCCGGGTTATCATGCACTCAAAGGGTTTTTCGGACGCGGATAATCAGGCTCCGCTGTACTTCCGCACGACGGAGGAAATGCTGGCGGAGTTTTCGTATCTGCCCCCGGAAAAGGCAGAGGAACTGGTGATTGCCAACCCGGCCAAAATCGCAGATATGGTTGAAAAAATATCGCCGGTGCGCCCGGACAAATGCGCGCCGGTTATCCCGCATTCCGACGAAACGCTGCGCAGTATATGTTATGATAAAGCGCACTCCATTTACGGGCCGGAGCTTCCTTTGCAGGTGGAGGAGCGGCTGGAGCATGAACTGCGTTCCATAATCAGCAACGGCTTTGCCGTTATGTATATTATTGCACAGAAACTTGTGTGGAAATCGAACGAGGACGGCTATCTCGTCGGCTCGCGCGGTTCCGTCGGCTCATCGTTTGTAGCCACGATGTCCGGAATCACGGAGGTCAATCCGCTTCCGCCGCATTATTACTGTTCGGAATGCCATTTTGCCGATTTTGATTCGGAGCTCGTAAAGCAGTATGCCTCGAGCTCGGGCTGCGATATGCCGGATCGCGCCTGTCCGAAATGCGGCGCGATGCTGAAAAAGGACGGTCATAATATTCCGTTCGAAACCTTTCTGGGATTCAACGGGGACAAGGAGCCGGATATCGACTTGAATTTCTCCGGGGAGTATCAGAGCAAGGCGCACGAATACACAGAGGTGATCTTCGGGGAGGGCCACACCTTCCGCGCCGGCACAATCGGCACCGTGGCGGACAAAACCGCGTTCGGCTATGTGAAAAAGTACAACGAGGAGCACGGTATTCACAGGCGCCCGGCGGAGGTGGAGCGCATCGCTGTCGGTTGCACCGGCGTGCGGCGCTCGACGGGGCAGCATCCCGGGGGCATTGTCGTGCTGCCGCACGGGGAGGAAATCAATTCCTTCACTCCGATCCAGCATCCGGCGAATGATATGACTTCGAAAACGATTACGACACATTTTGAGTATCATTCCATTGATCATAATCTGCTGAAGCTGGATATTCTCGGGCACGATGATCCGACGATGATCCGCGTTCTGGAGGATTTTACCGGGCTGGATGCGAAAAAAATCCGCATGGACGATCCGAAAGTACTGTCCCTGTTCGAATCCACGGAGGCGCTCGGCATCCGTCCGTCCGACATCGGCGGCTGCGATCTCGGCTGTCTGGGCATTCCGGAGTGCGGAACGGATTTTGTTATGCAGATGCTCCGGGAGGCAAAGCCGGGGAGCTTTTCCGACATGATCCGGATTTCCGGGCTGTCCCACGGGACGGACGTATGGTCGAACAATGCTCAGATGCTGATTCAGAACGGCACCTGCACACTTTCCACTGCGATCTGTACGCGCGACGATATTATGACCTATCTGATTCAGAAAGGGGTGGAGAACGGGCATGCGTTTAAAATTATGGAGAGCGTGAGAAAGGGGAAGGGGCTGACGGACGAAATGAAGGAAGATATGCTGGCAAACGACGTGCCGGAATGGTACATCTGGTCATGCGAGCATATTAAGTACATGTTTCCGAAGGCACATGCCTGTGCTTATGTTATGATGGCGTTCCGCATTGCCTATTTTAAGGTCTATTATCCGCTTGCCTACTATGCTGCTTATTTCAGCATCCGCGCGTCCGCGTTCAATTACGAGCTGATGTGTCTGGGAAAGGAGAAGCTGCGCATGCACATGACCGAATACAAGCGCCGCATGAGCTCCGCCAATTTCGCGGAAAAGCTTTCGCAGAAGGAGGAGGATACCTACAAGGATATGAAGCTGGTAGAGGAAATGTATGCGCGCGGCTATGATTTCGAGCCGATTGATATCTACACGGCAAGGGCGCACGCGTTCCAGATTGTAAGCGACAGAAAAATCATGCCGTGCCTTTCCACCATAGACGGGCTCGGCGACAAGGCGGCGGAGCAGATTGTGGAGGCCGTGGCCGACGGGGCGTTTTTGTCGCGCGAGGACTTCCGGAACCGCTGTAAGGTCAGTGCCACAATTGCGGATAAAATGGCGGAGCTCGGCCTGCTCGGCACGATTCCGATCTCCAATCAGATGTCTCTGATGGATTTTCTGATGCAGGGCTGACCGGCCGGCAGATGCTGCCATGCGCAGATCTTTCATGGCATCGCAGCGCGAAAGGGAGCTTGTGCCGATAACAGGCAGAAATCGGGCGTCGGCCGGCTCTGCTAAGAGAAAATATATTTTGCAGTCCGGGTGTTCGGAACCTGTCAGAAGACCGCCCTGTCAGGGAAAAAGCAGGAGAACCCGGAAGGCGGAAGGAATGGCCGAGCTGAAAAGAATGGGAGAGCTATGTACCGCTGGAAGGAGCCGGACAAAGATGATTTATCGTATGGACAATCTGACGGAAAATGGAATAAACCCGGTGACCGGCCGGGAATATAACAGCTCCTGGCTGATCTTTCAGCTGTCCGACAGCACAGAATGGCATTGCCATGTCGGAAGCAGGGAGGGCTCTGCGTATACCATTATGGTCAGCAGGGTGATCCACAAAGACTGGAAAATGGCGGCGGGTGATTTTATCGGCTACTGCGGCGCCGGCAGTCTCAACGGTCTTCTGGTTATTTCACAGAGTGAATACGACGAAGCACTGCAGAGATACCGGGGGCATTCCTTCTGCGAGCGCAGACTGCGCAGCTATGAACCGCCGGTGCTGATACACAGTACGCCGGCGGACGCCTGGGAGAAAATTCAGCGCGGCGGAATGCTGAAATGCTTTAACTGGTTAAAAGCGGAGCATGCCGCAGGGGAGGAGGAGCCGATCGGGGCGAAGCTGGGAGATCCTCCGCATTTCGGCGACTATATTATGTTCGGCGGGGGCATGGGCGGCGAAATTGTTGTCAGTTCCAAACAGCAGGGAAAAATTATTATGGATGCCGACGCAAAATACCGGACCGGGGCGAGGCTGTATTTCGACGCCGAAAAAATGGCGCGGGACGGACTGCTGATTCGGGACGGCTTTCATATCAAGGTAAAGGATTCCCTGCCGCTTGCGCCCTATCTGATCTGGGCGGCAACTTGGGATCGGGTCGGGCTTGCCGATCCGATATCCACCCCGAAAATTTTTGCCGCGCAGGCGGACAGAGAGTTCGAAAAATTTATCCGCCGCACAGGAAAAAATCCGTTCTCACAGCCGGGTTTGGAGTTCAAAAAGAAATTGTCGTAAAAAATCTGAAAAAACACTTGCATTTTAATTGAAAATGTAGTATCATACCTCTTGCAGCGAGGCCAGTTGGTCAAGCGGCTAAGACGTCGCCCTCTCACGGCGAAAACAGGGGTTCGATTCCCCTACTGGCTGCTAACAGAAAGAAGCGGCTGCTCCATAGACATTTCTTTGTCCGTGGAGCAGCCGCTTTTTTGCAGCAATCATTTAAATACAATTTTCAAGAGAATAGAAAAGAAACTGCGGATAAACTGCAGCCGTCAGCAGAGCGCGGGAGGAGCCGCGGCGGCCCGTTCGGTCATCCCTCCGCCAGCGCGTCGAAATCGCTGTGTCCGCGCAGCGGCTCAAACCATTTGCACTTAAGCCAGCTGTAAAACGAATCCATCCTGGTACCGGTGTCTGTCCGAAGCAGGCTGTCCGCATCAACCTCGTTCAGGTTCAGCAACGGCGCCGTATAGCGATGAATGCGGTTCTGTGCGGCGGTCATGCGGTCAAACTGCTCTGCGTGGAAGCGGGCGGCGCGCAGAGCTTCTACCGCCTCCCCGAAGCGCCCGAGCCCGGTCAGTGCGCGCGCCTCATCGATCCGGCCAATAAACAGGAAATCGTGGTAAACCAGATAGTTCTCGTCCGGGATCATAATCCGGAGGATATCACGGATGGCACGCCGGCTGTCCAGAATACCGGTATATTCCCCGCTCTTTGCGCTGAGCGCACGGAGCAGATCCGAAAGCCGGTCGTCGATAAGTCCCTGCTGATTTTTTTCCTTTTCCTGCCCCGAAAGAACCCAGTTCATCACCTCCCTCTTATCAAGCCCAGCCATCGGTTCAGGGTAAAGCGCGGCGTATTTCAGCGCCTCTTCCTGCCGGTTCAGAAGCGAGAGGGACATAACGATGCCTGCGATGGCAGAGCGCAGCAGATCCTTGTCCTCCGTGCTTTCGATAACGGTCGCATACTTTCTGGCAGAGCGCTCAAGCCAGGAGCGGTACTCGGCATCCTCCTTGTATTCCTGTGCGAGAAAATGCTCGCAGTCGGCCAGCCAGCAGAGATATTTCATATCGCCGGGGTACTCGCTGACGGCAGTGCAGGCAAGCTGATAGCGCTCCTGCAGCTCCCCGGAGGTACAGCTTTTTTCGTATGCCGCCTCCAGCCCGCACCGTCTTTCATCCGCACCGGAATCCGACAGGCCAAGAAGCTCGTCAGCCGAGACATGCAGCAGTCTGGTGAGCGGGCCGATCAGCGACAGATCCGGGCTTGACACGCCGCATTCCCATTTTGAGACAGCCTGGCAGGAAACGCAGAGAAAGTCGGCCAGCTTTTCCTGTGTAAGATCGTTTTTTCTGCGCAATTCCTTGATGTGTTCTCCGATTGTCATAAATAATCCTCCTCTGATATTGAACAATATAAACATTAAAGAAACTTTCTTTTTTGCAAATAAAATAAATATTATAAATAAAAATGTAAAAAGAAAAGTATGCTATGTAGCAAAGACTGCAGCCCAGCAGGGACGCCCGCGGAATTGTCCTGCCTTCGGGGTTTATTATATCGCAGAAACAGCGGAGGAAACAATGTATCATTTTTCGTATAGAAATCAACCTGCATTCTAGTAATAATAAATACTGAAAATTATGGTTCTTCAAGATAGGTGCAGGAGTTCAGAAAGCCAGTCAATGCGGCGGCCGGATCATCCGGAAAAGTTTCACGGCAGGTAAGTTCAATGCATACGGCACTGCTGCCGGAAACACCGAATACGGAAACACCGTTTGTGTACGGGCTGTTTTCTGCCCGGAAGCGGTAGGTAAGCTTTGTATAGGTCCGCCCGCCGCAGAGGAACTCTTCGTCGGTTAAAACATCATACTCCGTTCTTCCGGAGGCGAGCCAGGATTCCATATTGCTCTGCGCCTCCCCGCTGTTCTCATATTCACCCAGCAGAAGGTGGAGGCGGGCATCGTACAGCTCCACCGTTTTGCCGTCCGTGTCCGTGAAGGGCGATTTTGAGCCGAGTCCCCAGGAGGCATAGTACATGCCGTCTGCGGCCAGAGCATCCGTGTTGCTTAAAAGAACTCTGTTTTCGTCGGTGTTGTCGATCTCAAGGCTGCTGCCGAGCGTAATACGGGAGACGCTGCTCCCGGCGGAGAACAGGGAACAGCCCGACAGAAGCAGGGCAGTGCAGAGCAGAGAAATAAAACGTCTTGTTTTCATGGTTCAAGCCTCCTCGATATTGTTTCATACAGTTCCGGCGCCCAAGAACAAAAGCATTGGCCTGACCGGGCGCCGGATTGCCGGGAAGTTTCTTACAGCGTCAGGACGCAATCACGCAGATAAGGACTGCATGCCCGGACGGTAATCGGTCCGCCGCTTTTTTTTCGCAGATACAGCATCAGCCTGCCCTCCAGTGCGTTGCGGAAGGAGGCGCGGTAATCCGTCACATCGCGGGTATCCCCGTTATCCAGTCCGAGATATTCGCAGTTTCCCTCAAGAAGAACGTCAACGCGGGACTGGTCGAAAACAACGCGCCTCCCGACCGCGTCAAGCACAGAGATTTCAATCTGTACGATATCCTCCTCGCCGACGACCTCCATGCGAAGCTGCACCGGAGCGCCGACGGTTTCCAGGGTGTGGCAGAGAACGGTGCGGCCGGCAGAAGGCCCGGCGAAAGGCGGCTCTGTTTTTACACCGTGAAACGGATACGGAAAGTTCTCCGGCGGCACTGTTTCCGCCGGGAAAACCGCAGCCTCCGGCCGCACGCAGGCCAGCGCAGCAGCCGTGATTTTTCCGGGTTCAAACGGCACGAACCAGCGGTAAAAGCCTAGCTCCTCCGCGTATTCTGCAGCCGCATTGACCGGGATGTCATTTACGAGCAGTACCGGATCGGCGCAGTTTGTGTAGCAGCGCACCTCAATTTCCTCGCCCGGCACATAATTCCATGAATCAAGCATCATTTTCCATTCACCCAGGTCGGCGTTTTTCCGCCCGGTGCAGATATGAATCACCGGCTCATCGCTCCACCAGCTCTGACGGCTGTAGTAGCGTGCCTTTTCAAAACCTGCCGTGGAGAGGTTGCCGGAGCCGTGCGTGTGGAAGGGCCATCCGCCGCATTCGCCGAGATAGTCGATGCCGATCCAGAGGAACTGCCCCGAAATATAAGGGAGTTTTTTTACCCACTTCCAGGCTGCATATCCCGGGCTGTTCTCGCTGCCGAGAAACGGTTTGTCCGGGAAGCGGCGGTGATCCTGCTCGTACAGATGCTCCTTGTAATTATAGCCCACAACATCAAGATGGTCAATATAGCCTAAATTTGCGGAAAGCTCCGGAAACGCCACGGCGGCCGTGACCGGGCGCGTCGGGTCATTCTTCTTTGCGATTGCGGCCAGTCTTCTGGAAATTGCGGTCAGGCGCTCCATATTCGGGCGGCCGGCATTGAAACGGCGTTCTTCTTCCGGCTTATCGGCATCGTTATTTCCGGTCATGGTCAGAAAGCTTGGGTGATTGTACGGGTCGTTCGGGTAATCAATCTCGTTGCCGATAGAAAACAGCACAATGCTTGGGTGGTTGCGGTTACGCCGGATCTGTGCTGTAAGGTCGCGCTCGTGCCACTCCGGAAAATCGTTTGCATAGCCCTGATGCTTCGGCGGGTAGACATTGTGGCCGCGGTACCATTTGTTTTTGCAGCCCTCCCACTCGTCGAACGCCTCGTCCATCACAAGAAAGCCGAGCTCGTCGCAGAGCTCGTAGAGTTCGTTCGCATGCGGATTGTGGCTCATGCGGATGGCGTTGCAGCCCATGGCCTTCAGCTTGTAAAGACGTCTCCGCCACACCCCCTTTGTCATCGCTGCGCCGAGCGCGCCGCCGTCATGGTGCAGGCAGACGCCCTTGAAAATGGTCGGTTCTCCGTTAAGGAAAAAGCCGTTGTCCGCATCAAAGCGGATGGAGCGGACACCGACGTTCTGTTCGTCCACGGTTACCGTTCTGCCGTCCGGAAGGACAACCGACGTCCGAAGCATGTAGAGTGCCGGGTTTTTCGGCGACCAGAGACGAGGAGCGGCAAGTGTCCCGGAAGTTGTTACCGTCTGCGCCGTGCCCTTTGTGAGAATGGCGGCCGTCTCAAACACAGCGACGGCGGTTTTTCCGTCAAAGAGGGTGGATTGTACGGTGACTTCGGCGCTGTTTTCTGCTGCGAGTTCGGAAAGAACGAGCTCATTGTCGATTACAATCTCTGCGCTGTTTTCGGAAACCTCAGGAGTCTTTAAGAAAATGCCGTATTCACACGGGTAAACCTCGTCGAATTGCTGCAGTGTTACTTTGCGCGTAATGCCGGTTCCGGGCAGGGGAGGGCGGTGCCTTCGGCATCGGAGCAGTTCAGTGTATCCGGCCGGGAGGCCGCTGCACGGGAGCTGCAGGATAAGCCAGTTCTGTAAGCACTGGTGCAACCTGCTATATTTGCGGATGCATCGCCGAAAACAAGAAAATATGTTATATCATACCGGAAAGATATATATATCCGTTCGGGCGCCGGCCGAGATAATAGCCGTTAATCCAGACCTGGCTGTTTTTGTAAATGCCGTCAAAGCAGAGAAAAATTTTCTTTCCCTTTGCGCCTGCCGGAAGAGTGAAATGCCTGCGGTACCATGCGGTGCCGCCGACAACATAACCCGTGCCGCTGGAGAGATTGCGGTCTTTCGGATATTCCACGGACCAGTCGTGCGGGAGCGCAACCTCCCGCCAGTCCGCGTCGCTGAAATTTTTTTCGAAGGCGTTTTCTTGGTCGCCGAGACGGAAACGCCAGCCGGTATCAAGCAGCATTGTGAAATCCTCCTTATGAAAAGCTGAAAATGTGAAATTGTAATCGGTTTCAGATATGGGATTTATTATAACAGACGCACGGCGGCCGCAAAATGGAGTTTGTTATTATTTTTTGCGTTATATTCGCTTTTTTGATTTGCTGTCCGGCAGAATACTTTTTTGTTCTGTCAATTTATTAAATTTTCTTTTCATATATATTAAAAATCCTTAATTTTCCGAAGCGCCGCTTGTCTTTTTCGCTTTTTGTGCTAAACTGGAGTTCGAATTCGAATCCGATTTAGATTCCGTAAATTTCGGAAAAAAATATTTCTGAGAAATATGAGTGGGAGGGTTAAAAAATGTATAAGAAGGCAGCAGCAAAATGGCTTGTTGCGGCATTGGCTTCGGCACTTGTGCTTACGGCCTGCGGCAGGGAGGAAAAAAATGGAGCGGAGGGATCTCAGGGAGCGGAAATCACCTCGGGGCCGGCGGGAACGCCTGCGGGCGGGGAGGATAAAAATACTCCGACCGGTGCGGAAGGGGATATTTCCGGAGAGAACGATAAAAAACAGGCTCCGGAGGTTTCTTGGGAAATTCTCCGCGATGCGCGGACGGATGCTTCCGGAAAGGAAATCGCCTTTGCGGAATATCCGGAGTTTTCGTTGAGCGGGGATGGCTTCGAAGCGCTGGCATCGGCTCTTGCTCAGATCAACGGGGAGTGGAGGGAGCAAAGTACCCGGTTTCTGGACAGCGTGGTGCAAAATCCTGTGCTGCCGGATTCCGGCGCATTTGCGCAGACGGTCAATATAACGGTTACGCGCTGTGATGCTGAGGCGGTCAGCCTCTCTATTCTGAGAACGGAGGAGGAGGGCGGCCCGCATCCGAACAATTATTCCGACGTGTACAATTTCAGCACGCAGACCGGCGAACGGCTGGAACTGTCCGATGTGGTTGAAACCGGCGGGGATTTCCGGTTAAAGCTGAAGGAGCAGCTGATAGAGAATTATCCGGATCTGGAATTTGATGATGCGCTTCTGGATCAGGGAATCGCTGATGCGCTGGATCAAAAATCGCTTTATTGGAGCTTCCGGGAGGGCGGGGTCAGCATTGGTTTCCCGGTGGGTTCCTTCGGTTTCGGCTATGCGGAGGGGAGTCTGGGAGTCTGGATACCGCTGCAGTAAAAGGACGGCATAAAGTATAATATACAGAACGGGGAAGAAAATGATTGAGGTACGATTTTATAAAGAGGCGGATGACGCACTGCTGCGGTTTGCAGTAATTATCGCAAGATCCCGAGGGAAATGGGTGTTCTGCAAGCACCGGGAAAGGGATACCTGGGAAATCCCGGGCGGCCACCGGGAGCCGGGAGAGGATATTCTGGATGCGGCGAAACGGGAACTTTACGAGGAAACCGGAGCAGTTGATTATGACCTGAGAGAACTCGGCATATATTCCGTTGTCAGAGGCGAAGGAACCGCAGCGGAGGAATCCTTCGGCATGCTTTATTTTGCAGAGATCCGGGAATTTGAAACGGAGCTGCACCATGAAATGGAAAGGATTGTTCTGTCCGTGCAGCTGCCGGAGCGCTGGACCTATCCTGAGATCCAGCCCCGGCTGATGGAAAAGTTTATGACGTGGATTTTGTGATTAATGATTTGTCCGTATTTTTTGAATAATAGTTTTTGCCTCCTCCTTTTTCAGAACCTTTCCGTACGACACAACTTTTCCATCCACAACCAGTGCCGGAGTAGTCATTACTCCATATGCGGCTATCTGAGTGAAGTCCGTCACATGGTCAATGGCTGTGTCCATTCCCAGCTCCGTCAAGGCTGCCCGGACAGCAACCTCCAGAGAGTTGCATTTGGCGCAGCCGCTTCCCAGCACCTTGATTCCTGCAGAATTCTTTTCTGCTTCTGTCCGTGCCGGTGTTTCCTGGATGTTGTTGCTGCCGCTGCAGCAAGAATTTCTTTTTTGCTTTTTCTTTTTGAAAATCATCATTTATAGTTCCTTTCTTAAAAATTTATACAAGTAAAAATTGGAATACATGAAAGGCGTAGCCGACAAGGATAATTCCAATGGTGCAAACGCTGATAAACAAGGCCAGCAGCTTCGGCTTTACTGCTTTGCGGAGCAGAATCAAGGATGGCAGACTCAGCGTTGTGACGGCCATCATAAACGATAATATTGTGCCAAGCTGTGCACCCTTATAGAGCAGAGCCTCCGCCACAGGAATAGTGCCGAAGATATCAGCATACATAGGAACGCCCGCCAGTGCAGCAAGAACAACACCGAATGGATTGCTGCCGCCCAGAACAGCTTCAATCCGGCTTTGCGGTATCCAATTATGAATGACCGCACCAATGCCAACGCCAATCAAAATGTACGGGAATACTTTTTTGAATGTGGAGGCAACTTGTTCTTTTGCAGATTGAATCCTTTCCTGTACCGAAAGTGCAGGGGGGTGTATGTCCACACTTCCGGCTTTTCGGATGAATTCTTCCACATACGGCTCCATATGCAATTTCTCAATTAAAGTGCCCCCTGCTACAGCAATTACCAGCCCAACTATCACATAGACGATAGTGACTTTCGCACCGAAAATGCTCATTAGGAGGATAAGACTACCCAAATCCACCATAGGGGATGAAATCAGAAAAGAGAACGTAACTCCAAGCGGCAGTCCCGCACCGGTGAAACCGATAAACAAAGGAATGGATGAGCAGGAGCAGAATGGTGTTACCGTGCCCAGCAGGGCAGAGATAATATTTGCACCGATTCCGTGGAACCGGCCTAATATTCGTTTGCTTCGTTCTGGCGGGAAATAGCTCTGAATGTAAGAAATCACAAAAATCAAAAAGCAGAGCAGCACGGTGATCTTCAGCACATCATAAAGAAAAAAACGGATGCTTCCCCCGGCACGTCCCCCGGTATCCAGGCCAAGCATGGAAAGTCCTCTGCCGATCAGTTCATTCAGCCAATTCATGCCTAAAACCTGGTCTTGGATAAATTGCCATAGGCCCATAAAAAACCTCACTTTCCATTTGTTTCATGATATATCAAAAAAATTTGATGTTAAATATCAGGATAAACGCCATCTTGCTATGACGGCGTTTATTTATCACATAAAAGACATCGGTTCTTTTGCTCCACATCCGGTGTGGTAACAGCCAGCAGCAGCTTCACCGCTTTGTCCCTGCCAGCCTCGCTTAAGCAGTAATGCGTCCATTTGCCCTCCTGCCGACTGGCCACAAGCCCGGATTCACACAGAATTTTCATGTGATAGGACAGGCCTGACTGGGGTAAGTCCATCAGTTCCTGCAAAACGCAGGCGCATTTTTCTCCGCTTCGTAATTGTTCCAGGATGGCAAGACGTTTGGGATCACACAGGGCTTTAAATATTTTTGCACTTTTGTGATATGATTCCATATACTCACCTCAAATCAAAAAATGTTGATATGAATAGTATATGCTCCAATGCTGCATTTGTCAATAGCTCTCTGAATGTTTTTGAAACTTCTGTTTCCTGAATGGAGAGGCTCACGAATGGACGAGCGATGACCGCGGATAATAAAATGCAGGAACCCGCAGATAGAAATTCATATTTAGAAAAATGGAAATTTAATGGAATAATCGAAAATTCAATGCTAGAATTAAAGTTTTATTTTTGTAAGCCATCTGGTTAGGAAATTGTATGACACCATATATTTTTCGTCTATATATGATAAAATAGAGGACATGAACTGCAGCAATAGGGGCATTCCTTCATTGTGCAGGTAGATCTGATCAAGTACCTGCCAGTTCGCATGAAAATACGAGTTTCTGCACACGTTAATATTTATGTGAACCATTTGGACATTGCGGTATGGCGGGTGTTGCAGCGGGCAGCGAACCGTCTGAATTTCATGTACTTGCGATGGATAAAATCTTACAGAACCAGAAGCCGGCAACAAGATCCCGTGTCCAGGGAAAAATATTTTTAATGGGCAGGGGTATAAAGTAGAAAAGCAGTTGCAAAATTTTGAAGAGAGCGCTATATTTTAAGGAAGTGCACCGCAGGGCGGACAATACAAAATTCCAGAGCAGAAGAAATGTTCTTCCTGGCATTTGAAAATATAATGATATGTCGAATAAGAAAAATATATTAAAAAAATCTTATAAAAGGTTATTACAAGGGAGGAATATAATGAAATGGAGATAGAGAGAAAATTTTTAGTAAAAGCAACACCGGTTCTTAAAGGAGCAAAGAAAAAGCAGATTGAACAGGGATATCTGTGCACGAGGCCGGTGATACGCATTCGCAGGTCAAATGACCAGTTCTTTCTGACCTATAAATCGAATCGCGGCCTAAGTCAGGAAAATGCGCTTCAGAACGAGGAAGTTGAGCTTTTGCTGACGGAGGAGGCCTATCTTCATCTGCGCGGGAAAACGGACGGTTATATGGTGGAGAAAACACGGTATGTGCTTCCGCTTGCAGAAGGGCGGTGCGCTGAGCTGGATGTGTTTTCCGGACGGCTGGACGGGCTGATATTTGTCGAGGTGGAATTTGAAAGCGAGGAACAGGCAGTAAATTTTGTTCCACCGTCATGGTTCGGGGAGGATGTATCCGGTCTGGGATGCTTCAGCAATGCATATCTGTCCGGGATGGAGAGCTTTGAGGAGTGGAAGCGGAAGAACAGCGGGGTGCTTCCGTCTGCGGACTGAAGAAAGAGGAAGGATGGCGGATGCAGAAATAAATCTGCGGATCGGCGGAAAGCAACAGCAGCGGAATGGGAGGTTGGCCATGATTGAGGGAGCATTGGTTCTGGAGGGCGGGGCCCTGCGCGGAATGTTTACGGCAGGAGTGCTCGACGTGCTTCTGGAAAAGAAGATAGAATTTTCTTATGTGAACGGCGTGTCGGCCGGATCGCTGAACGGCATGAATTATATTTCCGGGCAGGAGGGCAGGAGCCGGGATATCAACCTGCAGTTTATCAATGACAAGCGCTATATGAGCGCAAGAAACATAGTGAGAAACGGCGGAATTTTTAATTTTCATTTCCTTTTCGGGGAGATCTCAGAACAGCTGATGCCGTTTGACGCCAGAACGTTTTTCGCATCGGAACAGAGATTTGAGGTGGTGGCGACAAACTGCCGGACGGGACGGGCGGAATATTTTGAAAAGGGAAAGGAGCCGGAGATTATCCGCGCCGCAGCGGCATCCAGCAGCATGCCGATCCTGTCGTCGATGATTTCGCTGAACGGGCGGCGGTATCTGGATGGGGGAATCGCGGAGCCGATTGCGTACCGGCGGGCAATGGAACAGGGGTATAAGAAAAACGTGCTTGTGCTTACACGGCAGAGGGGATTCCGGAAGCCGGCCATTCCGCGTCCGCTGGCGCTTGCCTACCGCCGGCATTACCGGCAGTATCCGCAGCTCGTCGGACGTCTGCTTCAGATACCTGATCACTATAACCGGATACAGGAGGAGCTGGAAGGGCTGGAGGATTCCGGACGCATATTTATTATCCGGCCGCCGGAACCGGTTTTAATCTCAAGAACGGAGAAGGATACGCGGCGGCTGCGCGAGCTCTACGAGACGGGAAGGAAAGAGGCGGAGGAAAGGCTGCCGGCGATGGAGGAATATCTGAAAAAATAAAATCCCTGCCGGCGCTTTTTTGCTGCGCCGGCAGGAATGAAAAAACAATCCGAAGCCTGGTTTTACGGCTGCTTGCCGATATAGGCGAGGATGCCGCCGTCGACATAGAGGATGTGTCCGTTGACAAAATCGGATGCGTCCGAGGCGAGGAATACGGCAGGACCCTGCAGATCCTCCGGACTGCCCCAGCGGGCGGCAGGGGTTTTTGCGATAATAAACTGGTCAAACGGATGCCTGGAGCCGTCCGGCTGAGTCTCGCGGAGCGGCGCAGTCTGCGGCGTCGCGATATAGCCCGGACCGATGCCGTTGCACTGGATGTTGAATTCGCCGTATTCGGAAGCGATGTTTTTCGTGAGCATTTTCAATCCGCCCTTTGCTGCGGCGTAGGCGGATACCGTCTCCCGCCCGAGTTCGCTCATCATGGAGCAGATATTGATAATTTTCCCGTGACCCTTCCGGATCATGGACGGGATCACGGCCTTGGAGACAATGAACGGCGCATTCAGATCGACATCGACAACCTGGCGGAACTGCTCGGCCGTCATTTCGCACATCGGAATACGTTTGATAATGCCCGCATTGTTGACAAGAATATCAACGACGCCGATTTCCTTTTCGATTACGCCGACAAGTGCGTTCACCGCGGCCTCGTCCGTAACGTCGCAGACGTAGCCGCGGGCTTTGATTCCTTCTGCCTCATAAGCGGCCAGTCCTTTGTCAACCAGCTCCTGGCGGATATCATTGAAAACGATGGTCGCTCCGGCCGCGGCATAAGCCTTTGCAATCGCAAATCCGATGCCGTAGGAGGCTCCGGTGATCCAGGCAACCTTTCCCTTCAGCGAAAACATTTCCGAAAAATCCTTCATATTGTCTTTCCTCTCCTTCTGCCGCCGGGGCGGCTGATTGTCTTTATTATAATGCCGGCGGCGGGAATAATCAAGAAAAACGCGCTGCTTGCGATTTCCGGAGTTGTCGTATATAATAGATTAAAAATATTGATGAGCCGGGCAGAACCGGCGAAAGCGAGCAGAGCATGGGTGATATATTTCAGAGATTCTATCCCGATTTCTATGTGGCTTCGGCATACGGCATTCCTTATGAAACACTGTACAGACAGGGGATAAGGGGGCTGCTTTTTGATATCGACAATACGCTTGTGGAACATGATCAGGATGCCACAGAACGGGCGGCCGCGCTGATGCGCAGGCTGAAGAAGATCGGTTTTTCCGTTACCTTTCTGTCAAACAACGACGAGGAGAGAGTCGCGCGGTTTAACCGGGATATCGGAGCAGCTTATATCTGCAGAGCCGGGAAGCCGTCTGTGAAAAGCTATCTGGCGGCGATGGAGCGGATGCATACGGACCGGAGCAGCACCGTATTTATCGGGGATCAGCTGTTTACGGATATATGGGGGGCGAAGCGTGCGGGGATACGGGCTTATCTGGTGAAGCCGATTGCGAAGCACGAGGAGGTGCAGATTGTCTTAAAGCGGCAGCTCGAGCGTGTTGTGCTGTTCTTTTACTGCAGAAAAAAAAGGCGTGAGAGGGGCAGAAAATGAAAAATATAATTCTGATCGGTTTTATGGGCTGCGGGAAAACGAGTGTGGGAGGAAAGCTTTCCCGGGCGTTCGACTGGCGTTTTCTTGATACGGATCAGCTGCTGGAGGAGGAGTTCGGCTGTACCATCAGCGAATTTTTTGACCGGGAGGGGGAAGAAGAATTTCGCTGCCGGGAGACGCAGCTGCTTAAGCGGCTCTGTTCGGAACCGGAGGAGATGATTGTGTCGACAGGCGGCGGAATGCCGCTGCGCACGGAAAACGCCGCGCTGCTCAAGCAGCTCGGCACGGTATTTTATCTGAAGGCATCCGAGGAGGCGACCATCGCGCGGCTGGCGGGTGATACGACGCGGCCGCTGCTTGCCGGGGACGGCCGCGAGGATAAGATCCGCAGGCTGCTTGGGGAGCGCGCTCCGAAGTACGCAGCTGCTTCCGATTACATCATAGAAACCGACGGAAAATCCTTTTACGAGATTATCCATGAGGTAGAAAAGGTAATGCGGCGGAAAAAGGCAGAGCCGTAAGTCCGAAATCAGGAGGAAATCAAATTCAGCAGCTTCGGGCTTTGTGTCGTTTCGCACTGCCAGGTTCCTGTTTGATAAGGCCGCCTCTGCGGCAGAAGGAGAAAGAAAAATGAAAATTCTTGTTTTGAACGGCCCCAATCTCAATTTTCTCGGAATACGGGAGAGGGGGGTTTACGGGAGCCGGGATTACGAATCTCTGACCGAAATGCTGAAGAAGGGGGCGGCTGAGCGGGATGTGCAGCTGGAGCTGTTTCAGAGCAACAGCGAGGGCGGGATTATCGACCGGCTTCAGCAGGCTTACTTTGACCGTGTGGACGGCATTATCATCAATCCGGGCGCATACACGCATTACAGCTATGCTATTCGCGATGCGCTTGCGTCCATTGTCTGCCCGGTGATTGAGGTGCATATTTCAAATGTACACAAGCGGGAGGAATTTCGCCACACTTCTGTGACGGCCCCGGTCTGCACAGGTCAGATTGTCGGCCTCGGCTTGGAGGGGTATCTTCTGGCGATGGATGCGCTGCTGGGAATGGCCGCGCAGGAGGAAGTGCAGTAACCTGGTACCCTGCTGCGGACAAGGGTGGAATTTACCGGAACGATGGAAGACCGGCCACGGCCGGGCACCCTGCCTGCACATAAGGGGCCGGAACGCGAGGCAGCAGTGCCGGAGGAATGACCGGGCATCCGGTTTCCGGTTAAAACAGCTCGGGACATTTCTTCGGATTTGCCGGCGGCTCATTGGCTGCTGCGGGAGGGACAATTTTCCGGATTGTACAAAAAACAGTTGAAAAAATATGAAAAATCATATAGACTATAGCATAGCCAATGATTAAGGAGGATTCGTTTATGATATCAGCAGGCGATTTTAGAAACGGCATTACCCTGGAGATTGATAACGCAGTTTATCAGGTTATCGAGTTCCAGCATGTAAAGCCGGGAAAAGGTGCCGCATTTGTAAGAACGAAATTAAAAGACATTAAGAACGGCGGTGTTGTTGATAAGACCTTCCGTCCGACTGAGAAATATCCGCAGGCGCATATTGAAAGGACGGACATGCAGTACCTGTATGCGGACGGCGAGTTTTATAACTTTATGAATGTTGAGACCTTTGACCAGGTTGCCATGACGAAGGATCAGGTCGGAGAGACACTCAAATTCGTCAAGGAAAACGAGATGGTTAAGATGCTTTCTCATCAGGGGCAGGTTTTCTCCATCGAGCCTCCGCTCTTTGTCGAGCTGGAGATTACGGATACCGAGCCGGGCTTTAAAGGCGACACTGCCCAGGGTGCGACGAAGCCGGCCGTTGTTGAGACGGGCGCAACCGTTTATGTACCGCTCTTCGTAAACCAGGGTGACAAGATCCAGATCGACACCCGGACGGGCGAGTACATGAAGCGCGTATAATTTTTTAATTGGTTCTTACAAATGGCGGAGACAGCCGGAGAGCTGCGGAAAAATCCATTTTCTGCGGTTTTCCGGCTGCTTTTTTCGTTTACTTCGAGGATTGCCTGCCGGCATTTTATACGATATAATGGAGCTGATGAATAAAATTCAAGATTCCAGCAATTCCTGAGCGGAGGTGATATTATGGAAAAGAGGCAGAAGATGCTATATATGCTGGGAGGCTTTGCGCTTGGCGTGCTGTTTACCGCTGTGATATCTCTGTGCATCGGTATGCGGACCAATGTTGATACGATGACCGAACCGGAGGGAGACAAGCCGGGAGGTGCAACCTCGAGCCAGAACATAAAACCGGATGATATCACACCTTCTTCAGAGGATAATAAAAAACCGGACGGCAGCAGTACTGTCTTACCGGAGCCGCCAGAAGAACTGCCGGGTGCCGCCCCGGAAAGTACTGCCGCCCCGTATCCGACGGAAAAGCCGCCAGAAAATCCGCCGAGTGCCGCCTCGGAAAGCACCGCCGTGCCGCGTCCGACGGAAAAACCGCCGCAGGAGCCGTCAACCGAAACCTGGGACAGCGCTGCCGTCTACACCGGAGGCGATACCGTCAGCTATCAGGGACGCCGGTGACGGGGAGCGTCATTCCACTTACCGGTTCGCCGTGGATTGCGGGACCTACTGGAAGGAGACAAGGGGCCTGCCGGCCCATAAAGTAGTGCTGGGCGTTCCTTTTTACGCCAGGCCAAGCTGGGCGGACTACGGGACAATCCTGGCAGCTGTGCCGGATGCCTTCAGCAAAGACCGCGTTGTCTACAATGGTATGGAAGTTTACTACAATGGTGTGGATACCATTGTGGAAAAGACCAGGTATGCCAGAGAAAACCTGGGGGGTGTTATGATCTGGGAGCTGACCCAGGATACACCGGACAAAAGCAGAAGTCTTTTGCAGGCAATCGGAAAGACGGCAGAATAATTCAGAACCCGCATGAACAGAAACAGCAGTCAGGACAATCCTGATTTTCCCGGCCGGTCAGGGGCAATACTTTAGCCCGGCCGGGAAGCACGGAAGCCGCAGGTCTCCGGATGAAAATTACCGGTTTTCCTTTTGCTGCATCAGCGCCGCGATCTCGTCCCGGATCGGGGCGATTTTTTCGTCCGCGATTTTGATATCCAGGAAGAATTCGACAGCATATTTTGCCTGTGCAACCAGCATATCCAGCCCGCCGGCGGTACGTGCGCCGCGCTCGCGGGCCTCGCGGAGAAAGCGAGTTTCCAGTGGGTTCGCGATAATGTCAACGGCGGCCTGAAGACCGCGGTACGGCGTAAGATCAATCGGTGTGGCATCCGTATTCGGGAACATACCAACGGGGCTTGTATTAATAATGATTTCCGTGTCGGCATGGAGTGAGGCGGCAGTTTCATAGGTAACAGTGCCGGGCTCCTCGCGGTATTTTACAACGATGGTTTCTTCTGCACCTCGCTCGGAGAGGGCGGCAAACACCGGCTGTGCCGCGCCGCCGTTGCCGAGTACCAGCACCTTTTTTCCTGAGACATGGATGCCGCTGCGGTCGAGCAGATAGAGAAAGCCGAAATAGTCGGTATTGTAGCCCGTCAGCCTCCCGGAGCGGTTTACGATCGTATTGACCGCACCGATCCGTTCCGCCAGCGGATCAAGCTGATCAAGGTAAGGTATTACAGCTTTTTTGTAAGGGACGGTAACATTGATTGCCGTAAAATCATGCAATTCCATAAATGCGGGAAATTCCCCGCGGGAGAGCGGATGAAGCTCGTAGATATAGTTCGCCAGGCGCTCATGAATCTGTTTGGAATAGCTGTGCCCGAGAGTTTCTCCGATCAGTCCGTACTGCATTCTGTGCCTCATTTCTGCGCTATAGGGCGCTTTTTTTAATTTTTAGTTCGGTAACAGATAAATTCTGTCCGTTTTCCTATTTCATTCTGTTCGGTTTTATAATTTACCGCTGAAAAATCCGATTTTAGTCTAGCACAAGAGAACAGAAAGGACAACAAAAAAGTAAAAACAAGAAAATCAGGTGCAGCCCCGCTGCGGGCCGCATTGTCCAGGCTGCCGGTCCCGGATTGATGAGGAAAGCAATCGAAACCAGAGCTTATTTTTTTGAATATTCCCGGGGGACAGGCATATATTTTACAAGAGCGGGCCGGGCTAAGCAGCGGGCGCGCCGGAAGGAGGGGCGGCGGGATGGAGAATATTATGAGAATTTTGGCGGGGCGGCTGAAAACCGTGCTGTCGAGGGCCGGGCTCGATAGCTCGAAGCTGCTGGAAATCCGCCTGCGGGCAGGACAGCCGCTGATTCTGAACCGAACGGATGGAGAGATTTTCCTGACCGAGACGGGCAGGCTTACCAAAAACCGCAGGGAGGCGTATGCCGTCAGCAGGAATGATCTGCGCGAAACAATGGAGTACATCAGTAATTTCTCGCTGTACGCGTTTGAGGAAGAGGTTCGTCAGGGCTACATTACAATTGCCGGCGGGCATCGGGTCGGTGTCTGCGGCCGAACGGTGCTTGAAAAAAATCAGGTAAGAAACATGAAGTACATTTCCTTTTTGAACATCCGGCTGGCGCATGAGGTGAAGGGCTGTGCGGACAGGCTGCTGCCGATGCTGCGCACGCCGGACGGAGGCGTATGTCATACGTTGCTCGTAGCGCCTCCGGGTGCGGGGAAAACAACCATGCTGCGGGATATCGTAAGGCAGCTTTCGGACGGGGGAATGACGGTGGGCGTGGTGGACGAGCGGGCGGAGATCGCCGCCTGCTGTCAGGGGATGCCGCAGAATGACGTTGGAATGAGAACGGACGTGCTTGACTGCTGTCCGAAGGCGGAGGGACTTCTTTTTCTTCTGCGGTCCATGGCTCCGGCAGTGATCGCGGTCGACGAAATCGGAGGAGAGGAGGATTTGCACGCACTGCGCTATGCAAGCAGCTGCGGCTGCAAGCTGCTTACTACGGTGCACGGCGCGGATATCGAAGAAATCAGAAAAAAACCGGTGCTGAGCGGAATGATGGCACAGCAGATGTTCGAGCGGTATGTTGTTCTGGAAAAGAAGGACGGAAAATGCGGCGTTCGCGGGGTTTTTGACGGCGGAGGGCAGCAGCTGGCCGGACAATTCAGATAAGCGGCAGCCGGTCCGAAGCCGGAGCATTCCTGCATGGCAGGACCGGTCGCCGTAACAGTTCCGGGTAAAAGCATTCGGCAATGGACGCGGCCTGGCCGTACCAGGAATTGCAGAAGTTACCCCTGTAAAGGGGGAGAAACGGGAGAGGAGAATCGGCATGATAATTCGGGTGATGGGCAGTATTGCGGTGCTGGCCGCCTGCGGCGGCTTCGGTTTTTATTTCGGCGGGGAGATCGAGCGCAGAATCCGGCTGCTCAGACAGCTGCGCAGCAGCGTGCTTGTGCTGCGGGGGGATGTCCGCTATCTGCGGTCGAGCCTGCCGGAAGCGTTTGAGGCAGCAGCAGCGCGTGAGCAGGGGGAGCTTTCCATGTTTTTTTCCGGGCTCGCGGAGCAGCTGAACGGGCGCCTGGCTCAGTCGCCGGAGGAGGCGTTCCGGAACGCCTCGCAGAAAGCGCTTTCCGATACGGCGCTTCGGCAGCAGGATATCGCCATGCTCATCCGGCTTGGCAGCATGCTCGGACAGATGGATGCGGACATGCAGCAGAACGCGTTTGACTGGTATCTGGAACAGCTGAAGGAGCTGACGGAAACTCTTTGTGCCGAGGAGAAAAAGCATGTGACCCTGAGCAAAAGCCTCGGTATTCTGGCGGGAATATTTCTGCTTGTTATTCTGCTTTAGAAACGGAGGACAGCGGTTATGACAATTCAGTTAATCTTCAAGATCGCAGCCGTCGGAATTCTCGTTTCGGTACTCAATCAGATACTGAAGCATTCGGGGCGGGAGGATCAGGCGTTTCTTGTCAGTCTGGCCGGTCTGCTGGTGGTTCTGTTCTGGATCGTGCCGTACATAGCACAGCTGTTTGAAACGATCCAGACTTTGTTCGCACTGTAGGTGATGAGAACAGGCAGACGCTGTGCTGCAGGAGGAGACAGGGAACGCAAAGCGGTCGAATGCTGCGCCGCCGGAAAAACGGTCAGTCAAAAGCCGCCGGATTCCTGGCCGCCGGAGAAACGTTGAACCCGGAGCAGCCGGGCGCTGTACTTTGGGAGAGTGCTCATACGAACAGTGAACCGAAAGAAGCCGCACGAAAGGCGGGCGGAAGGTATTAAATCCGGTCAGAAGGTTTAAAGCTGGTTTATGCGCAGGATAAAGAAGGGACTGACAGCCGGGAGAGCCCGGCAGCAGGTTTGCACCGGCGCGGTGTCCGCAGCCTGGCATGAAGAACGATACCGCGCGGAAACGGGGGATGAATATGGCGAAAATTGCGCTGGCCGGAATTGCGACGGTGCTCTGCGCTTTGTTTGTAAGAGGCGGAAAAAGCGAATATGCTTCCTTTATCAGCATGGCAGGCTGTTTGCTGCTGTTTTTCTTCGGAGTGTCGAGGCTGGAGACAATTCTCCGGACGATCGACCGGCTGAAGGAATATCTGGGCGGCAATACGCAGTATGTCGCTATTCTGCTTAAAATTGTCGGGATCACCTACCTGTCGGAATTTGCGTCCGATCTGTGCAGAGATGCGGGATTTTCCGCGGTGGGAAGCCAGGTGGAACTGGCGGGGAAGCTTACGATTATGGCTGTGAGCCTTCCGATACTTCTGGCGCTGGTCGAGCTGATCGAGGGCTTTCTGACATGACCGCGCGAAGAGGACGGGCTGCTTTTAACGGGACAGCCCGGATGGGAGGCGTACAGCACAGCCTGTCAGGAAAAAAACAGGCGGACAGGAGGAACGGACCTTCGGCTTCCGGAAATTGGAAGAGGTATGCGCGAAGGGCGGAGCGCCGGAGCTTTTCGGCGGCTTTCGCTGCCGCCGTACTGCTTGCTGTTATGTGTTCCGCGTTGTGTTTTGCGCCGCTGACCGTGCAGGCATCGGAAAGTGTTAAAAACGGAACCCGGACATTTTTTTGGCCGGCGGTGACGGGAAGACCGGCAGCGCAGGCGGCGGACGGCGCGGCAGGGCTGTATTTTTCGGAGCTGTCGCAGAGCGGGGAATATGAAGACCTGGATCGATTTGTGGACGAGCTTCTGCCGGAGGGCAGCTTCGGCTTTTCGGACTATATTTTCCGCGTGCTCAGCGGGGAGGAAAGCCTTTCGTTCGACGGGCTTCGAAAACAGCTTTCCTCAGGGCTTTCCGGGCAGCTGGCCGGAAAAAAGGCGGAATTTGTCCGTCTGCTCGGCATTGTGCTGCTCACAGCGGTATTCACCGGATTTTCCAGAGCTTTCCGCAACGGCCAGGTCGCGGAGAGCGGCTATTATGTTTCCTATCTGATGCTGTTTTCCATGCTGGCGGCCGGATATCTCTCCGCGAGCGGGATCGTATCCGGAACGCTGGATCGTCTGCTCGGCTTTATGAAGCTGCTTGTGCCGGTGTTTTGTGCAACGCTCGCGTTTTCCACGGGAGTATTTACCTCGCAGGCCGCTTCCGCAACGCTGCTGATGATCCTGGCGCTGGCCGATTATTTTATTATTGCGGTGCTGCTGCCCGGCATCCACCTCTATATGATGTCGGTTCTGGCAAATCATCTGACGGAGGAGGAGCCGCTCGGCAGGCTGTCGGATCTTCTCGCCCGCGGAATTCGCTTCGCCATCAAGGCAGTGCTCGGATTCGTCGCCGGGATCAGCGTGCTGCAGAGCATGATCACGCCGGTGATCGACCAGGCAAAGCGAAAATCAGCGATCAAGATTTCCGAGATGATTCCCGGGCTCGGAAATCTGTTTTCCGGGGTGACGGAGACCGTGCTCGGTGCGGGGAACGTAATT
Source organism: uncultured Lachnospiraceae bacterium (assembly GCA_910587085.1). Taxonomy (GTDB): domain Bacteria; phylum Bacillota; class Clostridia; order Lachnospirales; family Lachnospiraceae; genus RGIG4057. Next base: position 22,946 of record CAJUMC010000003.1, on the reverse strand, counting down.
AAAAACGCGGTCGGGACGGGCGGCATGATCGTTATTCTGCTGCTCTGCGCCGCACCGCTGATCCGGGTTCTGCTCTCCGCTCTGTGCTACCGCGCGGGAGCGGCAATTGTGGAGCCGGCGGCGGACAAGCGGATTGTGCGCTGTCTGTCCGACACGGCGGAGGGGATTACAATGCTGTTTCAGGCGCTTGCGGCGGGAGCCGTGCTGTTTCTGCTGGCGCTTGCCATTCTGGTGCGGGCGACTTCATAAATGTTTCTTCCGCGGCAGCCGTGAAAAGCCGGCTGACACGCGTCCGGAAAGGGGGAAATGGCATGGTGGATGCCGTTTATGCGTGGATGAAGCAGATTGTATATTTTCTGCTGCTCGTCGGCATTATTCGCAATCTGACAGGGAAAAAATACGAGAAATATGCGAAGCTGACCGTTGGTCTGTGTCTTGTGCTGATGCTGGCGGCTCCTGCCCTGAAGCTTCTTTCCGGGGAGGAATTCCGGTTTTTGTGGCAGAAAAACGAGCTGGAGCAGGAACTTAAGCTGCTGGAATCGCTGCCGGCCGGCACCGACCGCAAATGGGAGGACGGCGTGATCGCCGAATACGAGGAACTGATACGGCGGCAGTCGGACGAGCTGATTGCCGGGATGGGAATGCGGGCGGAGGCGGTAAAGCTGGAACGGGAGGGCAGCGTGGTAGTCGGCTTTACCCTCTGGGCGTCGCCGGTGAAGAATGCGGTGTTATGGGACAGCGGCGGGGCGGGAGAGGGACAGCCGCCGGGAAAAATATCCATCACGGATATTGTTGTGCGGCTGGGGTATACGGAGGATGAAACCGACGCGGCCGGACGGGATGCCGCGGATACCGGAGACGGCAAAAGTGCCGGAAGCAGGGAAGAAACCGGCATCGGTGCCGATTCCGGGAATAGCGGCGGGTCTCAAAGCAGCATCTTTGGCCCAGACAGCCGGACCGCCGCAGGCGAAGGATACGGCCGAAACGGCAGTAGGATGGTGTATGAACTGGCAATAAAGAAGCGGCTTGCGGACTTCTACAATATGGATGAAGCGCATATACATGTTATCATCCAGTAGCTATGCCGGTCCGTAAGCCGGATTTTTCCCGGAACGCTGCGCCGCCACGGAGGCAGAGCGGCGCAGCCAGGGATGAAAAGGAGGAGCCCATGATACCCCTTGGGAAGAAGCTGGCGGAGTTGAAGCGGAAGGCAGGGACGAAAAATATTTGCCTTCTTTTACTGGCATGCGGATTGCTGCTGCTTTCTTTCTCGTCCGGCATTTTTTCGCCGGAACAGGAAAAGGAGCCAAAAGCAGCGGCAGGGGAGCCGAAGGCTCCTTCGGAATCGGCAGTGCGGGAGACGGAAAAGACAGAGCTGGAGCTGTGGGAGGAAAAACTGAAGGCACTGCTGTCCGGAGTGAAGGGAGTAGGAAAGACGGAGGTTATGATAACACTTTCGGACAGCGGAGAGAAAATAGTGCTCAAGGATGTGGCAAGCGGTACAAAATCGCTGAACGAGGCGGACGGCAGCGGCGGAACCAGGGTTGATCTGTCCTCTGAGAAAACGGAGTCAACCGTGTTTGAGTCCGACAGCGTCCCGTTTGTGACACAGGAGCTCCCGGCAAAGGTTGCGGGCATCCTTATCGTCTGCGAGGGAGGCGGCCGGGCGGATGTCGCGCTCAGTGTGGTTTCTGCGGCGGAAGCACTATTCGGAGTACCTGCGCATAGAATAGTAGTATTGGAGATGAAGTAGAAAGAAAGGCGGGTAACTACATAATGAAAACGATTTTCAAGAAGAATCAGATCATCATAACAGCGCTGGCGATCATGATTGCGGTTGTGGGCTATCTGAATTTTGCAAAGGATAAAGAGGACGAGGCTGACAGGGAGGCGGCGCTTCTGGCGGCCGGACAGAACGGGCTGATGGACGAAGGAGACGATCCGGACGGGAAGGAGTTTGAGGATCTGTCCGCCGAGGATCTCGGGGAGGACTACAATTTTATTTACGGCGTTTCGGACAACGGGGATCTGGTACTGAAGGAAAATCTTGCGGCACAGGGGGATAACGTGGCGGCGTCCGGAAACGGTGCGGAAGACCAGAACAAGGACGGCGCACAGAGCGGAGGCAGCTCGGACGGAAAGAAGGAGGACAAAACAGACGGCAAGACCGGAGATAAGACCGACGGAAAAGCAGAGGATGGAACCAGCGGAATAACTGGGGACAAAACGGGCGGAACGGACGGCAGCAAAGAGCCGGATAAAAACGGGGCAGAGGTTACGGGAACACCGATAAAGGACGGGGATGCCTCCAAGACGGACGAGAGCACTCCGGGAGAGGCCGTATTTACGAGCGTCACGCTGCAGAACGGCTATTTTTCCAATGCAAAGCTGAACCGGGAGCAGATGCGCGCGCGCAGCAAGGAAACGCTGATGTCCGTCGTCTCCGATTCCACGGTTGCGGATGAGCTGAAGCAGGAGGCCATTGATACGATTATTGCGCTGACAGCCCGGGCGGAAAATGAGAACGCCGCAGAAATTCTGCTTGAGGCAAAGGGCTATGAGGGCGTTGTCGTCAGCATATCGGACACGGAGGTGGATGTTGTCGTAAACGCCGAGAGTATTACGGAGCAGCAGGTTGCTCAGATCGAGGATATTGTCAGCAGAAAAACAGGAATCACAGCGGACGGAATTGTCATCACAACGGTTGTGATGGAGGATTGAGCCGCAGAACATCCTGTGCTGCGCCGCAAAACCGCGCAGTACAGGGTGTTTTTGATGTCTCCCGCGCCGTTCACCGCGACGGCGGAAGGGAGATTTGCAGTTCTGCAGACGCGGCCGTCGGAAAGAAACCCTTTGCAAACATATTGATTCCATGGTATAATATCCTGCGATATTATACCAGCGCCGGTTCGCGTCCGACCGCAGGAAGGACACAAAAAATTTTTTCCGGTTTGCGTAGAAACGGTTATTATGTGATATAATCTGGCAGAGGCCGGAGATTTTGGATACAGGAGGTAGCAGAATGAGCAGGGAAAATGACAGCACGGGCGAATATACGATGGAGACGAGCAGCGAGATCGGCGAAGTAAAGATTGCGGATGATGTCGTGGCGACGATTGCCGGACTGGCGACGACCGAGGTGGAGGGCGTGGCCTCCATGCAGGGGAATCTGACCAATGAGATCGTCGGGAAGCTCGGAGTGCGCAACCTTTCCAAAGGCGTGAAGATTGAGCTGATGGAGGGAATGGTTCACGCGGAGCTTTCCGTTATGATGAAGTACGGCTACAGCATCCCGAAGACCTGCCGGATGATCCAGGAGAGAGTGAAAAACGCGATCGAAAATATGACCGGACTCGGCGTGGAGAGCGTCAACATCCGGATTGTCGGCGTGGATACGGGAAAGTCGAAATAGAGGCTTCGGCGGTACCGGCCGGGGGAAGGAAAGGCAAATGACCAGACGAGAAATCAGGGAGCATGTGTTTATCATGCTGTTCCAGAGTGAATTTCATGAGGCGGAGGAGCTGGCCGATCAGAATCGGCTGTATTTTGACGAATATATGACTAAGGCATCCGCGCAGGAGCAGGCTTATATCGAAGAGCGTTTCGGGCATGTCAGGGAGCGGCTCGGGGAGACGGATTCGCTGCTGGCTGGCGCGACGAGCGGCTGGAAGCTGAACCGCATGGGGAAGGTGGAACTGACCATACTCCGGCTTGCTGTATATGAGATGAAATCAGACGAGGAGATACCGGAGAAAGTTGCGATCAACGAGGCGGTGGAGCTTGCCAAAAAATTCGGCGGGGATGCTTCTGCCGGATTTGTCAACGGAGTGCTGGCAAAGCTGGCGGTGTGATGAGCGGGCGCCGCGGGCGGGCCTGCGGCAGGTATGGGTGCGGGCAATGAAGGTTTATACCGTTTCACAGATTAACGGATATATTAAGAATATATTTGTAAAAGATATGCTTCTCGGGCGGGTATCCATCCGGGGCGAGGTATCGAACTGCAAGTATCATACCTCGGGGCATATCTATTTTACGTTGAAGGACGGGACAGGCCAGCTGCCCTGCGTGATGTTTGCGGGGCAGAGGGCCGGTCTTGCTTTTCGTATGTCCGAGGGACAAAGTGTAATTGCTTCCGGCAGCGTCCAGGTGTATGAGCGCGACGGGAAATATCAGCTGTACGCGAATCATATCGAGCTGGACGGGACAGGCCAGCTCTACGAGCAGGTCGAGCTGCTCAAAGCCAGGCTGCACACGGAGGGACTGTTTGATCCGGCGCATAAAAGGCCGATCCCGCAGTATCCCAGGACAATCGGGTTGGTGACGGCGCGGACGGGAGCCGCGCTGCAGGATATCCGGAATATCGCCGCAAGGCGCAATCCTTATATTCAGCTGATTCTCTGTCCGGCGCAGGTGCAGGGCCTGGGAGCGGCGGAATCGGTGGCGTCCGGAATCCGCAGGCTGGATGCCTTCGGCGTCGATCTGATCATCGTGGCGCGGGGCGGCGGCTCGATCGAAGATCTATGGGCCTTCAACGAGGAGCTGGTTGCGCGGACGGTGTATGAATGCCGGACGCCGGTGATTTCCGGCGTGGGGCACGAGACGGACACGACGGTGATTGATTACGTCGCGGATCTGCGCGCCCCGACGCCGTCAGCAGCCGCGGAGCTGGCAGTGTATGAGTGGGCCGGGCTGGCCGGACAGCTGGCCGGCTGGCATGTGGAGCTTACCAGGCGGATGCTCGAGGCAATAGAGGCGGCCCGCAAAACGGTGAACGGCAGAAAGAAGCAGCTTTCCTATCTGAGCCCCGGATACCGTCTGGCGCAGAAGCGGGAGCAGGCGGGGCGCGCACAGGAACGGATGGAGCGTCAGCTGCGCGCTGTGCTGGAGCGGACGCGCCGCCGGGGTTCCGGGATGGAGGAGGCGCTGCCGAAACGTTTCCGTGCCGTGCTCGAGAAAAAACGGCATCAGCTTGCGCTGGCCGCCGGGCGGCTGAAGGGGATTTCTCCTCTGGAGCGGCTGAGTCAGGGCTATTCCCATGTCGCGGCGCAGGACGGGCGTACAATTTCCTCCGTGCGGCAGGTGGAGGAAGGCGATGAGCTTACCATATCGGTGCGGGACGGCCGGATTGCGGCGCAGGTGACCGGCAGCACGGCGCAGGAGAGCAGATAGCGGTTTTTTCACGGGAAGAAAGGAGAAACTGCAGAGCAGGAAACGACAGCCGCACCCGGACGGGCGGAACCGGACGGATGCAGAAGCGGCGGACAGGAAAGGCAGACCGGACGGCAGGAGGACGGGTTTTATGGCAGGGACAAGGAAAAAAACATCCGGGGAAGCGACCGGGGAAAATGGAATTGCGGAGGCCGGCAGCGCACAGAAGGAGGGCGGTCAGAGCTTGGAGGCTGCCCTCGCGCAGCTGGATGAGATTATGGAACGCCTGGAGCAGAGCGACATCAGCCTGGAGGATTCGTTCCGGCTGTATCAGCAGGGAATGCAGCTAGTGAAGCAGTGCAATGATTCCATCGACCGGGTGGAGAAGCAGCTGCTTGTGCTTGAGGAGGAAGGTATTTAGAAAGAGCGGCGCATCCGGCCCGGTCAGGGATTTACCGGAAAGGATCTGGCCGGCCTGATGGAGTTCGTTCCGGGAAAGCCTGCATCGCAGCGGATGGGAAATTTGCACGGGGTGCTTATGTTTGAAGAGTTTGAAGAAAAATACAGAAAAAAAAAGGAACAGATCGAAATTATGCTGAAGGATTTCCTTCCCGCAGAGGAGGGCTTTCAGAAAACCGTACTCGAGGCGGTGAATTACAGTCTCACGGCGGGAGGAAAAAGGCTCCGCCCGCTTTTTCTGGCGGAATGCAGCCTTCTGTGCGGAGGAGGCGGGCTTGAGGACAGGCTTGTCCGCGCGTTTGCGGCAGCGCTGGAGATGATACACACCTATTCCCTTGTGCACGACGATCTGCCGGCCATGGATAATGACGAGTATCGCCGGGGAAAGCTGACCACGCATGCGAAGTACGGCGAGGCGATGGGAATCCTGGCCGGGGATGCTCTTCTGACGCTTGCTTTTGAGACGGCAGCCGGGGCAGTTGCGCAGGAGCACACGGCGGACAGGCTGTCGGCGGGTGCAAAGGCACTGTCCATCCTTGCGGGGAAGGCCGGGCTGTTCGGGATGCTCGGCGGACAGGCGGTTGACGTGGAGCGGACGGGGCAGCCGATGACGCCGGGGGAGCTGGACTTTGTGTACCGGCTGAAGACGGGAGCGCTGCTGGAAGCGGCGATGACCATCGGAGGAGTGCTGGCAGGCTGCTCCGGCCGGGAGTTCTCCCTGCTGGAGCAGTGTGCTTCGGCCGTCGGCACGGCCTTTCAGCTGCAGGACGATATCCTTGATGTCACAAGCAGTCTCGAGGTGCTTGGAAAGCCGGTGCACAGCGACGAGAGAAATGAAAAAACGACCTGGGTAACTCTGCATTCGCTGGAGGAAGCGCAGCGCGAGGTGGAGCGCCTTTCCGGACAGGCGGTACGGCTGCTGGAGGAAACAAAGGGTGACACAGCATTTCTTACCGATTTAATTTGTTCGCTTGTCCACCGGAAAAAATAAAACAGACAAAATATCCGCACCGTTTCCCGTATAAAGTGCTGTACAGGAGGCGGCTCCGCCGCAGATGCGGTTTATTTTATGGAAAGCGAGGGTTCGAATGATCGGAGTGCTTGAGAGGATTCGAAAACCGAATGACATTAAAAATATCCGTGAGACGGACTATGCCCGCCTGGCGGAAGAAATCCGGGAGTTCCTGATTGATCATGTCAGCAGGACGGGCGGGCATCTCGCCTCCAATCTCGGGGTGGTCGAATTGACGATGGCGCTGCATCTGGTTCTTGATTTTCCGAAAGATAAGCTGATCTGGGATGTCGGGCATCAATGCTATGTACACAAGCTTCTGACCGGACGGGCGTCCGGCTTTGATACGCTGCGCCGGCACGGCGGGATGAGCGGGTTTCCGAAGCGGGCGGAGAGCAATACCGATCTGTTTGATACCGGGCACAGCTCAACCTCCATCTCGGAGGCATGCGGGCTTGTGAAGGCACGGGAACTGACCGGCGGAAAGGAGAAAATATTCGCGGTGATCGGAGACGGGGCGATGACCGGCGGCCTTGCCTACGAGGGGCTCAACAACGCAGGTCAGCTGAAGAGCAATCTTGTGATCGTTCTGAACGACAATAAAATGTCGATTTCGGAAAATGTCGGGGGAATGGCAAATTACCTTGGAAAGATCCGGACAAGCAGCAGATACGAGGATCTGAAGGATGATGTGACAAGCACGCTTGAGAGGATACCCGGGATCGGCTCCGGACTGGTGCGCCAGCTGCGGCGGTCGAAGGATACGCTGAAGAAGTTTATGATTCCGGGAAATTATTTCGAGGAGCTGAACATCACCTATATCGGGCCGATCGACGGGCATAATGTAGGGCAGATGTACGAGGCTTTTCTCGCCGCTTCCCGGAAAAACGGTGCAGTGCTCGTGCATGTCATTACCAAAAAAGGCAAGGGCTACGACTGCGCCGAGCATGATCCCAAGCAGTTTCACGGTGTGGATGCCTTCGATATCGAAACCGGTAAAAGTCTGAACGAAAAATCACAGCTCACTTATACGGATATTTTTTCCAGATCTCTGATTGAGCTGGCAGCAAAACACAGGAATATCGTTGCCATCACTGCGGCGATGCCGGGAGGTACAGGACTGTCCGAGTTTCAGCGCCAGTATCCGAGAAGGTTTTTTGATGTAGGAATCGCCGAGGAGCATGCGGTCAGCTTTGCGGCCGGGCTTGCCGCCGGGGGATATCACCCGGTGTTCGCGGTATATTCTACCTTTCTGCAGCGCGCCTACGATCAGATACTGCATGACGTATGCCTGAACCGTTTTCCGGTAACTTTTGCTGTTGACCGGGCAGGAATTGTCGGCAGCGACGGCGAAACTCATCAGGGCATTTTTGATATATCCTATCTTTCCAGCATTCCGGGGTTAACTGTGATGGCCCCGAAGGACGGCGGGGAGCTGAGGCAGATGCTTGAATTTGCAGTTACCCTTCCGCGTCCGACCGCGATCCGTTATCCGCGCGGAATTGCCGGCCGGGAAGCGGAAGGTTCCGTAGCGCCGGTAGTATACGGTGAGTGCGAATGGCTGAGCAGAGAGGGAAGGATTGTGCTGCTGGCGGTGGGCAGCATGGTGCAGACTGCGCAGCATGCCGCCGGGCTGCTGGCCGGGGACGGGATTGCGGCAGCGGTCGCCAACGTGCGCTTTGTCTCACCGGAGGATGTGGAAATGCTGCGGCATGCATCCGGGTTTGAGCTGGTTGTGACGCTGGAGGAGAACGTTGCGCGCGGCGGCTTCGGCGAGCGTGCTGCCGCCTGGCTTTTATCGCATGGCTTTCGCGGACGTTTTCTCAATATCTGCCTGCCGGACAGGTTTATCGAGCATGGAACACAGGAGGAGCTGCGGAGGGCTTACGGTCTGGATGCGGAATCCGCCGCGGAAAAAATCCGGATGCTGCTGGCAGAGTTATAGGCCGGCAGTTTCGGCATGGAGGCATGGATGGAGGAGAAGGAACGGCTGGATGTTCTGCTGGTAAAGAGAGGCCTTGCCGAATCAAGGGAAAAAGCGAGGAATATGATACTTGCGGGTGAGGTTTGGGTCGCGGGGCAGCGCGCAGAAAAGGCGGGTGCAAAGTTTCCGTTATCGGCTGCGCTTGCGGTGCAGCCGACGGGAGCCTTGCGGTACGTCAGCCGAGGGGGGCTTAAGCTGGAGAAGGCGGTGGAGGCACACGGCATCCGGCTTGCCGGAAGAATCTGCATGGATGTCGGAGCTTCGACAGGCGGCTTTACCGACTGTATGCTTCAGAACGGCGCGGCGCGCGTCTATGCGGTCGATGTCGGCACGGATCAGCTGGCGCAGCGGCTGCGGGAGGACGAACGGGTGGTATCCATGGAGCGGACGAATATCCGGTATCTGAAGCCGGAGGATATCGGCGGGACGGTCGATTTTGTTTCCATTGATGTAGCTTTTATTTCCCTGACGCTTGTGCTCGGCCCGGTTCTGGCGCTGATGAAGCCGGGTGCTGAGCTGGTCGCCCTGATTAAGCCTCAGTTTGAAGCGGGCAGGGAGAAGGTCGGGAAAAAGGGCGTGGTGCGCAGCCCTGCAGTGCATGAGGAGATAATCGGCCGGATCGTGCAGTATGCCGAACAGCTCGGTCTTATCCCGCTGCATCTGGACTTTTCGCCGATCCGCGGGCCGGAGGGAAATATCGAATATCTGCTTCACGCGGAGAAGCCGGCGGAAACCGGGTCAGGCGGCGGAAGCCTGCCCGGCGGCTGCGGTGCGGATGCTCTGCCGCAGCCCGGTTCGGCGGCTGTGCGGGAGAGCATCCAAACGGTGGTAGCGCGGGCCCGTCGGGCGCTGTCTGAGACGAACAGGTGAATTATGGGGAATGGAAAAAGAAATGAAAAAATTCGGGATTATTACCAACAGAGAAAAGGATGAGGGACTCGGGGTAACACGCCGGCTTCAGGAGCTGCTGCGGTTATCCGGAGCAGAAAGTTTTCTCGCCGCCGGCGGTACCAACGGCGGCTGCTACACGGCGGCGGAGGAGCTGCCGGAGGATGCGGACGGTCTGATTGTGCTGGGCGGGGACGGGACACTGCTTCACGCGGCTCACGATGTCGCGGCCAGAAACATTCCGCTGCTCGGGATCAATCTCGGAACGTTGGGTTTCCTTGCGGAAACGGAGATCTCCGACATGGAGGAGGCCGTCCGCAAACTGGCGGCCGGGGAGTATCAGATCGAGGAGCATATGATGCTGTCGGCGCGCAGGCTTGCAGGGCGGGGAGAAAGTGCAAAAGTTCTGCCGGACGCGCTCAATGATCTTGTGATTTCGAGAAGCGGATTTTCCCGGCTGATTGCAGTCGGAGTCTACATAAACGGTGAGCTCGTCAACAATTACCGCGGGGACGGTGTAATTCTCTCGACTCCGACCGGTTCGACAGGGTACAATCTGTCCGCGGGCGGGCCGATTGTTTCGCCGGCTTCGAACCTGATTGTGATTACACCGATCTGCCCGCATTCGCTGAACGCGCGCAGCATTGTCGTTTCCGACCGGGATACGGTTTCGATCCGGATACGGAAGAGCAAGAAGACACAGGAAGAGGAAGCGATTGCCACGGTGGACGGCGGCTATGCGGTCAATCTGGCCGCGGAGGACTGTGTGGAGGTGCGCAGGGCGGCTCATGCCGCGAAGCTGATCCGCCTGAACGGCGGCAGCTTTTATCAGGTGCTTCGGCAGAAGCTGGACGGAAACGCCGGCGGGCAGAACTGAGGAGCAGGGAAAGCGGGAGCGGAACAGAACCGGAAAGCGGAAGGAGGCCGGCATGAAGGTCGGAAGACAGAGCAAGATTATCGAGCTGATAACGGAAAATGAGGTGGAGACCCAGGAGGAGCTGGCGGAGCTTCTGGAGAAGAACGGCTATCCCGTGACGCAGGCAACGATTTCTAGGGATATCCGCGAGCTGAAGCTGACAAAAATTGCAGCGGAGAACGGCGGGCAGAAATATATTGTCCTGCAGCCGCCGGAGGCGGGACTCGCGGAAAAGTATGTCCGCGTGCTGAGGGACGGCTTTCTGTCGATGGATACGGCGCAGAATATTCTCGTCATCAAAACGGTGTCCGGTATGGCGATGGCGGTGGCGGCAGCGCTTGATGCGATGCACATTGAAGGAATGGTCGGCTGCATCGCCGGCGACGACACGATTATGTGCGCGATCCGCACGCTGTCCGAAACGCCGAAGGTGATGGAAAAAATTTCTAGAATCGTAAGCCGGAAGCGTAGGGAGGAGCCTGCAGCGGTCCGCGGACCGGAATTATCGACGGCAGGGAAGAAGGAGCCGGAAACAGGGCGCGGGGCGGAGCGATAAAATGGGCCGTCCGGGGAGCCGGGACGTAGAAATTTTGGGCTTGCAAGCAGCGTGCAGCGGTGCTAAAATGTGAGAGATTACAGCATTATACGTGAAAATTAAGGAGAATTTTATGTCAGGACATTCAAAATTTGCAAACATTAAGCACAAAAAAGAAAAGAATGATGCAGCAAAGGGAAAGATTTTTACGCGGCTCGGCCGCGAGATTGCGGTTGCTGTCAAGGAGGGCGGCCCGGATCCGAGCAACAACAGCAAGCTGAAGGATATCGTTGCCAAGGCAAAGTCCAACAACATGCCGAACGAGACGATCGAGAGAAGCATCAAAAAGGCGGCGGGCGACGTAAACAATGTCAATTACGAATTTGTCTCGTACGAAGGCTACGGCCCGAGCGGTACGGCGATTATCGTCGAGGCGCTTACGGATAATAAGAACCGCACGGCTGCAAACGTGCGCAATGCATTCACAAAGGGCAACGGCAATGTCGGCACCCAGGGCTGTGTTTCCTTTATGTTTGACACAAAGGGCCAGATCATTATTGATAAGGAAGAGTGCGGAAAAGATGCGGACGAGCTGATGATGCTTGCGCTGGACGCCGGTGCGGACGATTTCGGCGAGGAGGAGGACAGCTTTGAGATACTCACGACCGAGGAAGCCTTTTCTGCCGTGCGCGAGGCCCTGGAAAATGCGGGCGTGCCGATGCTTGAGGCGGAGGTGACGAGGCTGCCGCAGACTTATGTGACACTGACGGCCGAGGACGATATCCGCATGATCCAGCGCACGCTGGATCTGCTTGATGAGGATGACGACGTGCAGAATGTATATCACAACTGGGATGCCCCGGACGACGTAGAATAAGCGGAAAGACGCCTGCCCGCAGCGTCGACAGAAAAATCTAAAATATTTTAGAAAAACATTCACAGATTGTTTACATTTTATACACGGGCAAGTTACAAATCGGGGGTAAAGTATTCTTATCAAAAACAACAGCGCTTACATCTAAGTTTTGCAACTTTTTTCATAAATACTACCCCCCTCAGAAAAGGCAGCCGTTTCGCGGCTGTCTTTTTCCCTGTGCCGGGAAAGAAGGCATTTTTCCGCCGGTATGTACTGCATGCATGCTCTTTTCTGCACGTCGGAGATGCGGGCGCCGGCGTGGTCAGCTGTGCTGCGGGGAACCAGGCAGGGGCATGCAATGTCCTTCCGGAGATAGTAAAACTCAGATTTCACCCTTATTTTGGAAATTTCGGGAATTTAAGAAATTGCTTCCGTGACACAGTTTTGCCAAAGGAGTATGATAAAATGCGCGCAGAGCCTTAGAAGCGTTTCAATGTGAGAAGCTTTCATACTGGATACACGGAGGTACGATATGATGTATAAATTGAGAAAGAAAGTAGCGGCGGGAGCGGTTTTATTCCTTTTATTCCAGGGGATATTCGGCGGACTTCCCGGCGGTTTAGGCCTTTTTGCAGGGGACGGCATCGGGACAGTGCCGGTGTATGCGGCAGATCCGACGCCGCCGGCCACCGGAACACCGACGCCAACTTCGACGCCGCCGGCCACCGGAACGCCGGCACCCACTCCGACCGTGGAACCCACACAGGCTCCTCCGGCTCCTACCATTTCAAATGATCCGTGGTGGGGTGAAGGCCAGCAGCCGGAATTCTTCATGATCAAGGAGTCGCAGCCGATTAAGAACGGCCAGCTGATTCCGATCGAGAAGGAGACGACGGTGATCAGCATCGGCAACAGTGCGGGCGTTTTCCCGTCCGGTGCGACGATACAGTGGGAAACCTACAACAAAAAGGTTATCAGCCTTGTGGAGAAGCAGGAGGGCACGAAGTATACCGTGGAGGTCAAGGCGGTCGGCCCGGGCTATACCTCGCTGGGTGCGATTGTCTCTTACGGCGGCAAGGACTATCCGGTCAACTGTCAGCTGCATGTGCCGCTGGCGCTGATGACGAGCACGGGCAATGTCAACACCGGTACCTCCGGCGCAGATGAGGCAAACAAATATCTCGGTATGATTGATTCCCTGAAATGGGGTGAGACGGCTGAGGCAAAGACGATTCAGTTAAAGCTGGAGGATCCGGCATATTCCCATTATCTTCCGATGTTTCAGTATGTGAATTACGGAGCGGGCGTCACGAGTTTTATCATCAAGGAGAATGTGAACAACGGGGTTCTGATTGCAGATGATCAGATGCCGGCCTGGGAATGGACTTCCTCCGATACCAATGTCGTCACCGTGGATCAGTACGGCTATATCAAAGCGGTCGGTGCAGGTTATGCGGAAGTTACCGTGACAACGCTTACCACGGCGGACAATGCAAAAAAGGATTCCAAGACGATCGGCGTGCTGGTCGAGCCTGCGATTAGGCTTCCGGGCGGTACGCAGTTCCTGAGCGGGGTACAGAAGTACACGGCATCGTCTACGTCAATGACATTACATACGAACGCGGTGATCGCGGACGGCCTGGAATGGGCGCTCTACCGCGGAACAGCGGATAAGCTGAGCAAGGCGGAGCCGCTTGATCTGGATGAAAACAGATATATGCAGGTGAACATCAGCGATTTCGGAAACGGCGTTACGCTCTCGGAGATGAAAGCCGGCATTTACTGCCTGATTGCCCGGCCGACGGATAAATATGAGGAAAACAATCCGAAAATACGCAAGGTGGTTCTGGAGATTACCGTGCCGCTGATGATTTCGGAAAACCCGGTTGTCATGAATGTCGGGGATATCTACAGTGTGCTGAGCAATGCAAATGTGCTTGACAAAACGCTGTTTACCTACAGCATCGACGATCTGACGATTGCTGAGGTATCGGAGGGTGTTGTCACGGCGTTGGGAGAGGGTCACACGAACATCCAGCTGCATTACCGCGGCGGCAGTTATGATATCTTTGACGGATTGGGGCCGGACAGCGGATTTTACAAGGAGCATTACACCATTCCGCTGACGGTTATCGACGGCATCTCACTCAACATGACAACGGCGACCATCTACACGGGCTCGACGCTTCAGCTGACGCTGAATACCTCAAACAACAGCGCGCCGATCGAGTGGGTTTCGAGCGACGAATCCATTCTTACCGTGGATGAGGACGGATTGGTAAAGGGTATCAAGGAGGGCAATGCCGTTGTTACGGTTACGCAGACAATCAACGGCGTAACCAAGAAGGCGATCTGCCGCATCCGCGTGGTCGGCTCGGTGGAGAGCATAACGCTGGATCCGGTGGAGAAGGATGTTGCGATCGGTGATCTGCTCACCATCAATGCGATTGTGACGCCGAAGCTGAATCAGGTATCGCTGCACTGGGTGACGTCGAATGCTTCCATCGTTTCGATCGAGCAGGCCGGCGACCTTTCCACGACCGTGAAGGCCGTTGCGGGCGGCACCGCGGTTATTACGGCCATCAACCAGAATAATATTGTGGTCGGTTCCTGTCTGATCAGGGTAAAGCAGCCGATCGTCTCGATCACGCTGTCGCAGACAAATGTAACCGTGCCGCTGACAAGCAAGGATTTTATGCTCTATGCAACGATATCGCCGGAGGCGGCAAAAAATGAGCCTGTCGTCTGGAAATCAACGGATCCGACCATCGCCACTGTCGATCAGTTCGGTAAGGTAACGGTGAAGAAGCCGGGCAAGACTTCCATTATATGCTCCTCGAAGGCGGACGGAAATATTTCCGCAGTCTGCAACGTCGTTGTGACGAAGGCGGTCAAGGGGATCAAGCTTGACAAAACTGTTCTGAACATGTTTGCAGGCGAAACGTACCGTATGACTTACGTAATAAATCCGTCGGATGCGTCGGACGTGGCCGTTACCTGGATGTCCACGAATCCTGCGGTTGCCACGGTGGATGCGAAGGGCCTTGTTTCAGCGAAGTCCGTAGGGCAGACGTCAATTATCCTGAAGACGGCGGACGGCGGCTACATGTCCACCTGTCTTGTAAATGTTTCCAAGGTTGCGGCGGCGGTGAAGCTGGATATCACCACGCTGACGCTGAACGTGGGAGATTACTACTACTTTGAGGCGACCATCACGCCGGCAGACAGCACGGAGACGACGCTGATCTGGGAAACCTCGGACAAATCGGTTGCGATTGTCAGCAATAAGGGAAAGGTGACGGCAAAGAAAGCGGGCGTCGCAATTATTATGGCGAAGACCAAAAGCGGTTCCACAGCGTACTGTACCGTTACCGTGCAGCAGGGCGTGACTGCGGTCGAGCTGGATTCCAACGAAGAAACAATCCGGGTTGACGATGTAATTGAGCTGGTTGCCGAGATAAAGCCGGCCACCGCGACCATACAGAAGGTGGTCTGGACGAGTTCAAACAGCAGCGTGGCCTCGGTTGACGAACGCGGGCGCGTAACCGGAAAACGGGAGGGCGTGGCGATTATTACCTGTACGTCCGTGGACGGCGGTTATGTCGATTACTGCGCGGTGGTCGTTCTGCCGAAGGAAATCGAGATTATTGACATGAAGCTTGTACCGGAAACCTATAAGCTCGGCGTAGGAAAAACCTATAAGCTCGGAGTTGAGGTGAACCCGGCGGATGCAACCAATCTCGAGTTCGAGTGGAGCTCCAGCAACCCGAAGGTGGTCACGGTTGATCAGAAGGGTAAAATGAAAGGTATTTCGATCGGAAATGCAGTGATTACCTGCAAGGCTACCGACGGAAGCGGCGCGGAGGCATACTGCGAGGTGGAGGTCTGCTATCAGATTACCGACATCGCGCTGAACTATGACTATCTGCAGCTTGTCGTAGGCCATTCTGAGACGCTGAAGGCCACGCTCAAGCCGGAGAACGCCACCTACGGCGTAACCTGGGAATCGGATGATCCTTCCATCGCCGTGGTGAACGGGCAGACCGGAAAGGTGACGGCCATCAAGGCGGGCGACGCAAAGATTACCGCAAGGGCACAGGATTCCAGCGGGCTGACCACGATATGCTATGTGCATGTTATTGATCCGATTCCGGTTACCAATATCCAGGTTTCGGAATCTGAGATCGTTATGATACCGAACGAGAGCACTACGGTAAGCTTTACGATTCTTCCGGCTGGCCATACGGACAGCTACACCTGGTCGAGCGACAACCCGGCGGTTGCGAGTGTGAACTCGCGGACCGGCCTGATTACCGCACATGCGATGGGAACCGCAAATATTACGATATTCGCGGATTCCGGAAAGAGTGCGTCCATCAAGGTCTATGTCGTGGGGCTGAGTAAAACGAGCTTGACACTGGAGCAGTATTCCTCGACCCTCATCAGTCTCGAGGTCTTCGGGGCATCCAAATCCGATCTTTCGGTTCGGTGGCTGTCGGAGAATGAGCGGATTGCAGAGGTGGCAGGCGGAATGATTACCGGCCGCGCGATCGGTACGACAACGGTGTATGCGGTGGTCAACGGCAGGCGCCTGTCATGCCGGGTAACGGTAGAAAAGATAGGAAAATAACAGGCAGGTTTAATAAGTCAAAGAAGAGAAACGGGCCGCCGGCGTGCAGAATATGCGCCGGCGGTTAATTTTTTATAATTTTTATGTACTGGATTTGCACTGCAGAAGCCGTACCCATGTGCGGCAGACAGGAAGAAAATCCCTGTTTGCCGGCCTGCGTGAAGTATCCATCCTATTAATTTTTCCGGCTTTTGTGAAGTATCCAGCCTGTAATGAAGCTTGTCCGGCTTGTGTGAAGTATCAGCCCGTAATGAAGCTTGTCCGGTCTGTATAAAGCTTATCCAGCCTGTATGAAGTTTGTCTGGTCCGACGCTCGGTCTGTATGAAACAGAATTGAAAGCAGCCGGAACAGGGGATCGCAAAACAGGTAATGCAATAAGGCGGCGGGGAAGCAACCTTATCCCGTTTCCCTCGCTCCGGCTGAAAAACTGCACAAATCTGCAAGTTATATTCTACAAGAATTCCGATCTTGTTGGAAGTTCAAAAATATGGTACACTGTTGGGAGCAACAAGGTATATGAAAAAGCAGGAAGGAAAAACTGCTTGGGCGGGAAGGCCGGTTTTCGCCGGGAATGCGGCGTGCTTTTGTACATTGCCGCAATATATGGAAATACGAATATACGAAAGGATGCTGACATGCTGACAGGTCTTTACGCAAAAAATTTTGCGATTATTGATGAAATAGAGGTAGAATTCGGAGAGCATCTCAATGTGATCTCCGGGGAGACGGGTGCGGGAAAATCCGTGATTATCGGTACCATCAATGCAGCGCTCGGGGGAAAGGTGACAAAGGATATTATACGGGCCGGGGCGGATGCGGCGCTGGTGGAGCTAACGTTTCGGGTCGGAGCCGGCGTGCTGCCGGAAGGTCTGGAAGAACAGGGCCTGAGCGTTGAAGACGGGGAGCTGACGCTGTCCAGGAAAATAACGGCCGGCGGGAAAAATATATTTCGGCTCAACGGGGAAACGGTCAGCGCGTCCGTTGTGAAGGAGCTGGCCGCCGGTCTGATTGACATCCACGGACAGCATGAGCATCAGTCGCTGCTGAAAAAATCAAAACATCTGGAGATGCTGGATCGCTTTGCAGGGGAGGAGCTGACAGGCAAAAAGGGGCGTATGGCAGAGCTCTACCGGAGCTGGCGGGCGCTGAGGGACGAGCTGGAAAATGCCCGGATCGACGAAGACAAGCGGCTTCGCGAGCTGTCGTTTCTGCAGTATGAGCTGAATGAGATTGAGCAGGCCAGGCTGATCCCGGGGGAGGAGGAGGAACTGCGCGCAGAGCACAAAAGGCTTTCAAACCGCAATCTAATCTGCGAGGCGCTGGACAAGGTTTACCAGCTGACCGGAGGGGACGGGGATTGTGCGGCGGAGCAGATCGGCTATGCCATGCGCTCGCTCGGCCGTGTGGAGGAATACGGGGAGGAGCTAGCTGGGCTTTACCATTCCCTCGGCCAGATCGAGGAGCTTCTGCATGATTTCAACCGGGAGCTGACCGACTATATTGAAAGCTCCGGAGGAGAGGAGGAGCGTTTTGCACAGGTCGAGGAGCGGCTGGATCTCGTGAATCGCATGACTTCGCGCTATGGAGCCACGGTGGAGGCAGTACTGAGTCATGCAGAGGAATGCCGTGCAACAATCGAAAAATACGAGAATTATGATGAATATGTTGCTGGTCTGGAGCGCCGCTGCCGGAAGGCGGAGGAGGAGCTGTCCGGGCTTGCGCGGCAGGCTTCCGAAATCCGGCACAAAAAGGCTGCGGAGCTGACTTCGCTGCTGACGGAGGCGCTGAGAGATCTGAATTTCCTTGATGTAAAGCTGGAGCTGCATTTTGAACAGCTCGAAAGCTTTACGGCGCTCGGGACGGACGACGTGGAATTCCTGATTTCCACAAATCCCGGAGAACCGCTTCAGCCGCTTGCAAAAATTGCATCCGGGGGAGAGCTTTCCAGAATTATGCTTGCGCTGAAATCGGTTTTTTCCGGGAAGGATGAGATCGAATCCATGATTTTCGACGAGATCGATGTCGGCGTGAGCGGACGAACCGCACAGCTCGTGTCGGAGAAAATGGCGAGGATTGCCTCTGAGAGACAGCTTCTCTGCATCACTCATCTGCCTCAGATTGCTGCCATGGCGGATTCGCATTTCATTATAGAAAAGACAACCGACGGCCTGACGACGCGGGCGGATATCCGAAGGCTGTCCAGGGACGGGGAAATCGGTGAAATCGCAAGAATGCTGGGCGGTGTGGAAATCACGGACAAGGTTCTCGAGAGCGCTGCGGAGATGAAGGCGATGGCGGACAGGAAAAAAGAGGAGCTTTTCCGGCAGGGGAATCAGTGACCGCCGGCTCTGTCAGACAGCGGCTTTTCGAATTGTCCGGGACGTCAAATTGTTATTTTCTGGAAATGGCACCAGGGAAGGCCCTGCTGGAATTCCAGGGAGACAGGAAAGCTGGAAAGAAGCCCCGGCTGAATTGCCAGGAATGCCGGAAATCCGGGAGGAAGCCAGGCTGGAATTCCAGGGAGACAGGAAAGCTGGAGAGAAGCCCCGGCTGAATTGCCAGGAATGCCGGAAATCCGGAAGAAGGTCCGGCTGAAATTCCCGGGAAACAGAAAATCCAGGAGAAACCTCTGCTGATATTCCGCGAAGATACAAAAAATCCTGTGATAGTCCGCTCTTTGTTTTGTGGACGAAAGCAAAAGATAATGTACTATTTAAAAAAAATGTGTATAACATGAAAGGATAATACAATGAAAAAAATTTTTGGTTCGCTGGATTTCAGCAATCGGGTCAGAGAGAATGCGATTTTGCGTGCCTCCTTTAATGAACTGACCCGGGAAACTTTTAGCTTTGATTTCACCGGCTGGTATAATGCGGGGCATTGGGGAGAATGCTATATTCCGCATGTGCTGCTGGACGGAGAGCATGTGGTATCCAATGTTTCCGTCAATCTAATGCCGTTTTCAGCCGGAGGGGAAAAGAAATCTTATATCCAGCTGGGCACGGTTATGACCGCAAAGGCATACCGCGGGCGCGGGCTGAACAGCAGGCTGATGAAGCGGGTTATCGAGGAGTATAAGGAAAAATCGGACGGTATTTATCTTTTTGCAAACGACAGCGTTCTGAGCTATTACCCGAAGTTTGGCTTTCATCCCGTAAAGGAGTATGAGTATTATCTTCCGCTTACGGGAAAGAGAGGCGTGCTTCCGTACACAATGGAAAAAATTAGCAGAATATCGGCAGAGCAATGCGGGCAGCTCTGCGTTCGGGAACATAAGGAAGAGGACTGCACGCTGTTTGTACTTGGGGAGGATCTGCAGCGGATAGAGCGGGAAAAAATAATGTTTCCGCTTCTGTCGCACGCATAAGTTTTCAGAATGTATCAGAGAGGAGAATACCGGAATTTAAAATAGAAGTTAAATATAGAAGTGGAAAGTAAATAGGAAGGGAATCAAAGAAAAAAGGAAGAACAAAAGAAAAAAGGAATTAAAGAAAAAGGGGAAATCAAGGAAAAAGGAAATAAAAGAAATCAAAGAAAAGTAAAGAAAAGATAAGGGAAATCAAAGGAAGAGGGAATCAGAGAAAAGGGAATCAAAGAAAAAAGGGAATCAGAGAAAAGGGAACCAAAGAAAAAAAGGAATTAAAGAAAAAGGAAGAACCAAGGAAAAAAGGGAATCAGAGAAAAAGGAAGAACCAAAGAAAAAAAGGAATTAAAGAAAAAGGGGAAATCAAGGAAAAAGGAAATAAAAAAGAAAGAAAAGAAAAAGGAAATAAAAGAGAAAAGGGAATCAGAGAAAAAAGGAAGTAAAAGAAAAGATAGAAGAATAAAATGAAAACTGAATAGAAGGGAATATCAGGAAATATATGCGGAAACTGCTAGTTTATCTACCACGCTTTCGTACATACTAAAACTGCGAGAAAATGAAAAACAAAAGGATATATTTTGATGAGATATATCCTTTTTTGTTGCCGCAGGCGGCGGCTCCGCGACGGAGTATAGAATCATTCAGAAAGGATGGCGCAGAGGTATGGAACGAAGGGTGGAAAAACTAGAGGAACAGCAGGTGATTCGGCAATACCGGAAACGCTATCGCCGTCTGCTGATCTGGCTGTCCCTGGCGGCTTTTTTATTTTTGCTGATATTTTCCTGGTATAAGCTGAAAAATTCAATTCCGAACAGAATACGGATACTGGTGGACAAAACGGAACAGTTTGATTTCGGACTCCCGCTGAAAGCGGAATTTTTGGAGGAAAACATCGGCGTTCTCTCCGTCAACGATTCCAATATTCCGGCAGGTTCGCTTCATATAGATCTGCAGGATAAGTTTACTCTAAAATCGGAAACCACGGGAAGTTATAAAATTAATCTCAAACTTTTCGGCTTTATTCAGTTTAAGCAGATATCCCTCGATGTGCTGGAGCAGCTGGAAGCGATCCCCTGCGGCAGGCCGATTGGAATCACACTGGAAACCAAGGGTGCACTTGTGCTGGGGACCGGTGTGGTGGCGAGCAGAACGGAGGGGAATATCGAGCCTGCAGCGAATGTTGTGCATACGGGCGATTATATTACGGAAGTGAACGGGAAGGCAATCGACGGGAAGGAAGAACTGATCCAGGCCATTCAGACGGCGGAGAAGGACGAACTGCAGCTCACCGTAATCCGGGACAGAGAGGAGCAGAAGGTTCGGGTAAAGCGCGCCCGGACGGCGGCAGGAGACTATAAAATCGGCGTATGGGTAAGAGATGATACGCAGGGCATCGGCACTCTGACCTATATCACGACGGACGGACGCTTTGCGGCGCTCGGACACGGGATCTCGGATGTGGATACCGGAGTTTTAATGGAGGCGGCGCGCGGCAGCATCTATGAGGCCGAGATTGTTGCCGTGACGAGAGGACGCGCCGGTACGCCCGGGGAATTGTCCGGGGTGATTCGCAAATCCGAGGGAACAAGACTGGGCGATGTCTATTCCAATACTCTGCGGGGGGTGTTCGGCCGGCTGACAATCGGCAGCGATGTCGTGGGGAGGCTGGAGAAGGAGAGCATGTACGGCGTGATGGAGCTCGGGCTGCGCCAGGAGGTTCAGACAGGACCGGCAACCATTCTGTGCCAGGTGGACGGGACGCTGCGGGAATATGATATTGAGATTGAGGATGTCGATTACGGAAACAGCAAGCAGAGCAAGGGCCTTGTGCTCCATATTACGGACAGAGAGCTGATTGAGAAGACGGGCGGAATTGTGCAGGGAATGTCCGGAAGCCCCATTCTTCAGAACGGAAAGCTGATCGGAGCGGTGACCCATGTGTTTGTAAGAGATTCGACAAGAGGCTACGGCACATTTATCGAAAATATGCTCGAGTATTGAAAAATAACAAAAAATGTTAATTTGGGGATTGATTTTTTCCAGAATTTAGGATATTATAAAATCCAGAAATGGAAATATATGGTTTCTTCCATCGAAAAAGGAGCCATTTCCGAATACTGCTATATAAAAAATTCGAAAAACGGATGAAATGTGAGAAATAAGTTTTTCACATTGCAATTTGTGACAAGCGCTGCTTCGCACAGATTGCTTAATTTTAAAAGCAGCGCAGAAATGAGGAATTTTTTATGGAAAAAATCAATGTTCTGATCGTGGATGATAATATCCGCACGGTTAACATGCTGGAGGAAATTGTGCAGAGCGACGAAGAGATGAACGTGATCGGCAAGGCGGAAAACGGGCTGGACGCACTGGAGCTGATCCGGGAGAAGGAGCCGGATGTTGTTCTGCTCGATTTGATTATGCCAAAGCTGGACGGGCTTGGCGTTCTCGAAAAGGTAAAGAAAAATAAGGATCTGAAGAAGGTTCCTTCGTTTATCGTGATTTCCGCGATTGCCCAGGAGCGCGTAACCGAGAATGCTTTTGAACTCGGTGCGAGCTATTATATTCTCAAGCCCTTTGACAACAATGTTGTATTGAGCCGGATTAAGCAGGTAAAAGGACGGGCGGGGCAGCATCTCCTTGAGAAGCGTGCGCCGCTCGGTGCTTATGAGACGCCGGCGCTTTCCAGGGCGCACAATCTGGAGGCCGATGTGACGGATATTATCCACGAGATCGGGGTACCGGCGCATATCAAGGGTTATCAGTATCTGCGCGATGCGATCATGATGTCGGTGGACGATACCGAAATGCTCAATTCCATTACAAAGCAGCTCTACCCGTCGATTGCCAAGCGCCACAAAACCACGCCAAGCCGCGTAGAGCGCGCAATCCGTCATGCGATCGAGGTCGCCTGGAGCAGAGGGAAGATGGATACCATCAACAATCTGTTCGGCTACACGGTCAGCTACGGTAAGGGAAAGCCCACAAACTCCGAATTTGTCGCGCTGATTGCGGACAAGATCCGGCTTGAATACAAGAGCGCAGGAATTGGCTGAGATGCAAAATAATGTATTTTCCTCTTCCCCTTGAATTAGCTTTATGGTATAATCCCGAGTTTGACACTTGTGAAAGTAAAAAGCGGCTACAGATCCA
>CAJUMC010000002.1:117566-137378 GCA_910587085.1 uncultured Lachnospiraceae bacterium | reverse complement strand
AACTGCTGATTGAGGCTTCCAAAGGGATCTGTAAGGGAGCGGTCGGCCATAAATCAAAAGATTTAAAGGCAAGGCAGAGCGGGAATCCGCCAGAGGTGATTGCGTATGCAGACAAAGCAAACGAAAGGCTAAGAAGGAAGTATTACAAAATGATAAGGCATGGCAAGAAAAAGAATGTGGCGGTAACGGCAGTCGCAAGGGAACTTGCGTGCTTTATATGGGGTATGATGACGGATAACATCCGTATAGCGTGATATCAGCCTGCCATCTGCCCGTCAAGAGTAAATAAACTGCTGCGCAGCCCTTGACAGCCAGCTGTCATCCTGATGGATGGCAGTCAAGCGGATTAAGCAGGCGCAGCTGCATAATCCGCAGCAACTATTAACAAAAAACAGGAGATATCTTGAAGGAGTCTTTTGGAACTTCAAGGTTCGGGTTATCTGCGGCACCTCCTTGTTGGCAGTGCAGAAGCATTGATCCACGATTTAGGACAGCAGAACCCACGGCGGACCATTGACCTGTAGGTAACCAATCCACGAATAACGGAATGGCCAAATGCCGGGAACTGTTAAACAAAGGGCTTCTCTAAGATATCTTCAGGGAACAAATGTGGGCTTTGTCAGAGGTTAGGGAAAAAGTTTATAATTTTCAAAAATTACCTCTTGACAAAAGTCACTTCATAACGGAGGTCCAGTACAGAGCGTAGGCCTTCAGCGCAAGCTCCGTTTTCTCCGGGCTGACGCCCTTGAGCACGCCCACGGAATCGCCGAGCGTGATGGCCTGCGTGTACTCCGGATCATCCACGCTCAGAGAGTCCTCTCTCGGCCACGGAACGATGCCGACAATCTCGCCGCGTTCCGCCGCGGAGCCCGCAACGCCGCCGATCCACCAGTCAGGGCAGTCCGTAAATACCGTGGAACCTCTGCCGAAATCATTAGCCGCCTCCGTCCACTGCGGCGTACCCTTGCCGTCATCGTAAACGTCAGGATCTACCAGAAGCTTCTTTGCAAACAGATCCTCAATATACTTCATGGCCTTGACGGATGCCTCAGAATCCGGCTCAAGACCGGAGCTGCCGAAGATCGCGCCGCCCGCGGAATACATTGCGGAAAGACCTGCAAAGCGATGATCCGTCTCGTATGCTTGAACCGTATCGTGCTTCGAGCCTTCCGGCGCCGGCGTATTCGCATAATATGCCTGGATCTTTGTCAGGTAATCCGTAAAGGTGCTCTAGGTCCAGGTGCCGTTCAGATAGTGATCCATCGGAGTAATGGTTTTGCCATTCTCATCTTTGAGGGAATCCACCTTTTCGATCATGGTGATGTTGAAGATCAGCGGCCAGCGCTGCTTGTAGCGGACAACGTTGGACATCAGGTAATTGTGTCCGTAAAGCTTGTCATAGAACATCCAGGACGTCTCCTCGTCCTCGAATATATAGGAGTAATTGTCCAGCTGCTGCAGTACGTTCTGTGCGAGAATAATGCCCTCCGCGCCGCCCCAGATCAGGGCCAGATCGCAGACCGGGTTGCCCGCAAGCACGCTTGTCATCAGCTCCTCCGTCGTATTTGCGCTGTACTGGATAAATTCGAATTCTACGTTGAGCTGCTCCTTGACTGCGGCCAGCGCTACGAGCGAAGCCTGCCGCTTGCTCTCTTCCATCGTATATTCGCCGCTCACCTCGTCCACAAAGTTCGGGTCAAGGTCCCGCACCCAGTGTGTGCCGTAACGGATGACAACCGGATCTCCCTGCGGAACACTGACTTCCTTCGTCGGCTCCGGCTCGTCAGTCTTCGTCGGCTCTGCCGTATCCGCCTTGGTCGGTTCCGGAGCGTCGGTCGGCTTCGCCTCATCCCCGCCCTGGGTCGGAGTCCCGCTGGTCGGCGCCGGTTCCTTACCGCTGTCCCCGCCGCACGCAGTCAGACTGACTGCCATACACGCGCTCATCAGCAATGCACCAAATTTCTTTTTTCTCATATCGCTTCCTCCTTATCGTTGTCCGAACTGGTTCAGCATATTTACTTCGTGCAACCGATTTCATATTTATATTGTAAGCATTATGCACACATAATGTCAACTTTATTTTTGCAATCGGTTGCTTAATTGTTGGTTTTTCACTGTTTTCTTTTGTATTTTTAGTGATATTGCACAAATACTTTGTTAAAAATCTACGAAGCCGTATTCTTTTTATGCTGTTTTTAACTGCCGCTTTTGCTTTGCGGATCGTTTCGCCGTGACGGCTACCCGATATCCGGCTCATCCCTCAGCACAATGCTGCCCGCCGCCCTGCCCTCGGTCTCAAACAGGATAATCTCGTTTTTTCCGCGCCGCAGCAGAGGTGCCGGAATATAGAGGCGCTTCTGCGGACCGATTTCCCAGAAACGGCCCAGATGAAATCCGTTCAGAAACGCGCAGCCCTTTCCCCAGCCGGCAAAATCAAGGAACGTATCTCCCGGCTCATCCACCTCGAAGAAGAACCGGTAGAAAGCCGGTGTATTCTCGATATAATCCTTCGAAAAATCAATCCGCTCCGTATTGTCGAGCGGAAGCGTATACTGCTGCCAGCCGCTGCGGATATGCCCGTTGACCTGGACGCAGTGAGCGATGCCCTTCTGCTGCAGTTCCATATACGGACCGAAATTAACGCGCCCCATATTTTCCACAAGAATATCAAGAACCGAGTCCTGCCGCAGTTCAATGGCCGGTGAAAATCTCCTTTCCTCCAGAAGCTCCCTGTCGTAAAGCACCGCAGCGGCTTTCTGTCCACAAAAATATGCGCGCGGTCGTTCGCCCGCCAGAGGCGGATGCGTTCCAGCTTCTCCTCCGTCGCCAGCGGCGAGCGGTACAGGATATAGCCGTAGCTCTGCCCGAGCTTTTCCATCGGCTGCGTAAACGGACTTTCGACAGGGCTGCTGAGATCGTCCAGAACGGAAAACAGGCTGACTTTTGCCTCTGCTTCAAGTTCCCCGTAGGAGCGTCTTTTTATTTCGGTCGTAAGCCTGACCTTGGGCACTTCGACATATTTTGCAATTATCTGCTGATAACGGCGGTATTTCTCCGTAATCTGTCCGTCCTCCGTCAGCAGCGCATCGTAATCGTAGGAAGTCACGTCCGGCGTCAGCTCGTCATAATAATTTGAGCCGTTCATAAATCCGAAATTGGTGCCGCCTTCAAACATGTAGATATTGACGTTTCCAAGCGCCAGCATCCGGTCGAGATCCGCGGCACTCTCCTCAAGATTTCCGCGCTTATGCCCGCCGTTGCCCCAGTGGTCGAACTACCCGACCCAGAATTCCGTACACATCAGCGGACCGCCTTCCGTGTAGCGCTGAAACAGGGAAAATCGCTCGTCCGTCCTTGAACCGAAATTTCCTGTTGGCAGTGCTCCGTCCAGCTTTCCCGCGTTCATGCTTTCCGCGTAAGGACCATCGGATGTGACGAAAGGCACCTCGATACCGTATTCGCGCATGATATCCCGCATCATCCGAAGATAATCCGGGTCGGTTGCATAATAGCCGTACTCGTTCTCCACCTGCATGAGAATCACCGGGCCGCCCTGCGTGATCTGCATCGGAGCCAGCCTCGGGAGCAGTACCTTGTAATAATCCCGCACATGCTTCAAAAACGGTTCACAACTTACGCGCAGCCGCATGCCGTCCTCCGCCAGCAGCCATGCCGGAAGCCCTCCGAACTCCCATTCGGCACAGATATAGGGCGACGGTCTCAAAATCACATAGAGTCCAAGTTCCTGCGCCATTCTCACAAACTTGCCGATGTCCAGCATTCCGTCAAAGCGGAACTCTCCCTTCTTCGGCTCGTGCATATTCCACGGTATGTAGGTCTCGACGGTGTTGCAGCCCATGGCCTTCAGCTTTTCCAGCCGGTCCAGCCAGTACTCCGGCACCGTCCTGAAATAGTGGATCGCTCCGGAAATTATTTGAAACGGTCTGTTGTTCAGATAGAATTTGTCGCGGATCTCAAAGATACCCAATGCCGCTGCCCCCTTTCACTTTCGCGGAAGCTTTGTCTATTCCGCTGTTTTTGCAATCGGTTTCACTTATTCTATTTTACACTTATCACTAAGATTTCGTCAACCGCTTTTTTGAAACCGGTTTCTGATTTGTGCGCAATGCATATACCAGTCATCTGTATATTGTGCATTATTTACAAGCGATATTATTTCTCTTCCCGAAATCTGCTCCGCAAAAAACCGGGCAGGGAAATTCCCCTGCCCGGCGCTGCCTCAGCTTTGCCTGAATCATCTCTTCCTGTCCTACGGCGTGCCTTCCGCCCGCCCCGTCGTTTCTCCCACCACCAGTTTCGTGCGGATATACTGGATTTTCGGGAGCTTTTCGCCCTCAATCGCTGCCACTGCAGAGCGGATCAGCAGTTCGCCGAACTCCTGGTAATCATAATCGACGCCCGTCAGCCGGGGCGTGACAAGCTCCGCCAGAAAAGTATTGTCATAGCTGACCACCGAGATATCCTCGGGAATCCGCAGCCTGTGCTCCCGCGCGCCCGCCATTACTCCGATTGCCGCGCATTCATTGATGGCAATAACCGCCGTCGGGCGCTCCCCCGCCTCAAGCATCGCATTCATCGCGGCGTATCCGCATGGATAATCATAACTGCCCTCCTGACGGTACAGTTCCCCGAGCCGAATTCCGCGCTCCTTCAGTATCCGGCGGTACACCGTCTCTTTTTCGTTTGTGGATATAACATTGCCGTAACCGCCGAGAAAAGCAATTCTTTCATGTCCCAGCCCCGTCAGATAATCCATAATAATCTCCATTGACTGCGCCGCATCAATCTGAATCTGGTAGCAGTCCGTGCCGTCGAGCTTTCCGGTAACGAGCATCGGAATATTCCGCGTCATCCGTTTCACATGCTCCGCATATTCCCGGTTCGTGCAGACCTCATCCACCCGTCCCCCCATCTGAATAATCGCGTCCACCCGCTTCTCCGTCAGCTTTTCCAGCAGAATTTTCTCCTGAGCCTTATCGCAGTAGGAATTGCACAGAAGCACCGTATAGCCGCGCCGCGCAGCCGCTGCCTCACAGGCTACAAACAGCTCGGAATAAAACGGATTCCGCACATCGGCCACCATAATGCCGATCGTTTTGCTCCTCGTGTCCACCAGGCCCCGTGCCATTGCATTCGGCCTGAAATTATATTTTTCTATAAGCTCCAGAATCCGCTCTCTTTTATCCTTCCGCACGTTTGTGCTGTTTGTCAGTACACGCGAAACGGTGGCTGCCGACACATTTGCTTCCTTCGCTATATCATATATCGTTACCGGCCTGCTCTCATTTCCTCTGTTGCCATCCATCGTGCCTTTTTCCCTCCGTAAAATGTCCCAGTTCTGAAATCGAATTCATAAACACTATTTTATTTGCCGCGTCGGATGCTGTCAAGTAAAAAGAGAAAAGAATGCGTATCCGGATAAATTTTCCGTTCTGCAGCTGCCTTTCCGCATGGAAGCCCGGAAGCAGAGCAGGTCTCCGGATTCGTTATTTCCCGAAACGGCATTGCTGCGGCATGAGCCGGCTTTCACGCCCTGCCGGATGGGATGCCCCCGTTCGGGCCGGCTGCAGAACAGGATGAGACGGAAATACGAAGAAATATATTAAAACGCAATAGAAATATAAATGCGGCTGTGGTATTATAGCAACCATAAAAATCAGGATTCCGGGAGGTCTTACGAATGCATAATGAGAGGTATCTGCATCGTGCAAGTGTAGCATTTGTTTTGCTCAAAGAATATTGGGGATTGGGAATCGGCGGGAAAATGATGCAGGAGTGTATCAAGTGGTGCGAAGCTCATAATATTGAACAGATTGAGTTAGACGTATTAAAACATAATGAAAGGGCGATAGCGATGTATCAGGGATTCGGCTTTGAAATAGCTGGTACAATTCCCCATTCTCTAAAATATGCAGACGGTACATACGGCGATGAGTATTTTATGGTTAAGAAAATAAAATGATATTTCAGTATAAATATCAGTTAATTATTCAGCAATTGCAGCATATCAATTCTCCCACCATATTACTGAGGTGTACATTTTGGGGCAGGGCAGTCCGGCAGAAGATCAGGTGCCGCTTCCTTCGTTTTTATGGAATACAAGGCAGGCAGGAGCAGGCCGGGAACCTCACGGTTCCCGGCCTGCTCACATTTCGCTGCAGCTGTCCGCAATTCACCGGCTTCTCCCGGTCAAAACCTGCGGAATCTCTGATAGCGCTCCTCGACAATCTGAGTCGGCGTCTTTCCGTGATAGAGCCGCAGAAATTCCAGAATTCCTGCCCGGAGTTCATCGGCCAGCGGCTGCATATTGTCTCTGGTGAGAATTTTCGGCTGCTGCGCTTCCTCGACGCTCTCCGCCGGAACCTCACCGTCCCTGTAAGCCTCCAGCTCCCAGGCAAGCTCTGCTTCCTCCTCCGTCAGTTCTTCCGGCTCACCCTCGTCAAGATGCTCGCCGAAAACCTTCTCCACGATATGAAGCTCCTGCAGGTCGGACGCCGTAATTTTCATTATTCCCGCCGCCTCGTCCGCGCGTTTGCCGTCCTTCCAGAGAATCGAGGCAAAGCCTTCCGGGGAAAGAATGGAATAGGTCGCATTCTCGAGCATCCACACCTCGTTTGCCACTGCGAGCGCGAGCGCGCCGCCGCTGCCGCCTTCTCCGATCAGAATCGAGAGCACCGGCACCCGCAGGGCTGACATCTCATAGAGGCTGCGCGCGATCGCCTCGCCCTGGCCGCGCTCTTCCGCCTCCATCCCGCAGAAGGCCCCCGGCGTATCAACAAAACAGATAATCGGGCGCCGGAATTTCTCCGCCTGCTTCATCAGGCGCAGCGCCTTGCGGTATCCGTCCGGATACGGCATTCCGAAATTGCGCTTCAGATTCTGCTTCATCGTGCGGCCCTTCTGCTCGCCGATGACCGTCACCATAATTCCTTCGATCTGCGCGATACCGGCCACAATCGCCCCGTCGTCCCTGCACAGGCGATCGCCGTGCAGCTCCATAAACCGGTCAAAAATTCCGCTGATATAATCAATGCTGGTCGGGCGTTCGCTGCTCCGCGCGCGCTTCACCCTGTCCCACGCTGCTAAAGTCTCCATAACTCTCCTTTATTTTCCGGCTGTTCTCAGCTTTTCCGCCGGCTTGTGCAGACCGCCGTCCGGGCGGCATACCGCTCCCTGTTTTTTAGCAGGCCTGCCCCCGGCTTTTCTTCTAGTCTATCTCCACCGAATTCTGCTCCCTGCGTTCTGCCGGCGCCGTTCGTGCTTCCTGCCGTTTCTCGCCGCCGCTCGCTTCCATCAGAAAGGACAGCGTTTTCTTTATCCGGTCGCGCTTTACAATCTTGTCAACAAAACCGTGCTCCAGCAGAAACTCCGACCGCTGAAAGCCCTCCGGCAGTTTCTGGCCGATTGTCTGCTCGATCACGCGCGGCCCCGCAAAGCCGATCAGCGCTCCAGGCTCTGCCAGAATCGTGTCGCCGAGCATCGCAAAGCTTGCGACAACGCCTCCTGTCGTCGGGTCGGTCAGCACCGATACATAATAAAGCCCGGCCTCCGAATGGCGTTTGAGCGCACCGGAGGTCTTCGCCATCTGCATCAGAGACACAATGCCCTCCTGCATCCGCGCGCCGCCCGAACTGCA
Organism: uncultured Lachnospiraceae bacterium; assembly: GCA_910587085.1. Lineage (GTDB taxonomy): Bacteria > Bacillota > Clostridia > Lachnospirales > Lachnospiraceae > RGIG4057. The sequence goes on along the minus strand of CAJUMC010000002.1, from coordinate 129,721 downwards.
GAAAATAACAACGGGCAGGCGCTCCCTCGTCGCACGCTCGATCATGCGGGTAAGCTTCTCGCCGACAATCTCTCCCATGCTGCCCATCAGGAACGAGGCGGCCATAACACCGATTGCGACCGGCATGCCGTCCAGTCTGGCCCCCCCTGTGATGACGGCCTCGTCGATTCCGGTTGCCTCGCGCATGCGCTCCAGTTTTTCAAGATAGCCCGGAAATTTCAGGGGATCGGAAATCGGCAGTCCCGTGTCCCATTCCGTGAACGTACCCTTATCCGCCACCATGCTGATACGGGCTCTCGGCGGCACGCGGAAATAACTCTGGCAGTTCGGGCAGATATAGTAATTCGCCACGACATCCTCGGAGCAGATAATTTCCCCGCACTTTTCGCATTTCTGAAAGAGGCCGTCCGGCACCTGCGGCTCCGCAAACGCGTCCGCCATATAATCGCTCTGCCCGGCTTTTCTGCTCTTCTCACTCAACCCTCACACTCTCCTTCCGAACGCCTTTGCGCCAGCACCTCCTCCACAAAGCCCGTATCGACGGCCCCCGCCGCAAATTCCGGTTCCGCGAGCAGGCTTCTCTGGAACTCCCGGTTGGTCTCGATTCCCGTGATCTCGAGCTCCGCAAGCGCGCTTTTCATCTTTGCCAGAGCCTCCGCGCGATCCCTTCCGAGCGTCATAACCTTTGCGGCCAGCGAATCGTACATCGGCGGCATTTCATACCCGGCATAGAGCGCCGTATCAATGCGCACGCCGTTCCCCCCCGGCAGATGCAGCGTTTCGATCCTGCCCGGGGACGGAAGAAAGCCGCGCTCCGGGCATTCCGCGTTGATCCGGCATTCCAGCGCATGCCCGCGCAGCGAAATATCCTCCTGGCGCAGCTTCAGCTTCTCCCCGGAAGCCAGGCGAAGCTGCTCCCGGATCAGGTCAATCCCCGTCACAAGCTCCGTCACGCCATGTTCCACCTGAATTCTTGTATTCATTTCGATAAAATAATAATTTTTATCCTTGTCGAGTATAAATTCGATAGTCCCGGCATTATGGTAGCCGGCGGCCTTTGCGGCGCGCACGGCCATTTCTCCCATCTCACGGCGCAGTTTTTCATCCATGGCAGCGGACGGGGATTCCTCGATCATTTTCTGATGCCTGCGCTGCACGGAGCAGTCGCGCTCGCCCAGATGCACGGCATCGCCGTAATTGTCCGCCAGTATCTGAAATTCGATATGCCTCGCGTGCTCAATATATTTCTCGATGTACATGGAATCGTCACCGAATGCATTTTTTGCCTCCTGGCTCGCCGTCTCGAATTTCTGGATAAATTCCTCCGGCTCCCGCACAATGCGCATTCCCTTGCCGCCGCCGCCGGCGCTTGCCTTGATAATAACCGGGTATCCGAACGAATCCGCCAGCTGCCTGCCGAATTCCGCGTCAAATACCGGCTCCGTCGTGCCCGGGACAACCGGTACGCCCGCAGCCATCATGGTATTTCTAGCGGCCGATTTATCCCCCATGCGGTCGATGATATCGCCGCCCGGCCCCACGAAGGTGATATTGCACCGCTGGCAGAGATTCGCAAATTTGCTGTTCTCCGACAGAAACCCGAAGCCGGGATGGATCGCGTCCGCGCCGGATGCCACGGTGGCGCAGAGAATGCGCTCCATCTTCAGATAGCTCTCCCGCGCCGGCGCTTCGCCGATGCAGACGGACTCGTCCGCCAGCCTCACATGCAGCGCGTCCCTGTCCGCCCTGGAGTAGACCGCCACGGTCGCAATTCCCAGTTCGCGGCATGCGCGGATAATCCGCACCGCGATCTCCCCGCGGTTTGCAATCAACAATTTCTTAATCATCGCTTTACCCCCGTACCTGTCGCGGTCAGGCCCGCCGTACTAGCCCACCATAAAGGATATCTCGCCTTCGGCAAAGATTTTGTTTCCGTCGTAGGCCTTCGCCTGGCCGATCCCGAGCGGCCCCTTGAATTTTGTCAGCTCCACCTCAAGCGTCAGCACATCCCCCGGCGTTACCTTGTTGCGGAAACGGGCGCGGCTGATTCCCCCGAAATAGACCTTCTTTCCCTTGTTTTCCGGAAGGGAAAGACAGATCACCGCCCCCACCTGCGCCAGCGCCTCCATGACCAGCACGCCCGGCATAACCGGCTCCCCCGGAAAATGTCCCACAAAAAAAGGCTCATTCATGCTCACGCATTTTTTTCCCACGGCGTGCTTGCCAGGCTCCAGCTCCTCGATGCGGTCAACCAGCAAAAACGGAGGCCGATGAGGGATTATTTCCATAATTTCTTTACTTGTCAGCATACGTTATCTCCCGAAATTTCCTGCAGCCGCAGGCCCGAATGGTTCCTGCGGCGTTTTATATTCTTATATCTGCTATTTGTTTTTTATAAGTACAAGCTCCTGACCGAAACCGACCATCGCCTTGTTTTCGACCAGGATTTTTTCCACAATGCCGTCGTACGGCGATTCGATTTCGTTCATCAGCTTCATTGCCTCGACGATGCCGACCACCTGACCTTTTTTCACCGTATCGCCCACGCTGATAAACGGCTCGGCTCCCTCGGACGGCGCCGCGTAAAAGGTACCGACCATCGGCGAGGTAATAAAATCGCCCGCCGGCTCCTGCTTTCCGTCGTCCTCCGCCTTCGCGCCCGCGGTCTCCGCCCGCGTGAACACAGCAGCCGGAACGGCCGCCTGCCCCTCTGTTTGTACAATGATCTCCCGCGGAGCTTTTACGGCGCGGAAGGTTTCAAGCACCGCGCCTTTGTACCTGCGGCGTTCTGCTTCCCGGCCGTCCGGCATGCCGCCGTCGGAATCCTTCCCGTCCCTGGCGCAGCCTTCCGGTGCGGGATCGTCCTCTTCATCCCGCCGCACCGAAAGTTCCAGCTCCGTCAGCTCCGATTCGGAGACCGCCTTGATCAGCGTAAGAATATCATCTATTTTCATATCCAGCCTCCATCACGATTCGATTTTTTTGCAGAGCAGCACCGCGTTGTGTCCGCCGAAACCGAGCGAATTGCTCATCGCATACCGGATCGGCAGCTCGCAGGCCTCCCGGCAGTAATCGAGATCCATTTCCTCCTCGGTCTCGTTGAGGCCGACGGTCGCATGCACAAAGCCGTCCAGGATTGATTTTACGCAGACAATGAATTCCACTGCTCCCGCCGCACCAAGCAGATGCCCGATCATGGATTTGGTGGAATTAATCTTGACATGCCGCGCCGCGTCTCCGAACGCCATCTTGATTGCCCTGGTCTCGCACAGGTCGTTGATATGCGTTGCCGTACCGTGCGCGTTGATATAGTCAACCTGCTCCGGCGCTATGCCGGCTTCGTTCATGGCAAAGGTCATGGCGCGTGCCGCGCCCTCCCCGTCCTCTGCCGGCGAAGTGATGTGATATGCGTCTGAGGTGGCCCCGTAGCCGGCGAGCTCCGCATAGATTTCCGCCCCGCGCGCCGCCGCATGCTCATAAGATTCCAGTACGACAATGCCGGCGCCCTCGCCCATGACAAAACCGCTCCTCTCCCGGTCAAACGGCAGCGAAGCCCTCAGCGGCTCCTCCGCCGGACTCAGTGCCGTCAGCGCGCAGAAGCCTGCAACGGAGAGCGGTGTAATGGCAGCTTCGGTTCCGCCGCATACCATGACGTCCGCCTCGCCGCACTGGATTGCGCGGTATGCGTCCCCGATCGAGTGCGTGCCTGTAGCACAGGCCGTAACCACATTCGTACACTTTCCCTTCAGGCCGTATGCAATGGAAACGTTGCCCGCAGCCATATTGGAAATCATCATCGGGATCAGCATCGGATTGGTGCGCTTCGGCCCCTTCTCCAGCAGCTTTGCATATTCACGCTCAATGGACTGCAGGCTTCCGATGCCGGAGCCGATGCAGACGCCGATCCGCGCCGCATCCTCCTTCTCAAGATCGAGCCCTGCATCCTGAATCGCCTGCCCCGCCGCGGCCACTGCAAACTGACAGAACGGCTCCATGCGCCGTGCCGCCTTCGCATCCATAAATTCTGCCGGGTCAAAATTCTTTACCTGGCCCGCCACCTTCGCCCGGTATTCCGACGGATCAAAATATGTGATCGGCCCGATTCCTACGGTTCCCTTTCTCACATTGTTCCAGAATTCCCCCACGGAATTGCCGATCGGAGAAATCACTCCCATTCCTGTCACTACAACCTTCTTCATCCCAGTCTCCTTACTGCTGCAATTCAAGCCCTTCCTTCCGTCACCCCTGTCCCCGCAGCCATGCCGCCGGCAGATCTGCGGTACTTCATGGAGGAGGAAATGGAAATTGCCTTTCCTTTAAGCTGATGCCTACATATCCATGCCGCCGTTGACCTGCAGCGTCTGTCCGGTAATATAGGAGGCTCTGTCGGAAGCCAGAAAAGCTACGGCCTCCGCAATATCCTTTGTCTCTCCGGCACGCTTCAGCGGGATCTGCGCCAGCATTCCCTCCTTCACCTGCTCCGGAAGCACCTCCGTCATCTCAGTTTTAATAAAGCCCGGAGCAACCGCATTAACCGTGATCCCGCGCGAGCCAAGCTCCCTGGCAAGCGCCTTTGTCATCCCGAGCATTCCGGCCTTCGCTGCACAGTAATTCACCTGTCCGGGATTGCCGACAATTCCGCTGATGGAGGAGATATTAATAATGCGCCCCGACCGCTGCTTCAGCATCAGCTTTGCCGCCTGCTTCATGCAGAGGAACGCTCCCCTCATATTTGTATCAACCACCGCATCGAACTCTTCCTCACTCATCTTAAGGATCAGATTATCCTTTGTGATGCCCGCATTGTTTACAAGAATATCAATGCGGCCGAATTCCTTCAGCGTTTCCTCAAACAGCCTGACAACCTCCGCCGCATCGGATACGTTCGCCCGGATTGCCGCTGCCCTCCCGCCGTTCTGCACGATCTCGGCAGCCAGCGCCTCGGCCCGCTCCCTGGAGCCGTTATAATTGATAATAACCGCCGCGCCGTACCCCGCAAGCGTCAGAGCGATCTCCCTGCCGATCCCCCGGCCAGCGCCGGTAACCAGCGCTACTTTTCCTGCCAGCATAAAAATTCCTTTCTTGATTTGGTGAAAGCCGCCTTTCGCTGCATGTTTCACTTGCATTTCCGCAGACTTTCCATAATTTGTTATCAGCCAGGTTTTCCGTTTTCACCCCGGTTCTCTTCCCTTGACCGGTGTTGATTTCCATCAAATTTCCGGATTTATCCAGGCTTTCGTTTTCACCTGATTTTTTCTTTCTTAAACCAGCTTCTGCAGATCCTCCGCCTTGTCGATATTGATGATCTCCCTTGTCCGGTCGATTTTTTTCACAAAGGAGGAGATTGTCCGGCCGGGCCCGATTTCCACAAAGCGCTCCACGCCATCCGCAATCATCCGCTCGACGCACTGCTGCCACCGGACGGATGAGGAAATCTGCTCTGCGAGCAGCCCGCGGACAGGATCCGCCTCCGTCACGTATTCCGCCGTTACATTCGCCGCGTAAGGAATCTGCGGCTTATGTATCTCGACTTTCAGCAGCGCCTCGGACAGCTTCTCCCCCGCCTCGCGCAACAGCGGCGAGTGGAACGGCCCGCTCACATTCAGCGGAACAACACGCTTTGCGCCCCTCTCGCGCAGGCGCTCCGATGCGGCTTGAACGGCACCCAGCTCGCCGGAGATGACAAGCTGTCCCGGACAATTGTAATTTGCGATCGAAACCACGCCCTCCGTCTCCTCGCACACCTGCTCCACGGCGGACTGCTCCAGCCCGAGAACGGCCGCCATGCCGCCCACGCCCTGCGGCACGGCCTCCTGCATCAGCTGCCCGCGCAGCCGTACAAGCCGGATGGCATCGTACAGATCCAGCACGCCGGCGGTCACCAGCGCCGCGTATTCCCCAAGGCTCAGGCCTGCGGTTGCCTGCGGCCGGATTCCCATTGCCTCTATCTTCTTCAGCATTGCCCCAATGGCTGTAAGCATGGCAGCCTGCGTATACTCCGTCAAATCCAGCCTGTCATTTTCCTCAAAGCAGAGCTCGCACATATCCATGCCGAGCAGCTCTCCCGCCCGGCCGAATACCTCCCTGCTCTCAGGAAACTGTTCGTAAAAATCCTTTCCCATCCCCGCGTACTGGGCTCCCTGCCCCGGGAATACAAACGCCGTTTTTTTCATCCGCTTATCCTCACTTTATCTTTAATCCCCGTGCATATCGCAGACAAACCTGCGATACTGCAGTCATGAAGATTTCTCAGCCCCGGATAGGCCGGGACGCCTCCGTTTTTCAGCCGGAGCGTTTCCTGGCCCTGCAGAAACAATATCCGCTTCCGCCGGGACGTTTTCCTGTCACACCGCCTTCCGCTTTTTCTCCACGATCGCAAAAAACGAGAGCGCAACCACCGCCATCGTCAATACGCCGTAAAGAAAACCAGACAGCGCTGCCGCCTTTTTCTTCACCGTATTTACCCCTGCATGCAGCCTTCCGCCCAGATCCGTACGGATCGCTTCGCCCCAGTCGTAGGTCAGCGGGCTGACTGCCGCAAGCCTGCGCTTCCTGCTCCTTTTCCTGCCCCCTGCCGGCTCGCATTTTTCCTGCACCTCCTGCGCAGCCGCAGCGCGCTCTGCAGCAAGCCCGTTTTCCACTCTGTCCCTGCGCCAGCTTTTCTCCCGAAGAAACATTGACAGCCAGTCCGCTCTCTTCCGCTCCAGATCGCGTTCCGGATAATCTCCGGCCAGCAGGCTGACATCAAGTTCCCCCATCAGATCAACAAGCATTTCCTCTGTCATTTTCAGCCGTTCCTCCTTCCTGCTCCCACTCCGAAAACTCCTCCCTCATGCGGCTTCTCAGCCTGGACAGCCGCGTATCGACCGCGTTCACCGTCATGCCCATCGAGGACGCAATCGTCTTCGAAGACTGGAGATAAAAGTATTTCCGGAGCATCAGCTCTCTCTCTCTGTCCGGAAGCCGGCGCACAACCTCGTTCAGCCGCGCCGCCTGCTCCTTTCTGACAATCTGATTTTCCACATTCTGACGTGCGTCCGCAACGGTGTCCGCAAGCTCCGACAGCTCTCCGCTGCAGCACTGCTCCTCATGGCGCCGGACGTCGCGAAGACGGTTGAGAGCCGTATTTCTGGCAATTACTTTTAGCCAGGTTGCCAGGGACGCCCTCTCAAAATCGTACCGCTCCACATTCCGCCAGATTTTCAGGTAGGTATCATTGACACACTCCTCGATATCATCCTGGCGGCTTCCGAGTATCCCGCGGACAATGTAAAAAAGCAGCTTTTCAAACCGCTCCGCCAGCGCCGACATCCCGGCGTCATCCTGCCTTCGAATCAGATCTATTATTTCTTCTTCCGTCATGTCAGACCTCCAAAGCCGCGGGCACGCTGCATCCGCCGTACGGCTGGTACAGCTGCCCGCCTGATTTACTATACCCGGAATTTTCTCATATCTTGCAGACTCTCATCACATCGTTCATTGTATTGTCCTCAAGATCGGAGGAGGTAATGACAATCAGAGTGCTTCCTTTTTTTACCAGTCCTGATTCCTGAGCCTTCCGCAGGGCGTAATTAAACAGCCTCTCCGGCGTGTCGATCTCGTGCGCCTGCACCGGCTTGATACCCCAGGCAAGCTTCAGCTGCCGCAGTCCCCTCTGCTCCATAGTCACTGCAATTACCGGGCAGGTCGGTTTGAAATCGGACAGGATCTTTGCCGTCCTGCCGCTCCTCGTCACCGCCACAATCGCGTCCGCGTTCAGGAAGCTCGCCGCGCTGTAGGCCGAAGCGCACACGGCGTTCACCGTATTGTGCTCCATGCGGAGATGATCGCGCACAAAATATTTGTTGTAGTCGATGGATTCCTCGGTGCTCTGCGCGATTTCCGCCATCGTCCGCACCGCTTCCGCCGGGTATGCTCCCGCCGCGGACTCCCCGGACAGCATAATGGCCGTCGTGCCGTCGTAGATGGAGTTTGCCACATCCGACACCTCCGCTCTCGTCGGGCGCGGGTTCTGCGTCATCGACTCGAGCATCTGCGTCGCGGTAACGACAATTTTGCCCGCCTCATTGCACTGATTGATCATCACCTTCTGCAGCGCCGGAATCTTGCGGAACGGTATTTCCACGCCGAGATCGCCGCGCGCCACCATGATGCCGTCGCTCTCCTCGATAATCTCGGCCAGATTGTTTACTCCCTCGCCGTTCTCAATTTTACTGATAATCTGGATCGCCCCGCCGCCGTTGTCCTTCAGGAATTTCCTAAGCTTCCTCACATCGTCCGCGCTGCGCACAAAGGAAGCCGCAATAAAATCGACCTGCTGTTCAATGCCGAACAGAATATCCTCCTTGTCAACCGGAGAAAGGTACGGCATCGGAATGCTGACATTCGGAATGTTGATGCTCTTATGATTGCTCACCTTTCCGCCGTTGACTACGGTACAGATCACCTTCGTTCCCTTGATCTGCTCCACCTTCAGCGCGATTTTCCCGTCGTCGATCAGGATGCGCGTCCCCTCGGAAACATTCTTCGCCAGCTTATCGTAGGTCAGGCCGATCCGCGTTGCATCCCCGAGGGTCTCCCGATCCGTATCGAGAGTGAAGGTCTGCCCGTTTTTCAGCATGGCGGAACCTCCCTCAAAATCCTTCAGGCGGATCTCCGGCCCCTTGGTATCCAGCAGCAGGGCAACCGGAACGTCAAGCTCTGCGCTCACCCTGCGCACGCGATCCATTCTCTCCCGCTGCTCCTCGTGCGTCCCGTGGGAAAAGTTGAACCGCGCACAGTCCATGCCGTTCACAATCAGTTTTTTGATCATTTTCTCATCGTCAACCGCCGGTCCCAGGGTGCAAATAATCTTTGTTCTCCTCATTTTTCGTTCCCTTCCTTTTATTTCGCCGCTCTTGCGGCATTTATGTTAACAGGACGGTTCGTCACTCCGCTTGCGCTGCGGCTTTGGCATTCCGCCGTCCGCGCGGCGCGGACTCCGTCCGTCTCCCGCAGGCCCCGCAGAACGTCTGTTCGTCCACGCCGCTGCCTGAAATTACCGCCGTATAAAAGTATACCCTTTTTATGCAGATTTTTCAATATGTTCGTTGACGGTATGACCTCGTTTTTTGCATGTACGCCCTGAGACCGCCTGCAGCCGCAATCTTTCACCCCGCAGAAATACTTCCGAAAAAACATCCGCACGTCCGTCCGCAGAATGTTTCCGGCAAATCCTTTTCCGGCAGATCCGTTTGCGGCGGAGGCGTTTCTGTGCTATGATGAGTGCGGAGGTGAATGCCATGGTCCGGAAAATGGATTTCCGCATGTCCCGAGAAGGGCTGATGGCGGTCGGCGATACGGTGTCACTGGCCGAATCGACGCTCAGCACCCTTGCGGGAACAGTCTACTACTATACGATAATCCCGGCGCTCGCCATGTCGAACAACACGCCGAAGCGTCTGAAAAGCCTCTCCGGCAAGGTGACGGATATTGTCCCGTACGGCAGCGAATGGACGGTCACGCTCGAGATTGAGGAGCCTCAGTAAAGCAGAGCGCTGGAAAGCATCGAAAAACAAAAAACACCGGGCACAAAAGAAGGCCGCAGAAGCACTTCCCGGCTTGGGATGGCTTCTGCGGCCCTGATTCTCATATATCTTGTTTATGCCCGGCCTCTTTCCTGCTTCCGGCGCACAGCAGTTTCAGTCCGTAACCATGATATCTCCGGAGGTCAGGCTGATGTTCAGGCCGCTGCCCTCGGCACCGTACCGGTGCAGGCCGTTTCCCGCCTCATTCAGCTTCAGGTTCCCGTAGCGGAAGCTGATGTCCCCATGCGTGGAAACCCGGGCGGCAAAGCCTTCTCCTTCATTTTTGAGATGAAAGCTCACATCGCCGCTGCGCGTCGTCACCGCTGCCCTAGTATTGCCCTCCTGAACCACGATAATATCGCCGCTGCCGTTCGCAAGCGTCATATCCGCTGAAGAACCGCGCAGGCTGATATCGCCGCTCGTCGAGGATGCCTTCAGCATGACGGATCGCACTTCCTTCGCGTCCACATCGCCGGAAACCGTTTTTACAATAAATTTTTCCGCGTCCGCGCCCGAGGCGTTTGCGTCGCCGCTGGTGCTCGAAAGCTTAATATTCCGCATACTGACCTTATCAATTCTGGCATCCCCGCTCACGCTCTCCACGCTGACGGTGCCCCCCTTGCAGCTGGTGACTCTGGCATCCCCGCTCATGCTCGCCACCACTGCCTCACCCAACGAGCAGTCGGTTGCCACAGCATCCCCGCTCATGGAACGGCAGGCGGCTTTCTCCGCCCGAACGCAGAATATTCTGGCATCTCCGCTCTTGCTGGCGGCCAGCAGATAATCAAAGTTTCCGTTCCGCGCCTCGGCATCCCCGCTCATCGTCTCCAGCATGCATTTTTCCGCTGAGGAATCGACGATCCGAATATCCCCCGAAGTTGTTTTGAGCTGAAGGGTCCGGATTTGGCAGGACTGCATGCTGATATCGCCGCTTTTTCCGCAGACACTGAGCGTTTCCATCCATTCCGGCAGCCTCAGTTCCAGCTGGATATCCGCATTTTCATCGAAAATGCCGCCAAGGATGGTAAAATGATTCTTCTTCTGCACCTGCTCGTCGCGCCCAATGCTCAGATGAATGGTATCCTGAGAAATACGCTTTTCCAGCCGGTATACAATTTTGCTTCCCGCACTGCCATCGTTCTGATAACTGTAGCGGAAAATACCATCCTCCGCCTTTCTGATTACTACGTCCGCCGCCTTGCTGTCCACGGTTATATGGCGGATTCTGTCAGCCTGCGTCAGCATGCCGCTGCACTCGTCCATATATTCCTCTCCGGAATCCGCGCTGTAATGGTAGCTTCCCTCGGTATGGACGTATTCCCGCTCCCCACAAGCGCGTTCCTGCCTGCTTTTCCGGTCATATTTTGCATCTTCCTGACGCCTGCGGTAATCCTTCTCGCTCTCCCCCGATTTTTCGCAGCTGCCGAACCAGTCGCCCATATTGCTGAACACTTTGTCAAGGTAGCCCGGCACCTGCTTGAGATGGCTTGTCGCCGCACTGACTGCGCTGTTTACAATCTCGCCGATCCGGTCGAATTTATCGTCCACGGCATCTCCGAACCGGTCAAACTTTTCGTCCACGGAATCCCCGAACCGGTTAAACTTTTTATCCACGGAATCCCCGAAGCCGTCAAATTTTCTGTCTATTGCTTCGCCGATCGGATCGAGCTTTTTGTCCACAGAATCTCCAAAGCGGTCAAACTTTCTGTCTATGGAATCACTAATTCTTTCCATTTTATTCTGTTCTGCGCTGTCATTCTGCCCCGGTGCGCTGTTTGGGGTACTGCCGTTACCGTTTTCCGCACAGCCGGCGTTTTGATCGCGGCCGGCTTCCGCAGCCTTGTGTTCCCCGCTGCCTGCCTTAACCGGCGCGCCGTCCGCTCCGCTGTGATTCAGAGCGGTACAGCCTTCCCGCACAGCGTTTCCTCTGCTCTCATGCGGTGTCTCCCTGCCGGTGGTAAACTGACGAAGCTCTTCCACAAATTCTTCAATGCTCCCGAGCTCCCCGATCACTTCCTGCTCGGAACGGCCGGATTCCGCTGCGCGCTCGAAATGGGCCTCGTAATCCTCCATAATATCCCGCGCCGTATCCGAATCAACACATTCCAGCGCCCGCGAGAGCTGCTCCATATATTCCTTTTTATTCATGATTCCCTCCACTTCTGCTGCACCGCAGCGTCCTTTCCGCCGGATTTTCGCATTGCTTACCGCTCCTGCCCTTCCAGCTTTTCCCCCTCTGCTCCGCCCTGATCGGCCTCATCCATAATCCGCATAACGGCAGCCACAAATTCCGTCCACTCTTTTCTCATTTTCTGACAGTATTCCTTTCCTTTTTCTGTCAGATGATAGTATTTGCGCGCCGGTCCTTCCCCGGATTCCACCAGATAGGTTTCCACACACTCGTCGTCCTTCAGACGTTTCAGAATCAGATACAGGGTGCCGGTAGCAATAACCATTTCCCGAGAGATCGCCTCGGTCAGCTCATAGCCGTACTGATCTTTCTTCAGCAGCTTTGTGAGTACACACAGCTCCAGCACGCCTTTTTTAAACTGTGCATTCATAGTCAGCCTCCTTCTTTCATTATTTTTT
>CAJUMC010000002.1:0-117466 GCA_910587085.1 uncultured Lachnospiraceae bacterium | reverse complement strand
GCCTGTTTTGCCTGTTTTGCCTGTTTTGCCTGTTTTGCCTGTTTTGCCTGTTTTGCCTGTTTTGAGAGCCGCCGCAGTTTTTGCTTTCGGCGGAAGCCAGTAGTCTTATATGATTATATATTAACACATACTATTCTATTTTGCAATATACTTTTCAAAAAATTTTATTGTGCGGGCAAAATCCCGCACAATTCGTTTCTTCTTCATCCGCGGGCAAAGCCGGTGCCCCATGTCAATGGAAGCGCAAACCGGATCCCCGGGCATTCCCTCTCTCTTATCACAGTTTTTCATCTTGACATATTTCCCGAAAAATCTTACCATTAGACAAAACATCGGGCATGAATATTTTTCCTTATGTGCCTGATATTTCCATTGATTATAAATTATTCCAGATCGCGCCGGATTTTTCCATTCCGGCGGCAGTTAACAGGGTGGTGATCCATTTGAAGCGCAAATACCTTGGCATAAATGTCTATGAAGCCTTTCAGGAAAGAATGGACTTTATTTTCCGGGAATTCGACAATATTTATGTATCTTTCAGCGGCGGCAAGGACAGCGGACTGCTGCTGAACCTTGTCCTCGATTATATGAAAGCGCACGGCATCCGGAAAAAACTCGGCGTTTTTCATCAGGATTTCGAGGCACAGTATTCTGTTACCACAAAGTATGTTGAGAGCACCTTCGAAAAAAACCTGAACGAGATTGAGCCTTACTGGGTGTGCCTTCCGATGGCGACGAGAACGGCGCTCAGCAGCTACGAAACTTACTGGTATCCCTGGGACGACGCCAGGGAGGATATCTGGGTCCGTCCAATCCCGGCAAAGCCTTATGTCATCCGACTGCAGAATAATCCCTTTTATTACTATAAATATAAGATGCACCAGGAAAATCTGGCGAAGCAGTTCGGACGATGGTATCGGGAAATTCACGGCGGCGGAAAAACCATCTGCCTGCTCGGAATCAGAGCCTCCGAATCCCTGCAGCGCTACAGCGCCATCGTTAATAAAAAATACGGCTACCGGGGACTCTGCTGGATCTCGCGGATGTTCAAGGAGGTCTGGTGCGGCTCTCCGCTGTACGACTGGGGCGTGAGCGATGTCTGGACAGCCAATTACAAATTCGGCTACGAGTACAACTCGCTGTATGATCTTTATTACAAGGCCGGGCTCCGGCCGGATCAGATGCGCGTGGCGTCGCCGTTCAACGACTATGCCAAGGAGTGCCTGCATTTATACCGCGTTCTCGAGCCGGAAACCTGGGTCCGGCTGCTCGGCAGGGTGAAGGGAACTAATTTCACCGCCATCTACGGCAAGACAACGGCGATGGCCTACCGGAATGTCAAGCTCCCGGAGGGACACACCTGGAAATCCTATACGGAATTCCTGCTCGGCACGCTGCCCGGACGTCTTCGCAGAAGCTATATGGAGCGCTTTAAAACCTCGATCCGGTTCTGGCACGAGACGGGCGGCGGCCTGTCGGAGGAAACCATCCGCGAGCTGATCGAGAAGGGCTATAAAATCCGCAGGAACGGTGTGTCCAACTATACGCTTGACAAAAAGTCACGAATTGTTTTCGTCGAAAAAATTCCGGATCACACCGACGACATTCTTTCCACCAGGGAGATCCCGAGCTGGAAAAGGATGTGTATCTGCATACTGAAAAACGATCATGCCTGTAAATTTATGGGTTTTGCCGAAACCAAGGCGCAGAGAGAGCGGATCGACCGCATCAAACAGAAATACAGGAGCATTGAAACACTGCAATACGGAACGCAGCCATAAGCTGTACGTGCCTGAAATGCCGCTCATGCGGCGGAATGAGAGGAAAAATTGGAATTCAGAAGCCCGGTCTATCAGATCAAAGCCGTACCTGTCGAAAAAATTATCCCGAACACCTACAATCCGAACACCGTGGCTCCGCCGGAGCTGCGGCTGCTCTATGACAGCATCCGGGAGGACGGCTACACCATGCCGATCGTCTGCTATTACTGCCAGAGCGACGACACCTACATTATCGTGGACGGCTTTCACCGCTACCGCGTGATGCTGGAGCACCGGGATATCTATGAGCGGGAAAAAGGGCTTCTGCCCGTGTCCGTCATCGACAAGCCTCTCGCCCAGAGAATGGCCAGCACCATCCGCCACAACCGTGCACGCGGCTCCCACGATGTGGATCTGATGAGCAATATCGTGCGGGAGCTCCATGATCTCGGAAGATCGGATGCCTGGATTTCCCGGCATCTGGGCATGGACCGCGATGAGATCCTGCGGCTCAAACAGATCACTGGTCTGGTTTCGCTGTTCCGCGAGACAAACTTCAAGCAGGCCTGGATTCCGGAGGGGGACGCAGCGGAGCGAATGGAAGCAGCAGACGCGGAAGCCGCTGCGGCCGCGGAGGAAAGCGTGGAGCAGACCGGCTCTCCGGAAGACGCCACAGAGAAAGCAGGCCCGGAACCGGCGCCTGGGGAATAGCCGAAGCAGCTGCGTAAGAAAGCTTATCCGAAAACCGGCGCCGTTCGTTCCCCATATCAACCGTTCATTCCGAAATCGGAATGAACGGCTTTTTTATGTTATCATCTCAAAAGAAGCCGCTAAAAACATATCTGCAGCTGGGGGTAACAGAATGGTAAAGGTTACAAGGCAGGACAGAAAAAATATAAAAAAGAAATAACCTCTTCTTTTAATCAAAATCAACCCGGTAATCTTTTTCCGGCGTATGGATTGTCAGAACGGACAGATTAAAATCCTCATCCATAACGCTGAGCCGGTATTCATACCATAGTTCATCCGTCTTTTTTGACATCAGAACATACTCACCGTTTTCTTTGTCCTCAATCTGACTGCATAAGTCGTCGTAAATCTCAAATCCATCCACATCGCCCGGATATCCGGCCGAACGGATTCTTTCCTCTATTGCCCGGTAAAGTTCCTCCACCTCTCTGCCCTCCTCCGCGGTTCCGCCCGGCTGAACCGCCGGGGCTGTCCCGTTTTCTTCCTTCTGATATCCTGCTGTGCGGCCCGGACATGCATTTCCTGTTCTGCACCGACCTTTTGCCCTGGTCGCCTCCGGTTTATTCCTGACGTTTCTCCGCAACCTCGCCGGCCCTTTTATAAATGCTTCCGGCCGGGATGCAGCCGCGCACTGCGGAGAGCGGATAAACGTTGGAGTTTTTTCCGATAATCGTGCCCGGATTCAGCACGGAGCCGCAGCCGACCTCGACATGATCGCCGAGGATTGCGCCCATTTTTTTCAGCCCCGTCGCAATCTCCCCTTCCGCTCCGCGGATAACCACCAGTGTTTTATCGGACTTCACATTCGAGGTGATCGAGCCCGCACCCAGATGCGAGCCGCAGCCCAGAATGGAATCTCCAACATAATTGTAATGCGGTACCTGCACCCGGTTGAACAGAATCACATTTTTCAGCTCCGTCGAATTTCCGACGACCGCTCCGTCCCCGACCAGCGCATTTCCGCGGATAAACGCACAGTGCCGCACCTCGGCCTTCCTGCCGATTATCGCCGGCCCGCTGATGCCTGCCGTCGGCGCAACGGACGCATCCCGCGCAATCCAGATATTTTCTCCGCGCTGCTCATATTCCTCCTCCGGAAGCTGCGGACCGAGCTTCTTTATAAATTCCCCGATGCCGGCCAGAGCCTCCCACGGATAGGTCACGCTCCTCAGCAGCTCTGCGGCCATGGTTTCGCTCAGATCAAACAGGCTTTCAACCTCCAGTTCCTTATGCGTCATTCCGATTCTCCCTTCCCGCCTGCGGCAGTCCTGCCCGCCGCGCTTTCATAATTTTTTGCCGTCTCCGCAAAACACCGGCTCAGTGCTCCCTGATTGTTCAGGCCTTTCACTGCATTCGTCAGCTTCCCGACAAAGCCCTCCAGCTTTTTCTGGTACTCGCCGCGGCTGATCGTTCCCTCCGCCACATAGGTCAGCCCTTTTTCCCAGCTCGCCGTCAGCTCCGCGTTCAGCAGCGAGCGGATCGAGGCGTTGACCACCTCGTAGACCAGCTCGCCCATCTGTGTCGGCGTAATGATCTGCGTTTTTTTATTCAGTCCAAGATAATTTATTTTTACCAGTTTATTCAAAATCTCCGCGCGCGTTGCACTGGTTCCGATGCCGCTGCCCTTAATCTGTGCGCGCAGCTCCTCATCCTCGATCAGCTGTCCCGCGTTCTCCATCGCCAGAATCATGGAGCCGGAATTGTAGCGCTTCGGCGGCGCGGTTTCACCTTCCCGGATCGTAAATCCGCACACCGGCAGCTTCGCTCCTTTTTTCAGGTTTTTGATTGCTTCGAAGAAATCTTTGCCGAAGCTCTCCTCTCCGTTCTCGTCCGTGCCCGTGCCCGCCGGCCCGGCCGCCTGAGTTCCGCTTCCAGATCTTCCGGATACCTCTCCCGGCTGATTTGTTTCGTTTCCGCTCTGAGCCCCGGCTGTATCTTGGGTTTCCGGCGTTCTGACGGCCGCCGTGCTTTTGGCGGAAGTGATTTCCGCTCCGGGAACTCCGGATTTACTTCCCGGTGCTGCGGATGCAGTTCCTGACTGGCTGGCTCCGTTCCCAGCTCCTCCGGATGCAGTTCCCGGCTGGCTGGCTCCGTTCCCGGCTCCGCCCGCATCGTCCTTTGTCTTCCGGCCGGCGTTCGCCACCTTCAGATATCCCTCCTCAACCAGCACACGAAAGCTTGCAAAAAAACTCTCGCCGCCGATTTTGACGATCAGGGAAATCTTCTGATACACCGCCGGCGGATAAAAAATACTTAAAAACCGCTTGACAATCGCAACATAGACCCGTTTCGACAGCAGCGACAGCCCGCTCAGCGCGCCGAAGCCCTGTCCGGTCGGAATTATGGCATAATGATCGGTAATCTGCTTGTCGTTGACATATCGTGTCTTCGCAATGTTTTTATACGATCCGCTCTTGAGGATCTCGCCGGCAAACGGCGAAAACTGGGACAGTCCGTTCAGACCGGTAATATTCTTGTCGATCTCCTTCGCCACAGCCGACGACAGCACCCTCGCATCGGTACGCGGATAGGTGACAAGCTTTTTCTCGTACAGTTCCTGCACAATTTTCAGCGTTTCATCCGGGCTGATCTTAAACAGCTTGCTGCACTCGTTCTGAAGCTCCGCCAGATTAAACAGC
Organism: uncultured Lachnospiraceae bacterium; assembly: GCA_910587085.1. Lineage (GTDB taxonomy): Bacteria > Bacillota > Clostridia > Lachnospirales > Lachnospiraceae > RGIG4057. The sequence continues at coordinate 112,317 of CAJUMC010000002.1, read as the reverse complement.
AGCGGCGCATTTTTGTTTTCCTTCTTTTTTTCTATTGACGCAAGATCCGCCATAAGCTGCGTTTTGTTATCCCGCAGTACGGCCGGATAGCTGTTTTTCCCGTTTTCCGTCACCGTTCTGTATTCGGGCGAGTAAGACAGCAGCGAGGCAATCAGTTCCTCCGCCGTCTCCCTCTCCCGGAAACCGTTTTCCTTGTAAAGCTTCGGAGACTGGTAATAGCGGGAGCCTTCAACTGCTCGGAATTCGGCTTCCAGACGGTGTTCCTTTACCGCAAGCTCCGCCATTACGCGGAAAAACGGTGTCTTGACAAACGCGCGAATCTCTCTTTCCCGACGCACCACCATGCCGAGGACGCAGGTCATTACTCGTCCGACCGATATGGCCGCCCGCTTTTCGTTTTTCATAAAATTGCTGATGGTATACCCATATTTCAGAGTCAGCACACGGGAGAAATTGATTCCCATCAGATAATCCTCCATCGCGCGCAGATACGCTGCGTCCGACAGGTTATCATAATCGGAAATCGGCTTTGCCTGCCGGATTCCCCGCAGAATTTCCTCCTCCGTCTGCGAATCGATCCAGACGCGCCGCCTGTCCTTCGTTGCCGGCACCTGTGCCATCTGGTCAACCAGCCGGTAAATATATTCCCCCTCGCGCCCCGAGTCGGTGCACACATAGATCCGCTCGACATCCTGCCGGTTCAGCAGCAATTTCACCGTATTGTACTGCTTGCTCACCGACGGTATCACCTCGTATCGGAATTCCCCGGGCAGAAACGGCAGCGTCTCCAGCGTCCAGCGCTTGAGCGCCGCGTCATACACCTCCGGATAGCTCATTGTCACCAGATGTCCCACGCACCATGTGACAACGGAATCCTCCGCTTCCATATATCCGTCCCTGTTTTGAAAATTCCGTTTTAATGCCTTCGCAAATTCGCGCGCAACGCTCGGCTTTTCTGCGATATATAAATATTTTCCCATGAAATTCCGCTGTCTTTCTTCTGATTCTGAATTTAATTTTGCTTCTTTAATTTCTGAGTCTTTATGCCCTGTGAACAAATTTTTGTTTTCGACCCGGTTTTCGTTTCACCGAAGCTTTGGTTTTCAGCCAGATTTTTGTTTTCGCTGCAGCTTTGGTTTTCCATCCGGTTTCTGTTTTCACCGAAGCTATGGTTATCAGCCAGATTTTTGTTTTCGCTGCAGCTTTGGTTTTCCATCCGGTTTCTGTTTTCACCGAAGCTATGGTTATCAGCCAGATTTTTGTTTTCACCGAAGCTTTCGTTTTCAATACACCTCGAAAGCCGCTTCTCTGCTTTTATTCCGCATTTTTGCCGGCTCTGCGGTTAAGCATAGCATACCTGCCGGATTTAGGCAAGCGGAAATTACCATGCACTCTTCCTGCCATTCCGCCTGATTTCAGCAGGCGGAAACTGCCATGCGCTCTTCCCCGCCATTCCGTCGGATTTCATCTTGCATTTCCTCCGCAGACTGTTTAAAATAAACTAAAAACAGCTCAAGGAGGTTCCCATGTCGCCCAAAAAGCAATATTACGAAAATCTCGCAGACAGTCTGATTGAAAAATTTAATCTGCGCAGCATTGAAAGCTACTACTGCGATAACCGGGAGGAAGCTCTCGCCATGGCCAAGCGCTTTCTTACACCCGGCTGCTCCGTGTCGTTCGGCGGCTCCATGACGCTCAACGAAATCGGTCTGATTGACGAGCTTAAAAAATCGGATTATATTCTGTACGATCGCAGTTCCGCCGTCACGCCGGAGGAGAGAACTGCTATGTACGGAAAAATTGTGACCTCAGATTATTTCTTTATGAGTTCTAATGCAATTACGCTGAATGGTGAGCTGGTCAATATTGACGGCAACGGCAACCGCGTGGCCTGCCTGATTGCCGGGCCGAAGAATGTTATTGTGATTGCAGGAATGAATAAGATTGTACCGGATGTCGAAAGCGGTATTGCCCGCGTCCGCAATATGGCGGCGCCGCCGAACACGGTACGCCTGGGAAGAAAAACGCCGTGCGCGGAACTCGGGCGCTGCGCCGACTGCCTGACACCGGACTGCATCTGCTGTCAGACGGTCATTACGCGCAAATCCTCCGTCCCGAACCGGATCAAGGTAATTCTTGTCGGAGAAGAGCTTGGATATTAAGTTTCGGACTTCTGTGCTTTTTCACCAGACTTCCTTGTACCCGGCCGGTTCTGCGTCTGCTTTCGCTTTTCCGGCCGGGTATTTATCTTCCCTGTTCCTGCGCTTTTCTCTTCTGCAGATCAGGCGCTTTCCTTCCGTATTTCCGCTCCGCCCCCATTCCCGCACTTATTTTCGGACAATATCGTTTCCGTTTCTTATTTTCCGTCTCCTCTTTTCCGTTTCTTATTTTCCGTTTCCTCTTTTCTGTTTCTTATTTTCCGTTTCCTCTTTTCTGTTTCTTCTTTTCCGTTTCCCCCTCTCATCTCCTCCTTTTTCGCAATCCTCTTCCGTTCCCTTTTTTCCTTACTCCTCCGTTCTCAGCTCCGCGCCTTCCATATATTTCCGCCCCATATCATGCCGCAGCTTCCGGTTTTCTGCGGAATCAAAGACAATCGAGAAATCATAGTCCGGCGGATACAGCTTTTCCGCGGCAACTACCAGCTTGACGCGCTTGTGGTTGATCCATATTTTCTTATCGCGGAGCTGCACGCGCAGCACGCCCTTTTCATTGACCGGCTCGCACACAATGGCCAGCTTTTTGTCCGGATAAAGCATCACGCTGTCCCCGAGATGAAATTTTTCCGCCAGCTGCTTTCCCGCAGTACTGCGCTTCTGCCGCTGAAACTTCGGAGCCTGCTGCTTTAAAATACTGCTTTCCTGCTCCTCCTCTGCCGCGCCGTCCTTTTCCCATTCGGCCGCCTGGCCTCCGTACGCGGCACGGGCAGCTGTCCGAAGCATACCGGAAGGCATTCCCAGCCTCTCCGCAATATAGAACGCACAGCTCTCCCCTGCCTCCCCGATTACAAGACGGTAGGTTGGCCGCAGGCTCTCCCGGTCGAATGTCATACGCGCATTCCGGATTCCTTCCCCGCGTGCCGCGTACTGCTTTACCTCCGGATAATGCGTCGTGACAACAAACAGCGCCCCGCTTTTTCTCAGTTCCTCCAGAATCGCGATCGCCAGCCCCATTCCCTCCGCCGGATCGGTTCCGGAACCCAGCTCATCCAGAATGACCAGGCTGTCCGGAGTAAGCTGCTTCAGAATGTTCAAAACGTTTGTAATATGCGCGGAGAAGGTGGACAGATTTTCAGAGAGGCTCTGCCCGTCCCCGATGTCGCACAGATAATTGCTCCGCATGCAGAGCTCTGCCCTCCGGCAGGCCACATGCAGGCCGCACTGCGCCATCAGGCAGGTCAGCGCCACCGTTTTTACGGCGACTGTCTTGCCGCCCGTATTCGGCCCGGTTATGACAATACCGCGAACCGGCGCCGCTCCCGGTCTGCTGCCGCCGATCGAAAACTGCAGCGGCACGCAGATCTGTCTGGCCATCAGCGGGTGCCTGCCGTCCTCTATCAAAATCCTGCCGTCCAGATTGATTTCCGGTTCGATTCCGCCGTACTCCCGGCTCAGCCTTCCCCGGGAGAAAATGAAATCCAGCTTTTCCATCGTCCGTATATTTTCTGCGGTGATATCCGCAATTTCTGCCACCCGCGCGGTCAGCGCATACAAAATGCGCCGGACCTCCTGCTCCTCGTTCAAACGGAGCATCGCCAGTTCCTCATAATATTTCGCGGCCGCGGCGGGCTCCACAAAAACGGTATTTCCCGTAGATGATTTGTCAACCACATTGCCCGGAATCCGGAAACGGTATTCCTTTTTTACCGGCACGCAGATATGCCCGCCGCGCTTTGTGCTGAAACTGTCTGACATGCAGTCCCGGTTCGCCCGGAGTACGGAGTCCGCCTTCTCCCGCATGGACTGCTCCGCCCGTTCAATCTCGCCGCGCAGGGATCGCAGAAGCCGGGATGCATTGTCGCAGACCGCTCCGCTGACCACCTGCATGGAAATCTCCTCCTCCAGCTCTGTCTGCGGATCTAGATTCTCCTCATAATACGGCAGGGACAGCGCCAGCTCGCGGCAGCGCGCAAGATATGTCTTGAGCCGGCGCACCGCCGTCAGCATTCCGGCGAAAGCCTCCAGCTCGCCCGCTCCAAGACATTCCCCCCGCTCTGCCGCCGCCGTCATATTCTCTACGCCGCTCAGCGAAACAAGGGGTGGATTTCCGTATTTATCCAGAAGGGTTCGCGCCTCCGTCGTCTCACGCAGCTCCCTTCTCAGCTCACTCTCCGCCAGAAAGGGCTTTACCGCTGCAATCCGCTCCCTTGCCGCTTTTGTTACGGCAAAGGATGCCCATTGCTCCTTTATTTTGTCAAATTCAAGAATGTGTTCATAATCGTACATGGCTTCCTCCATAAAAATATTTTTCCAGAGATGTCCTGAATCATACACCGTATTTCCCGGCCTCCCGGCAGCGGCTATCCGCTGTTTTTACAGAGTCCTTCCTTCCCGGATTTCCGCACAAAAAAAACATGACCATACTGTCATGCTTCCGAAGCACAGAATATACCGGCTGTGCGCAGAAAATCCTCCGTTCCGGAACAGCAAAATCTGCTTCTCCCGGCGGCGGTTTTCCGCGTCTGTTTTTATGCAAGCACTTGTAAGGCAGAATACGGCCAGGACATATCTTCCCAACCGAAGGGCAGACCTCTCCTTTGGGAGTACAATCCGTCCTTTCTTTCAGCTATTTAATTCGCCGAAACTCCGTTCTCCACAATGCTTGTCATAAAATCCTCGCTTTCATTTATCATTGTAACTATTATACACAGGCTGACGGAAAAATGCAAGAAAAAACAGAACCGCTGCAGCTCTTTCTTCTGCGGCGGCTCTGCCCTTTTACGAATAACGGCCTCCCGGCTCTGCTTTCCGTCAAAAGCAGAGTCCCCTCAGGCGTGCTTCTCCCTCTGGCTGAAATAACCGTCAATCACCTCTTTGATCTCCTCCGGCTTCATGGTTTTAAGCATATAGCCTGCCGGTTTCAGGGACATAACATTTCTGACGCTTTCCTTATCGCCCCTGCCCGTCAGAAAAATTACGGGAATATCCGCCATCTCCTCCTCGGAGCGCAGCATCTCAAGCGTCTGTTTGCCGTCGCAGATCGGCATCTCGTAATCCAGCAGGATCAGCTCCGGTTTACTCCTGGCTATGCTCTTAATTGCGGAGCCGGCAGAATTGGCGAGCGCAACATCATAATCGCTTCCCAGCAGCATTTTCATCGCATGCTGCACAACATCCGAATCGTCCACCACCAGAATCTGCTTTTTCTTCGCCGTTTTTTCCTTTTTCAGGTACCTCTGAATTTCATCCGTCACATTTTTCGGCGTCAGGCTCAGGCCGAGATCTCCGCCGGGGCCTCCGGCCGCAAGAATGCAGAAACCGAGATATCCCACGCCTGTGTTGAACAGAAGACTGCATTCCGGCGTCTGCTCCTGGAAGCTTGTAATAAACTGTTCGTAGGTGAGCAGACTCTCCTTCTCCAGCTTCGACAGACCGATGGAAGGAAACGCTTCCCTCACATATTCCACAAACTGCACCGCAATCTGTCTTGTCGCGTTGACTACCAGATCGTCGATCTCGCTGAAGCGGACACCGAGCATTTCGCCGACGGTGTTGATCAGCAGTTCCTCCTCAAAGACCAATATGACATCCCATCTCTTTTTTCCCTTTTCCGGAGAATAGACCAGCTTATAGTACACGCATCTTCCGAAGTCTTCTCCGCCGTACTGATCGCTCACAACGCGCAGTTCCAGCTGGAACATATCGTTGACGATCTTCATGATCGTCTGCTCCAGCGCGGTGATGGATTCCTCCGAAGTGCGGTTCACCCACTTACTTTTTACCTTTCCGGTAATCGTGCGGTCCTCAATCAGAGTATGTGCGGTCATCCAGCCAATGCACACTCCGAGAAAATGATGAACCGCCTCCATCGAGTAATTGCTCTTGACAAGCTCCTCCTCCATGGAAGGAAGCGTCTTCTTTTTAAAAGTATCATGAAGGCGCTTGTGCAGCTCGTATCCTCCGAAGTGAATGGAATCCATATACTGCTCTTCCCGCGCAAAATGTTCCTCCACATGATTCTTGAAATACTTGATTCCCTCGACGCCAACCCACTCGTTTTTGGTATCGTTCTGGCTCAGGGTCAGCAGTTTATTCATAATGCTAAACAGCTGCTTATGATCTCTGTCAATAAAATCCACGCCTACATTGAAGCGCGGCTGCCACGCCAGCTTATCTTTCATACCAATCCGCCTTTCCCATTCATTGAGTTTTATTTTCCTCCTGCGGATTGCCGGCATGCCGCCCGAAAAGCGGGCACAGTTTTACTGCCCGCAACATACAAACTCTGCCGCGGACTCTCAGGCCTGCCCGGACGGGCGTACAGACCGGATATTGTCTGCACAGGGGCTTTCGACACGACGCACTTAATACAGCGGATACGAATCCGTCAGCATTTTTACGATCGAGAGCACCTGCTCTCTGTTTTTATCCAGATCCCGGATGGCAAGCGAGATAGCCTCCGCAATGAGATCCATATCCTTCTCCTTCATTCCGCGCGTTGTGACCGCCGGAGTGCCGAGACGGATGCCGCTTGTCACAAACGGAGATGCCGGATCGTTCGGAACCGTATTCTTATTCGCCGTGATATTGACCGCATCAAGGGCATGCTCCGCATCTTTTCCGGTAATCCCCATGTTCTGCAGATCAACCAGCATCAGATGATTGTCCGTGCCGTCCGAAACAATTTTGAACCCGCGCTCGATCAGGCCTTTGCAGAGAGCCTGTGCGTTTGCCACGATATTTTCCGCGTAGGTTCTGAATTCCGGCTCAAGCGCCTCCTTGAAGCAGACGGCCTTGGCGGCGATCACATGCATCAGCGGGCCGCCCTGGATGCCCGGGAACAGCGCCTTGTTCAGCTTATGATCCGCCGCGAACTCCTCGCTCGAGAGGATCAGGCCGCCCCTCGGCCCGCGCAGCGTCTTGTGTGTGGTGGTAGTCGTAACATGAGCGTACGGAATTGGACTGACATGACAGCCGGCCGCAACCAGCCCTGCAATGTGAGCCATATCCACCATCAGGAAAGCTCCGACCTCGTCGGCGATTTCACGGAATCTCCGGAAGTCAATTTTTCTCGCGTAAGCGCTCGCTCCCGCGACAATGAGCTTCGGCCGGCATTCCTTCGCAATGCGCTCCACCTCATCGTAGTCGATAAAGCCCTCGGCGTTCACGCCGTAAGGCACAATATTAAAATAGGTGCCGGAAAAATTCACCGGGCTTCCGTGCGTCAGATGCCCGCCGTGGGCCAGGTTCATGCCCATCACGGTATCTCCCGGCTGAAGCAGCGCGAAAAATACCGCCATGTTCGCCTGCGCGCCGGAATGCGGCTGTACGTTCGCCCAGGTGCAGCCGAACAGCTTCTTGGCGCGCTCGATCGCGAGATTTTCAGCAAGATCCACAAACTGGCAGCCGCCGTAATAGCGCTTGCCCGGATAGCCCTCCGCGTACTTGTTCGTCATCGGGCTGCCCATCGCCGCCATAACCGCCTTGCTTACAAAATTTTCCGATGCAATCAGCTCAATGTGGTCGTTCTGTCTGCCGATTTCCAGCTCAATGCTCTCCGCCAGCTCCGGATCAAAGCTTTTAATCTCATCAAATGAATACATTTCTACACCTGTCCTTTCTGTTTTCCATTTCCCGGCTGCAGAGGATACATGCAGCTTATCACCGGAAATGTTAATATCATTATATAGAACAGGACAGAATTCGTCAACTATGGTTTTGCTGCTCTTTAGCCGCTGCGCTCCTCCTCTTCCCGCCGGTATGCTTCCGGCATCCATCGGACAGGTCTGCCGTTTCTCAGAAGCAGCGCAGACATATATCTTTAATCCAGGTACTTTTTCAGATAAGAATAATAATCCTCCGTAATAATCGCCGAGGAAATGCTGAATTTGTTTCTCACTATGGCGGAAACCGTCTTCACATAATCCTCCGGCAGCTCCTCCTGTGTCAGCATGGTCACCTCCCCGGTCTTGGAATTATACATCACCTTGTCCGTGATATAACTCTGATTGGAGAACATGACAAGCGGCGCGGCCGTCGAAAAAATATCCTGCCCCATAAAAAGCCTCGAATCGTACTCGATGCCGAACAGGTTCAGCAGCGTCGGCACAATGTCGAGCGCAGAGCACGGCTTCGTGACCGTCACCGGCTCCATCCCCGGACAGTACAGGATGAGATGGCTCTCGTACAGCTCAAAATTTTCCTCCACCTCATGCCCCGCGAGCTCGTCAATCCTGTCCTTCTCAAGGCCGTAAGGATAGTGGTCGCCGGAGAGCACAATCACCGTGCGGTCCGCTACGCCCGCTTCCTCCAGCTGATCCAGCAGGTATTTCAGCGCGGAATCAAGCTCCTTCTGGCAGGCCAGATAGGCCTTTGCCTCGTCGCTCATGTCCAGGTGCTCAACATACTCCCGGTTCTTCGCGGACATCGAATTTCCGTTGAATGTATACTCCATATGCCCGCTCACCGTCATATAATAGGCGTGAAATTTTTCATCCCCGATATACTCCGGGATCGTTTTTTCCATCATCTCAAGATCGGACTCCGGCCATGTGAGCTTCACATCCAGCCCGCCTCCCTTGGCACCCTTGTAATCGTAGCCCATATTCGGATGCGTCTGGTCGCGGTGGTAATAGGTGTAGGTGTGATTGTGGTACGCCCGCGCGGTGTAGCCGAGCTTGCGGAAAACCCAGCCGAAACCGAACGGCATGGAATGCTGCGCCGTCTTAGTAAAGCTGTTCGTCCCGGTCGGTATCAGCCCCGTACACTCCACAAACTCGCCGTCGCTCGTGCTCGTCCACCAGAGCGGCGTGTAATAATTCTCAAAACAGAAGCCCTCGTTCACCATCTTGTACAGCGTCGGCGTAATTTCTTCATTGACGGCCCAGCGCGAATAGCCCTCCGCCGTCAGCATAATCAGATTGTAGCCCTCAAACATCCCCGTGTATTCGTTTTTGTTTGTCGGCACGGAACTGGCCATATAATCGTGCAGCTTTTTGATTTTTTTGCTGGATTCCGCCTCCGCAAGCTCTGCAAAATCAATGGCCAGCACATTCGGTGATGTGTCGATCGGGGTAGGAGTCGGCGTCGGCGTGAGCGAAGGCGTCGGGGAAGGCCCCGGCTCTTCCACCGCGCCCCGCGTCGGCTCCGGAGTAAGCGCAGACGGCGGGTTCCCCTCCGGCGTCGGAGCGGCCCCCGGGCTCGGAGTTGCATCCGGAAGCCCGATAAACGTAATGTCGTCAATATCGTCCGAACTCTTCCCGAAAATTGTCTGCGCAATATCCTTCCGCGTTGAGGTCAGCACGCCGAGCTTTTCCATGGAGAGATCCATTACAAAATTGCTGTGATAGAGGTCATGCGGGGAATGCGGCTGCTTTCCGAAAAGAGCCAGGCAGAGCACGGCCAGCAGATGCAGCAGCAGCGCGCCGAAGGCCAGCACGGCGGCACAGGGCAGCTTCTCCTTCTCAAACTCGATGCGCTTTGTTTTCAGCAGCATAACCAGGAGCGCGATGGCTGCAAGAAACAGCAGTACCGGGATTATTTTCGCCCAGATCGCCTTCAGCGCCTGCATATAAAATTCCCCGATCGCATCCGCCCCGTTTGCCCCGACAGAATAGATGGAGAGAAACGCCTTGAAAATATGCTGATAAACCAGCTGCGTTGCGTACCACACGGCTCCGAGAGCCGTCAGCGCCACGGCAATCACCCGATTGGCCCGCTCCGGGAATACGCAGGTGAGCAGATCCACCAGCAGCCCGAATGCCAGCGCGAACAGCGCCGGAAAGATAAAATTCCCTCCCAGCCCCCGGAACACAAAAAGATGAAAAATCAACTCAAAATAAAAAAACAGCGCCGGAAACCAGATCAGCCTCAGGATCTGTTCTTTTCTCCAGCATCTTTTCTCCCTTTTCCGGCCTGCAGCGGCCCCTCTCTCTGAGTAGTACATTTTTAATTTACCATCCATTTCCGCACACTTTTTTGACAAGCCGGCGCATTTATTTCTTTTTCTGCTCTCTTCTGCCTTTTGCGGGCTTTTCGGCTTTCCTTTCCTCTCCTCATCCCGGCCGGCTTTTAAACTCTGCCGACAGATTTCGCGCTTTTCCGCCGGTCTTTGGGCATTATCATAGCATAATCCCTGCACACATACAATAACGATATTCTTAAATAATTGTTACAAAGCACCGCGAAAAATTGTTACAAATAAGTTACTGCTGAGCAACGGCCGGCAGCTGATTTTCATATTTTCCAAAAACAGGTAAAATCAGGATTTTTCCAGAAGTTCACTGCTTCCAGATTATTCCGGAAGACCGGCAAAATTCGGAGCTTTTCCGCAAGCCGCAAAAATTCGGGGCACTTCCGGCCGGATTCCTGCTATACAAATCCCGGAATCTGTAGTAAAATATACCGCAATAACATAATGTGCGGATAAGCTCTGCCGCGCGGGCGGCGGACAGCATTCTCACAGAAAAACCGGAGGCAATTATGCTGTACTTACTATTCAGTGATTCCGCCGCGAAATGGATCGCATTTTTCGGCCTTGTTCTCGCGTTTCTGCTGACCTGTATTCTGCTCAGAGCACTGCAAAATATACTTCCGCGCGACGGAGGCCGCGCGTTTGCCGTGAACGGCATCCTCTCCCAAGGAAAGCCGCGCGGGGCCGGACTTGTGTTTATTCTGGTATTCTGCGCCGCGGCGCTTCTTTTCGTGCCGTTTGAGCGCGAGCTTCTCATTTACCTTATTATGATTGCCGCCGCCATGCTGAGCGGCTACCTCGACGACAGCTCGAAAACCCCCTGGGGTGAATATAAAAAGGGGCTTATTGATATGCTGATCGCGTTTGTATGCGCCTACACCTTCGTCAATTTCAACGGCCCGGTGTTTTCCGTTCTGCTTACCGGGACGGCTGTTACGCTCCCGAAGCCGCTGTTCATTCTGCTCGCAATGATCCTCGTGTGGGTTTCCATCAATGTGACGAACTGCACGGACGGCGTGGACGGCCTCTGCGGAAGCCTTTCCATCGTGTCGGCGCTTTCCTTCTATGTTGTGTTTACCCAGGTTCTCGGCAATAGATCCTACGGACAGCTGACGCTCCTGATGATTATCTGCCTGCTCGGCTATCTCTGGTTCAACGCTTCGCCGAGCAAGCTGCTGATGGGCGACGCCGGTTCCCGCGCGCTCGGCCTTTTTCTCGCGCTGCTCGCGCTGAAATCCGGCCGGCCTCTGCTCTACCTTGTATTCTGCATTGTGTTCATTCTGGACGGCGGGCTGGGGCTGCTTAAGGTGGCGCTTCTGCGCTTCCTCAAAATAAAGATACTCAAAAACACCCGCACGCCGCTGCACGACCATGCCCGCAAAAATTCCGGCTGGTCCGATACGCAGACCGTCTTCCGTTTTCTGATTATCCAGACGGTGATCTCCAGCGCATATCTCTACGCACTGGCCGGGTGACCGGTCCTCCCCTCCGTACGGAAAATCAGCGGACTGCGCCGGAGTGCGGTTCCTGCCGCATTTCCGAAGCAAAGATCACCTGCATTTTTACAGGGAAGAAATCCACAGAAAGATATCACCGTAAAACGCGATTAGAAGTACGCCGGGTATTCTGCCGGCATCTGATATGCCGGCAGAATACCCGGCTCCTGAAAACAAATGAAAGAACCAATATAGAAATGGTCTACATAGAAAAATGCCTGCACTCCAAAATGAAATGCAGGCATTATTTACACGCAATTTCAGATATTTTCCCTGTCTGTCTGACAAGGTATAAATCAAAAATAACTTTATCCGCCTGTGTTATTCGTCAATGATCGAGAATTCGCCGAACCCGCAGTTGTTGTAATTTACTCTGTACTTGCCAACAGAATAGTCATATTCCTTTGGATTCAGCTGAATATAATCAAATACTGCGCTCTCGCCGGGACTGATCTTCACCTCTTCATCAGGAACGGCAGGACAGCATACCGGAATCCAATTTTCATTGTCCCAATACTCGACAGAATAATGATAACTTCCTTTGTACTCCAGTTCCTCTGAGGTGTTTGCAACTGTGATTTTTACAAACTCAGGAATTGCTGATAGATGAATACCCGAAGGATCGACCTGGATTTCAAGAGCAGGAACAGGAGCATTTTCTTTTATCACAGATTCTACCTCATTTAAGACTTCCTCTTTCTGACCAGAAATTTGATTCTCATTATTGGATTCCTTACATCCCGATATAAGGAATATTACCGCAAGCATCGTTAAAAGTGGTGTAATTCTTCTCCGGTAGATCAATAATCTCATCTCTTTCCTTTTAATCCGTTTTCACGGTAAACCAGCTCTTAAATCTAACATACGGAGTGAACCAAACGGTTGAGCCGCCGCTGTTCACACTGCTGCCATTATGCACTCCAACAAAATTGTAACTGTTTCCGCCATCAGCAGCTTGTGTATAATAAGGACCACCGCTATCTCCACCGCCCGAAGTCCCGGATGTCAGAGCTGCTTTCGTAAGTCCATGGATTGTATTTTGTGAGGAATCTGTTACTGTGACATCCATAAATTGCTGGCGTGCTTGCGCTGTCACCCGGTACTTCCTCAGCGGCTGCTGCTATAGGAATATTCATCGAAATTCCTAATGCTGAGGCAAGAGTTAAGCATAATAATTTTATAAAAATATTGTGTTATTTAAATATAGCTTTATTTTAATAATTTTAAAACAAGCATATAGTTCAGCAAAACAATATATCACTCAACTATTTGCCAATTTACGCAGAACATAACGCATCACCTCCGTTTCGCTCGTCATTGCACACACTGCTTATCCATATTGTACCATATAAAAACTATATATTCAATATATTAACACGAAATTTCAAAGAGAAATTACGCACGCCTTATACTCTATCTGACAGACACATAGAATAAACAATATAATCTATTCAAAAAAGCCAGAAGAAAAAATTCCTGTCTGGTCTGCGAACCCCATTTTCCCACATTAGAAAATGATTAAAACACAGCGTTGTATATTGTATCTTAGAATAGTCCATGTTATCATACAAAACATCAATATCCTGCCGCACTTATCTCGGCAGCCCGCTCAAACCCGGTATCCTCCGGCCCGTTCCCGGACCGGTTTCATACATATTTTTAAGGAGGTAACATAAATGCTCGAAGATTTTATTTCCAGCCGGAAATCGCTCTTTGCCGCCGGCGTCCACACCGAGCTCAGAGCGCAGGAAAACCGTCAGAGGCAGATTTCCCTTGTGCAGGGGAATCTTGTCGGCAACGTCCGCTCAGAGATTTCCGGCGTTTCCGCCAGAGTTTACAAAAACGGCGTCTACGGCTTTTCATCGACCGCGGAATGCAGCGCGGACGCCGCCGGAGCGGTACTTACAGCCGCCACAAAAAATGCGGATTTTATGGATCGGCACATCAACAAGGGAAAGCCGCCGATTCCTGTTCTCTCCTCCGGCACGCTTCCGGTGAAAAGAGAGATCCGTGATACGGAGCAGAAACAGTATGTTGATTTCGTTAAGGAAATCGACAGCTATATCACCGGCAAATACCCGAAGCTTTCCAGCCGCTCCGTCATCCTCTCCGAGGATTCCATGGAAAAGCTGATCTGCACCTCGGACGGCTGGGACGGGCATGTCACATCGCCCCGCAGCTATATTTACGTCTTCCTGAACGCAGAGACGACTTCCGGCATGCCGATCGAGCTTTTCGTTCCGCAGGGCGGCTTCGGCAATTTTTTCGAAAATTTTGACGATCCGAAGAAGCTGTATGCAAAAATCGACGAGCTGTACGAGAAGCTGATGCACAAGCGCGAGGGCGTCTATGCGGAAGCCGGCTACAAGACGGTCGTGCTCGGCGGCGATCTGGCCGGGATGCTTGCCCACGAGGCGGTCGGTCACACGGTTGAGGCAGATCTTGTGCTCGGCGGCTCCGTTGCCGGGCCAAACCTCGGCAAGCGCGTCGGCTCCGATCTTGTCAATCTTGTCGATTTCGCCCACACGGCCTTCGGGAAAGAAACGCCTCTGCCGGTCTATCTGGACGACGAGGGCACCCCGGCGGAGGACGCCGTTATCATTAAGGACGGAATTCTTACCGGCTATATGAACAACCGCGAGACTGCCGTCCACTTCGGCATGAAGCCGCAGGGCAACGCGCGCGCATGGAGTTTTTCGGATGAACCGCTGATCCGCATGAGAAATACCGCCGTGCTTCCGGGAAAGGATAAACTCGAGGATATTATCGCGTCCGTGGACGACGGCTACTATCTGCTGAATACCAACAACGGCCAGGCGGACACAACCGGCGAGTTCATGTTCGGCGTCTGCATGGGCTACGAAATCAAAAAGGGCAAAATTGCCCGCCCGATCCTGGACACCACAATTTCCGGCGTCGCCTTCGAAATGCTGAAGACCGTTGATATGGTGTCCGACACCGTCACCTGGTCCAGCTCCGGCTTCTGCGGGAAAAAGCAGCCGATGCCGGTCGGCATGGGCGGACCTGCGCTCCGCTGCAAGGTTATGATAGGAGGTCGTTAAGCATGGAAGATTTAAAACTGGTTGCTTCCCGCGTCGGGGATGCATTGGCAAAGGCGGGCGCCCAGAAGGCGCAGTACAGCGTAACACAGAAGGAAACCCACGAATTCAATGTGGACGGCGGCGAGTTTTCGCTGTTCCGCACGCTGTTTGATAATTCCCTGAACATGACCGCCTTTCACGACGGAAAGAAAGGCACGATCGCGATCAACAAATTTGACGCGGCGGCAGTTGCGGAGGCAGCGGAGAACTGCATGAAATCTGCGGAAGCAGGGCTTGCCGATCCGGCCTACGACATTGCTCCGAAGCAGGAGAACGCCGTATTCCGCGACGGCGCCTACGAGCCGGATATCGACAAATTCTTCGACCGCACGCGCGAGCTGATGAGCCAGATCAAGGAGCGCCATCCGAAGGTGCTGATGGAACAGATGGTGGTGCAGCATATCAAATATCACAGCCTGTACCGCAACACAAACGGCACCGAGTTTGAAACCTTTGAAGGGCTCTACTACATCAGTCTGATGTTCTCGGCGCACGAGGGCGATTCGACGACCTCCTTCTTCAGCAGCGGCATACAGACAACCTCGCTTGACCGGCCGTTTATCGAGCTTGGCTGCCTGGAAAAGGATCTCTCAGATGCGGAGGCATCGCTTACAACCGTTCCGGTGGAAGGAAAATTCGAAGGCACGGTTATCCTGACTCCGAACAGTCTGCGGGATTTCCTGTACAGTGCGCTCGGAAATTTCACATCCAACAACGCGATTCTGGAAAAGACAAGTATCTGGCTTGACAAACTGGGCGAGCAGGTGGCGGACCCGCGGATTACCATTTCCGTAAAGCCTTCGGACGCGCGCATTGTCTGCGGAGAGCGGTACACCGGGGACGGCTTCCTCTCCGAGGATTATGACGTGATTAAAGACGGCGTGCTTCAGAGCTTTATGCTCAATCTCTACACGGCCAACAAAACCGGCCGGGAGCGCGCGAAAAACTCTTCCTACAGCCTTGTGATCGAGGGCGGCGATACGCCTTATGAAAAGCTTGTCGGCGGCATTAAGAAGGGGATTCTTGTCGGACGCTTCTCCGGCGGCCAGCCGAGCAACAACGGCGATTTCTCGGGCGTGGCTAAAAACAGCTTCCTGATCGAGGACGGCAAAATCTCCGGTGCGGTAAACGAGACGATGATCAGCGGCAATCTGGCTGACCTGCTCCATCATCTCACTGCCATTTCAGCCGAGACGGTAACGGAGGGTTCCTGCGTTCTGCCGTACATGGCCTTTGACGGGATTGTAATTTCCGGAAAACAGGCGGAGCAGCCGGAAGGCTGACCCTCGCCTGCCGGGGCAGACAGGAAATCCGGGCATCTGCGTGAGATTACAAAAAACGGAAAAACAGGTCACGGCTTGTTCGGGATAATATGCAAATCCGGATGTCTTTGTGGGAAATAACACAAAAAAGGAGGGAGCTGCTGAAAACAGATGATCGTCTGCTTTCAGCAGCTCCCTCCTTGCTCCGCTACAGAACACCCTTACAAGCTCCGCAATCTGGTTCCTCACCGTTCTGCACCGCGTCATTAACGGATATCGGTCATCAGCTGCAGCAACAGGTCATAACCTCTTTCCGCTGCGATCTGCGCAGGAGTCACGCCATCAAGATTCGCGCGGTTGTAATCCGTGCCTTTCTTTATCAGGTAATTCGCCGCCCGCTCGTTGTAATCCTCCAGTGCATAATGAAGCACATTATTGCCCTCTGCGTTAACTGCGTTAAAGTCGGCGCCCGCCTCAAAAAATGCCCTGAGCATCTCCAGTCCTCCTCCGAAATTCCGCGCATACAGCAGCAGCGCCGTGTCTCCTTCGTTGTCCGTGCGGTTGATCTGCGCGCCCTTCTTTAGAAGCAGCGGAAGCAGCTTTATTTTTTCATCGCTCAGGTCCCTCCGCAACATCAGGACCATCAGCGGCGTCCTTCCGTCGTTCCCCGGAATATCAATATGCGGAAGGATCGAGAAGAGCTCCTCCCGCTCCTTTGCCGTCAGTTCTCTGCGACGCCGGTTCTCTGCTGCCGCATAATATGCCGGCGTTTCCCCGACCGCGTTGCGGATGGTATCGTCCGCGCCGGAGGCAAGCAGCAGTTTTGCAATATCGGCCCGCCCGTACACACAGGCAAGATGGAGCGGAGTATCCCCGGCCTCCGACGGTGCGTCCTGCGTCAGATTGACATCCACTCCCTTTTTCAGCATAAGTTCAACCGTTTCCGCATCGCCTTGGGACACCGCATAATGGATAGCAGCCCGACCGGTGTTGTCCCTCTCTTCCATGGCTGCCGCCGAAAACAGCTCATACACCTCACTGTCGCAATGCTGGCCAGCAAGGATACTGATCGGCGTCCTTCCGTTTATCACAGCGCTTTCCATATCCACTCCAAGCTCAGTCAGCTTTTTTATTACACGGCTGTCGCTGCAGTATTCCAGACATTTATCCCGCAGGCAATTCACGCTGTCCGAGCCTTCGTAGTACGGCTCGGTGAACCGCACGCCCTTCTCATGGAACAGGTCGAGCACACGGACCTTTTTGTCTTGCAGGGCCTCGTCCAGAATACCTTCGAGGCAGCCGTAATCCTCCTCGTCCTCTGCGACGGCCAGGAGCTTTTCCGTCAGATACATCCCCAGCGCAATCATGTCGTTATCCCTGCGACGGCCGAACGCATACTGAAATGCGTTTCCGGCAATGCGGGCAAGGTTGATGGTATCCACCTCGGCAAGCTTGCACTCACCTTCGGCCCCGTGATCCTTCAGCGCGATGCAAAGCCCCTCTTCCCGCCAGTCCATAGCCGCCATAAGCGGGGTCGTTCCTTTTTGAGCCGCCCTGTTCACCAGCTCCCTATGTTCCATCAGACGAAGCGCCGCCGTAACGCGCGCCCGGACAGCCGCCCTCAGCAGAAGCGTGCCGCCGCCCTCATCAACAAAATAAGGATCGGCTCCCGCCTCGAGGAAAACATCGATCAGGGCGCTGCAGATATTCCTAGTTCCGCCGTCGATCAGATAGACAAGGGGCGGGATACCCTGCAAATCCCCCTGCCGGATATCGGCAATCGGACGGGCGGATGCAGCATTGTTTTGTCCGGCTTCGGCGCAGGAGGTTCCCGATACGGCATTCTCCGGATCAGCACCGGCGCACGAGGTTCCCGATGCGGTACCCTTCCGTCCTGCTTCCGCCGGAGGGAGCCCTGCAAGCAGGCGCGCGATCGCTTCCCGCTGATCCAGGGAATAGTAAGGATCTTCTGTAATCTTCATCTCCTCTGCAAAAGGGTGCGAAAGATAATGAAAACAGTTTCTCCCCTTTACGTCCCGGCAGGAGGCATCCGCCCCGTGATCCAGCAGCAGTACGGCCATCGCCAGATTGCCGCGGGTGCATGCAAGCAGAAGCGGCGTCACTCCTCTGTTTTCACTGTCGTTCAGATTGGCGTCCACGCCATCGTCCAGCGCTTTTTTCACTGCATTATAAAAATTGTGCCATACCAGCAGATGAAACAGCGGATAGCCTACGCCGGACACCGGTGCGGTCATATCATCCGTTCCGCAGGCTTTAGCGCACTCCTCAATCTCCCGGATCTCCTCCGCGGTAAAAAGATTGTCCTCATATTCACATTCCTCATCTGTGAAATCATCCTCCCACCACGGGATGTATCTCCCGTCGGAGTCCGTGGCAGATTCCGCCAGCATGGCCGACATCTCTTTAAAATCCATATCTTCCCTCCGTTCTGCGCAATGCTATGTACATCCGCTCCGTTCCGCTGCCTCCGCTCATGCCGCGGCCGTCCCCGGAGCAAATGTTATAAATAAGCTCTGCTCTGTAAAAATACGGCAAGATAAACCTCCGGTGCAACAAAGACTGCAAAATCCCCGGTACCGGCGGCTGTTCCTTCAAACTTCGTCAAAATAAAACACTTTTCCGCGGGGCGCAAACGGCAGCCTTCTCCCTCTCGGCACCAGAAATGCATGTTCGCGCCGGATGCGGATATGATCCTCGATCCATCCGTCCGTGATAATCAGGATCGGGCCGTTTTCCGGAAAATCCTTGGCCCCCTCAAGCAGATCCACGCCCGGCTGCAGCACCGTCCCGCCTCTGCCTTTCACCTGCACGCGCCCTGCGATCTCCTCCGGGGCAAGATAGCCCGCATCGTAAGCCGCCGCGTCGCAGAACACAACGCGGGCGCAGGGAACCTCCTTCGCTTCCGCGTAGCTCGCAACCGCACCGAGCGCGAGGCCGAGCAGCCTTTTATCCATCGAGCCCGACGTGTCGATTACCACGCCGAACGTGCGGCTGTACTCCGGTATTTCAGCAGGAGCGTAGCTCGGCCTCGGGATGTCCGGCGTACTGCCCTGCCTGCGGCTCGGGCGGGTGTAAGTGCGCCGTTTTGCAAGCGGCGTAAAAAATTCATCAAACCAGCTGCCGAGCTGCACATCCCAGGGGATCGGCGGCATGGCGAGCGCGCGGATCTCCTCGATCAGCCCGGAAGGCAGATATCCCCTTCCTTCACTCTGATGGTATTCCAGCCCGTTCTGCAGGGCGCTCCGGTAAAAATCATCCAGCGAAGCCACGGAGGAATTGGAAAAACCTCCGTTCCCTCTCCCCGCGATCACATCCCCCTTCCCGTATCCGCGGAAAGTATCCATTTTCGAAAATTTTCGCAAATCCTTTAATATGCGATCGTAGAGGTTTTCCGCGGAAATATCCTTCAGCGCCTCGTCGTAAAGCCCCCGGTCCGGCATGCGGCCGATCCCCATTTCACGCAGCCAGCCGTTGATAACATAATCGCAGGCAACATTCCAGAGATAGGCATCGCGCCCCTGGCAGCGCTCATGGTGCATCAGCCCCGCATGAAGAAATTCATGGGCAAGTACGAATTTCAGTTCCTCACCGTCAAGCCCCGCGGCCGGATTTACATAAATTTCGCCAGCTGTGACATCGACCGCCGCAACGGATATCTCCTCTTTATTGCAGAGGCTGTAATCCTCAATAATCCGGAAGCCCGCAGCAAGTCCGCCGAGCAGCGGGTAATGACTGATAAACCACTGTGCCGCCTTCTCCGATTTTGTGTGTGCCCGGGAATTTTCCTCCCCGTGTCCGCCCGCCTTGCTTACCACGCTGGAAACCGAATACGCCAGGGCATAAGCAAAATTTACCATAAACAGATTCCGCTCGTTTCTTTTGGCATCATAGACACGCGGACGATCCAGAGTCTGCATATCCATCCCTTCCGCAGTCCCGAAGCCTGCACACCCCGGCACGCCGCATACCTTGCCGGCGCGGCTGCGCCGCGCCGCTAAGGGCAAACCGCCGGGATTTCCCACTGCGCCGCCCTGCCCGGCGGAGCCTTTCCGGCCGGGAGCACCGCCTCCGGCAGCATAGCCGTTCTCCATCAGATACTGGTAAATCTTCCTCTCATCCGAGAGGCTTCCCGGAAAGTAATCCGCCGGATTGGGGCAGATGGGAGAGCCAAATTTGATATCGTACAGAAATTTGCTGACATAGATATCGCAGGCCATATTCCAGAGCGCTCTGCTGCAGGAAACCACCCATTCCGAAGAACCGTCCGGGCCCGCTTTGTCATATCCCGGCATCCGTTCCGCGTCAAAATGCCCGAAGGCCAGGTGCAGCTTGCAGTGAGCAATCGTGAACGCCCACTGCTCCGGAGTCAGCAGTGCATCCTGGTTCAGGTAAATCGTCCCTTCTCCATACACATGGGCAGCATCATTTCCCATATTTTTCCTTCCAAGTACCTGGATATATCCTGTCAGCCTCGAAAACAGAGGATTCCTCCTCTGCAGGGAAAGTCCCATGTTCAGCCGCTCCTCGCCCGGCGAAATATTATTCCGGGATTTGTTCTTATTTGCCATCCGCGCCCGCCTTTCCCTTCCGCTGAAACATAGCTTCAGTTCCCCTGGCTTGAAAGCCCCGCCCCGGACTTCTCCTTCCGCCGTCCGATGCACACTCAAACACAGTTCCGGTTCTCCCTGGCTTGAAAGCCCCGCCCCGGACTTCTCCTTCCGCCGTCCGATGCACACTCAAACACAGCTTGGATTCCCCTGGCTTCAAAGCCCCGCCGGGAACGCTCCCGGCACAGACCAGCAAAACAAAGCGGCCGCCTCATGAGCCCTTTATGCTTGCCAGCCGCGGCAGATCCCGGACAATCTCCACCATAAACCAATCCGGCAGTACCTCGCTCTCATCCGCCGAGACCACCATCTGTGCGATCTCATAATTGATCTGTGAGAGCTCCTTAATCAGCGCCTTGGCCCGGTGCGCGAGATACTGCGCGTCCCTGTTCATGTTCTGCTTATTTTCCGGCAGATCATGCAGAAGCCTTGCCCGGAACGACTGCGCCGCAAAATACAGAACATCGCGATCCTCCGGCCTGGACGGCCATTTCGCGTCCCCCTTGATAATATCCGCCAGAAGGTGCTTGTTTCCGAGCTGCTTGGTAAAGGCGAGAAACATCCCCGCATGCTTCGCGCTGATGCATCCGAAGGCCAGCACGCGCAGGGTGTTTTCCGAAAGCTCGCTCTCCCCCGCCCCGTACTCCGTCAGGGCATCGCTCAGCATATGCCAGGAACGCGGCGTGGAATAGGGCTCCTCGTTTTTCGGCGGCTCGGAAAACAGATGATCCGGCCGCTGTGAGATATAGTCCGTAACCCAGGGATGAAGGTGGTTCTCATAAGCCCAGGCCAGCCACTGGGATGGGTCCGCCTTCATCTGTACATGAAACATCCGGTTGATGAGGGCGGAGGACATTGTCTTAACAATGGCCCCGTCCTGCGAGCGGTTTCCCGCCCCGATGACTATGCTTCCCGCAGGCAGATGATATTCGCCCACGCGCCTCTCGTGAATCAGGCTGTAAAAGGCCTTCTGCACCTCCTGCGAGCAGGCGTTGAGCTCGTCCAGAAAAAGCACGTACGGTTCTTTTCTCGCGATCATCTTCGGCGGCAGGAATTCCGAGGTCTCCCCCCGGATCTGCGGAATTCCGATAATATCCTCGGGAGCCAGCTGGCTCCCGAGCAGAGAGACGCAGGGCAATCCTACCTCCATGGAAAATTTTTCCACCAACGCCGATTTGCCGATCCCAGGCGCCCCCCAGATAAAAACCGGGCGGGTCGGGGCGACATTCAGCAGAACATCCAATAATTCATTTTGCGTTACGGAATATGCCAGATTCATTTTTGCTTCCTCTCAGCCTGCGCCTAACAAAGCAACGCTTTGAAAAATATACAGCCGTATTCTGAAAACAACGGCAGACAGCTTCTTCTTTTGTTTACTCCGAAACCTCCACCTTGCGGATCTCCTTCGTCCGGATCTCCTCGCAGACAGCAGAGATAAAGTCGCCGAGCTGCTTCTGCCCCTCGTCCCCGAGATAGCGGCTGCGCACGGCTACAACACCCTCTTCCTCCTCCTTCTGCCCGACCACAAGCATGTAAGGAACATGCGCAAGCCTTGTCTCGCGGATCTTGAAGCCGATCTTTTCCGCACGCGAATCGACCGTCGCCTGAATGCCGTTTTTCTTCAGCTGGGCAAGCACCGTATTTGCGTAGTCATTGTACTTATCCGAGATCGGGAGCACCCTTACCTGCTCCGGGCAAAGCCACGTCGGAAAATTGCCCGCGTACTTCTCGATCAGCCACGCGAGCGTCCTCTCGTAGCAGCCCATGGATGTGCGGTGGATAATATACGGGCGCACCTTGTCGCCGTTCTGGTCGATATAGTACATGTCAAACTGCTCGGCAAGCAGCGCATCCCACTGGATGGTGATCATGGTGTCTTCCTTGCCGTAGACATTCTTTGTATTGATATCAACCTTCGGCCCGTAGAATGCCGCCTCGCCGACATCCTCCACGAACGGGATGGAAAGCTCCGTCAGCACGTCGCGTATATGCTGCTCGGTCTGCTCCCATACTTCCGGCTCGCCGATATATTTCTCACGGTTATCCGGGTTCCATTTCGAAAGATGGTAAGTTACATCATCCTGCAGACCAAGCGTGGTCAGACAGTATTTTGCCAGAGCCAGACAGTTCTTAAATTCCTCCACCATCTGATCCGGGCGCACAACCAGATGCCCCTCGGAAATCGTAAACTGGCGAACTCGTGTCAGGCCGTGCATCTCGCCGGAATCCTCGTTGCGGAACAGGGTCGAGGTCTCGCCGTAGCGGATCGGCAGATCGCGGTAGGATTTCTGGCTTGCCTTGTACACATAATACTGGAACGGGCAGGTCATCGGGCGCAGTGCGAACACTTCTTTGTCCTTTGCCTCATCACCGAGCACAAACATGCCTTCTTTATAATGATCCCAGTGGCCGGAAATCTTGTAGAGGTCGCTCTTTGCCATCAGCGGGGTCTTCGTGCGCACATAACCCCACTCGTTATCCTCCAGATCCTCAATCCAGCGCTGCAGGGTCTGCACTATCTTCGTGCCCTTCGGCATCAGAAGCGGCAGCCCCTGCCCGATCACATCCACAGTCGTGAACAGCTCCATCTCGCGGCCGAGCTTGTTGTGATCGCGCTTCTTGATATCCTCCAGATACGCAAGGTATTCCTCAAGCTCCGCATTTTTGGTATAAGCCGTGCCGTAAATACGGGTGAGCATCTTGTTTTTCTCGCTGCCCCGCCAGTATGCGCCGGAGGAGGAGATCAGCTTGACCGCCTTGATATTTTTCGTGCTCATCAGGTGCGGCCCCGCGCACAGATCCACAAAATCCCCCTGCTGGTAAAAAGAAATCTCCGCATCCTCTGGCAGATCCTCGATCAGCTCCACCTTGTAAGGCTCCTGTTTCTCCTGCATGAATTTGATCGCTTCCGCACGCGGCAGGGTAAAGCGCGTAAGCTCCGCACCTTCCTTGATGATTTTCTTCATCTCCGCCTCCAGTGCGTCCAGCGCCGCGCGGTCAAACGGCGGGCAGTCAAAATCATAGTAGAAGCCCGTGTCGATCGAAGGCCCGATCGCCAGCTTGGCCTCCGGATAGAGCCGCTTTACCGCCTGTGCGAGCACATGGGAGGCCGTGTGGCGGTAAGCCTTCTTCCCTGCGTCATCCTGAAAGGTCAGTATGCTCAGCGTGCAGTCCTGCGTAACAACAGTGCGCAGGTCAGTCACTTTTCCATCCACCTCGCCGGCGCAGGCCATCCGCGCAAGACCCT
The DNA here is from genome assembly GCA_910587085.1 of uncultured Lachnospiraceae bacterium. Lineage (GTDB taxonomy): Bacteria > Bacillota > Clostridia > Lachnospirales > Lachnospiraceae > RGIG4057. The sequence goes on along the minus strand of CAJUMC010000002.1, from coordinate 88,455 downwards.
CGCTGATATCCTTTGCAATGTCAATCACGGACATCGCACCCGCGTACTCCTTGACGGAGCCGTCCTTCAATGTAATCTTCATGAACAATCACCATATCCTTTCTGTTTGTCCCGGAAGAACGCAAAAAACGCCCCTCCGAGAATAAATATTCTCAAAAGGGACGAGCGATATACCCGCGGTTCCACCCTTCTTGCGGCAGGTCTCCCGCGCCCGGATAAGGCCGTCGGCCGCCGCCAGCTTTTTCAATGATGATAACGGAATCACCGGGCCGGATTAGGGCCGCTCAGAGCTGGTCTTCACAGGCTCTGCAAGGGGATGTTCGCACCGTTTCCGTCCCTCTCTGGCATGCGCGGCCTGCTACTCGTCTCGTCAACGCTTTTACTAGCCCCATTATATCAAAAAATTACGGAATGTCAACTTAAACGGACGAAATTTCCCGCTTCCATATCGGTTATGCTTCATCGCATTCCTCCGTTCCTCCAAAGCGATCCGCCAGGATTGTCTCCTCGAGAATCTGTGCTGCCCTTATAATCTGTTCTTTGCAGGGACGCTTTTTATAATATTCCTCCGTGCGCTTTTCCGGTGTCGGTTCCGTCATCGGCCCGGCTGTTCTGTCACGATCCAGACCGAGCAGATCCCTGCAGATTATGGACCCGTACTGCTCTCGGAACCTGGCTGCCAGCTGCTGAACCACTTCATAATTGCGCCTTTTGCCCTCCTGATCGCGTCCCTCCGTCGCCCCGGTTTCCAGCCCCGCCACCAGCAGCATCCCGGAAACCGCGCCGCATACCTCGCGCATTCTTCCCATGCCGGCCCCGAAGGATGCGGCCAGCTTCATTGCCGAAGCCCGGTCAATTCCGTAAAGATCGCAGTAATTTACAAACACGGACTGCGCACAGTTGCAGCCCTCCATGAACAGTTCTCCCGCTTTCTCCGCTCTCGATTTCATTCATTCTACCTCTTTCTTTGGTATTATTTCCGAAATAAAGTAACTTTATTATAGTATGGCTGCCCCATTATCGCAAGAATAAGAAATAAGGCAGATCTGTTTCCTTCCTGCCGGATACCGATAACAAAAAAGAGGCAGCCTTTACAGGACTGCCTCGATTCTTATGTTTCTCTGCCTGGCCAGATCAAGGTAGGAATTTCCCACCCGAACCACCGGCGACGCAAGCGCGTAGGAATTGACGGCGACCACCTCGCCGTGGCTTCCGTCCGTCAGGCGCACCGAGTGATGGATATAGGTTTCCGCCAGTTTCGACATCACGGGAAGCAGGTAGCGGGGATTGAACTGATTCATCCCCTCCTCCTCAAACACCCGGATCACGTCAAACGGGCAGATTTCGCCCCGGTAAATGCGCCGGCTTGTCATCGCGTCATACACGTCCGCAATGGCGACGATCGTTGAAAACATGTCAATTTCCTGGCCCGCCTTGCCCGCCGGATAACCCGAGCCGTCATAGCGCTCGTGATGATTCAGAACCGCCTGCTTGATCCGGTCGTCGATGGCGGCATTTTTCAGCAGCTCAAATCCGCTCTCCGCATGCATTTTCGCGATATCGTACTCCTCGTCCGTAAGCTTTCCGGGCTTGTTCAGAATGCGCGGCGGCACAAGCAGCTTTCCGGCGTCATGCAGAAGCCCGCACAGCGTCAGCACATGCCGGTCGTCCTCCGAAAGCCGGAGCCAGTCCCCGAACACGCTGCAGATCAGCGCCGCATTGACGGAATGCATGAATATCATATCGTCGTAATCGCGGATGCAGTGCAGCATATTAAAAATATGTGCATTGTTTCCGGAATCCCCGACCATGTTCCGCACATCCTCAAACAGCTGCTCCTCGTCAAGCTCCTCCGCCCCGAGCGCAATTTTTTCAAATGTGCCCCGGACATCGGAAACTGCTTCCCGGTAGCATTCCGAAAAACGGATAAAATCCCTGCTTTTCCGAAGGGCATCCGTATACACCTCCTCCTGCTCCTGCTTCGGCTCCAGATAGACCCAGACGCCGCCGACCGAGTAGAACATTAATTTCGCAATAGAATCTGCTCCAAGCACCGAATTTTTATTCAAAATCAGCTGATCTGTCCTGGAATAAATATCCTGTGCTGCGATCATCCCCGGTTCAACCTCGCTGATCGTAAGCCTTGTAATTTCCTTTCCTTCCATTTCTGACACCCCCTGACCTCAGAAACCCCAGCCGCCCGGGCTTCCCCATCCCCGTTTCCGGCGGCTTCCGACGGACTTTCCGTCCTTCCCGTCTCTTTTATCATACCACATTTCCCCAAACTGCGCAATCTTTTTCCTGTTCCCGGAAAAAACGCAGCGTTCCCCGATCCGCGTCCAGTTCGCATTCCGCGCCCATTGCCAAAGAGCCGGTCGGAAAGCAGTGTCCCGCCTTAAGACCGCACAGCACCGGTATGTTCATCCTGCAGAATTCATCGCGCAGATACGAATTAATTCCATAAGATTCATCATAATTATTCACTGAATCCGCAAAATCTCCGAACACAAGCCCTGCTATCTGCTCAAATACGCCGAGATGGCGCAGCTGCCAGAGCATCCGATCCACATTGGCCACGCGCTCTCCGATATCCTCAAGGAAAAGGATTTTCCCGCGAAAATCCGGCATGTAAAAAGTTCCCAGCATGTCGCTCACCAGGGACAGGTTGCCGCCTGTAAGCTGCCCGCGCGCAGCTCCGGCCGTCAGCACAACCGGCGGCATTCCGGGCGGATTCCGGAATTCCCATTCATTTTTCATGGCAAGCAGCCCCTCGAAGCTCAGCCTCGTATACTCATCGTAATGGTCTGCCATATTCGAGGAAACCATCGGTCCGTGATAGGTGACAAAGCCGCAGAGCCGGTTGAATGCCAGCAGCAGATTCGTCACATCGCTGTAGCCGACAAATATTTTCGGGTTCCTCCGAATCATTTCGTAGTCGAGCAGCGTCATTATCCGGCATGTGCCGTTGCCGCCGCGCACGCAGAATACCGCGTCCACCTCCGGGTCGGCAAACATCCGGTTGATATCCTCCGCCCGCACCTCATCCGGCCCGGCAAGATACCCGCGCCAGGCCATGCGGCAGCTTTTTCCCTCCTTCACCCGATAACCGAGTCTGCACAGGAATTTTACGCACCGATCCATTCTCTCCGGCTGAACCGGGGAGGACGGGCAGATCAGCCCGACGCAGCCGCCCTGTCTCAGCGGTCTGGGAAATCGCATTTTACTCAATCCATATTCCGTCCTTTCCATACAAAAGCACCGGAAGATACGTCTCCTTTTCCTCTCTTCCGGCTCGTTCTCCCGCCTCGATCGGCCGAAAGCCCTTTCCGCTCCTCAGCATATCCGCAAAATCCTGAATGGACCGGATCGGCTGCTCCGTTTCCACGCCCGAGGTCGTCTGTCCCCATTCTATATTATGCATGTCTGTGCCGCCTGTGACCGGCAGACGGTATTTTTTTGCGTAATCCGCCGCGAGCGCATCCTGGTACGGGTCATTTCCAATATTGACAGCCTCCGCCGCATCGACAAAATACGGATTCAGCCGGACGGCATTAAGATAATCCCGCTCCCGGTACGGATGCGCCTGCACGATTGCCCCGCCCGCCTCATGAATTCTGCGGAAATACTCCTGCCGGGAATCGCGCATGATTTCCGGATGCGCCAGGAGCCATTTCTTATCCGGCCCGTAGGTCAGGTACTCGTCGCCGTGAAAATTGAATTCCCAGCCGAAAAATACCGGAAAACCGACCCGGTCTCCCTCCGCCTTCGCCAGCTCATAGCCGCGGCAGAACGCATCGACCTTCCGTTCCCAGGGAAGGCGGCGGTCCACGCCGCAGTTGCCGTTAAAGAAATGATCGGTAAAAATAATCCCGTCATAGCCCTTATCCACATAGAATTTTATATAATCCGCCGCGTGTGTACGCCCGCAGGCGCTCACTTCACAGGTATGCAGATGCGTTTCGTAGCGATATCCCATTTTCTCCTCCTCGTTTCATGCTGCTTAAATAATCCGGACGCCCGCTGCAGACGTCCGCCGCAAGCTCCTTTGTACACCATGCCCCCGGCGGACTTCTTCGCCTGGAAAACCTTCGGAAGCAGGCGCAAAGAATCAGCGCACCGGGCAGGCTGCGCCGCTTTATTCGCCGCCTTCGGAAAGTTCCCGAAGGCCTGCCAGAAACTCCAGATCCGATTCCTGCACCCGGATATTCGTGCGGACCGGCTCCTCGCCCGGCCCCGTCAGCGTGATTTCAATTACCGTTCCCGCCGCAACGCCCCGCGCCAGCGTTTTCTTTACGAATGCAGTAAATTTCGGATGATTTTTCTCAAAGCTCTTTTTTGCTCCCATCAGCTTAAGCATTGCCGCCGGATTCATGTTTCCTCCCATCTGCCGCCTGTGCGGCCTCCCCTCTGATATATGCCGCCGTCCGCTCCATAATGCCGCCGAGAATCCGGATATTTTCAAGCGTATCCTCCGTCTCCATGGAATGATTTGCCCCCTTTGTGACAAACAGCGTGATTCCGCATCCGGCACAGCCCTCCCGCACCGCCTGCGTCGTCACCCAGGCGTCCGCCGTCCCGTGAAAGGCAATGCCTTCCTGCAGCGGAAACAGAAAGGTTTCCCCGACGGGCGTATAGTAAATGTTTCTTGTTTTCAGCCCCAGACGGTGCGCCGTTTCCGCCGCCACCGCAGTCCCGATACTTTTCGAGATAAACAGAAGCTCATCAAAACTTCCCCATTCCACCTTTCCCAGGGATTTCACTGCGCCGTCCAGCGCCGCTTCAAATGCTGCTCTCATTTTTTCCCTGTCACCGCGGATGCCGTCCGGAAGCTCTCCGTACTTCGCCTCAGCCAGCTCGTAGCCCAGCACCGCCGCAAGATCTTTTGCATAATAGAGCAGCGGCTTGTCCACATGATAGCCGACGCCCGGAAACAATACTGCCAGTTTCATAAAATCCCTCCTGATCGCCCCGCCTGCTTCCGTCAGGGCGTACAGGCTGTTCTTCCGATTATTGTAGCACAGAACGGAATTGGCTGTACAGCCCTTTTTGCGTTCCAGAAGAAGGAACATTGTGAAGAGAAAAGAGCCGGGCACACAGCTGAAAATATCTGTGCGCCCGGCTTTCAGAACAGTTCCCCGGTATCCAGCTTTAGCCCGCAATTTTCACGGATTCTGCATTCTGCAAAATAACGCTCCTCCATGGGAATCCACCGAGCCTCAAAATTCGGATAATTCTCTCCTTCCCGCGCGCGCAGCCTCTCCCGCTGCACCCCATCCGGGCAGGTGAGAAAAAGCTTGAAATCATAGCAGCCGGCAAGCAGGGGATGCGCCGAATAGCTGCCCTCCACAATAGTGAGCGCCGCCGGGGGCAGCACAATCTCCTGTGCCTCCTGTTTTTCATGGCAGCGGAAGGGCCGGTACAATATGACTCTTCCCTGCGATGCCGGAAGCACCGCCTCCCGTAGCAGCCGCTCAAAATCCATATTTCCGCCGACGGTGTTTTCCCAGTCCCTGTGCCGCGCCTCAAACGGCAGATAAAAATCGTCCGTATGCACGATGCGCCCGCCGAAACGCTGTGCGAGCTGCTGCGCAAGCCAGGTTTTTCCGCTTCCGCATCGCCCGTCAACCGCCATGACAATATACGGCTTCTGACCAAGCAGGCGCTCTGCTGCCGCAAATACCTCTCTGTAAGCGGCGGATGAACCGCCGGAAAAACTGTTTGTATTCATTTTTGTTTTCCCTTTCACTTAATTTTAATATTTAAATCTATATAATTATTATTTTATTATCTGTAAAAATAATTTATATCCGCACTTTATAGCCTTATCTCTTCCTTCTGTTAAATCAGCATTTCTTTAACCGTATCTCCGGCACAAATTCTTTTTGGATAAAATCCGCACTTTATGTAAGTTACTGCAAAGCACCTCTTCTCTTTCTTCATTATACATCAGATTTTTGAAAATAGGGAATCGAATTTATTTATTTGCCTTCAAAATTCATTTTTCCTGCTGTCTTGCCGCCTCAGCAAGGCTGCAGCAGGCTGTCCGGTTTAAAACCAGACAAAAAAGAATGACTGGGCCGCACCGAAACCACAGCGCATGCTCAAGTCATCCTTAAAATCAAATATTTAAATCCCGTCCCTGTTTTTTCGGGTTATGCGGCCCCCTCCGCTTTTCACGCGAAGGGGGACTGAAAACGTTTCTCTATTCCGCTTCCAGCAGCACCTGATGCAGCCCGGCAAACAGCTCCTCATATTTCAGCCGCTCCCCTTCAAAGCGGGTCACGCCGACCCGCACTCCGAGCTTGATCGGCGTGCCCTCAAAATCAAAGGTTTCTCCTTCCCTGGCGCGCACCCGGCCGGCTACCTCTTCCGCATAGCTGCGATCTTCACTGTCCGTCAGAAGCACGAATTCATCGCCGCCGATGCGGAAAACCACATCCTCTTCCCCCGCTGCTTCGCACATCCTGCGCATGGTCTCCAGCAGCGCCAGATCGCCTGCCCGGCGGGAAATCTCATTGATCGAGGTGAGCGATCTGGTATCGCAGCACACAAACCAGCAGTTTCTCCGGTTCACAAAAAGATCATACAGCTCGCTGATGTCAACCCGTTTTCTTCCCTTCATAAAATGATCCCCTTTCATAATCGGCGTCAAAAGTCTGGGATAAAGCTCCGAAAAACGTTCTCCCGAACGAAATTCGGACGGATTGCAGTTCCAGACATTCCGGAAGGCGCGCGTAAAAGACTCGTTCGTGCTGTAGCCGTAGCACAGAGCAATCTCGAGAATCGACAGCTCCGGCCGCTCTTTCAGCAGCCGCGCCGCCTTCATCATCCGCCTGCGCACCAGATAATCATGCACGGATATCTTGTTCACGCAGCGGAACAGCTTCTCAAGCTTTGATTTTGAACAATAGCAGGCCGCGGCGATATCCTCCGTCCGTATCTCATCGCTGAGATGGCGCTCCATATATTCCAATACGTCAGCCAACAGGCTCATGTTTTCCAACGCGCTCCCTCTTTCTGCCGGTATCCTCCGGCCATCCTGTCAATCCGACAGCGAAAAGCTTTTCCTGTGTCGTAATCATAGCATAAAAAAGAAGGATACGCTTGATATTTTGAGTAAATCCGGCCCCTGTTTCCTATCCGTCCAAAATTTCCGCAATACTTCCGGTAATGCGAAACGCCGCTGAATACAGAATGCGGATAAACAGGAATTATGCAGTTTCCTTACTTACGCACCGCCTTCTGTCCGCTCACTTTCTCCATGCCCTACCGGCCCGCGCAGAGCTGCCGCATGTCCGCAGCCAAAGGAAACCAGTGCCAGAAGGAGCAGCAGGCCGGCGGACAGCAAATCCCACACATCGAAAATGGGCTCCCCGATCATTTTTGATAGAATCATATTAACAGCAAACTGAAATGGAATGCCTGCCAGAAAAGAAATCCCCAATGCCGCAGGTATTCTCTTTCTTCCCAACCGGCTGAAAACGGCATAAATCACCCACAGAAACGGGATTGATACCGCTGACATTCCTGCGCCGACCGAAAATACCTCTCTGGTTCCCACCAGCCTGCTCAGCAGATACAGATACGGAAGCAGACAGATGCTCAGTGATATGAGACTTTTTATAATTCCTCTTTTCCCATAAAAAATAGCCGGTCCGGATATCAGCCAGGCAAAAAGAATGGAACAGGCCGGGATCAGAGACCAGGTCATGCCCCCGGATATGGCCGCATCACAGATCATACAGACAAGAATTCCTGTCAGAAGAACTCCGGAAAATATGATAAAAATCAATCTATTTTTTATTGTACTGTTTTCTTCCTTTCTTTTCAAGGCAATCAGATTTTCATCCGCCTTTCTCTCACAGCTTTCTGCGGCAACCTTCTCTCCGCTCAGCAGCTCGTTTACCGTGATTCCGAGAATTTCGCATAACTCCAGCATAATGGAGGAGTCCGGCAGACTTTTTCCTGTTTCCCATTTTGACACGGCCCGATCCGTAATATTAAGCCTTTCTGCGAGCTGCGCCTGAGTCAGCTTTTTCTCCCTCCGGCACACGGCAATAAATTTTCCGATCTCAATCTGGTTCATCGCTGTTTCTCCTTTTCTGTTTTCTTCGCAGGCGGATACTCTTCGCAGACCGGCGGGCTGCACATTCCGCCGAGGCTTTTTTATGAATCAGGAGCCTCCTTCCGCTCCATCATACAGCATCCGGACTGTTTTTTATACAAACCGCAGGTTGAATTCGAACAAAATCAGAAAATCCAACCGCCGGGCCAGTGCTTATCTGTGTTTGGTAAAATATATTTGTATAAAAGCAGAAAAGAAGGCGGCGGATCTGCACTAGCACTTTAATCCCCATGCTGTGGACACAAGTACGAAACCTTGCAAACAGGCACAGCAGACCTGCACAGCGCTCCTGCACCCCCTTTTCCTTCCCGTACCCGCAGATACCAGGATACGAAGCACGCAAACCTGCACAGTACTCCTGCACCCCCTTTCCTTCCCGTACCGTTGATACCAGGATACGGAGCACGCAAGCCTGTACAGTACTCCTGCACCCCTTTTCCTTCCCATACCCGCGGATACCAGGATACGAAGCACACAAACGCACACGGCAGACCTGCACAAATCTCGTTATCCCGCCGCCCCCGCTCTCGGGACACCCAAAAAAGGGAACTCTGAACATTCAGAGTCCCCTTTTTCGGTATTCAACCTGAAATCAAACCTTTTGAAAGCGTTTACAGCCTTTTCTTCAGCTCCTCACCGAGTTCCTCGAAGCCCGGCTTCCCGAGCAGCGCGAACATATTCTTCTTGTAGCTCTCCACGCCCGGCTGGTCAAACGGATTGACGCCGAGAAGATAGCCCGAAACGCCGCAGGCAAATTCAAAGAAATAGAACAGCTCGCCGAGCGAAAATTCGGACTGCTCCGGAAGATTGACAAGCAGGTTCGGGACATTGCCGTCCGTATGCGCCAGTCTGGTTCCCTTCATGGCGCTCTTGTTAATGAAGTCAACGCTCTTTCCGGCAAGATAGTTCAGCCCGTCCAGATCGACCTCCTCCTTCTCGAGCACCACCTCACAGGTGGACTTCTCCAGATTGATGACCGTCTCGTACATGGTGCGCTGTCCATCCTGGATAAACTGCCCCATCGAGTGAAGATCCGTTGTCAGATCAACCGCCGCCGGGAAAATTCCCCTCTGATCCTTGCCCTCGCTCTCGCCGTAAAGCTGCTTCCACCACTCGCCGACATAGTGGAGCGACGGCTCGTAGTTGCAAAGTATCTCAATGGATTTGCCCTTCCGCAGAAGAATATTGCGAACTGCGGCGTAGAGTACGGAATCGTTCTCTTCAAATGGACGTTCAAGGCATTTCTGCCGCATGCTTGCCGCGCCGTCCATCAGCGCCTTGATGTCCGCACCGCTGACTGCAATCGGAAGCAGACCGACTGCCGTGAGCACGGAGAACCGTCCGCCGACATCATCCGGGACAACAAAGCTCTCGTAGCCCTCCTCGGTGGCAAGATTTTTCAGCGCCCCCTTCGCCTTGTCGGTGGTGGCATAGATTCTCTTCGCCGCTTCTTCCCTTCCGTACTTCTCGATGAGCATTTTCTTGAACACACGGAATGCAATGGCCGGTTCGGTCGTCGTTCCCGATTTGCTGATAATATTGATGGAGAAATCACGGTCGCCGATGACCTGCATCAAATGGGCGATATAGGTACTGCTGATACTGTTTCCAACATAATAGATCTCCGGTGTCTTGCGTATCTCTTTCGAAACCGAGTTATAGAAGCTGTGGCGCAGAAATTCGATCGCCGCTCTTGCTCCCAGATAGGAACCGCCGATGCCGATGACAAGAAGCACCTCGGAATCCCCCTGGATCTTTGCCGCAGCCTTCTGAATCCGTGCAAACTCTTCCTTGTCGTAATCAACCGGAAGGTCGATCCATCCAAGGAAATCACTGCCTGCGCCGGTTCTCGACAAAAGCAGCTCCTTTGCCGACTCCACCGTTCCTTTAAAATGCTCCAGTTCTTCACCGCGGATAAACTTCTTCGCTGCACTGTAATCAAATGTTACTCCTGCCATTACCGTAATCTCCTTTTTTCCGTAGTCCGAATATTGACAGCCTGTCCGAGACGGGCCGCCGGGATTCTGTCATCCCGGATAACACTTTTATTTTATCAGACAATGATTGCTGTTGCAATCCTTTTTCACAAATTTTCCAGAGAGTGCAATAAAATTCTCTCTATAAGTATGTACCAAAAAATTTTTTATAAGCATGGTTCAAAATAAAAATTCCTTCAGCACATCCTCGATCAGCTTGCTGTTTTTCTGATCCCGGCCGATTTCGGCAGCCAGAAACGCTGCTGCCTCCTCAATGGACAACTGCTTTTCTTCATTGCCTTCGGAGGCTGCTGCGGTCTGCTCCCGTGCTTCACGCCACTGCTCGTCCTGCCACAGTTTCCTCCGCTCCTGCTCCGCGCCGTCCGGCTGCTCTGCCGCATCTGCGCAATGCACGGCTGCCGTTTTCCGCTCCGCAGAATATTCGTTTCCGTTCTGCTCCGCGGTGTTTTCCGGGGAAGGTGTGTCCTCAGCGGCTCCGTCCTGCTGCACAGTATACCATCCGGATTGGGTCCGCTCTGCAGCAGCCTGTCCGCTTTCCAGTTGCTTTGCGCCGGCTTCAGACTCCATTCCCTGCACGCCGTCTTCCCGCTCTGCAGCCAACTTTGCAGCTTCGCTTCTTTCTGCGGCCGCCTTCGCCTCCCTGGCCTGCTCCGCGTCAGCTTTGGCACGGTTCTGATCCGCAGCATTGCTCCGTCCGTCGGCTGCCGCACGCTCGTCCCGTTCCATCTCCATCAGCAGCTGGCGCTTGATCTGTTCGCGCTTTTTCTGCGCCGCGGCCGCCTTCCGGCTCTCCTTCTTTCCCTTTCCGGCCTTTTTTCCTTCGGTATATTCCGCGGCCGGTTTTGCGCAAGCACCTTCTTCTGCCCCTTCTCCTGCTGCATCAAAGCTGCGCCCTGCCTTTTCTGAAAAGCTGACAAGCTTGTCCTTCCTGCCCTCGACGCTCCGTTTCTTTTCCGTCAGCTCCGAATGCTTCGCGGCTCCCCCGGATGTTTCCCGGGCCGCAAAATCTTTTTCCGGCAGACCGGACTTTGATACGGTTTCCCCGTCAAGAGCTGCACTGCCAATCCCGGCACCGCTGTTATCCAAAACAGCCGAACCTGCCCCGCTTGTGCGAGCCGGCAGGGCTTCCTGCGCTGCACTTTTCTGATCCGCTGCTTTTGCTTCCTGCTTTGATGCGCTGTTTCTATCCGCCTGCCAATCTGCCGCAGCCCCCTGTGCAGCTGTTTTCTGCACCATCGACGCATCTTCTTCCGGCATGTTTCCGCTTATTCTCCGGCTGGCCTTTCCGGATACCGCCGGCGCCTCCGTATCCTTACCCTGCTCCGGCGAGCCTTCTTTCTGTTTTTCCGCATCCTTCATCGCCCGGATTGCTTTGGCCAGCTGCTCCGCCTGCGTTCCGTCCGCCGAAATTTCTTCCGCTGCATCCTCCGGCTCCCTCTCCTCCTCCGGGGCCTCGCCCGCATACAGAAGTTCTTCGCTGCAGTCAATCCGGTTTTCGAAATAATCCTTCAGATTTCTCTTCAGCTGCTCCTCCTTCTCCTCGAAGTTCGAAAGGTTATCCACAACCAGATTGGCAATGATAAGCCAGATCCCAATAAAGAATGTGAATAAAACAAGCTCTTTATCCACCTGATAAAAAATGCCGGAAATCCCTGTAACCAGCAGCACTCCGGCATTCAGCAGCAAAGCTTGTCCACAAAATCTATCCCATGTGGATAACATTATCCCCGCCATCCGCTTCGCTCCAACGCACTTATCCACAAAAATATCCACGCTGTTCAGCCTCCCCTTTACGCGCACGCATTCCTCATATTCCCTCCGCACGCGCAGCGCCCAGCCTCCATAGACCTCGTCCATCGCCGCAGTCTTCCTCAGAAGCCGCCCGAAATGAAGGGAAAGAAGCAATCTCAGCATAACGCCGACGCCGCATATCCCAGCCATCACATAAAGAAAAACCCCGTCTTCCAGCCATTCCCGCACCATATAAAATCTTCCTCCGTTTCTTAAGGCCATTCCCCCGGACCCGCATTATTATTTTCACGCAAAAAATGGCATATTGAATTCCCATTTAATGCAAATTCAATATACCATTATTTCCAATTTTTGGAAAGAAGAATCGGTCGACACCTCTCGACAGGTACTATATGTTCTTTTTGTAAATGTGCCACAAGCCTTTCATGGTAAGCATCGGATCGTAGATATCAATCGCGTCGGTTTCGTCGGAAATCAGCTTTCCCAGCCCGCCGGTTGCTACCACCCTCAGCTTCGGCAGCCCGGCCTCCTTCTTTACCTGGCGGACAATGTATTCGGTCTGCCCGATGTACCCGTAGACAAGCCCGGCCTGCATGCTGCTGACGGTCTCTCTGGCCAGGATGGAAGCCGGCTTTCGGATCTCGATTTCCGGCAGTCTCGCCGTCTCGTTCCAGAGCGCATTGGCGCAGATCGCGATCCCCGGACTTGTGATGCCGGCAGTAAACGAGCCGTCTGCCAGAATCAGATCAAAAGTCGTGGCCGTTCCGAAATCTATAACCAGCACCGGCCCGCCGTACAGCTCGTAGGCCGCGGCGGCATCCACGATCCGGTCGGCTCCGATCTCTCGCGGATTGCCCGTCACAATCCGGATTCCGGTGCGGATTCCGGTGCCCACAATCATCGGGCTCCTGTCAAAATACTTGACGATGGCACTCGTCAGCGAATACATGACGCCCGGCACGACCGAGGAGAGGATCACGGCCTCCGGCCCGGCGGCAGAAACTCCTCTGGTGGACAGCAGCGCCAGCATCTGCACCCCGAATTCGTCCGAGGTACGGGGCGTTTTTGTCGTGAGCCGGAAGCTGGCGGACACCTCCCCGTCCTCCAGCAGCGCCAGCGTAATATTCGTATTTCCCACATCAATGCCGAGTATCATACCTTGCCTCCCTCTGCCGCCGGGCTCACAGTTCCGGCTTCTGCCCGCAAACGGCAATCCGGCAGTACAGCTCCAGCGACTCCAGCAGCTCCCGCTTTTCCTCCTGCAGCGCCTTCAGCTTCAGAACGCTGCCGATCTCGTCGTAGAGCAGATCTCCCTCGTCGCTCTCCGTCCGGAACAAAAGCCCCTCCCCGGGATCGAATTCCAGAATCAGCGCGCCGCCCACATCCTCTGTGAACAGCACGCACATAATCCGCAGCTCCTCCCTGACCGCCTGCGGCAGTCTTCCAAACTGCTTTTCGTTAAAATAGTATTTCTGCTCATAAAAGCTGCTCCCGCAAAGCACCAGCCTTCCCGTATCCATCTGATCTCTCCTGCACCGTTCACTTTTCCCGGATTTTCTGCCCGTTCCCCGCCTATTTAATCTCAATCCCGCCCATAATACAGGTCGCCTTGATAAAAATCGTTATACCGCTGCCGGAATACGGCATTCTCTGTTTGACGTGATTGTCGATGCCTCCGAGAAACGGCGAGCCGCTCACCACCACATACACATCGTCCGGAACATGGATATCAATGCCGCCCATCACGGTGATTGCTTCGACAACCGTATCATGGGAGATCACCGCCTCCCTCAGATCCAGGTCGATTGCGCCGAACACGGCGGAAAGAACTGCTCCCTCAAACGGTTCCCGGCGGAAACGTATCTCCTTGCCGGTAAAAACGGAAGTACAGATCGCCTTTCCGATTCTCGATGCATCCGTACGGGCAAAATCCTGCGGCCCTGCGCCTCCTCTGCGCTGCCAGCCGCCCCCGTACTGCCCGTTCCGTCCCGCACCGTCCGGGCCGCGCCTGCCTCCCGGAGCCGCTCCTCCGAAGTATGTGCTGCCGAAGCCGGCACGATCCGAATAATCCCTGCGGTACTCGCCCCGGTTTGCGTACTGATTCCATTCAAACTGTCCGGCCTGACGTTCAAAATCCGCCGAATCCTCCGCCGTGAATTGGTAGTCCTCCCCTCCCCCGGCATCCTCCGGCGATTCCTCCCGCAGATTTTCGTCATAATATTCGTATTCTACGGAACTGTGGCTGCCGAAAGCATCCTCATACCGTTCTGCCCAGCGGCCGCCGGACTTTTCCGCCCGCCGCCGCTCGCGCTCCCGGCGCTTTTCCTCCTTTTGCCGCCAGCTCTCTTTCCCGGCCTGCCGCCGTCCGCGTTTCTGCACTCCCGGCAAAATCATTTTCAGTCCCGTCAGCACAAGAAAACCCGCCAGAAGCAGAGGGAATAGCATCGAATACTCAATAAAATTCTGGGCCGCCATCAAAAGCAGCACACCGGCAAACAGCCCCTTCAGCGCCGATATCCGCTCTCCCCGCTCCGTCAGGAAGCGGACGGCACAGGGGATAATCAGAAACAGACTCCACCAGCCCCGAAAGAACAGATCAAAGCGGAACCAGTTTAATATTTTTCCGCCTATCAGCACACCAAGCAGTATCAGCATAACGCCCCACACTGCCCCGGAAGATTTTCTTTTCATCCGATTTCCCCTTTCTGCTTACATCCGCACGACCCTGCCGGGCGTCAGATGCGCATTGTCTTTCTTAAGCTATCCTGATTATATGATAACTTCAACAGGGGAAAAATACAAATTATAATATGATTAGAAAGCAGTCTACAGGCCCATCGCCGAAAAAACGAATATGGTTCCGCCAAGCAGAATAAGCGCCCCCATCAGCAGCATGGACTGACCCATCGCCTTCGTTTTACTCATGGCCTTCAGCCCGTTGGACATGTTGATCAGCCCTGCCGCCCAGATTGCCGGCAGCAGCGCCAGCCAGGCCCCCGACACAGCGAATACAATCAGCGACACGAGAAGAACAATGCCGGCTACCACGTTAAGCCCGTCCAGCAAAAGCTTATTGTTTTTTAATTTTTCCAGAAATTTCCTCATAGTACTGCCTCCTGCCCATCGCGGGTTTTCCTGCACAATGCGGCTTTTCCAAAGGTGCCTTCCCGCAGCCTCAACCGCGGTCAGGCTGCGGGCTCTTCCGGGCACAGCTCTCTTTATGCATCCTGTGCCGCCGATATTCTACCGTTCCCCAAGAGTTGCCACCATAACCGCCTTAATGGTGTGCATGCGGTTTTCCGCCTCATCGAAAACGAAGTCCGCGTGCTTTTCAAACACATCCTCCGTTACCTCCTTGCCTTTGACCGCAGGCAGGCAGTGCAGGAAAACCGTGCTGTCCTTTCCCGTTTTCGCCATCATGGCCGCATTGACCTGATAAGGGGCCAGCAGAGCGACACGCTCCGCCGCCTTATCCTCCTCGCCCATGGAGCACCAGACATCCGTATAAATCGCGTCCGCACCCTCAACCGCGCCGATATCGTCGGTGACGGTCAGCTTTGCCCCTGACTCCACGGCATAGTTCCGGCAGAGTGAGATAAGCTCCTCTCCCGGCCACAGGCTTTTCGGCGCGAGAATCACAAAATCAAGCCCCATTTTTGCAGAACCGATCATCAGACTGTTTGCCATGTTGTTTCTGCCGTCCCCCACATACACAAGCTTCAGTCCGGCAAGCTTTCCGAACTGCTCCCGGAGCGTCAGAAAATCGGCGAGTATCTGCGTCGGATGATATTCGTCCGTCAGGCCGTTCCACACCGGAACGCCGCTGTATTTCGCCAGCTTCTCCACCGTCTCCTGCGCAAAACCGCGGAATTCAATGCCGTCAAACATTCTGCCGAGCACGCGGGCGGTATCCTCCACGCTCTCTTTGTGGCCGAGCTGAATATCGTCCCTCCCGAGATATTCCGGATGTCCTCCCTCGTCGACACAGCCGATCGTGAAGGAACTGCGCGTCCTTGTGGAAGGCTTTTCAAAAATCAGCGCAATGTTTTTCCCCTTCAGGCTGTTTCCCGTAATGCCCTGCTTCTTTTTTGCCTTCAGCTCCGCCGCCAGATCAAGCAGACCGCCGATCTCCTCCGGCGTAAAATCCTTCAGTGTTAAAAACGAACGTCCTTTTAAATTCATACCATCCTCCTGTCTGTCGCCTATCTGCAGCAGGCGAACCGCGCCGGCTGTTTTATCCGTATTTTGTCAATGCTTCCGCGGACGGCTGCCTTCAAGCAGCTTTTCCACAGCTGCCCCTCTTTTCTTTCGAAAGTCCTGCTTTCGCGGAACGCCGCCGTGTTCCCGGCTTTTGCTGCCGTATGCGACAATGTATATTTATTTGCCTGGTGCTGATAATTATACATTTCAATTTTCTTCCTGTCAAGCAGATTCTCCATCTGCGTTCCAGCTCCGCCCAAGCCGACATTCCAAGAGCCGGCGGCTTTCCCGGCAATCCAACGCATCAGCCCTGAAGTTCGCTGCGGGAACTGAGCCGGCACGGATTCTGCTTTTTTACCAGCCAAACGGAAAATTTTGGAAACATCGGCCGATTTATCCATCATTCCATGATTCCGGCTCCGTTTTTCTGAATAAATTCAGCATATCATACTTTAATTCATTAATCAATCTTTCCGGAATCTATCCGATGCTTTCTCTGCAAACCGGCTGTTCTCATCTGCCATAACCCGGAATACAGGGACGGGCAACGGCGGTCTGCCTTTGTTCGCGCCGCCCCTCCGGCAAAAGCCCGGATGGCTGCTGCAGCGCATCTCTTTATCACATAAGGCAGCATCCGTCAGCTTATAGTCCGCTGTATCCCGCAGAAATTCTGAGGCTTCCGGCAATCCCGCGAAAATTGTCAGAACCGGCAGCTTTCCCGGTGATCCAGCGTATCAAACTCATAGCCCGCCTCTCTGATTTCCTTTATAATATCGGCCAGCATGGAAACCGTCAACTCGTTTGTAGCGGAATCGTGCATCAGGATAACCGGCTCATCGTAGCGAAATACATCTTTAAAAATATTGGTGCGGATGGAATACCTCGTAGGCTTTCCGACAGAGTCCTCCGCGCTGACGTTCCAGTCATAGCAGCAGAAGCCCCTTCGCTCCATCTCCGCAGCCGCCGTATCAATCACCCGCTTTCCGTAGCGGTTGCTGCTTCCTCCCGGAAACCGGTAGATGGACGGACGCACCTCGGCTACCTCGTAGATCCGCCGGCAGACCTTCTCGTAGTCCGCAAGGAACGCGTCAACCGAGCTGTAAATCGTGGTGTAATCATGACAGTAGGTATGCAGGCCGATCGTATGCCCCTCCTCCACAATCCGCCGTACAATCTCCTCGCGCTCCGGGGTTATTTCCTCCCCGATCAGGAAAAATGTCGCGTGAATCCCCTCCTCCTTCAGGGTATCCAACACAATAACCGTCTGCTCGCTCGGACCATCGTCAAAGCTCAGATAAGCCACCTTTCTGCCCTCGGACGGCTCCTGCGGCTGCGAATCGTCCTCCTTCTCCGGGGCGTACAGCTCCGTGTATCTTGTAACATAATCGGGCAGCCTCGACACATCCATATTTTTTATTTCCTCGTCGCTTTCACTGCCTTTGTTCTCCCCCGATGCCGAAGCCGTGCTCTCATTCTTTATTTCCTTTGCTCCCCCCGCCGTTTCTGTATTTTCCCGCTCTGCCTTCCGCGAGGTAAGCACCGCGATTTCGTTTTCCAGCGTACTGAGCACCAGATATTCCGAGCAGGTATCAAACACCACCGGCGGCGCTTCCTCCGCCTGCCCACGGAAGCCGGAGAACGCCGCAAATAAAATCAGCCCTCCCAGCCATCCAAGCATTTTTATTTTCCTGTGAAGCATCTCTTCCTCCTGTCCGCTTTCAAAGCATTGCTTCCAAAGCATTCTTCCGGCCGCTGCAATATTACTGCTATTATATGTCGGCGCGGCGCGCTTTCATTCCGCGGCTGCTTCTCCCGGCAGAACAGCATTGCGGCCCGCCTCCGAAAGAGGCCGGGCCGCAGTGCGCTTCATCCTGGAAACAGTACCTTGCGGGCACTGTCCGAATATATTCTTATTCTTTGAAAAATCCTTCTTTCAGGTGCCCTCACGCGGGCCTTCCGCATAATGCCGGATCACCTGCGCGGCAAATTCCGCCGTTCCTTCGCCGCCTGCTCTGTCGATGTTCTCCTTTATATGGCCGTCCGCCGCATACATCTGCCCAAGTCCGCAAAAAATCTCCGGCGTACAGTCGTAGTAGTGCAGGCTGATATATTGCCTCAGCCGTTCCGCCAGCATCTGCGCTTCGGCGGAATCGGGTGCAAGCTTCCGGATCTTTCCAAGCTCTGCAAAAACAGCCATCAGGCCTTCCGCAGTCTCATACTCTTCCTTTGGCGTCCGTCCTCCTGCCTTTTCCTCAAACTCCCTGTACGCCTGCGTATCGCCCCATTTTCTTTTGGCCTCCCTGACATACTCCTCGTACTCCGACCGATCAAATATTGAAAAATCCATAGAATCCTCTCCTGTCTCAATAATTTCACGGGCGTGGCTGATCAGCTCCTCCAGCCGTTTTTTCTGCAGCAGCAGAAGCTCAAGCTGCTGCTTCACCGCCTTTCGGCGGTCAAATGCGGGACTCTCCAGGATCTCCCGGATCTGCCGCAGCGGAAAACGCAGCTCACGGAACATCAGGATTGTCTGCAGCCGCTCCAGCGCCGTATCGTCATACAGCCGGTAACCGGCCCCTGTAACCTGCGTGGGCTACAGCAACCCGATCGCATCATAATGGTGCAGCGTGCGCACGCTCACACCGGTCAGTTCGCTGATTTCCTTTACCGTTCTCATCGTGAAAGCCTCCTCCCGTGCAACGCCATTGTATGCTATGACGCAGCGTGAGAGTCAAGCATAATTTTATAATTTCCGGGAAAGCTCTCTCCATGCGCGCAGTATCTCTCCGACGCTCCACGCCTGCGTGTAGCAGCCCCGGCTGACACAGGCAAAATCCCCGTCAAAAATTTCCGCAATTCCTCCGAGACATCCGTCCGCCATGGTATCCATAAAGCAAAGGCACATCCGCTTTGCCTCCTGCCGGTCAAACACCTTCGCCCAGGCGGTCAGAAATGCTCCGGAAAGATAGCCCCAGGCTGTTCCCATGTGATATGCCATATCCCGGTCGATCAGCCTTCCGGCATATTCCCCGCGGTAGCCCGGCGAACCCGGCGCAAGGCTGCGCAGCCCGTATGGCGTATAGAGCTTTTCATAGACTGTTTTTACAATTTTTTCCTCCTGTTTCTGTGAGAGCATGGTGAACGGCAGGGAAACCGCGTAAATCTGATTCGGCCGGATGCTGTCATCCGCATTTCCCTCTTCGTCAATCACATCATAAAGGCACTGCGCCGCTTCGTTCCAGAACTGCCTGCCGAAGGAAATCTTCGCACGCTCCGCCAGCGCGGCAAATTCCGCCGCATGCCCTGCATCGTCAAACAGCCGGACCGTCAGTACCTCCATGCAGCGCAGGGCATTGTACCAGAGCGCATTGATCTCCACTGCTCTGCCGTGGCGCGGCGTCACAACGATATTTCCGACGCGCACATCCATCCAGGTCAGCTGATCCAGATCGCTGCCGCCGGCAATCAGCCCGTCCTCTCCCATATGGATTCCGTAACGCGCGCCGCCGTCCCGGTAGCTTCGGAAAATCTCATCAAGTACCGGGTAGAGCTTCTCTTTCACGAACCGTTCTTCCTGCAGCAGCCCGCCAAAGGCTTTACTGCCGGCTTTTTCACCGCCTTCAGGATTTATTGCTTCTGTCCCGCCCGCATAGCAGGAAAGCCCCGTTGTATATTTTAAATATTCCCATACGGCATAAAAATACCAGAGCGGGGCGTCGATCGTATTGTACATCGGATCATCGCCGGCATGGTTCGGGAATACATTCGGCAGCATCCCGCGGCTCACGTATGCAGCAAAGGATTCCAGCACCTCCCCTGCCTCCCGGAACCGCCCGGTCGCAAGCGTCAGCCCGGAAAACGCGATCATTGTATCCCTGCCCCAGTCCGCAAACCACGGGAACCCTGCAAGCACGGTCATTTTTCCGGTCGATTCCCGCTTGGCCAGAAAATGATCCGCTGAGAGCACAAGCCGCCCGGCGAACTCATCCTGTACGTCCGCCTGCTTCAGCAGCGCCTCGGCCCGGGCGGCGCAGTCGGCGAATATGCGGTTCACGCGGGCAAGGCAGCCCGCCCGCCCGGCCGGCTCAGGCCGCCCTTCCTGTCCTTCTGCCGGTACAAGCTCGCAGAGCATCCCGACCGTCCTGCGCTCCCCGGGCGCAAGGCTGATCTGTATCTCGTAAGGAGTATAGTGACAATCAACCCCCGTAAATCCGTTGCTTACGTCAATGCGGTACAGCTCGTTTTCTTCGTAGACATAATCCGGAGTTGCCATCGAGGTCGGCTTTTTGCTCCGGTCATAATAGTCTCCGTCCGATACGGAAAATCGAATCGTATATTCCGGCGCACTCTCCGGCGTCAGACAGAGCACGCCCGCAGCCTTATCCAGCTCCGTACCGAAACGTAGCGACATCCTGCTGCTGACTGCGCCGAACGGCCGGTAATTAAAGAGCGGCACCACACAGAGCTTCGCCGGCCGGCCGCTGTCGTTGGCAAGCTCATAACGCAGCGCCGCCGCATTTTTCCCGTATTCCAGCGCAATGCTCTTTCGCACCGTGATCCCGTCCGTCCGATAGCAGTATTCCGGAACAACATCAAAAGTAAAACTCTCCAGATAACGGAAGCCCTCCCGCCCGCAGCCCGGGTATTCCTGTGCCGCAAAATCCCGGCAGAGCTCATCCGTTCCGCCGACGGAAACCTCCGGCAGCAGTCCGCCTTCCGCGGTTTTCATTTCTGCGAGCCGCTGTTCACGCTGAAACGCCTCCCCCCACGCCTTTGACCGGCCCGCCTGCGGCACAGAACCGCTTTCCTCGACTTTGGGATCCTGTTCTCTTCGTATTCTCAGCTCCTCGTGCGTCTTCGCAAGTACCAGCATTCGATCCACCGGCGGATGCAGCGATGCAATCAGATAAGCGCTGAACGTACGGCTGCTGCTGCCGCACACCGTACTGTTGGCGTAGCCGCCCAGCCCGTTCGAGAGCAGCCATTCTTTTGCCGTCCCCTGCTCAAAATTTCGAAATGCGCTCCGTCCGAAGCGGTAGGTAATTCTTTTTTCCGACATATTCCCTCCATTCTGCCGCGCCGGCGCCGCTCCGGGCTGATTTCCGGATTTTACGGTTATCCCGGCCGTTCCGTGACGCATGCTTTTCATGCAGTCCTCTTTCTGATACAGCACTCTTTTCAGGCGTTTTTCAGCATTTCCTCCAGCTCCCCCGCCGAAAAGCTGTATTTTTTTCCGCAGAACTGACAGCCGGCCTCGACCGGCCCGCCGTCCTCCAGCATCTCCTGCAGCGCTTCTCTTCCGGTGCTCAGCAGGGCTCTACTGACGCGCTCTCTGCTGCAGTCGCAGCTAAATGCCGCCGGAGTTCTGCCGCTGATCTCCAGAGACAGAGTTCCCAGCAGTTCCTCGAGAAGCTGCTCCGGCGTCAGGCCTGCATCCAGCATGGCAGTAACGGAACGCACGCCGGCAAGCCGTTTTTCCAGCTCGCCGATCACCGCCTCGTCCGTAAACGGCATCAGCTGGATCAGAAAACCCCCGGCGCGGCGCACGGTATTATCCCGGTTCATCAGCACGCCCAGTCCGACCGAGGACGGCACCTGCTCGGAAGCTGCGTAATAGTATGTGATATCCTCCGCAATTTCCCCGGAGACAAGCTGCGTCTGTCCGATGTACGGCTCTTTCAGGCCCATATCCCGGATTACGCTGAGCGTCCCCCGCCCGACTGCGCCGCCCACATCAAGCTTTCCGGCGGCGCTCGCCGGCAGCAGCACATCCGGCTCATAGACATAGCCCTTCACCTCTGCCCTGGCGTTTGCCGTGACCAAAAGCCCGCGCATCGGTCCGTCGCCGCTGATTTTCAGCGTCAGAAGATCCCCCTCCCCTTTCAGCATGCTTCCCATCATCACGCCGGCCGTCATCAGCCGGCCGAGCGCCGCCGTCGCAATCGGACTCGTATTGTGCGCCTGTCTGGCCGCCTCCGTCAATTCCCGTGTTGTCGCCGCAAATGCACGGATCTGATGATCCGCCGCCGTCGCACGGACAATATAATCTCCTGTCATAGGGTCATTTCCTTTCTTCCGTTCCTGTTATGAATTTTGTTCCTGACTCCGGAACGCCTCTGCTTCCTCCCAGCTCAGCCTTCCTCCGCATTCTCCTCCGTGAGATACCGCTTTCCTGCCTGGCGCTTTTCTCTGGCGATAAAATATGCGCGCTCCGTGTTCTCAGTCACCGGCCGCTTTGTACATGCCTCATAAGCAGCGACAAATTCCAGCCCCGCTTCTTTGAGCAGGCGAATAATGGTTTCCGCCGGATAGGCGCGCTGAAGGTGGCTCTCCGCAATCCGTTCATACAACGGCGGAAAACCGCCGGCGCCGGAACTGCCCTCTTCTTCATCCTCAAATGCAACCTGCCGGAAAACAGTGATATCATACCGGTTCAGCCCCGTCGGTTCCTCGTACTCGTTTTCCCAGATAAAGCTACATTCTTCCCGGTTTTCTGCT
Source organism: uncultured Lachnospiraceae bacterium (assembly GCA_910587085.1). Classification (GTDB taxonomy): domain Bacteria; phylum Bacillota; class Clostridia; order Lachnospirales; family Lachnospiraceae; genus RGIG4057. Next base: position 65,883 of record CAJUMC010000002.1, on the reverse strand, counting down.
ATGGTAGTATCCCCGATTACATCGCGGTATTTGTGGATGGTATTCATATCAAAAATAAAAATTCCGCCCGGGTCCAGATAATTGTTTACAAGCCGGAATACCTGCGAAAGCTCCTCCTCCGAGGTAATGTAATTCATGCTGTCGCAAAGGCTGACTACGGCGGCCACCGTGCCGTACAGCTCAAATTCCCGCATGTCCTGATTCAGATACAGAATGCCCGGCAGAGCCTCCCCCGGCGTCTCCGGCGCATCATTGCCTCCCGCTTCGGCGCACTGCCCGTATTCCCGCGCGATTCCGAGCATGTCCTCGGACAGGTCGATACCGATCATATCATAGCCCGCCTGCCGCAGCCGTCTTGTTATGCTGCCCGTACCGCAGCCGAGCTCACAGACAAGCCCGCTCTCCACGCCGTATTCCCGCAGAAGCGCAGTCAGATAGCTGCACCATTCATCATACGGGACATTGTCCATAAAGATATCATAAACGGCTGCAAAGCCCGTGTATGCTTCCATTTTCATAGCTCCTCCAATTTCTGAAGCAGAGGCAGAACGTTTCTACGGTTCTTTTCAGCGAAAAAAGAACGTTTCTCCCATTCTGCCGCAGCTTTTCCCTTCCTGCTCCTCCGCAAAGAAAAAACAGCCGCTCCCTTCAAATTCCTGACAGGATTATTTTACGGGAACTGCTGTATTATGTCAATGTTATATCATGCTTCCGCACTCTGCCGCACCAGCGTAAAAGTTCCGGATGCATTCGTCGGCAAAAAACTCCCGCAAAACCGGCCCGGTATGTTATACTGATAGGCAGCGGAAGGCAGGCGCCGCGCCTGCGGCTTTCAAGTGTTTTCCTGAAAGGATATTTTATTATGAGCGCCAGTATCAGAAAATCAGATCTATCCAAAGAGGGTTCTGCCTGCAATCCGGAGGCAGTCCGCGGCAGGCGGCGCCGGAAGCGGCTTGCCCTTCTCCTGCTTTTTCTCGCGGTATCGGCCGGAACTTTCGCTTTTATTCTGCCCAACTACCGCTTTCTGCGCAATGCGCTGCTGTCCCGTGCGCTTCCGCCCGCCGCCTATCTGGCTCTGCTGGAACGGGATTATCTGAAAAGCCGCGAGGCGGAATGGCAGTCAGCGGCCGATATCGCCTCAGAGCGTCTGTCGGAATACTCCATACGGGGAATTTCCCTGCAGGCTGAAACGAACCGTCTGCTCTCCGGGCTGACCGGCGCTGTTTTTCCGCTTCGCTCAGCAGAGCTGGATTTCCGCTTCGGCACCGGGGCGGACAGCGCAGGCCTTTTCCAGACAGTTCTCTCCCTGAACGATGCTGCCTGCGCATCACTGGAGCTTCTGCGGGAGCCGGCAACACAACGGCTGCTCGCCGCCTGTCCTCAGCTGGCCGCGGCAGCCATCGCCTTCCCTGCCGGCTCCGACGTTTTTCTGATCCGCCTTCTCTCACATGTATGTGATCTGGCGGAAGCCTTTTTCCGATCGGTGACAGAGGCTGTGCGCGCCAATCCCTACCGCTATCTTCCGCCCTTTCTGGAAGCGCTGGAAGATGTTTCCATGGAAAGAAATTATCCGGCAGCGGTCGGTGACGGCACCGTTACGACGACCCGCATGCGCGCGGTGCTCTCTCTCGACCGGGCACTCGGTATCGCGTCGGAGCAGCTTGCGGCAGCAGAGCAGTCCGAAGCGCTCCCTGCTTCGGTTTCCGCCTGCTACCGTTTCGCAGTCTGGCTGCTGAAGGAGCTGGCCGGGCGCCGGTCTGTTCAGCTTTGCATCACTGCGTACGCAGATCAGGAGGGCCGGATTCTCGGGCATGAATACGAGCTGACGGATGACGGCGGCCTGCTGCTTTCCCTGAGCGGCCTGCTCCGCGCAGATCGTGCAGGCGCCCGTTCCGGCATTATCACCGCCGCATGGCTGGACGCCTCCGCCGCCCGGAAGGAACTCACGTTTGAAATCGACCGGCTCGGATGGGATCCTGCCGCGGGCTGTCCCACGGGGAAAATTACGGTGGGCATTCCGGGCAGCTTTGTTCCGCTCGGGCTGCAGCTTATCCTGGCAGAGAGAGACGGACTCCCGGAACTGCGCATTTTTCTGAGGGCATCCGGAATCACTGCCGTTACTGCCAATCTCCGGCTGACGCAAACCCTACCCACAGACAGCCTCCTCGCCGACAGCCGCACCCTTGTCTATCCCCTGTCCGAATGGCGCACCTTCCTGGAACGGCTGGACTTCAACGCATTTCTCGCCGGAATCAGGGAGGCTGCCGGAACAGAACCGGCCTCGCTCCTTTCGCTGTTGAAACAGGCCGCTGAGCTTATTTTCCAATAGATCCGGCATGTCCGGCCGCCGGCTGCGGATTATCTGATATCTCTTTACGGTATCTCTTTTTTCCAGCCAGCATGGAAACAGAGGCCGTCTTCTGGAAGCAAAGACCAGCACTCACCGGCAGCTTCCATTTTTTTAGACTTTTTTCACATTTCCAATCTTTTTTTCCTTCCTTTCGTGTGATACACTTAATATTACATTCTGCGAACCGAAAGGGAACCTCCTGCAAAATAAGGCAGCCGGAAAAGGTACGGCAATCTGCTGCCGCAAAAGACATTCTGCCGGCCGCTTTCTTTTTACCGGCAGCTTTTCCCGCACGCCCGCGGTATAAACCGTCCGTGTTCTCCGCCATGCGCTGCCCGGGCTTTTCCCGCGCCTGCGGCATATCTTTTTTACGGCGGTGCGATATCACATTTTAAGAGCGGGTCTGCGCTCCCATACCGGGCACAGGTGAGCAACAGCAATATACGGAAAGGATCTGCAGCTATGATTACATTAAAGGACAGCGATGCAAAGGAAAAACAGACGACGCTGAAGGATGACGCCGCCATCTACCAGAAACGCGAGCCGAAATCCGAGCGCCAGAAATTCAGCGAACTAAAAACCTTTGAAGACAAAATGAAATATTTCCGCATGTATTATCTGAAGGGGCTTCTGGCTGTTCTGGCAATCGCAGCGCTCGGCATTTATATTATTTACACGATTGTCTCCCCGAAGGATGAATTTCTGCTGCGCGTTGCTTTTGTTGATTATCTGTTTGACTCGAAGCCAACCGAAAAGATGGCGGAGGATTTTATCAGCGCTTCCGGCATCGAACCGGGCGAGCATGAAATTATCCTGTTTGACGGGCTTTCCTACCAGGTGTCCGGAGGCGACATAAACGCCGCTGCTGTTTTCACCGCGCATATTATGGCGCGGGAGATCGACGCGGTAATCGCGCCGGAGAGCACCTTTTCAAAATATGCCTACAACGGCATGACAATGACCTCCCTGACCGAGACGCTGCCGGCGGATCTTTACGCGGCACTGTCCGACCGCTTTTTTCTTTCCGCCGTACGGAAAAGCGAAGGCAGCGGCGACGCCTCAGAGGAACAATATGTGGTCGGCCTTTATCTCGACGAAACGCCGTTCTGGAAAGAATACAGTACTCTTATCCGGTCAGAGGAACGACCGGTAGTCGGAATTGTTTTAAATAGTAAAAATAAGGAAAACGCTGTCCGGCTGCTCCGCTGGCTTTTTGAGCTTCCGGCGCTGTAAGCGCAGCAGCCTCCCGTTTTTCCGGCCGTTTGCCTGTTTCTTTGTGCTTCACCCGAACCGGTTTGCAAAAAGAGGAGCTGCTCCCGCAAACTCCCCTTTTTGCAAACCTTTTCTTTTTTCCGCTCTGTTTCTTTTCCTATTTGGCCGTGATATGCCCCTGCGCCTTCAGCAGCTCCGCGATCAGAACCGCGCCGCCGGCTGCCCCCCGCTTCGTATTGTGGGAAAGGCCGACAAATTTATAATCGTAAACATTATCTTCTCTCAGACGGCCTGCAAAAACACCCATTCCCTTCTCGGAATCCCGATCCAGCTTTGCCTGCGGGCGGTTGTCCTCCTCGAAATAAGTGATAAACTGCTTCGGAGCACTCGGCAGGTCAAGCTCCTGCGGAAGTCCCCTGAATTCCTTCCACGCCTTCAGGATCTGCTCTTTTGTCGGTTTCTTCCCGAACTTCACAAATACGGCAGCTGTATGCCCGTCGGATACCGGAACGCGCAGACACTGGCAGGTAATTACCGGATACTGCGCTTTCACAATTCTTCCGTCTTCCACATGCCCCATAATGCGCAGCGGCTCCTGCTCGCTCTTCTCCTCCTCGCCGCCGATATACGGAATCACGTTGTCAAGCATCTCCGGCCAGTCTTTAAAGGTCTTGCCGGCGCCCGAGATTGCCTGATAGGTCGTCGCCACAACTTCCTTCGGCTCAAATTCCTTCAGCGCCATAAGCATCGGCGTGTAGCTCTGAATGGAACAGTTCGGCTTTACTACAATAAAACCCCGCTTTGTGCCGAGACGCTTTTTCTGTGTTTCCAGCAGTGCAAGATGCTCCGGATTGAGTTCCGGTACCACCATCGGCACGTCCTCCGTCCAGCGGTGTGCGCTGTTGTTGGATACCACCGGCGTCTCCGTCTTTGCATAGGCCTCCTCAATCGCTTTGATCTCGTCCTTCGTCATATCGACTGCGCTGAACACGAAATCTACGCCCGCGGCAACCTCATCCACCTCGGCAACATTTTTAACTACAAGCTTCTTTACGCCCTCCGGCATCGGCGATGTCATCTTCCAGCGGTCGCCGACGGCCTCCTCGTAAGTCTTTCCCGCGCTTCTGGCGCTAGCCGCCACTGTGACAACCTCAAACCACGGATGATTTTCCAGCAGCGAAATAAATCTCTGGCCCACCATTCCCGTAGCACCTAAAATACCGACTCTCAGTTTACTCATGCCCTACCTCACCTTCTGCCGCAGCCTGGCTGCCGCCCATAATATTTTTTCGGGCCGGCGAAGACCGGCCAGCCGTCAAAGTCCTCTGAAAACATCCGTTTTGTTTTGTCCTTGCAGCGCGGACATTTGTCTTTGAATTATCTTTGAATTGATATTATTATACTGATTTCCAATGAAAAATCAACTGTTTTTTTGTTTTTGCCCCGGATTTTGTGCAGAATGACACCGGGTCCGGGTAATTTTTGCGGAAACTAAAGAGCCTGGTCCGGGAAACTCAGCCATCCATAGCTAAGCTCTGCCGCTCTGTCCGCCGTCAGAAAACCGCCGGTCATCCCCGCACGCTTCCGCATACTCTGTCAGCCGCGCGACCAGCCGCTCCAGATCATCCATTCCTGAAATCCGGTGAGCCTCCTGCCGCAGATGCGCAGAATGCGGCAGACCCGCCGTGTACCAGGCGACATGCTTCCGCATCTCGCGCATCGCCGTAAATTCTCCCTTGCACTCCGTTTCCATCCGCGCATGGCGCAGGATCATCGCGGCAATTTCTCCGACACCCGGTTTCGGCGGAACCTTCCCCGAGATAAGATATTCCCTGGCCTGAGCGAACAGCCACGGGTTTCCCTGTGCGCCCCGCGCGATCATTACACCGTCACATCCGGTTTCCTCCAGCATCCGCCGCACATCCTCCGGTGTCTTTACATCCCCGTTGCCGATTACCGGAATGCGGACCGCCTCCTTGACTCTGCGGATAATATCCCAGTCAGCACTGCCGCCGTAATACTGGGCACGCGTTCTTCCGTGCACGGCGACCGCCGCCCCCCCGTTCTGTTCCGCAATCTGCGCCACAAGCACGGCATTTGCATTCTCCTCGTCAAAGCCTTTTCGTATTTTGACCGTTACGGGCTTTCCCGCTGCTTTTGCGACCGCTTTTACAATTTCACCGACGCGTTTCGGATTTTTCATAAGTGCGGAGCCTTCGCCGTTGTTCACAACCTTCGGCACCGGGCATCCCATATTGATATCAAGGATATCAAAAGGATACTCCTTCAGCCTTCCGGCAATTTCCGCCATAATAACCGGGTCCTCGCCGAAAAGCTGCAGCGCTGCCGGGCGCTCCTCCTGCACTGTCCGGAGCAGTTCTTCCGTGTTTTTGTTATTGTACCAGATTCCTTTTGCGCTCACCATCTCCGTATAGATCAGATCTGCGCCGCATTCCCGGCACAGGAGCCGAAACGGAAGATCCGTCACGCCGGCCATCGGTCCAAGCACAAGCGGTCCGCTGATCACAATGCCACCGATCTTAAATCCCATTTCCGGCACCCTCCCCGGTTCCTGCTGCGGACGCCGGGGCTTTCTCTGCAGGCACTTGCTCCGGTTCTGCCAGCTCCTGCTCAAGCCCGGCAAGCTCCCGCTCCCACAGCGCGGCGCTCGCGTCGCTCGGCAGCCTGAGATCGCCGCGCGGAGAAACCGCCACAGAACCGACCTTCGGACCGTCCGGCAGGCAGGAACGCTTGAATTGCTGGGAAAAGAATCGCCGGTAGAAGGTTCTCAGCCATTTTATAATCGTCTGCCCGCAATAATCCCCCTGAAATGCGCGCACCGCAAGACGGTATATTTTCCGCGGCGTATACCCGTAGCGCAGCGCGTAATACAGGAAAAAATCATGCAGTTCGTAAGGCCCGACAATTTCCTCCGTCCTCTGCGCGATCACGCCGTCCTTCGGCGGCAGAAGCTCCGGGCTGACCGGGGTGGCAAGAATATCCCTCAGCACCTTTGCAAGCTCCTCATTGTCTGCCGTATCCGCAAAATATGCCACAAGATAGCGAACCAGCGTTTTCGGTACGGACGCATTGACTCCGTACATCGACATGTGATCCCCGTTGTAGGTAGCCCAGCCAAGAGCCAGTTCGGACATGTCACCCGTACCGATCACCATTCCGCCGTGCAGGTTGGCAATATCCATCAGCACCTGCGTGCGCTCGCGCGCCTGCGCATTTTCATAAGTGACGTCATGCTTTTCCCCCGAGTGTCCGATATCCCGCAGATGAATCCGCACAGCCTCTTCAATATTGACCTCAATCAGCTTTGCACCGAGCTTTTCTGCAAGCCCGCACGCATTGCGCAGGGTACGCCCGGTAGTGCCGAAGCACGGCATTGTAACCGCGAGTATCCCGGCCGGATCAAGCCCTGCAAGCTCAAAAGCAAGTTTTGTCACAAGCAGCGCCAGCGTGGAATCGAGCCCTCCGGAAACCCCGATCACAGCGCAGCTGCAGCCCGCATGCAGCAGCCGCTTTTTCAGGCCGAGCGCCTGCAGGCGGACAATCTCGCGGCAGCGCTGCTCCCGCTTTGCCGCGTCCGACGGAACAAAAGGCAGCTTCTCAAAGGAGCGTGTCAGCTGCAGCTCCGGAAGATGTATGCACCGGCTTCCGGAATGTTCTGCCCCGGCAAGGGATGGAAGCGAAAACCAGACTTTCTCATAGCCCGCCGCATCGGCACAGAAGGTGGTGATTCTGCGCCGTTCGCTTGCCAGCCTGCCGAGATCAAGTTCTGCGAAAAGCAGTCCGTTCTCAAGGCAATCCGATTCCGCCAGCAGCGCACCGTTCTCCGCAATCAGATTATGCCCGGTAAACACAAGATCCGTCGTCGATTCTCCCTCGCCGGCATCCGCATACAGATATGCTGTCAGCGTACGCGCAGACTGTCCGCATACAAGCGAGCGGCGATATTCAGCCTTGCCGATCGTCTCATCGCTTGCCGACAGGTTCGCAATCAGCATTGCGCCGGCCCGCGCCAGACGCCCGCTCGGCGGTTCCGCACCCCAGAGATCTTCACAGATCTCAATCCCCGTTACAAAATCCGGCAGCTCACGGCAGGCAAAGAGCAGCCTCGTGCCGAACGGCACCTCCTGCCCCAGCAGAAAAACCCGCTCCGTGCGCTCCGTTCCCGGATTGAAATGCCTTGCCTCGTAGAACTCCGAATAGTTGGGAATATTGCTTTTCGGCACAATCCCGAGAATGCGTCCGTTCTGTACGGCCACGGCTGTATTATACAGCTTGTTCTCCTTTAAAAACGGCATTCCGAACACGGCGAGAAGATCCAGCCTCCGCGTTGCTTCCGCAATCGCTGCGGCACTGCACAGGGCGGCCTTCAGCAGCGCGTCCTGCAGAAACAGATCTCCGCAGGTATAGCCCGTCACGCAGAGTTCCGGCAGAACAAGCAGCTTCGCACCTTCGTTCTCCGCCCGGTGTATTGCTTCGATAATTTTTTCGGTATTAAATCCGCAGTCCGCCACGCGGATATCCGGTGTACCCGCCGCCGCCTTTAAAAATCCGTCTCTCATATTTTCTCCTTTCCCGTGCTGCCCAGTTTTTCCGCGATCTTACTCTGCTGCGGTTCTCTTATTCTGCTTCTCCTGCCGGCTTGTCCTGCGCCGGCCCGCCCTGCCGGAACCTTCAGAATTTCCGGAAATCATTCAGGTCGGATGCGATGATCCGAAAGCCCTGGATCAGCCGGTCAAACATTCCGATCCGGTAGAACGAAATCAGCACCATACCGATCGGGATACCAAAAATCATACCGAGAATCCCGTTGAACTGATAACCGACATACATAAAAAACAGAGCGGCAAACGGACTGATGCCGATGCTGTCGCCGACCATTTTCGGCTGAAGCAGCTGCTTGACAAGCTGACATACCAGATAAAGCACTCCGAGCAACGCAGCCCGCCTGTAATTCCCGTTCACGATATCCACCACAATCCACGGCCAGATAATCGTCCCCGTTCCGAACACCGGCAGAAGGTCAATAAACGCGATAGCAAGCGCCAGCAGAAACGAATAATTGACGCGCAGCAGCTCAAAAACAATAAACAGAATCAGCGTAATGATCCACATAATCTTAAACTGCGCCTTAAAATATCCGCCTACGGCGCTTTTGAAATTATCTGCAATCAGGTGCCAGGTATTTTTTATCCCCTCCGGCACAATGCGGCTCAGCTTATCGTACAGCTTATCTCTGTCCGCAATGATAAAATAGGACGCCAGGATGGTAATAATGAACTGAAGCAGGAAATTTGCTATGTTTTTCACATAACCGCCCGCCGTGGACAGCGTAGGCAGTTCGATGGAGCTGACAAACTTTATTACGGCATCCGAAATATTCTCGCTCAGATCCCCGAAGGTCTGCTGCAGCCCCTCCGGCAGCTTCGAGATAATGCCGGAAAGTTCCCGGGTGGCATTTTCGAAAAACTGGCTGACGGAGCTGACAATATTCGGCACATCCTGAACAAGAGAGACTACTTCGTGAACAATCAGTGTTCCGCACAGGTACAGCAGCCCGACAATTGCCCCCAGCACAAGCACGATAATTATTGCCGAACCATGTTTTCGTACTATTTTTACTTTTTTTTCCATAAAACGGACAACCGGATTAGCAATAAGCGAGATAATAAAGCCGATCACAAACGGCAGGAAAAACCTAAGCAGCCGGGGCAGCGCTATAAAAAGCAGAAGCACCAGCAGTATGGTCAGCAACAGGTTCGTCAATATTTGCAGGTAAATTTTCACACGCTGCATAAGTCCTCCCAATTCCGCCGCATCCGCGGCATTTTATCGTCCATTCCCCTTTCAGCTTTTTACGGCAGGGCGCACCAGTACAGTGGCAAAGAACAGAAGCGCCGCGATAACCGCAATCATCGGCCCCGCCGCCATATTCAGATAGTATGACAGCAGCAGGCCGAGAATACCGGAAAAAACTGAGAACAGCAGGGAAAACAGGTGGTATTCCCGCATATTTGCCGCTAGATTCCGCGCCGATGCCGCCGGCAGAATCAGAAGTGCATTGATAATCAAAATGCCGACCCAGCGAATCGACAGCATAACAATTACGGCGATCAGAACAACAAACAGGTTGTCAACCAGCGCCACGGGAATTCTTTTGCTCTTTGCCAGGCTCGCATTCAGGCTCACCGCATGCAGCCGGTTGAAGGCCGCTCCCCAGAAAAGGAGTGCGGCGATCAGTACAAGCAGCAGGCGGAACAGCTCCGCCGGAGCAATACTGAGAATATCACCCACAAGCAGCGCGGAATATCTGGAAAAGCTGCCTCCCCGCGACAAAATCACCAGCCCCGCCGCAGTGGACAGGGAAGCGAAAACAGAAATTACCGTGTCGCTCGCCACAATTCCCGAATGCCGGATACCGTTGAGCAGCAGTGCAAAAAGTACAGCAAACAACACCATGGCAAGGCTTGCATCCGTCACTCCAAGCAGCACGCCCACTGCCATGCCGGTCAGCGCGGAGTGCCCCAGCGCATCGGAAAAAAATGCCAGCCGGTTATTGACGATCATAGTGCCGACCAGCCCGAACAGCGGGGTAATCAGCAGCACCGCCAGCAGTGCGTTCTTCATAAAATCGTACCGCATGTACTCAAACGGAAGCAGCGCTTCCATTATCCGGTAGATTGTTTCCATCCTTCCTCCTTTTTATCCGGCAGAATTTCCGACCGGGCGGCCCGCCTTTTTAAAAAACTTGATGTGCTGCCGCTTTGATTTTCTGCACAGCAGACCCCGCTCCGGCGCCGGCCGATTTGCCGTACAAAAGCCTGCCGGTTCAGCCAAACACCCGGCGGAACTCATCCCCGGCAAAAACCTTTGCCGGAGGCCCTTCCGCCAGCACCGTGCGGTCAAGCAGGATTACGCTGTCCGCGTAACGCTCCACATAATCCAGGTCATGACTGACCAGTATCATTGCAAGATCATAGTTCTTTTTCAGCATGTTGATATTGCGGTAAAAAAGCTCCATGCCGTTGCGGTCAATGCCGGAAACCGGCTCGTCGAGCAGCAGCAGATTCGGCACCGGATCACAGGCAATCGAGAGAAGCACCCGCTGCAGCTCTCCGCCGGACAAATCGCACAGCTGCCGGTCAATCAGTTCCTGTGCCTCGAACAGCGACAGAGCACTTTGTATCCGTTCGGCAAGCTTCCGGGATCTCTTCAGAAATACCGGCACATTGCTGATATAGCTTGCGAACATATCATAGACGCTCGTCGGAGTATTTTTCTCTATATTCAGCTGCTGCGGTACATAGCCAATCCGCAGATCCTGTATGCTTCTGTCCCGCATATCACGGAATTCAACAGTTCCGCTGTGCCGGATCTCGCCAAGTACGGCCTTGATCAGCGTAGACTTCCCCGCACCGTTGCGCCCGATAATTACGGTCAGCTTCCCGCAGTGTATGTGAAGATTAACATGCTCAATAATGGTTTCTCTGCCGATGCGCACGCCGATGTCATTCATTTTTATACAGTGCAGGCCGCACGGCGGCTGCAGCAGCCGGTATTTTCTCCTGTCCGCCCCTTCATTTTTCATGCCCCGCCTTCCCGTTTTGCCGGCGATGCTTTGGGAACTGCTGCTTTTCTGGTTCTCCTTATCTTTCAAGACTTGCCTGCCCTCCTGCTCCGCTGCAGCCGGTACAGCCTCATCCCGGCCTTCGCTTATCACAATCCGTTTTCCGACTCTCCGGGAACAACGGCATAGCTCTGCGGTTTTTTATATCTTCTCTGCTCATCGTACCGGCTTTCCATAGTGACCTTCTTTCGCCGGAAACAGCGATGCTGCGCTATTATAAACCGTCTTTTTGTTCCGTCAGGCCGGTCAGCAGCTCCAGGTTTTCCCTCATTCCCTGCAGGTATGAGTCCGCCGCAGCATCGCCCTCCGTGAGCGGGTTCAGATAAATCACCTGTGCACCCGTTTCCGCCGCAAGCTGTTCTGCCGCCGCTCTGCCCGTTTCCTCCGCCAGAAAATATTTGACGCCGTGATACCGAACCTCGTCCGTCAACTCCGCTATTTCCCCGGCGGAAAGCGCCGTGTCCGCATCCATATCAACGCCGTGCAGAACCTCCATTCCGCAGGCGTCGCAAAGATAATAAAACGCGTCATGAAAAAGGACAACCTCCGTTCCATTCAGCGCGGCTGTCACATCCTGATATTCGTCCCAGAGAGCAGCCACCTCACCGCAGTAGCGCTCCGCGTTTTCGTTGTACCCGGCCGCGTGTGCAGGGTCCGCTGCGCCGAGAGCAGCCGCGGCCGCCCGGATCTGCTGCTGGTATCTCACCGGATCCATCCAGACATGGCCGTTCATGGTATGGCCGGAATCGTCCGCCGGATCTGCCGGTGAGGATTTGGCAGCCGCGGCCGGAGCACCATGTTCATGGGAATGTCCGCCGCTCTCCAGCAGCTCCATACCGCTGCAGGTATCAATCACACGCAGTTCCGGCACCTTTCCCGCAATCTCCTCTATAAAAAGCTCCATATCCCCGCCGTTAATCACAAAAATATCCGCCGTCTCCAGCGTAAGCATGTCCGCTGCCGTCAGCTGATAGTCATGAAGACATCCCCTGTGATTCTGCGTCAGATTGACAACATGAACCCCTTCCACTCCCGCACATACATTTTCTGTAATAATCCAGACCGGATAAAAGGATGCCGCAACCAGAAGTCCCTCCTCCTCCTCTTCTGTCCCCCGTTTTCCAAAGGCAGATACAAGGCAGGCGCCGGCAATGGAAAACACAAGCATTATCCCGAATACAATTCCAAGCTTTCTCCGAAACATCACTCTACCTGCTCAGATAATATGCCGCGGCAAACCCTGCACCGAAGGTGAGCACCGACACCAGTACAGCTGGCACAGACACGGTTCCGACACCGATGCCGATCAGCACCGCCGCCGGGGATGCCATGACAAGTCCCAGGATGGAGGAATAGGTATAGAGCTCAAAGCGCTTCAGCAAAAACTCTATCAGCCGTGCAATCAACAGAATTCCGGCCAGCACGCCGATACCGAACGGAATAAGAACTGCAAAGCCGTGCAGCAGCCTGTCCATATCAAAGGCCAGCAGTGCCTTGATAAAAGCGCTGATTTCGCTGACAATGGGAGAATAATAGCCGAGCGCCATCAGGATCATGGACCCGCTCACACCCGGAATGATCATGGATGCCGAGATAACTGCACCTAGCACAACCAGAAAAAGGATCATTCCAAAATCAATTTTTATTTCTCTTACAATTCCCTGATCCCCGCCGAAAATCTGAAGAAGAATTACCAGAGCAAAGAAAATCAGAAAAAGAAGTATGGATTTCCCCCTGACTCCGGCAGAACCTCCCTTCCCCTTCAGCTTTCCGAAAATAACCGGAAGCCCTCCAAAAATAAGACCGATAAACAGAAATGCCGTCTGCAGCGGAAAATGTTTGAAAAAGTAGTCGATGCAGAAGGAAAGGCCGGCGATGCTGAGCAGCATGCCGATCCCGTAAGGAAGCAGGGTCTTCAGGCTCTGTTTCCACTGACGGAATATGCTGTTGATCGCACCGATTATTTTGTCGTAGATTCCCATGGACACCATCATAGTGCCGCCGCTCACTCCAGGGATGATGTTTGCAACTCCGATCATAACCCCTCTTAAAATGTCTTTGATAAAGTTCATACGCTACCTCCTGTAGTATCCAATATAATACCACGCAGAGGATGCATTTGTCTACGGGAGAAAGCTTAAGATTTTCTATAAAACGGAAATACGGCTCCTTCCTCAGTATAGCTGCTCTGCATTTTCTATTTTAAAATGTGTACTCACTTTCCGCTCCCGAAACAGCCTGATCAACAGAAAAACCCCGGCATTTCTGCCGGGGAGTTTTTCTGTTGATTCATTTCGGAAAGCTGCGCTCTCCGATGAATTACTGAAGGCTGAAAAGTCTGTTAACGTTAACCTTCGTCTTAACCTTCGTGCCATCTGCCATGGTCTCAGTTACTTCTACCTGAGCTACATAGATGGAGTTCGTAGGCGTCGTGGACTGATTGCTCAGTACCAGGTCGGTAACTACTGCATTGCTTACAACCGCGCCGTTTCTCTTGATGCTTACGGAACCGTTTACGCCATCTGCGTTAAGGCTTGCTACCACCTTCTTCTCCTGAGTTACAACCATCGGAACAGTCGTATCGGAAACTACTACGGAAGTGCTGCCGATGATCTGTGCTCTATCAGCACTTACATTATATACTCTTACGAGATAGCTTCCGGTCGGAGCCTTTGTTACAACATCACCACTCTTCGTTACTGCTGTAATTGCAGAGCCGGTAAGCGTTACAAAGTCTGCGATATTGTCATTGCCCTTCGTAATAACAATGAACATACCCAAGTCAGTATACTTGCCTGTCGTCTTATCCTTCTCCGGTGCCTTAAGCGTTGCAGTTGCCGGAACATCAGCAATCTTAAAGCCGTCCTTATCGAAGGACTCTACGCTTATAACGGACTCATAGTTGCTCAGATCAGTCTTATCGCCGATTTTCTGATCAATTGCATTCTTCGTAGCTGCAACCTTGTAAGAAACAACATTGCTGTCTGGCTGCTTTACAGAAAGAACTACGTTCTGAACCTTCTCTACATTGCCAACCTTTACAGATACTCTCAGGTATGCTGCAACCGGCTTATCTGCAACGGAGTTAGAGGTAACAAGTACCTTTCCGTCCGCATCCACACTGCCAATGTTAAGTGCTGCTGCTGCAACATTTGCAGCGTTGGTCTGATCTACGGTAACTGCCGCGCTGCTCAGGATGTTCTGACCCATCTGATCAAATGCCTTGATGGTGATGATGGAATTCTTAACACCTGCGGAAAGCTTGGTGTTGTCCACGCTTACCTCGATGCGGTCAAGAACTCTTGCTGCATCAACGATTACGTTTGCTACGCCGACAACCTTGTCGCCCTGCTTAACGATAACAGATGCTGCGCCCTGTGCTACCGGAAGAAGCTGGTTGCCATATACAAGGAGCACGTTCTCGTTCGAAGAGGAGTAGGTGAAGTTAATACCATCGGTGTAAAGCGTCTGATCCTGCTGACCAGCCTGCTTGCGGGTATACTTTCCATACAGATAGTAAGCGCTGTCGCCAACCGCAACCTTGATTGCCGCGTTGGAGTAAACAAGCTTCGCTGCATCTGCATCTGCTGCACCTACAGCCCAGCCCTCAACGTTGCCGTCTGCTGCGCTTGCCGGAGAGTAGGAAGTAACCTGTGCCGTCTTAACGATATCCGGAATCTTGTTGCCGTAATCATCAAAGCCCTTGTCATAGGTAGCCTTTACGACTGCGGTCTTGTTTGCGTTGAAGAAGTAAATCTTGCCCGTTGCCGAATCAAGATAGTAATCACCAGAGAGACTCTCGTCTGCCGTAACGGTAACACCGCTGTTCGCGTAGGTCTCTGCAGTCGTCGTCGTCAGCTTAACACCGTCAGCGTTGTAGGTCGTTACTGCGATGAATACTTCCTGGCCTGCCTCAGCAACCGTCGTGGAGATCTGGATATCCGCTACGTCAGCCTTAGCGCCCTTGAAATCAAAGCTTGCATCGCCGTACGTTACTCTGTACTGCTGATCAGCAACAATCGGGTTGTGAAGTGTTACAATAACCTTCGTGCCGTTTGCTGCCACGCTCTTGATGAAATCGGTGATCGCGTTCTCGCCGATGAAGTACTCAACCTTGACGTCATTGATCGTCATGTTCTTTGCAGTCTCCTCATCCGTAGCGGTGAGCTCGATCTGATCAAGCGCAATCTGCTTAACCTCAGTGATCGTACCCTTCTTTACAACGAGCTTGTACTCAGTCTTCGGAGTGGTCTCCGTGATCACATACTTGCCAGCCTCTGCGCTGTACTCCCACTGTACGCCCCATACCTTAAGAACGGTCTCGCCGGTTGCAACAGCGGTGATCTCGCCGGTCTTGGAATTTACAGTAGCGATCTTGTCATCATCAACCGAGAAGCGAACGCCGTCGGTGATATCCTCGTTGGAGCCCTCAGCATCGGTCTTTACTGCTACTGCAGTAACCTTCTCGCCAACCTTAAGCCCTTCGATTGCCTTCTGGCTGTCCTCGTCAATAGTAACTACCGCTGCGTTCTTCTTAACCTCAACCTTGCAGGTCTTTACAACGTCCTTCGCGCCTTCCTTGGAGAAGGTAGCGGTAACGGTCGTAACACCAACGCTTACTGCGGTAACCATACCCTTGTTCTTGCCTACCGTTGCGATCTCCGGGTCCTTGGACTCGAACTTCACAGTGTAGCCGTCTTCCTTGAAGTTCCATACTGTGGCGTATGCCTTCTCAGCATAAGTCTCAGTCACATCGCCGCCGATATAAAGCACACGGTGAGCCTTGAGCTGCGGACCCTCAGCTGCTGCTGCAGCGGTCTTTGCCGGGAATGCGGCTACGACCATTGCCAGTGCCAATACGAAGGCGATCTTTTTGAAGATACTCTTCATATTCTTCTTCCTCCTTAAAAATTGTAATTTGGTATTATATTTGTGGATACTTTCATGTTTTCTGCGCAATAATATAATAATATATTAACCAGCGCTCAAAAAGCAAGAAGCATCTACAGATATAATCATTCCAATAACAGTTAGATTATAGCAATATTCCCAGCAAAGGTCAAGCCCTTTTCGCTAGAAAATGTCGCTTTTTTAACGCTGAAAACCAGCATTTTGCAACACTCTCACGCCGCAGCCAGGCCCCTCCCTCCATACGGGATACTGCCTTCCTCCGCTGCCGGAAGATTATATCTCCGCAAATCCTTGGTGATCCTCCCGCCCCAAAACTTACGCCTGCGAATGACCTTGGATGTGACACAGCAGGTTTCATTTTTCCTCGGTAATCTGTTCCCTTGGATTTGACTGACGTCATAATACATATTGTTTGTGTCAAAGTTATGTCACGGTGTTGTCACAATTCGATTAATTTATTACGAATTTATGAACTGCTGCAATCCGAGCAGTTTTTCCACCGTCTCCTGCATCTCTTCCCTGCCGCACACCATCGTATGAAGCACCTGCGCACCGCGGATTTCTTCAATCGCCCGCGGAACCCCTGTCCCGGAAAGCCTGGAAAGCTCGTCCGCCAGCGCGAAGTCTTCCATGCTGCCGTACTTGGCGTCAATCGCCGTCATTACACTGCGCGTAAATTTGTAGGGACTCGCCGTCGAAGCGATTATGGTTTTTGTGCCGTCCCCCGTTTTTTTCGCATAATCGGAATATACGCTCGCCGCGACTGCCGTGTGCGGATCTATAATGTAGCCTGTTTTTTCGTACAGACTGCGGATGGCCTCTGCCGTCTGCTCTGCCGTCGCATAGCCGCCCGCAAAGTCCTCCAGCCGCTCCTTCATTTCCGGGGTAATTTCGTAGACGCCCCCGGCCGCCAGCCGTCCCATCAGCTCCGCGTTCTTCTGCGCATCATCCCCGGCAATCCGGTAGATCAGCCGTTCAAGATTGCTGGAAATCAGAATATCCATAGAAGGCGAGGTGGTGAGGATAAATTCACGGTTCCGGTCATAGACGCCCGTCGCGAAGAAATCGTACAGGACCTTGTTGTCGTTGGAGGCGCAGATCAGCTTTCCGAGCGGCAGCCCCGCGCATTTTGCGTAGTACGCCGCCAGAATGTTTCCGAAATTTCCAGTTGGCACCACCACATTCAGCAGCTCGCCCTTTGCAAGCTTTCCTCTGCCCAGCAGGCGCGTGTAAGCGTATACATAATATACAATCTGCGGAACCAGCCGCCCTATATTGATGGAATTCGCAGACGAAAACCGAAAGCCGTGCTGTTTCATCCGCTCCGCCAGCTCCTGGTTTCCGAACATCGCTTTTACACCGCTCTGCGCATCGTCAAAATTTCCCCGGATGCCGATAACCGCCGTGTTTGCTCCGCGCTGCGTAACCATCTGCTTCTCCTGGATCGGGCTGACGCCGTCCTTCGGGTAAAACACGATAATGCGCGTGCCCGGGACATCCGCGAAGCCTGCAAGTGCCGCCTTGCCGGTATCTCCGGAGGTGGCTGTCAGGATAACAATCTCCTCCTCCGCATGGTTTTTCTTTGCCGCTGTCGTCAGCAGATGCGGCAGAATGGAAAGCGCCATATCCTTGAACGCAATCGTCGCGCCGTGAAACAGCTCAAGATAATATACTCCGTCCGCCTCCCGCAGCGGGGCGATCTCCTCCGTATCAAACTTGCCGTCGTAAGCCCGGTCGATGCAGCTCTTCAGCTCCTCCTCCGAAAAATCGGTCAGAAACAGCTTCATCACCTCGTAAGCCACCTGCTTATAACCCATCTGTGCCAGCCCGCTGAGCGGGACATCAAGCGCCGGTATTCTTTCCGGCACGAAAAGTCCCCCGTCCGATGCCAGTCCTTTTAATATCGCTTCGGATGCCGTCGCCTTCTCCGCCGCGTTCCTTGTGCTCTGAAAAATAAGCTCCATATATTCTCTCCTTCTGCCGCAAATTTACCGGTATTATAGCACGGCCCCGCATAATACACAAGCGGATACGCAAGAAAAAAAGCAACATGAATTCCCGGAAAATTCCCGCAAAGATGCCGGAAAACAGAAAGCTGCCCTGTGCGGAGAGGATTTCCCCTCTGCACAGGGCAGCTTTATTTCACGCAGCTGTCTGCAGTTTTTCGTGCCGCTTCTTTTCTGTGCGCTCAGCCAGCCGTTCTTTTCCGGCTGCTCCTTTTTTTCTGCGCTCAGCCGTCCGTTCTTTTCCGGCCGTTCCTTCTCTCTGCGCTCAGCCGTCTGTTCTTTTCCGGCCGTTCTTTTTCTCCGCGCTCAGCCGTCTGTTCTTTTCCGGCTGCTCTTTTTCTCCGCGCTCAGCTGTCTGTTCTTTTTCGGCCGTTCCTTCTCTCTGCGCTCAGCCGTTCGTTCTTTTCCGGCCGCTATTTTCTCCGCATACTTCCGTCTTATTTTTCTGCATAAAACTCATGACAGCCGTATTTCACGATCTTGCGGAGGGAGCTGTCGAACCAGTTTGCCTTCTCGTTCGACGTATACTTTCTTGCGAAAAAGTACAGCGCGCCGTCCGAATAGTCCTCTCCGCTCAGCGCACGCGCCACAGCCTCCCTCGTATGCTCGGACACCTTCACGGTGTAATAGCGTCCGCCCTTGCGCACCGGAGAAAACTGGTAGGTTCTTCCATTATTCTGGAAAACAACCTCCTTCACCGTATCCGGAAACTTCTCATCCAGCACCCGGTTCAGCACCACATTGGCAACAAGGATTTTTCCGAAGGTATCCTCATCGCCTGCCTCCGCCTCGACAATCGTCTCAAGCACCTTCCGCTGCTCTGCGGAAAGCTGCATCCGGTAGCTCTCGTTGAAACTGACTTTCAGCACCTCCGGTATGCTGGACCAGTCCAGATTTTCATAAAACAGCTCCTCTGCGGTCTTCGGCCCCTTCACAACCTGAACCAGCTCATCCGAAGTCAGCTCGTCCTGCCAGGAAAGTTCCAGAAGATCCAGCTCGTCCTCGGCACGTTCGCAGGCCTTTGCCAGTTCTCCCGTAAGCACTTTGACAAGCTTTGATTCCGACAAATCAATCTGCAGCTGCGCTCTGTAATTCTCCAGTATCTCTGATTCTCCTGCCGCCTCTGCCGTATTGCTCTGCTCTGCTTTTAAGGTATTTTGTCCTGCTTCTTTGTTAATCAGTCCCGCATTCAACTCTTCGCATGTATTCTCCGTCGTGCCGGTTTCCCCGCCGAAAAAATCATCAAGTCCTCCGACAGCGGACGCCAATGCGTGACCTGCGCTGTCATCTCCTAACGGCGGTGCTATGAAGGAAATCGATGCCACGACACCAAGGCTCCAGCCAAGCGCCTTCCGGCAATATTTCTTTTTCATATTCCCCTCTCTTTTCTCCATTAACTTCAGATAATATTTTCCGCGTCGCTGCGCTCTATGATTAAATGCCCCGGACGGGTTGCTCCGGAAGCCTTGTGTTGATTATAGGCAGAGCTTTCAGGGCTGTCAATAACTTCCATGGTTTTTCGTTACATCCGCACATCACTTTTTACCAATTATCCCCTATTGCAAAAATATGGCACAAGGTTATTCGCATTTTTTATTGTCATTTTGTAAAATTTGCATAATATAATATTAAGAAATTATTAAGTGCTTGTAATATTTACTATATGAGGCCTGCTTAATTTACCTCTGTATACCATATTTTATTCAAATTCTATTTTTGTAGAATCCCTTATTTTAAAGGATATTCGATATTTTTCGTGTACTTCTGAATTTTGAAGCCAAATAGAGCAAGGCCCTTTTACTGTAATATTTGCTTAACAATTAAGAAATATTTTCCTTTTTCTTGTGCTGCCCGGCCCTTGCTAACCAGCGCTCGACTGTGTTAAACTAAATCTGATAATTTCCACAAAATAGAACGGTTTCCATTTTATATAGAATCAGTTTCCATTTATATAGAAGAAACTCATATTTTCTGGTGTTTGCAAACGGATAAAACATACAGAATTGCAGATCGGAGAAGCATTATGAACAGACTGGCCGGAGTATGTCAGGCAAAGAAAAAAGACGGAAGCACATATTACCGCGCCTCTGTCACTTACCGCGGAAAACACATCAGCCTCGGCAGCTATCCCGGTGCCGGGGAGGCAAACCGCGCCTACCTGGCTGCCTGCACTCTTCTCTCAGAACCGCCACGCTGCTTTTCCACGGAAAATTATGCTCTCTGTGGCAATGCACTTCCTTTTGATAAGTGGATTGTGCTTACCAATTTCCGGGATAACGGCATTTACTGCCATACTCCGATCTATCTGTCGCATCGTTTTTTCATCTACTATCTTGATGCGTCCACCCCGCTGAAGTTTGATGCCGACGATCTGTTCTTTTATATGGAGCATAAAAT
Source organism: uncultured Lachnospiraceae bacterium (assembly GCA_910587085.1). GTDB lineage: Bacteria > Bacillota > Clostridia > Lachnospirales > Lachnospiraceae > RGIG4057. The sequence goes on along the minus strand of CAJUMC010000002.1, from coordinate 45,362 downwards.
CCTGCGTCGGGGAGGACACCTCTTCGTTGCCGATTACGGAATGCAGATTTCCCTGCTCTCCCGTTACGGCATCCGCGCCCATGCTGTTCCGGGCCGTGACTTTCGTTTTATCAACGGCGATCCGCTCGATTACCGTTACAGCAATATCGAAGTCGTCAACCGCTACTGCGGCGTAACCCGGCGGCTTCATCACGGGCGGAGCATTTTTACGGCCCGCATCCATATCCGGGGGGATTATGTTATCGGCCGCTATCCGACCGAGCAGGAAGCCGCCGTCGCCTATAACAAGGCTGCTGACTGTCTGAAAAGGAAGGGATTTCCAAGAAATTATACTAGAAATTATATTGAAGATCTGTCCGAACGGGACTATGCAAAGCTTTACGCTGCCGTTCACATCAGCAAAAAAATACGTAATCTGACCTTTCCATAATTTCCCTCATATTTTTTTGCTTAAATTTTTAAAAAAAAGCTTACTTTTTTCTGAAAACGTGGTATAATAGGACTATATATTTTTCTTCTTCCATTTTCATATTTAGAAATGCAGCCGTCCGGCCGTTCAGGTCCCCAATCCTGACTCCGGACGGCTCATTTACTTTTCCGGCTCAAAGCTATCTTCTGCGTCCGAGACGTTTCGACATCGGATTCAGCCGGTGCGCCGAAATTCCGATGACTGCCGCCGCCGTGACAAGCTGGCAGAGAAGGCTCGCCGCATACCAGTGCTGCGACAGGAAATAGAGCAAATCCCCGCTGCTTCCGATCGCGTTCATCATGGAAATCCCCCGCCCTGCCTGACTTCGGATCATGGAAACAAAGGAAGTAAACGGATTAAACAGCAGCAGGATCGCCTGTTTTCCCGCAAAGCATTTCCCAAACGCCGCGGGCGAGTAGCTGCTGAACTGCCGGAACAGATCAGCAAAGCGCACGGCAAACAGTGCGGCCGGAAGCACAAATACCAGTCCGATCATCGCACTGTAGGAACAGATCGTCGCGATTGTCGCACGCCTGCAGCACACCGAAAAAAGTATGCCGAAGCTTCCGATATAAATGGCCGTCACCGTAATAAGCAGAAGAAATTCCACCATGTCAAACAGCGTGACGCCCCCGATGCTGTAAACGATTGCAAGCACCGGCAGAGAGGATACGGCCAGCAGAATCACAATGCTGATGGACGCAGCCAGCTTGCCGACAACCACCTGCAGCGGCGAAATGCTTGTCGAGAGCAGGATGTCCAGCGTCTGCTTCTCCCGTTCTCCGATCACGGAACCGGCCGTAGAGGCCGGGACAATCAGCAGCACCATTACAAACTCAAATCCTGTCATAACCATATACAGGGTGAGAATGGCCGAATATTCGACGCTGCTGTTCAGCCGCCCCTCCTGGTCAAAGGTGAGATAAAATACCAGAAGGCCGAAGCATGCCAGCAAAAAATTGTAGGCCAGAAGAAGCACCAGTGTTTTTTTCATTCTGGCCGTCTGCTTCAATTCTCTTTTATAAACCGGATTGATATATCTCATGGGGCCTTCCATTCTGCGGAGTTCTGTCCGCTACACCGCCGTAATCTCCAGAAACAGCTTCTCCAGGCTGCCCTCCTCACGCACAAACGATGCAATCTCGGCTCCCGCCGAAATCAGACTCGTCAGAAGCTGCGCGGCCTCCTCCTGCGTCCCCTCAAACGGAAAGGACAGACTATTTTCCTTCTTTGCTATATTTTTTACCTTGCCATGTGTTTTCAGCAGCTCCAGCGCCGCCTCCGGAAACCGGATATACTGCAGAATATAAGGATTGCTGATTGTCTGCTGCCGCAGAATTTCCCTTACATCCCCCTGTATCAGCAGCCGCCCGCGATCCATAATCCCGATGTTGGTGCAGAGCTCGGACAGCTCCCTCAGGTTATGCGAGCTGATCAGAATCGTTTTTCCTTCTGCGCAGAGTTCCTGCAGCAGCTCCCGAAGCTGCCTCCGGAATTTCGGCTCCATTCCGGAGGCAGGCTCATCCAGTACAAGCAGCTTCGGATCATTGACCAGCGCTCTGGCGACGCAGAGCTTCTGCTTCATGCCTCGGCTCAGGGAGTCAACCAGCTCCTCCCTCCATTCCGTCATTCCCAGCATTCCAAGCAGTTCCTCGGATCGTCTTCTTGCCTCCCGCCCGCTCATCCCGTAAAGCGACGCATAAAACTCCATATATTCATAAACTCTCAGATTATCGTAAACTCCGAAAAAATCCGGCACATAGCCGATCTGAGCCTTGAAATGCCGGAGATTTCCGGCCAGCTTTCTGCCGTCAATCAGTATATCGCCAGAATCAGCGCGGAGCAGGCCGACAATAATTTTCATCGTTGTCGTCTTTCCTGCTCCGTTCGGCCCGACAAAGCCGAAAAGCTCCCCGTCCCCGATTTCCATTGTCAGCCCGCACAGCGCCGGGCTGTCTCCAAATGATTTCCTCAGATTGCAGAGCTGTATCATAAGCCCTCCTCCTGCAGAGGAAAAATTGCAAGGCTCACGCCCCTGCTGTGGGAATCCCTGGTCACTCCGCCCAGAATCTCCTCGGCCGCGGAATTTTCGGAAATGGAAATAAGAAATCCCTGCCCGCCCGTTTCGTTGTACGCGTAGTCCCACATCAACCCATAAATAATGTTGGTTTCCGCTCTGGTGAGCTGCCCTCCGATAAGAGTCCGCAGCACATCCAGGTCTACATCCATAAGCTTCCTCTGCCCGCAGGCGGCAAGCTCCACTGCTGCCCCGCTGTCCAGGCTTCCCAGATTTACCAGCCTCTCGTCCGCAACCAGAAGTACATTCTTCCATTCCTTCCCCGTCTCATTCCGGATTGTTCCGACCGCCAGCCCCGCATCCAGAGAAACGCTTCCGGCAAAACCTCCGCTCTCCTCTGCTTTGCGGTTAGCATAAAATGACGTGTTTGAAAATGCTGCCACATTTTCAAGGCTGAGCACATTCGCAGAATCGCCGTAATAGACAGCCGCCCGGTAATCCCGCGCCCGCTCGGTATTACTTTCCCGAAGCACCTCGCCGGTCCATGTTGAATCATAAGCAAGGAAACCGTTTCCCTGCAGCCTCGCTTCCACATCCGCCGGAATGGTAATCTGCGCTCCCTGGTTCGTCGGTGCGGAAAGACTGAAATAAACCGTATTTATTCCGCGGCCTGCCACCGTGTAATCTGCGATATCAATGTAAGCACAATACGGTTCTGTAACTCTTGTCTTGCTGCCGACCAGATAAACGGCCCCTGTCATCAGCACCGCAGCAAGCGGCAGAACTCCCCACAGGTATTTGCTTCTCTGCCTGTGCCGCAGCAGCAGAAACAGAACCGGAATCACCGCGCCGATATAGAAAAGCAGGAGCAGAAGGTAAGGGAAAACAGAAACGCCGGGGATCTCGTTGCTTATATAGTCCAGCATGTAGCCTTTGCCGAACGCTGTTGAGCCGTACCTCTCATAATCCAGCTGCGTTCTCTGGTAGCCGGAAATATTGTCGAGCACAAGCTGCACAATACGATAATAAAACAGCGGATAAATACTGTCCTTTTCCCTCTCCAGAGGAATCTGAAACACGAGCACGGTTCCTGCCCCGCAGGAATACTTCAGAATAATAGCCTCTCCCTGCTCCTGCCAGATCACCTCCGGACCTGTCTCCTCGCTCCACCAGTCCCACCGGTCAGCAGAGAAAGACAGATTCTCCGATGTTTCTTCCGTTTCTACCGTTTCTGCCGGCATTTGGTCCGCTTCTTCCCCTGTTGCTGAGTCCGCCTGCAGCATTGCGTTCGTACCTTCCGGCCCGCGGCCGATCTCCTTGCTGTCCGATGCTCCGGCCGCCGCCTCCATATCGCCGGACAGCTTCTCCTTTTCCAATCCGCCCTCCGTCGCCGAGTCCGCAATCACTGCCCCGGGTGCAAGATCTCCGGAAGTTTCCGGTGCGGCGGCCATCACCCCGGAGAGTTCCTTTACCGGCAGAAGCATCGGCTCATCCGACAGATTGCTCACAAGCGCCGGCCAGAGCATTGCATCGCCGATATAGCAGGTGCGTGCATCGCTGCCGTTCTGCTTTTTCAGTTCCTCGTTGGATGCCAGAATGCTGTTTCTGGCCGCATCATAATTGCTGATCCGGAGCACCAGTTCCTGTACCTGTTCTGCATCCTGCAGTCCTAGGCTGAGTATCTGCTCCGAATCCTCGCTCTCCGGCCTCGCTCCGACCACAAGCGTTTTTCCCTGCCCGACCCAATCGCGCAGCGTCTCCCGGGCTGTCTCGGCTTCCCCCGATGCATAAAATGCCCGCAGGGTTTCCTCTTCCGTTACAATAATGTCCAGACTGTCCAGGCCTGCAGCTCCCTCGGAAACAACTTCTCTGTCAAGCTCCACAATACTGTTTCCAAAGGAACTGAAATATTCGTACTGCTCAATCTCGGCCTGCTCCGATAAAATGCCGATCAGCCTGTAATCTCCGTAGTTTACGGCTTCCACCTTCAGGGCAAGCTCCGCGGTCTGCAGACCATCCCCGTCCTGCAGAGAAAAATACAGCCCCTCGGTAACCATCTGCATCGGAAGAACAAAACGAGTCCGATAGTCCTCCCCGCTGTTCAGCGCCGGCACGTTTTCGGAAAACATTATATGATTTTCCCCCGTATTCTGCATCAGCACGTTCACTCTGCCGGCAAATTCCGTATTCTCCGCCGCAACGGTAACCGACACGACAAAATCCCGTCCCGCACGCGGGTGGAGCTCTCCACCGCTCTGCAGAGGAAACATAACCGAAAGCTTGAGGCTGCCCCCCCTGTAGCCGCTCTGAATGCAAAAAATTGTAGTGCTTCCATTGCCAGCCGCCTCCGATTCTTCCGGCAGACGTTCAAATTCAAGCTCATATCTCTGCTCTGTCTCTGTCTGCTCCGGTACGGCTTCCGGCTCAAGATTCTGCTCTGCTACCAACGGCTCCGATATGGCTCCCAGTATACAGAACTTTTCTGTCACTGTCTCCGTCTCGGTTTCCGGCATGCAGAACCTCTCAGTCCCCATTCCGGACACGGCTTCCGGCATGCAGAGCCTTCCTGTTTCTGCCTCCTGCCCGGCTTGCGGTATACAGAGCTGCTCCGCCGCGCGAACCTGCATTGCCCCAGCCGATGCCAGCCATATCAGGCATACCGCTGCCGCCTTGTATTTTATCCATTTTTTCAGACTCCGCATACGCTTACGCCCCTCGCTGCCGCGATCGCTCCCGGCTTATCTTGTACAGGTTGCACAAATAACTTTTATTGCGCTTCCGCTCAGCCCGCCGCCGGAAGCTCCACCGTAAACTCCGTCCCGCCGAAATCACTTTTCACCCCGATGCTCCCGTGATGCAGCTCGATGATGTTTTTGGCAATCGCAAGACCCAGCCCGGTTCCCCCCTGCTCCTCGGTGCGGGAGGCGTCAACCCGGTAAAACCGCTCAAAAATATTTTCCAGATCCCGGTTCGGAATAACCTCTCCGTAATTGATTATATGAATCCGTACCCTGTCCTGCTCCTGCTCCACAAGCACCTGCAGAAGCTTTCCGTCCCGTCCGTATTTGATCGCATTTCCCAGCAGATTGGCAAAAGCTCTGGCCAGAAGCATGCCGTCCGCCTCCACCCACGCCTGACCCACTCTCTTTTCCATTGTGAGCTCCAGATTATTCTCCTGTATGCTCGGATAAAATTCCTCAACCATCTGCTCGATCAGCTTTGCCGCATCCAGCCGGTTCAGCTCCATGGGAACCTGCTCCGAACCGTATTTGATATAGCTGAACAGATCATCGGTCAGGCGCTGCAGGCGCTTCGCCTTGCGGTATGCGACGGAAATATAATGCTGCCTTGTTTCCGCCGTCAGATCCTTCTCTGCCACCAGCTCAAGATATCCGATTACGGAGGTCAGCGGCGTCCGGAGATCGTGCGCGACACTCGTGATAATCTCCGTTTTCTCATTTTCCGCTCTGCGCTCCTCCTGCACGGTATATTCCAGCTCCTCCGCCATGCGGTTGAAGCTGTCGGCAATCTGTGTCAGCTCGTTCGACTGCCGCAGCGTGATCCTCGTCCCGAATTTTCCGGAGGAAAAGCACCGGATTCCGCCCGCGATCTCTGCCAGATAATCGCTGAGCTTCCGCGTAAGGGTCAGAAAATAAAGCAGAAAGAAAAACAGCAGACCGCCCATGCCAAGTATGGTAAGTACCGCGGCCGTGCCGCGCTTCATCTGGATATGCTCTCCCACGCGGACAGGGGGAACATCTGCTTCCTCCCCGCCGTCAGGCTGCTCCGCAGAATTTGCTGCCTGGCTGCCATTCCCCGGTGCCGGCGTTGCCTCCGGACGGGGATAGCTTCCGGAATAGTAGGGCTTGTAGCTGTTCTGCAGCCCCGCATCTTTCTCTCCGAGCCCGTCCTTCTGTACAAGCATGTATACGCCGTAAAAAGCCATGCTCAGCACCAGCATGGTAACGGCGGCCAGCGCAATGCTTGCAAAGCAGTAGAAGACAATCTGAATGCGGATACTGCAGTATTTTCTGTTTTTGCTTTTACTTTTCAATGCGGTATCCTACTCCCCAGACCGTCTTGATGATCTCCGCGTTCTTCGGGTCCATCTCGATCTTTTCCCTCAGTCGGCGGATATGCACCATAACCGTATTGTTCGCCTCATACATTTTCTCATTCCAGACCCGCTCAAAAATCTCATCGGTCGAAAAAACCTTGCCCGGATTGGACGCAAGCAGATAGAGGATATCAAACTCAATCGGCGTCAGCTTGACCTCCCTGCCGTAGGAAATCACGGCGCGCGTCTCCCGGTTCATCGTGAGATTCCGCACGGAAACCTCGCGCTCCGCTTCCTGCTTCACCGCGCCGGGATTCAGATTCACATAGCGACGCAGCTGGGATTTCACGCGCGCGGTGAGCTCCAGCGGATTGAACGGCTTTGAAACATAATCATCCGCTCCGTTGCCGAGTCCCAGTATCTTGTCCAGGTCGCTCGACCGCGCGCTGAGCATGATAATCGGAATATTGCTCTTTTCACGGATTCGCTGGCAAAGCTCTATCCCGTCCATCCCCGGCATCATGATATCCAGAATTGCCAGCTTTATTTTTTCGGTCTCCAGCAGCCTCAGCCCGTCCTTTGCATTGTACGCCTTCCAAACGCGGAAGCCGTCTGCCGCCAGATGGATCTCCACCAGCTCCGCAATTTCCTTATCATCATCGACCACAAGAATGCCTGTCTGCTCCATGTTTTTTCCTTTCTGCCGGCAAAGCCGCCGAATTTTTGTTTTACCGGTATCCTGCGGACATTATACTATATCACGGCTGCAAAGTCCTTAATATTTTCTTACAAAAATGCTTCGAATTATTTCAATATTGTGCGATGCCTGCAAACTGCCGTCGGATGGTGTTTTCCCTGTACGGGCGGGCACATAAAAAAAGCGCGTAAACATATCGCGCTTTTCTGCATTCCGGTTTCCTGTTTTGATTTTCTATGCAGGGCCTTCCGCCTACCCGCACCGGCTCGGGCATCGGGAATTTCCCTGCTCTGTTATCCGCGTCAGCAAACGTTATAAACCGCATCCGTTTCCCTGTTCCACCGGATTAATATCCTCTGCGGAAGCACCGGCCGAAACCGTTTCCGGCTCTCCGGTTTTCTTCCTAGTGCGAGCAGCACTGTAAGCCGGGTTCTGTATTCGATGACCATCTTTCTTGACTGCGCGTCACCGCGCAGCTCCTCTGCCCTGCGGCAGAACGCGACCTACCGGGAAGCACGGCGGGCCGCCGTATCGCTTCCCCTGCCTTTCGGCATATTTTGGTCTTGCTTCGAGTGGGGTTTACACAGCCTTCTCTGTTACCAGAGAAGCGGTGGTCTCTTACACCGCCATTCCACCCTTACCGGAACAGCCGCTCGCCGCAGCCGCGCTCCGTTCCGGCGGTTTCTTTTCTGTTGCACTGGCCTTGGGGTCGCCCCCACCGGACGTTATCCGGCACCCTGCCCTGTGAAGCCCGGACTTTCCTCACCTTTCGGCGCGGCCATCTGTGCTGCTCGCAGAATAGAATTCTATCACAGGAAACAGCATTTTGTCAAACCTTAAAGCAGCTGCCACCCACAAATTCCCGCAGAATCGAATTCGCCGGTATTTTTTCGCTGCTCACCCCGAGAAAATAATTCAGGAATTTGAGCAGGCGCTTCGCTTCCGCATACTCGGGACAGCTGCGGTCGATGCCGAACAGCAGGGGCTCCGCAAACTGCTTGAGAACAGAAAGCTCGTAGATCAGCGCGGAATTAAACATGCAGTCCGCATCCTCCTGGAACGGAAATATATTTTCCTCCTCGCCCCGGCGCACCGACGGCCACATCGCAATCGTATCCCTGGCCGCTGTGCCGCGTACCCGCGCGTCGCGCACAATGCGCCGGATCAAGCGCCCGTCCGTCGTCGGGATACGGTTGTGCTCGTCAATATTGAGCTGGGTCAGCGCACTGATGTATATTTTGAACTTGCTCTCCCGGGGAAGCGAGTAGGAAAGCGCATCGTTCAGCCCGTGGATGCCCTCAATCACCAAAATATCTTCGGCACCGAGTTCTTTGAAATTGCCCTTGTACTCCCTTCTTCCGGTTTTGAAATTGAAGGTCGGCAGCTCCACCCTGCGCCCGGACAGCAGCGCATTCATATCCGCATTGAACTGTTCGATGTCGATTGCGTCGAGAATTTCAAAATTATAATTTCCGTTTTCGTCCTTCGGTGTTTTCTCCCTGTCCACGAAATAATCATCCACTGCAATCGGATGCGGCCGGTAGCCAAGCGTGCGCAGCTGAACCGAAAGCCGGTGAGAAAAAGTCGTCTTTCCGGAGGAGGACGGCCCGGCTATCATAATGAATTTCCTGCTGCCGGAACGCCGGATCTGCTCGGCAATCTCCGCAATCTGCTTTTCCTGATACGCCTCCTGCACGAGGATCATCTCCTCAATATCGCCGCTGCTGATCGTCCGGTTCAGATCTCCCACATTGTTCAGATCCAGCCGCTGCGCCCAGCGGTTCGAACTCTGAAGAACCGTGTAGAGCTTTTTGCGCGGGGAATATTCCGGAAGCTTTTCCGGCTGCTTTCTGTCCGGAAGCAGCAGAAGAAAGCCGTCTTCGTAAGGCGCCACATCAAATACCCGGAGCATTCCCGTACTTTCCGGCATATACCCGTAAAAGTAATCGTAGAAGCCGTCGAGTTCGTAAAGATTCGTGTTCGAGACAAGCCGGTAACGGAATAACTTTTCCTTTTCGTACATGCCGACCTCACCGAACAGCCTTGCTGCCTGCTCTGTGCCGACGGTCAGCTTTCGAAACGGCAGATCCGCAGCGATCATGCGCTGCATTTCCTCCTTTACGCGCCCGAGGAACCAGCCCATTTCCGGATGCCCGGCTGAGCGCCAGTCGATTTCGCCGTACAGGCCGTTGCCGAGCGAATATTCCATGCGGATGCGCTCGATCATCCGACCGCCCCGGCTCTCCCTGCTCGCTCTGCAGGAATCCGCACTGCCTGCCCTTTCCCGCTCCAAAACTGCCGTATTGCCATCCATTCCGGCGCTTCCGTTCTGCGCTTTATCTATGGTTCCTGCGGCTGTTCCGGCTCTGCCGTCCTCTGCTGCGTTTTCCTTCCTGTCCCCTGCTTCGCTGTGACCGTCAAAATATTTTCCGCTGACCCGGTACATAGCACGCAGCATTACAAAGATCATTCCTCTCATATATGTGCTGCTGCCTGCGCTGTCCGCCGTCGTCACAAAGGAAAGCCCGCAGTCGCTCTCCACCTGCTTAAACAGCTCGCGCAGCCTGCCGTCGGCCTGAACCAGAATAATATCGTGCCCGTACTGCTGCTGATACTCTCTGGCGATGTCGCCATAAGTAGTGCCCTCCTCATACTGCTTCGCAACGCCGTTGACCGTAACCTGATACATGCTCCACCCCGCCTTTCCCCTTTTCTGACATTCCGCCGCACTAATATATTAATAAAAAATATAACTTATACCCGCTGCAGGCAGCCTCCATCTTCGGAACCGGCACCATTCAAACCGGCCGGTGCCTGCTTTCAGAACAGCGCTAGCAGACGGCCGATCTCCTTTACTTCGTCTTCCAATGCCGTCCTTCTCTCCGCACTTTTATCCGTTTTCTGCATGGCCAGCTGCACAAGAAGCTCCTCTTTTTTTCCGAGCTCCTCCCGCAGAAACTGCCGAAGTACGGGATGCCTCCCGGCAACCAGACACGGACCGTACCGATCCGCAAGCCAGCCCGGAAGCCCCCTCTCTTCCTGTGCTTTTCCCGCACGGCTCCCCCCGGCGTTCTCCGCATAAATGACCGTATAGTATTTGCCGCCCTCGCAGCACATTTCTTCCGCCAGTATAGCAAGCGAAAGCTCCCGCAATCCGCGCCGGAATTCCTCCGGCTCCGATTGCGGCTGCAGCACAAGCGCCTGCGCGGCCCTTACGCACGCAATGCCCTTCCGCAGAATATCCAGCATCAGCGGCCCGCCCATTCCTCCGATCATAATGACGTCCGCTTCCCCGATCCCGAGCGCCGCAAGTCCGTCCGAGCGCCGCGTCTCAATCCGGTTCTCCAGCCCGTACCGCCGGATATTCTCCTCTGCCCGTGCAAGCGGCCCCGCAGCAACGTCCATTGCGATACATCGGTCTGCCCGCCCGCCCGCCGTCAGATAAATAGCCGCATACGCGTGATCGCAACCCACGTCCGCCAGCGTCCCGCAGCGCGGCACTAGTCCCGCATTCATCCTCAGCCGCCTTGAAATCGGCAGCCCGCTCCCCGTGCTCACAGCTCCAGATAATCCTTGAGCTTGCGGCTTCGGCTCGGATGGCGGAGCTTCCGAAGTGCCTTTGCCTCAATCTGGCGGATGCGCTCCCGCGTCACGTCAAACTCCTTTCCGACCTCCTCCAGCGTGCGCTGCCTGCCGTCGTCCAGCCCGAAGCGCAGACGGAGCACCTTCTGCTCCCGGTCGGTGAGTGTCCCGAGCACCTCGTTAAGCTGCTCCTTCAGCAGCGTAAAGGCCGCCGCCTCCGCCGGCACAGGCACCTGATCATCCTGTATGAAATCGCCGAGATGGCTGTCCTCCTCCTCGCCGATCGGCGTCTCCATGGATACCGGCTCCTGCGATATTTTCTGAATTTCGCGCACGCGGTCGAGCGACAGATTCATTTCCTTTGCGATCTCCTCCGGTTGCGGCTCGCGCCCGAGTTCCTGCAGCAGCTGCCGCTGCACGCGGATCAGCTTGTTGATCGTCTCAACCATATGCACCGGAATCCGGATTGTCCGCGCCTGATCCGCGATGGCGCGGGTAATTGCCTGACGAATCCACCAGGTAGCATAAGTACTGAATTTATAGCCCTTCCGGTAGTCAAACTTCTCCACCGCCTTGATCAGGCCAAGATTGCCCTCCTGGATCAGATCCAGAAACTGCATTCCCCTGCCCACATAGCGCTTCGCAATGCTGACAACAAGACGCAGATTGGCCTCCGCAAGCCGTTTTTTCGCATCGGCATCCCCGTTTTCCATACGCTGCGCAAGGCCGATCTCCTCGTCCGCATTCAATAGCGGCACTTTACCGATTTCCTTCAGGTACATGCGCACCGGATCCTCCAGTCCGATCCCTTCCGGGACGGATAAATCAATTTTGGAGAAATCCTCCGCCTCCGCCTCAATAATGGCAAGCTCGTCCTCATCCACTTCGATGTCCCCGTCAATCACTTCCCCCTGCTGCTCGCGGAGCACATCGACATTATGTTTTTCCAGGTAATCGTAGATTTTTTCCATCTGGTTTGCGTCAATTTCCAGATCAGCAAAAAAATCGTTGATTTCCTCATATTCCAGAACATTCTTTTTATTTTTGGCGTACTGCAACAGCTCTTTCAGTTTCTCATGAAATTTCACCATATTTTCGTCCATACAAACTCCATCCTCCTGTACCGCCGCTTTCCCGTCCCGTCCGTTTATGATAGCTTAACCAGGATTCAGGGAACTATGCAGTTTCCCCAGTCCCTTCTGCTTCTCCATAATCCCCTGCAGGGCCGTGAAATCATTCTGCTCCACTGCCTTTTCATACTGTATCTGAAGGCTGTTCTGCTTTACCCGTACCACGGTGTCCGCAAATTCCCTGCGCCGCTGCGCTTCGTCCATCGGCGCGGGAAGCTGCGTCGAGAACAGCTCTGCCGCCTCCGTCTGCTGCTCCCTGCTCTCAAACCGGTTGATGATCCGTGCCGGGTTGACATTCCCGGTTTTCCCATATTCCTCAAACGCAAGCGCGGCAACCTCCCGGTAAAACTCCTCCGTAAAATCCTCCGGCGTGATAATGCCCTTCACCCGCTCGAACGCCTGCGGCTCCTCGATCAGCCTCGTCAGCAGCAGGCGCTGCGATTTCTTCATCCCCTCCTCCGGCCTGCTCCGCCGCCGTCCCTCCTCGCGTTCCCTCTCCACGGTCTGCGCCGCCACCCTCGAAGGCTCAAGCTGCACGCCTAAGCGGTTGACAAGCTTGCGGAGGCTGTCAAAGCTGATCATATACTTCTGTGCCAGCGCCTCCGTATAATTGTTCCGCTCCAGCTCCTCCGGGAACTGCAGCAGAAGCTTCGCCATCTCATTGAAAAAGCGGGTCTTCTGTTCCGGGTCTCCGAGATTGTAATCCTGCTGAAGCACTTCGACCTCAAAGAAAAAGCTGTTCTGCGCATGGTCGAGCCGTTTCTGATATTCCTCCGGCCCGCAGGCCTTGATAAATTCATCCGGGTCCTTGTAGGGCTTCATGCTGACTATCCGCGCCGATATGCCCGCTTCCTTCAGGATCGGGATCGCCCGCAGCGCTGCCTTCACCCCTGCGCCGTCACTGTCGTAGGTCAGCAGAACCTCCTTGACATACCGGGCCATCATTCTCGCGTGCTGTGCTGTGAACGAAGTTCCGAGCGAGGCAACCGCATTGGTAAAGCCCGCCTGATGCAGGGAAATCACATCCATATAGCCCTCGCACAGAAGAAAAAATCCCTTCCTCTGTCCCTTTGCGATGTTCAGTCCGTAGAGATTTCTGCTCTTTTCAAAGACCGGCGTCTCCGGGGAATTCAGATATTTCGGCGTTCCCTCGCCCATCACCCGGCCGCCGAACGCGATCACCCGGCTGTTCGCATCCATAATAGGGAACATGACGCGGTTCCAGAACTTATCGTATACCCCCTTCGCTTCCTCCATCGTCACAAGCCCCGACTGCCGCAGAAGCTCATCCTCATAGCCGATATTTTTCAGGTATTTGTACAGATCGTCGGCATATTTCGTCGAGTAGCCCAGCCCGAAGGCCCGGATCGTATCGTCCGTGAGCGCGCGGTTTTTCAGGTATTCCAGCGCTGCCTTGCCCCGTTCCGATTTCAGCTGGTAAAAATAGTATTTCGCCGCGTCCCGGTTCACAGCGAGCAGCCTGGACTTCAGATCGGCAGTCCGCTTTGCCTCCTCCGAGTATTCCAGCTCCGGCAGCGCCACCCCCGCACGCTCCGCAAGGGCGCGCAGCGCTTCGATAAAACTGTAGCTTTCATACTGCATCAGAAAGGTGAAAACGTTTCCTCCCGCTCCGCAGCCAAAGCAGTAATACATCTGCTTGGACGGATTGACCGAAAAGGAAGGCGTATTCTCATTGTGAAACGGACAGCATGCCATATAGTTCGAACCCTTTTTCTGCAGCCTGACATAAGAGCCGATCACATCAACAATATTGTTTCTGGAGCGGATCTCCTCCACCAGCTCCTCCGGATAATACATAACAATCCCTCCTGATCTGCTGCTGTCCGGCATGCGGCTTGTCCCAATCGTGCCGTTCCGGCGCATACCGGTATTCTCAGTATACGTCCCATGCGTCCGGTATCATAATTTCACGGTAGCGCTGCACCGCGTAGCGATCCGTCATTCCCGCCACAAAGTCGCACACAACGCGGTAATCGGGCTCCTGCCTCTGCTTTATCATCCGGCAGTACTCCTCCGGCAGAAGCTCGAGGTGCCCCGCATAATAATAATACAGCTGCTCGATCATTGCCTCAGCCTTTTTTTCCTCCCCCTTTGCCGTCGGGTTTGTGTAGACGCTGCGGAACATAAAGCTCCGCAGCTCGCGCATGGCCGTATGCACCTCCTCGGACATCCGGATTTCCCCGCGCCCGAAACTCTGCATGACAATATCATGAATCAGCGTGTTCAGCCGCTCCCGCGGGCTTCGCCCCAGAATGCTGGACAGTTCCTCCGGAATATCGTCTTCCGTGATAATATGCCCGCGCACCGCGTCGTCTATGTCGTGATTAATATATGCAATTTTGTCGGAAAGCTGAACGATCCTTCCCTCCAGCGTATGCGGCGTTCCAGCGGTCTGATGATGGAGTATGCCGTCGCGGACCTCCTTCGTCAGATTCAGTCCGGCGCCGTCCTTCTCCAGCCGTTCCACAACACGCAGACTCTGCAGCTGATGCTCAAATCCGCCCAGGCAGACTCTGGCAAGCGCCCGCTCACCTGCATGTCCGAACGGCGTATGACCCAGATCATGTCCGAGCGCAATGGCCTCGGTGAGATCCTCATTCAGCCGGAGTGCCCTCGCGATCGTTCTTGCGTTCTGTGCCACCTCAAGCGTATGCGTCATGCGCGTCCGGTAATGATCCCCCTCCGGCGCCAGAAATACCTGGGTTTTTCCCTTCAGCCTGCGGAACGCCTTGCAGTGCAGAATCCTGTCCCGATCCCGCTGGTATTCCGGACGGATATCGCATGGAGCCTCCCAGATATCACGTCCCTGCGTCCGGTCGGAAAAGGCCGCCCAGGGCGACAAAAGCTCATGCTCACGCTGTTCTGCCTGCTCCCGGAGATTCAGCAGCTCCGCACCGTAAGTATTTTCGTAATGCTCTCTTCCGTTCTTCAAGCAATGCTCCTCCCGGCTTCGACAAAATTTGTCCTCTACCTGAAATATTCTGTAAGTGTTCCCCGTTTTCCTTTTTATTTTATAAAATTTTTGCAATTTTCTTCCCGAACCTCAGACAGCTTGCAAAACAGCAGAAAATCCCCGGGAACGCCCAGGGACTGCACCAGAGAAGCAAATATACAAGATTCTTATAAAATAAGCGATAACATCTCTTAATGTACCGCCGGCCGCCGGGAAGCTGCATTGTTCCCGCCGGCCGGCAATAACACACAATTTTTCAGAGAAAGACTCTTCCAATCTGGTATACAAGAGTGGAAAGCAGCCACGCTGCAAACAGCTGATAGCCTATGGTCGCTGCCGTCCACTTTGCCGATTTCAGTTCGCGGCGGATCACCCCGATCGTTGCGACACAGGGCGTGTAAAGCAGCACGAACACCATAAGGGCATAAGCGTTAAGTGCTCCGAAACCATAGCCCGCGAGCACGGCGGTCATCTCTGACATGCCGGCGGCCGAGCTGATGTTGGCGATGCCGAACAGAACCGAGAGGCTGGAAACAACAACCTCCTTGGCTGCAAGCCCCGAGAGCAGGGCAAGCACAATCTGCCAGAGACCGAGTCCTGCTGTGGCAAGCACCGGCGACAGCGCCTTTCCGAGCAGCGCTCCGAAGCTGTCCTGCATATTCTCCACCACGCCGTGCGGCCCGAGATTCAATGCAAACCAGACGATAATGGAGGCAAGGAAAATAGTGGTTCCCGCCTTGGTCAGATAATCCCTCACCTTATCCCATACATATATTGCTATTGTGCGCGAGTTCGGTGTCTTGTATTCCGGCAGCTCAATCAGCAGCGGATTCCGCGCGGCACGGACGGCTTTCCCTCCGGTCTTCGAAGTTTCCGCAGTGTTTTTGTCCGCCTGCTGTCCGCCGCCTCTGCTCGTTTTCCCGCTTCTTCCCTTCAGAAGAAACGCAGTCAGAATACCGGCGGCAAGCCCGATCAGATACATGGAAAAAGCGGCAAACATCGCGTATTTCCCGAAAAACATCTGTGAGAACAGCACATAGACCGGCAGCTTCGCACTGCACGACATAAACGGCGTTACAAAAACCGTCCGCCTGCGGTCAACCGGGTCCTCCAGCGCCCGCGACGCCATAACCGCCGGTACGCTGCAGCCGAAACCGAGTACCATCGGGATGAACGCGCGCCCGGAGAGCCCCAGCCGCCCCATCAGTCCATCCATCACGTAAGCGACGCGCGACATATAGCCGGAATCCTCCAGAAAGGCCAGCGCGAGAAAGAGGATAAAAATATTCGGAAGAAAGGTCAGAATTCCCCCGACACCCGAGATTATTCCGTCCACAAGCAGTGAGATCAGCAGCCGGTGAACTCCCATTTCCGTGAGTCCGTTCCGGGCTGCGCCGGAAAACCACTCCAGAAGCTCTTCAAAATATCCCTTCAGCCAGTCGCCGATAAAAAAGGTGAGAAAAAACACGACCGCCATAATCCCGAGAAACATCGGCAGCCCCAGATACCGGTGCGTCAGCACCCGATCGACGCGATCCGTCGTGGCCGCCTTGGCCTGCTTGCCAACCAGGCATTCTTCGATAATCTCTTCAATAAAGTCATACTTCTGATTGATAATGTCCGTCTCGTAGCTGCGGTCAATAATATCCGAAAGCTCACAGTTCACCTGTGCGGTAATCTCCTCATCCTGTTCCAGCAGCTTGATTGCGTACCAGCGGTAATTCGGGCACGCAAAGCCCGCCGCCTTCAGCCGATCCGTAATCTCGTCGATTTTGTCCTCAATCGCATCATCATACACCATCGCATACTCATCGTGGTGATCGTGCCGATGCCGGCTCGTCTTGCTTTCCGGATGCTGATGTTCCAGGATCGCGCGCCGCTTTTCCTTATGATGGGCGACGGTGTGCATGAGTATCTGCAGGCCGGTTCGCTTTCGGGCCGACACCGGAATACACGGAATGCCGAGCATCTCCGGCAGACGGTGAAGGTCAATCTCCATGCCGCGTTCCTGCACGATATCCATCATGTTCAGAGCAAGTACAACCGGCTTGCCCAGCTCGATCAGCTGCAGCGTCAGATATAGGTTGCGCTCAAGCGCCGACGCATCCGCCACATCAACAATTACGTCCACCTCATCCTCCAGAATAAACTGCCGTGTCAGCTTTTCCTCCATTGTGTAGGAAGTGAGGCTGTAAATGCCGGGCAGATCCACCAGCCGGAACCGGTGGCTGTGATACTTCATCGCGCCCTCTTTCTTTTCCACCGTGACGCCGGGCCAGTTTGCCACCTTCAGCCGCGCCCCGGTATAAGCGTTGAACAGCGTTGTTTTCCCGCAGTTCGGATTTCCGACAAAACCAACCCGCAGTTCGCGTTCCTCCGGTTTTCCGTTTTTCGTTCCCTCGCACATCCGGCTCCCGGCTTCCTTCTCCGGCTCTCTCCGTTTTTCCTCTTTTGCTTCCGCCTCTTTTTCTTTCCTTTCCTCTTTCATTGCTGTACCGTGCATATCGCAGGTATGTCTGCGGTACTGCCCGGATACCGGCCTGAACATGCCCCTTCCTGTCTGAACATGCTAAACTTCGTTCAAGCTTATATCCGCACATACCACATGCCGCCCTGCGGCACTCCCTCCCTCCTGACGACGCTTTCCTTCATCCTGTGTTTTCCGCGTCAGTGCTGCGCATGACCTGCTGTCCCAGGCAGAACACCGTACCGGCGGGTTTTTCCGCGCCAGTGCCGCAATACTCCCTGTGCCCGCAGGCATCTAGCATTAAAACGCCCGCATCTTCGCCCGTTTACGGGCTTTTCCTTACGCCGAAGCCACGCGGATATTCTCCGCAATGCCTCTGCCGACGGCCAGCCGCGTGCCGCGGACATTGAAAATGACCGAACCGCTCCGTTTATTGTTCAGCACCGTCACCCGGGTTCCTGCCGTCAGGCCAAGCGCCGCCAGCCGTATATGCGCCGCGCGCGGTAGATTGATCCCGACAACACGGTAGGTTCCGCCGATCTGCGCGCCGCACAAATTCATACTTTCCTCCATAGCATCCGCCTCCTTCCGACGCCCGGCTCCAGCCGGGCAGCTTATTGCTTCCTGATTTTTCCGCTTCTGCATCGACCATAAAAGCCTTCCGCGCTGCCCTGACGGTTCTCATACCTGCACCGCTCTCCCCGGCACCTCCGATACATTATGTTCCCGCACCTGCCCGGGTTTTCTGCGCACGCTATCTGCATTTTTCGGCTGGAGCGCTTTCCCGCGCGGCCCGCGAATACACGCAGCCGCAGAAATCCTGCCGGTAAAGCCCGTATTCCCGCGACAGCTCGATCGAGCGTTTATAGCCGTCTTTTTTCTTAAAATCCGAATACAGATACGCAACTTTATACTGTTCGGAAAGCTCCCGGCCGATGGCATTCAGCTTCTGCGCATCCTTGAGCGGGCTGATGCTCAGCGTGGTCGTAAAATAATCAAATCCCCCGGCCCTCGCCTGTTCGGCCGCTTCGGTCAGCCGGAGACGGTAACAGCAAAGACAGCGCTCTCCGCCCTCAGGCTCCTGTTCCAGCCCCCGCGCCTGCTCATAAAAGCGCTCCGGCTCATAGCGTCCCCCGAGCAGCCGTATCTCATGCCCCGCCGGCAGCGCTTTGATCAGCCGCTCCAGCTCGGTAAAACGTTTCTGGTATTCCTCCTCCGGCGATATATTCGGATTATAATACAGTACTGTAATATGAAAATAATTCGAAAGATATTCCAGAACATAACTGCTGCACGGCGCACAGCAGGCATGCAGCAGAAGCCTCGGCGTTTTTCCCTCCCGCACAAGCTCCGCCAGCGCCGCATCCAGCGCACGCTGATAATTTACCTTTGCTGACGCCATACGTTTTCCTCCCTTATCCGCAAAAATGCTTCCGGTTCATATCCTTCCGGGGCTGTTTTGCCGGCTCCAGTGCGGTCTGCTCTGAAGCAGCTGACCGGACATGAGCCGAATTACAGCAGTCCGCGGTAACGATTTACACAGGCATGGATTTCCTGTCTGCGCACCCATGCCATGGAAACCGGCACATAGCTCCCGGGAAAAAGACTTGCCAGCCCTCTGGTCTTCAGCTGCTGCCAGAGCCGCTCCACAAGCTGTTCCATATCCTGCGGCCTGCCTTCAAGCTGCTCTGCCAAAGTCTTCAGACAATACGCCAGCGCTGTCGTCTGCTCAAAATCAAGCAGCTGTTCCACATCTCCGAGTTCTACGGTATCCTTGCCGATGGAGAAGCTGTCCCGCCCGTGCTGCTTGATCTTAATCTCGTCATGCCTTTTGTCGATATGCCCGACCCGGACAAGACGCTTTGCACTGCGGTCAAAAATAACATCGACGCTCACCCGGCTCTCCGCTTTCTCTGCACCGCTCTTTCCGGCACGCTTCTCCAGACATTCCCGCACCCGCTGCGAAATATCGAGCGTCTTGTAATTATCCATCTGAAGCACCCGGTCGGCAATGCCGAAATATGCCCCGGAGCTGCCCGCAACCAGAATTACGGAAATCCCGTATTTCTCGTAAAGCGACCGAGCCTGAAGAATAAACGGCGTAATCGGCTCTGAATCCGGGGACACTACCTCCTGCATCAGCTCGTCTCTCACCATAAAATTGGTCGCGCAGGTATCCTCGTCAATCAGAAGAGTCTGCGCTCCGGCGCGAAGCGCCTCCACAACATTCGCTGCCTGCGAGGTGGAGCCGCTTGCATCCTCGGTCGTAAAATCAACGGTGTCCTTCCGGTTCGGCAGATCGCTGATAAACGGCGAAATATTGACATGGGTAATCGCCCGCCCGTCCTCCGCACGGATCTTTACCGCCGTATCCTCCGTGATAACAAGCTCCCTGCCGTCCCCGGCAACGTGATTGTACACGCCCTGCTCAAGTGCTGCAAGCAGCGTGGATTTTCCGTGATAGCCGCCGCCGACAATCAGCGTGATTCCGGCCGGTATGCCCATTCCCCTGACTGCCCCGCGGTGCGGCAGCTTTAGCTCCGTCTCCATCGAAGCCGGCGAAACAAAGGGCACGGCATTTTTCATCGGCTTCTGGGAAACTCCGCTCTGGCGCGGGAGCACAGAGCCGTTTGCAACAAAGGCAATCATTTTCCTCTCCCGCAGAAGCTCACGCACCGCCTGCTGATCTTCTGCCAGCTCGAGCACAGCTCTTACCTCATCCGCCTTCAGGTTTTTATAGTACAATGACTTTTTCACAGCTTCCGGCAGATACTCAAACAGGATTTTTCTCAGCTCAGGTGAATTGATTGTCCGCCCGTTTGCCGGAAAGCCGATCTCCATGCGGACGATCAGATTCCCGTCCGCAAGCTCGCACGCCGTCCGCGCGAGCACCTCCTGTCCGCACCGGCTCACGCCGATCAGGCCGCTCTTTCCGGAGCCTTTCGCCTGGAAAGTGTAGGCGTTCAGCGACGCGCCGAATTTTCTCAGCAGGAAATCCGACAGGGCCGTGCGCTTAAATTCCTTCTCATACATTTCCGGCGCAAAACCGGCCTGTGCTTTCGCAACGCGAACGCTCACCCGCGACGGGGCTGCAAAAGGGTCGCCCTGCACATGATCGATCCCGAGCACATAGCCCGGAAATTGATATTCCCCGCGCAGATCCTTGTACGCGGGGTAGCTTCTCCGATGGATGCTCTCCAGCATCCGATCCAGTTCCGTCGCTGATTTCATAATATATCCCTCTTCCTTGATTTTAGGTAATTATATCGCAGATACAATTATCCGCTTCGATGTCCACTGCTTCCCCGTCCACATCTTCCGCGCCGGCTACTGCTTCACAATTTGCTTCAGCGCTTCGATCAGCGCCTGCATCTGACGGTCGGTGCCGATCGTTATGCGCAGGAAATTGCGGATACGCGGCTTATCAAAATAACGCACAAAAATATTCTTTTCGCGCAGCGCCTCAAAAATCTGTTTTGCCGGCACACTTTCATGCGACGCAAACAGAAAGTTCGCCGACGACTCCAGGCAGGAAAAGCCCAGCTCTGCAAGCTGCACCCCCGTCCAGGCACGGGTCCGGACAATCTTCGCGCAGCATTCCCTGAAATATGCGTCGTCCTCCACCGCACATACGCCGCAGACAAGAGACGGGTAATTCATGGTGTAGGAATTAATGGAATATTTTACCGCGTTCATCGCGCGGATCAGCGACGGATGCCCCATCGCATAGCCGATTCGCATGCCCGCCATCGCGCGCGATTTGGAAAATGTCTGCACAACAAGAAGGTTCTCATATTTTTCGAGCAGCGGCAAGGCCGAAACCGCACCGAAATCGACATAAGCCTCGTCCAAGATGACTACCGATTTCCGGTTGTGCTTAAGAATATCTTCGATAAAATCAAGGCCCTCTGCAATCGAGGTAGGCGCGTTCGGATTTGCAAGCACAATACCGCCGTTCTCCCGGTAATAGTCCTCTCTGCGAATCCGGAAGTTCCCGTCCAGCGCCGGACGCTCATAGGGAATGCGGTACAGCTCGGCCCATACATCATAAAACGAATAGGTGATATCCGGAAACAGCACCGGCTTCTCCGTATTGAAAAAGGTCAAAAACGCGACGGACAGCACATCATCCGAGCCGACACCAACAAAAAGCTGTTCCTGCGCCAGCCCATAGCGGCGCGCCAGACATTCGGCCAGTGCCCCGGCCCGGAAATCCGGATACAGCCGCAGTCTGTCCGACTTAAGCGCCAGTTCACGCAGCGCCTCTGCCGTACGCGGTGCAGGCGGATACGGACATTCGTTTGTATTGAGCTTTATCATGTCCGGAAAATCCGGCTGCTCCCCCGGCGTGTACGGTTCCACCCGCCGAAAATTATTTTCCCATTCTCTCATTATTATCCTCCGTTTCCGCCATGCAGCGTCTGTTCGGTTAAACTTCCCGGACAGCGTCTTCCCCGCGGCGTCCGCTCCCGCCGGCCTTCCCTGCAGTGCCAGTTCCGTTCATCTTCCCGGGCTCCATCCGTCTCTTCCGACTACGATAATATACGAATGCCCCTGCATTGTCAATTTATTTTTGACACCGGAGCAAGCCCGCATCTGCCTGCTTGATCAGTCCGGCTAATGAAGCGTCCCTCCGCATTTATCGCAGAAATCCAGCCCCTCCAGGGTAATTCCCCCGCAGTCCGGACAAATAATTTTCTCCGGCAGAATCTCCCGCTCGAGTATCTCATACTCCCCGTTCTCGTCAAGACCGTCCTCGCCCTTTTTTTCTTCAATCTGCACCACCAGCGGAGGCTGCTCAAATTTTCTGGCCTGCTGCTCCAGCTCCTCCGGCGTGATCTGCTTCTTCGGCAGCTTTCTCATAATTTTATTAATCCACGGCATAGCTTCCTCCATTTCCATGTGCACTGCGTTTTCGCTTCCGGCTTCCGGCGTCTGCCTGATACTGCATACATACGGTGTTCAGGATATGCAAAAAGAACCACCCTCCGGGGCAGTTCTTTTTTGCGTGTGGACCTGGTGGGATTCGAACCCATGACCTCTGCGTTGCGAACGCAGCGCTCTCCCATCTGAGCTACAAGCCCGTAATTTATCTGATTTTCCTGATTCTTGT
This sequence comes from uncultured Lachnospiraceae bacterium, assembly GCA_910587085.1. GTDB lineage: Bacteria > Bacillota > Clostridia > Lachnospirales > Lachnospiraceae > RGIG4057. The sequence continues at coordinate 22,856 of CAJUMC010000002.1, read as the reverse complement.
TTATTTTATCACAACTTCCCGCCAGAATGCAAGCTCAAATTTCAGTAAATTTCATTTTTTCATCAAATTACAGCAAATATGCTGCTGCCGGCACATGCATGGGCAAAACCAAAGGCAGATACACCGCCCAATGCCCGTCCGCAGATTGTTCTATGCAGGAGTCCGGAGCACTCTTGGCAGACAAATCAGCTTTTGCCTGCCTGTACCACCCGGCAGGCAGACCGCCGGAACCGTATTCGATCCGTGCCACAGAATGCTCCGCCGGCCGGCTGCTAACGGATCGCGAAAAAGACGCCGGCCCGGAAAGCAGAAGTACGGCAGAAAAAGATGCTCCGCGCTTCCGCTGTCTCCCACGGCTCCTGCTGTCAGAACCTAAAAAGCTCCCTTTGCCCTGCAGGAAAATCATCCGCAGCAGAGTGCAGAACCAGAGCCCCCAAAAACGCCCCGGGCACAGCCTCGTTCTAACTATTTACTACCGTTCTCAGCTCCTCAAATACACCATAAAAATTTACGCGGCCGAAGCCCCACTCCCTGCTCGGCAGAACCACGCCCGCCCGCTCCGCTCCGCCGCGAAGCAGGCGCTTGATTTCCTGTGTCCGGATATCAGGCTGTCTTCCCTTAACGATCGCCCATTCCAGAATCAGCGCGCAGCCGCCCGCCGTCAGCGCTGCCGCACCGGCCCCTCCGTCGGAAAGGAAGTAGCCCCCGCCCGTCCGCGGGCCGTAGACCGCCACGCCGGGAGCTGAAATGTCGGGCTTGATCACCCCGTTCCGCGTAAACCCCCGCCCAGAATACTGATAGATCGAGCGGTCGGATATCCGGTACGAGGATGCCGTAATCAGCCGGCGCGTATTTCCGGGATCGGTAATTGTAATATCCGGATTCGGCCGCAGAAAATACGTATCCTCCTGCACAAACGCATGCACCGGCAGCCAGATATCGAAGTCCCCGCCGAAATCCTGATCCCGGTACACAAGGAAACGCCAGATTCCCGGCGTCGGCTGCTGCATGCGCATAATGATCAGCTGATTTCCCGTACGCGTTTCCGCCATAAAATAATCAAGATATATTCGGGTGTCCTCAAAAAGAAAATTCATGATCTGACTGTGGTTCCGCCGGTTCATCTCCCGGTTGATCAGCTCTCCGGTCGGCGAGATAACAGAAACAGAATACTGGTTGAGCGAGGTCGCCCAAAGCTCCATGGTAAATCCGCGCTCCCGCTCCCCGATGCGCAGCTCCACCTCCTCGTATTCCCCCTCCGCCCCGAAGGAATGGTAGTGCAGTCCGTAGCCTGCTTCGCTTCCTGTGGAAACGATAATGCAGCTGCTGTAGCGCCCTGCATAGCCGTCGAGAATTTCGTCGAGTATGCCGGCCCCGTCATGCCCTCCGGAATTGGTTCCGAGCGTCATGCAGATGATCAGCGGCCGGTTTGCCGCCTCCGCGGTTCTCACAAGATATTCCACCCCGAACGCCAGATCCGTTTCCTGGTAGCAGTCCGCCCCAGGCGGAATAAAATAGATATCCCTCAGATACTGCTTCGCCTGCTTCAGCTTCACCATCACGATTTCCGCCTGCGGCGCGACGCCCGAAAAGCTGTCCTCCCGCACAAGGTTCCCGGCCGCCGTCCCTGCCACAAAAGTGCCGTGCCCGTTGTCATCCGTCTCGGGCACAAGCGCGGCAGGATTCTCCGAGGCAAGCGCACGGGTGATATCCTCCTGCGTATACTCCTGCCCGTAGTCAAAGCCGTCCGGCGGCGTCCCGTCCTGTACCGTCTGATCCCAGATTGCACGGATTCGGCTTGTTCCGTCCGGCTTGCGGAAAACAGGATGCTTATAATCAATCCCGGTATCCACAAATCCGATCAGCACGCCTCCCCCATACAGATCCAGATACGGTAGCCTGCGCAGCTGAGCCACGCCAATCGCCTCCAGTGCAGGCCCGCTGTCGTGCTCCCCCGCACCGGAGGCGTTCTCTGCTCCCCCGTTTGTCAGCGCGTAGCACTTCGGCACCGCGCTGTATACATTTGCAAATCCCAGCCCGAAATTGGCCAGCCGAGAAGATTGCAGATAGGCAACCGCATAATCGCTGTTGAGCGGCTTGATGCAGTCAAAACCATACCTCGACTGAAGCTCCTCCAGCGGCCGGTATCTCTGGACAAAAAATTCCCTTGTGTTCTCCCCGAAAATTGCTTCCCTGCAATTCATTACGCGCCTCCGCGCAGTAGAATTACTGTATTGTATTCGGATTCCGGATAATCCAGAACGGGCCGCCGTCCGACGCCCATTTCGCTTCGGACTGGATGGTTTCAAAATCCCACTCAGTCAGCGTGTTATCCCGGCTGTTGCAGTCGGCAACAAGAATCTTGCCTTCCGCCGTGATACCGCGCAGAACGATAAAGTGCCCGCTCTTTGTAAAATGCCCCTTGCCCATCAGGACGACGGCCATATCGCCGTTTTTCAGCGCATCCTTCACCTTTTTCTCCGTCGAGCTGTCGTTTCCCACGCCCTCCGATTTCAGGCCGAACGCCTTCGCCGTTCCGTTTACAACCGAGTGCAGCGAACCGCTCTTCGGATACCAGTAGCCGTTGGCATTTGCCCAGCCGCACATCTGCTCCGGATCAATGCCGATCTCGGTAAGGCTCGAAACCACGATTGCCATGGAGGTCGGCCCGCAGCCATACTTTGCGATCGTATCCTCGCCTCCGTAAAACTTGTTGCCCCAGCGGGAATCCGTCTGCAGATAATATACCGTATCCACGGCACCTTCGGCTGTCAGTTTTTCTCCGGACTGCGGTGTCGAAAGGGAATTGATGAAATCCATATCCATGCCCGGCTTTTCCGTAATTCCCGACTGGCTTCCGGTCGGCTTCGGTGCCTCCGTCGGCTTTGGTGCTTCGGTAGGTTTCGGAGCAGCGGTCGGCTTCGGTGCCTTCGTAGGCTTCGGCGCTTCCGTCGGCTTTGGAGCCACGGTCGGCTTTGGTGTTGTCGTCGGCTTCGGCGCTTTCGTCGGCTTCTCCCCTTCGGTCGGCTCTGCCGTCATGGTCGGAGTCGGCTTGGAAGCATCGGCCGGATTCTGCTCCCCGTTTTTCTCCGGTTTCCATCCGTCGCCCCCGTCAGGTTCCGTTTCAGAGCTCCCCGGCCCTGCTGGTTCCGCAGGCTCTGTCACTGCCGCCTGTCCGCCCGTCCCGGACGGAACCGGCGTCTCCCCGCCCGGCATGTTATCCGCTTCGTCATTCCCGCGGTCCCTGCCGTTCTCCGGTACGTCGGCGCCCGCGGCCGGCGATGCGGCTATGGTCACCAGTGCTCCGCCCGCACTGTTTTCGTCTTCTCCCTCCGCCCGGGCGGACCATCGCACAAGGGCAAACACTGCCACGCACACGACGGCCAGACAGACGAGCTCGCCAAAAATCAGTTTTGTCAATCGGTTTGTATTTTTCTTTTTCATAAATATTCGGCTCCTCCCATCAAGCTCGCAGCCGGTCGCAAAGGAACGGGCTGCGGCGGTCAACCTGCTGTCGTTTTCTTCTTCCTCCGTTATCTTAACAGCTTTTATGCATTCGATCCACCGGATTTGACTTCCTGTTCTTCCGCGATTATCCATTTTATATTCTAAAACAGTATTTTTTGTATATTCTTATATTATCACGGCATATTTACACCGATCGCAGGCCGGCGCCCCCGAAGTTCGATGCCGGGAGCCCCTTTCCGCTCCATATAGTCCCGCGTAATCGTCACCCTGCCGATATTCTCATCCTTCGGGATCTCGTACATAATATCGAGCATAAATTCCTCCAGGATCGCCCGCAGCGCGCGTGCGCCGGTTTTCCTGTCCATCGCCCGCTCTGCCACAAGCTCCAGCGCACCCTGTTCGAAATTCAGCTCCACTTCGTCCATTGCCAGAAGCTTTTTATACTGCCGAATAATGGCATTTTTCGGCTCTGTCAGAATCTGCACGAGCATATCGCGGCTGAGATCCTCCAGCGTGCAGAGCACCGGAAGACGGCCGAGAAATTCCGGAATCATCCCGAATTCGCGCAGATCCTCCGCCGTGGCGTGCTTCAGAATATCCTTCTCCCCGTCATATTTGTCGCGCAGCTCGGCGGAAAAGCCGATGGATGCTGTCTTGTTCAGCCTCTCCCGGATCACCTTTCCCAGCTCGGAAAACGCGCCGCCGCAGATAAAAAGTATGTTCCGCGTGCTGATCGTCGTCATCGGCACCATCGCGTTTTTACTTGTGGCGCCCACGGGCACCTCCACGTCGGCCCCCTCCAGCAGCTTCAGCAGCCCCTGCTGCACGGCCTCGCCGCTGACATCGCGGCTGTTCGTATTCCTCTTCTTTGCAATTTTGTCAATCTCGTCGATAAATACAATCCCGCGCTCCGCCTGCTCCACATCGTTTCCTGCGGCGGCCAGCAGCTTCGAGAGAACGCTCTCGACATCGTCTCCGATGTAGCCCGCCTCCGTCAGCGATGTCGCGTCCGTAATTGCGAGCGGCACCTGCAGAAGCCTCGCCAGCGTCTGTACCAGATAGGTTTTTCCGCTTCCGGTCGGGCCGAGCATCAGGATATTCGATTTTTCCAGCTCCACTCCGTCCGCGGCGTTATCCCGGATGCGCTTGTAATGGTTGTAAACCGCCACGGCAATCACTTTTTTCGCCTGTTCCTGCCCGACCACGTACTCATCAAGCTGCTCCCGTATCCGGTGCGGAGCCGGAATGCTTACAGGCTCCCGCGTCTCTTCCTTCTGCTGTTTTTCCTCCTTCGGCTTTTTCTGCTTGAGCTTCTGCGCGTTCACTGCAGCAAACGGCGTCATCCCGGCTGAAAATATGGAAGGATCAAAGCTTCCGTTAAACATCGGGTTCCCCGACGTGTCAATCATATCAAAGGATTTCTACAGGCAATCCGTGCATATACAAATATTCTGCTGCAGATGCAGAAGCTTGCCCGCGGCGCTTTCCGGCCTCCTGCACAAATAGCAGAATTCCTCTTTTTCTTCCCTGTCTTCCCTGTTGTCCCCGCTCATTCGTACCTCCCGTCAATATGCATTTTTATTGATAAATCCCTTAAATATCGTCAGAAACAAAATTTTAAAATCCATCCCGACAGACCAGTTCTCGATATAATACAGATCGTATTCGATCCTTTTCCGAATCGAAGTGTCCCCGCGGTAGCCGTTGATCTGCGCCCAGCCGGAAAGGCCCGGCCGCACCTGATGCTTAATCATGTAGCGGGGGATCTCCTCCTTGAATTTTTCCACAAAATAAGGTCGCTCCGGCCTCGGCCCGATCAGGCTCATATCGCCCTTAAGAATATTGATCAGCTGAGGCAGCTCGTCCAGGCTTGTCTTCCGGATGATCCTGCCGATTTTCGTCACGCGCGCATCGTTTGCCGTAGTCCACGCCTTTTTCTCGCTGGACTCCGGCTGCTGTTCCATCGAGCGGAATTTGTACATCTTAAACTCCCGGTTATGCAGGCCCACCCTGACCTGGGAAAAAATCACAGGTCCCTTCGAGGTGCATTTGATAATAACGGCAATGACCAGCATCGGGAGCAGCACAAGCGCAAGCGCAAACACCGCGCCGACCAGATCGAAGCTGCGCTTGACAAAACGGTTGAACAGGCCGGACAAGGGCACATTCCGGATATTGATCACCGGCAGCCCGTCCATGTCCTCCGTGACCGGGCTGGTCGGTATTACGCTTCGGTAATCCGGAATGAATTTCGTGTGGACGCCGGACTTCTCGCAGATACCGACAAGGTATTCCAGCCTGGAATACTCGTTGATGCTCAGGGTTACAACAATCTCGTCAAAACTGTTGGTTGAAAGCATGGTTTCCAGCTCGCCGCAGTTGCCGATCACGGCCGCTTTTTTGTACATTGTCCCGATCTCCATATTATCGTCAAGAATCCCGTGAATGTGATAGCCCCACTGCGGATTATGCCGGATCCGGTCGATATATGCTTCCGTCGTCCGGCTGTAGCCCACGATCAGAACATGCTTCTGATTGAAGCCCCGCTTTCTCATCACCCGCAGAATTCTTCCGAGTGCAGAGCGGAACAGGACGCCGAATGTGTAATTCACCACCGGGAAAATAAAAAGTATCATCCCGCGGGAAAGATCGTTTTCTTTTGCTGCGTAATTCATCGTCGTAAATACAAGCAGTCCGAGGACATTGGCCTTGAGCAGGTTCCAGTATTCCAGCCGGCTTCCGCCGCCCCGCTTCGGCTTGTACAGATTGCAGATCGAATAAATCACAAGATAGCCCGGCACAAGAAAATACAGATTCTGCGCATAATACGCAAGCGAAAAATAGCCGACGCCGTCCGCCAGTGCGAAAAACGGCAGACGCACCAGAATCCGGAATCTCAGCTGATAGGCCAGCAGGTACGCCAGCGCGATCAGTATGCCGTCAATTACTATATGAAGCCTGTTAAGCGTTTTCTGATTGTCTTTTATCATCCTCTTTTTTCCTCACCAGCATATTCAGAATACTCTATTTCCTTTGTGAACACAATGATAAAAATCTTAAGAAATCTTAAATTTCACTTATTCACAATTTCATCACAAAATTTTGATACAATATTACCGTTTATATGATTATATCCAAAACCGGAAAAAATTCAAGGAAAAGAGGGCCCGGGCCGTATCCGGCGGAAACTCCGGCAAGGCTTATGGCAGCCCGCTGCAGCCCGTCCCGCATTTCACCTGCCGCTGCCCGCAGGGCCTGCGCGGTGCGAATTCCGACGCCGGAGATCGTAAATCCCCCGCCATTTTGAAATCGGACTTGGAAATCGCAAATCACGCCATATTTATTCAGGAATTCGGGGCTCGTAATCACGCCATATTAATATCAGGAATTTCATAAAATCATAATTGCAGCATATCGCAGAAACGGAGGAATCCCATATGACAGACAACAGCGAAAACGATTACAGCTTCTGGGCGGATCGGCAGCCGCAGATACCGGCGGGGAACGGCAGCGCAGAAGGCTCCTCCTCTCCCATGCCTCCCGTGGAAGCCTTCCCCCAAAGCGAAGCCAAAGCTCCCGGACAGAGTTCGGAAAACACAGGGGCAGAACACAGCGGCGCATCGGTGTGCGGCCCGGATTTTTACCCACCTGTCTCCAACGAGGCCGCCCAGGACGGCGCACCCGCTCAGAGCAGACCGGAAAACGGCAGCACCCCGCTCCGTTCCATCCCTTACTGCGAACCGGCTGTTTTCTCCCCGTTTGAAGAACCGCGCGCAAAGCGCAGAAAAACGGGCACAGGCAGCCGCATCCTGAAGAAAGGAGCGGGGCTTATCGCCTCCGCCGCTGTATTCGGCGCAGTGGCAGCAGCAGCCTTTTTCGGATTCCAGGAGCTGTACTATTTCCTCAATCCGACTGCTCGCCCCGGCCTGGCGCAGGATGCGGATGACCACGGGAATCCTTCGGGTACCCGGCTCCGGCCGATTGTTTCCACCCAGGTGGCAGAGTCGGCCTCCGTCACCACCTGCGACGTTTCCGATATCGTAGAGCGTTCCATGCCGTCGCTCGTTTCGATCTCCTGTACGTTCCGCAGCTCAACGGGCTTTTTCGGCTACCTTTATGAGGGGACGACCGAAGGCTCCGGCTCCGGCATTATCGTGGGCGAAAATGACCGCGAACTGCTGATCGCCACAAACAATCATGTGGTGGACGACGCGCTTACCACCAATATTACTTTCCCGGACGGTACAGTGCTTGCCGCTTCGGTGCGCGGCACGGACGAGGCGGCGGATCTCGCCATCGTTTCGGTTCCTCTCTCCGCCGTTCCAGCAGAGACAAAAGCGGCAATCCGTCCTGCCGTCCTAGGAAGCTCAGACGATATGAAGGTCGGTCAGATGGTCATCGCCATCGGCAACGCGCTCGGCTACGGACAGACCACCACCGTCGGCTATCTGAGCGCGAGAGAACGCGAGGTGAATGTTACGGATTCCGCCACCGGTAAAAAGACGAAGCTGATCGCTCTGCAGGTGACCGCCGCCATCAATCCCGGCAACAGCGGCGGCGCTCTGCTCAACACAAAGGGCGAGGTGATCGGCATCAATACCGCCAAGCTATCCGGCACCGCCGTGGAGGGGATGGGCTACGCCATTCCGATCAGCAGTGCCGCAGATATTCTGGATGAACTGATGAACCGCGAAATCCTGTCCGACGAGGAGAAGGGCTATCTCGGCGTCCACCTCTCGCAGTCCGAGATCACCGAGGAGATATCGGCGCTGTACGGCTTTCCTCGGGGCGTCTTTATCGCCGACGTTGTCGCGGGCGGAGCAGCGGATCGGGCGGGCATTGTCTCCGGCGATATTATTACCGCCATAGACGGCTCTCCCGTCACAGCCAGGACGCAGCTTCAGGACAAGGTAAATTCCTACCGCGCCGGCACTGCGGTCGAAGTGACTCTCTCCCGCCTTGAGAGCGGCTCCTACACAGAGCGCACTGTAACCGTGATTCTGGGAAGCATCGCGGATTTTGATTAACCGGTTTTGATTGACAGGAAAACAGTACTCTGGACGCCGACTAATTAAAGGATACAGGCGGCAGGCAAGAGGAAGGTCAGGCAAAGGAATCCGTCGGCAAGCGAAAGGAACAGGCGGAAACAGCAGACAAAGGAACGCAGGAAATGCGGCATACAAGGCAGCTGGTAAGGGACAGCTAACAAAGGAAACCAACTGCAGTCAAATAAGCAGACGTGACCGGGTAGCAGCAAATAAAGATTGCAGGTAAAGGACAGCTAACAGCGGGAACCAGGCTGCGCGCAAATAACAGACGCAGCCAGGGGGCAGCGGGGGAGAGCAAACAAAGGCAGCAGATGACAGCCGACAAGGAACGCAGACAGCAATCGAAAGGAAAATGGAACATGCAGACGTATGAGGAAGCTCTTGATTTTTTAGATCACATCGGGAAATACAGTTCGCATCCGGGTATTGAAAACACATCCTATCTGCTCTCGCTGCTCGGGCACCCGGAGCGCGGCCTTAAGATTATCCATGTGGCAGGAACAAACGGAAAGGGCTCCGTCTGCGCTTTCCTCGCCGATATGCTCACAGCCCGCGGATACCGCACCGGGCTTTTTACCTCGCCCCATCTGGTCGATGTCCGCGAGCGCATTCAGCTGGATCGGGAGCTGATCGGGCCAGAGGATTTTGCCGCTTGCCTGGGCCTGGTAAGGGATGCCGCCGATGCGCTTTCGCGGGAGGGATATACCGGCATCACTTACTTTGATTATCTTTTTGCAGCGGCGCTCTGCTGGTACCGGGAGAAGGCACCGGATTACGTTGTTGTCGAAACCGGACTCGGCGGACGTCTGGACTCCACGAGCGCTGCCCTTTTTCCGGTACTCACCATTATCACCTCAATCAGCCTTGATCACACGGAGCTTCTCGGAGATACCGTTGCAAAAATTGCCGCGGAAAAGGCCGGCATCATAGTTTCGGGCATGCCGCTGATTTACTGCAACGATGATCCGGAGGCCTGCAGGGTCATCACAGAAGAAGCAGACAGGCGTTTTGCGCCGTACATCGGCATCGGCCGGCGAAACTGCAGCCTGTCCAAAGAACCATCGTCTACGGAACTTATGCTTCCCGGGCAGGAGCTTTCTGTCCGGGAAAACAGCATTTCTGCCGCTGCTTCGGCGGACTGCCTGAAATTCACCTTTCGCCTGTCCGCCGGGGATTGCGGACCGCTGAGGGAAAGTATTTTTTCGACGGATGCTTTTCCGGATGGCATCTGCGATACGCTCGTCGTAAACAGCCCCGCACTCTACCAGGCAGAAAACGCGGCGATCGCCTATACCGCCGCGCTCTGGCTGCATCTGCTCGCATCCCCGCAGGCACAGGGCCCGTACCGGCCGCCCGCGCCGACAGGAACCTGCACAGTTCCGGACAGGGTTCGCGCCGATCTGCTGCGCGGGCTTGCCGGCTCAGCCTGGGAGGGACGTTTTGAACAGGCCGCGCCCGGCGTTTACTTGGACGGCGCACACAATGCCGACGGTATCCGCATGCTGCTGGCTTCCGTCAGGCGCGTTGCCGCGGGGCGTCCGGTCACTCTGCTTTTTTCCGCGGTAAAGGAAAAGGATACTTCCGAAATGATCCGCGAAATCTGCGAAAGCGGGCTTTTCTGCCGCTATCTGGTCACAACGGTCGGCGGCGCTCGCGCTATTGGGCCGGAACAGCTTAAGGAATGCTTCCTGGCTCATTCTGCTGCTTTGGTCGCGGCATACCATTCGCCGCAGGAGGCTTTTCTTGAAGGGCGGCGGCTGACGGGTCCGGACGAAATCCTGCTCTGCGCGGGCTCGCTCTATCTCGTCGGCATAATAAAAGAACTACTGCGCTCTGCTTCCTGACGGACGCAAAGAGCAGCAGCTTTGAAAATTTCATTCAGACCAGGCCAGGGGCATTTTTTCCGGAAAGACTTCCGTCAACCGGGACGGAACTATTTTTTCCGGAAGGATTTCAGTCAGCCCGGCCGAGGCTGTTTTCTCCAGAAGGATTTGCAGTCTGCCTTGTCTTTCCGGTTATATTGAATGATCCGTTCCAACAGCAGAAAATCAACCTGCTCCTCCCAGCGGATACGGAAGATATTTAAGCTGCAGCCATATCCCGCCGCGGCAATCTCTTCCGAAAATTTCTTGATCGCCGCCGGCTCCGGTGCAACCGAAATATGCTGTTTCGACATGCTGAAACCGATAATAAATGTGCCGTGATCCGTAAACACAGGCTGGTTCCATGCAATTTTTGATTTCAGCTCGGGAAACCTGCCTTCTACCCAGTCCAAAATTTCCCGCATGCGGGCACGATGATCTCCATTCTTAACTGCCGACAGATAATCTGCAAATCCCCTGCCGGTTTTCACAGCATTCGCGTCCTCTTCGATATTTATTTCCATTTTCATGATCTCCGTACAATCAGACATTCCTGTAACTTTGTTTTTTATAGCTGCCCCGGCTGTCTTTCTGCCGTCTGGCAATGCAAGGTTCCTGCTTTGTCCGTGCAGTCTTAGCTGTTTCCAAAAAACCTGATACTATTCTTCCCGGAATACAGCCGAAAGGGGCGCTGCCGGAATCCTCTCCGGAAGCGCCCTTTCTTTCCTGTTTTTAAACCTTTCCCACCTGATAAAGCGACGCATACAGCCCGTTTTTCTCCATCAGCTCCGCATGCGTCCCGCGCTCCCGGATGCCGTTTTCCGTCAGCACCAGTATCTCCCGCGCATTGCGGATGGTCGTCAGCCGGTGTGCTATTACAAATGTTGTTCTTCCTGCCGCCAGCTTTTCCAGAGACTCCTGTACCACCTTTTCGCTCTCGTTGTCAAGCGCTGAGGTCGCCTCGTCAAAAATCAGGATCGGCGGATTTTTCAGGAACACCCGCGCAATGGAAAGCCGCTGCTTCTGCCCGCCGGAAAGCTTCACGCCGCGCTGCCCTATGTAGGTATCATAGCCGTCCGGAAGCTCCATAATAAATTCATGCGCGTTCGCGCGCTTTGCCGCCTGCTGTATCTCCTCCATTGTCGCGTCCAGCCTCCCGTAGCGGATATTGTCAGCTACCGTGCCCGCGAAAAGATAGACGTCCTGCTGCACAATGCCGATGCTGCGGCGCAGCGAGCGCAGGGTGACGCCTCGCACATCCGTCCCGTCGATGGAAACGCTGCCCTCCGAAACCTCGTAAAAGCGCGGGATCAGGCTGCAAAGCGTTGTTTTTCCAACCCCGGAGGAGCCGACCAGCGCCACATAGCCGCCCGCTGGAACCGAGAGATCAATATGCTCAAACACATCCTCCCTGGTTCCCTCATAGCGGAACGCCACATTTTCAAACCGGATATCTCCCTTCACATCCGCAAGCTCCACCGCATCCGCCCGATCCTTAATATCCGGTTCCATCTCCAGGATATCCATAAAGCGCGAAAAGCCCGTCACGCCGTTCTGGAACTGCTCGGTAAAATTGATCAGTTTATTCACGGGTTCAATGATATTATTCACATAGAGCAGAAAGGTCAGGAGGTCGCTCACCCTCAGTCCGCCCCGCGCAATCAGAAGCCCGCCGCCGGCAATGACAACGACATTGATCATGCTGGTGAAAAAGCCGAGTCCGGAATGAAAGGTTGCCATCTGCCAGTAGGCATGGCTTTTGCTCTCGACAAATTTTCCGTTTCCGATACGGAATTTCCGCTTTTCCTGCTCTTCGTTCGCAAAGGATTTCACAACGCGGATGCCGGAGAGATTATCCTCGATCTGCGCGTTGATTTCTGCAATATTTTCACGGTTTCTGCGGAATGCCCGGTTCATCCGCCCTTTCATGATATAGGCAAAAACAAACATCAGCGGAATTACCGCAAAAAGCAGCAGCGTCAGCTTCCCGTTGACCGAGAGCAGAATAACAAACGCGCCGGCAAATTTAATAATGGAAATTACGATATCCTCCGGGCCATGGTGGCAGAGTTCCGTAATCTCGAACAGATCGTTTGTGACGCGCGTCATCAGCTGACCTACCTTCTGATTATCATAGAAATTGAAAGAAAGCTTCTGATAATGATCAAAAATATCATTGCGCATGTCATATTCCATTTTTGCACCCATGATATGCCCCTGATAATTGATGAAAAAATTACAGAAAAACTGCAGTACCGCGAGCGCCGCCATCACTGCCGCAAGCTTTGCGATCTCTCCGACCGCCTCGCTGATCTCATAATTAACCAGCACGGTATTGGTAATATAGCGCACAATCATCGGCAGCACCAGCGAAATCGCCGCCACCGCAAACGCACAAAGCATATCCGCGGTAAATACGCGGAGATACGGCTTGTAATAGGATACAAATTTTTTTGCTCTTGGATTCATTTTCTGTCCGCCCCCCTTCTTTATCATAATCTCACATTATACACCGGAGGAAATATTTTTGCAATCTTTCTGCAAAAAAGGAATGCGGACAAAAAGAAAGAGGCTGTGAAACAGCCTCTTTCTTTACAGCTATACACCCGTATAAGCCCAACACAGGGAAGTCGAAAGCAACGTCCGTCCGGATAAAAATGATTTTATCCTTTGCCCGATCGCACACTCCATTTGCTGCCTGACCGTGACAGACAGCCGAGCCGACACTCCTTCGGTTTTGCGTCTGCCACGCAAAATCCGCACAAAGATCAGGATGCTTTTCATCCGTATATCATCAGATGATCAAACAGTTCCCCGCCGTCAATTTCCGTGCCGTCGCTGCGAATGAATCCAATCCGCCAGATCGCCGCCCAGCGTTGTGACATGGCTTCCTTTTGGCAGAACAAAAGTACTGTCGCCGCCTTTTTCCGTGTGCAGCTCAAAGTCCTGCAAAAGTGTAAGAATATTCCGGGCCGGGGTTCCATTTTCCTCCATGCGGTTTTCACAGAATTTATAATATTCCTGCGGAATCTCCCGGAGCATGCCGTCGGTCAGGCTGTACTTCATCAGCGTCATATCGCTTTGCAGAGGGCTTATCCTGCGGAACATAGCAAATACACCAATGCCGTCCTCCTCCGATATACGGTAGCTGTCCGCATTCTCAATCTGCCCCGCCCTCTGCAGGCAGCCGTTCCTGTAGCTGTAAATGGTAATCTCACGGCTTGCTCCGTCCCCTAAGTGAAATACCATCAGCTGTTTTGTTTTTCCGTCCAGGCTTGCCGTAAACATACAGTTTCCAAAAAAACATCCGTTCGAAAGTCGTCCAGCACATTTTCAACTCCGTTGACGGAAACGATAAACCGGCTGCTTCCCATTCTTTCTCCGGTCATCCGATACGAAATCTTTTCCGGAACTCCGTCTCCGTCCAGATCCAGCAGCGTCTCCGGCTCCAGCGGACGCGGCTGCCACGGCTGCAGATCCGGGCCTCCCTCCAGGTCAAATTCCCAGTACTCGTCATAATATCCAATCTCCGTATCCGGAAAAAAGATATCGTTACAGAATTTCCCAAGGAATATCATTTGATTTCCCGCCGCTATCCCTACCCGGCGATATCCGATTCCGCTGTCCGTAAAATGAGAAAGTTCTTCATAAACAAGCGAATAGTGTTCCTGCTCCGGCAGATCGAGTCCCGGATACCAGAAAATTCCTTCTCTCCAATATTCCCTTGAGCTCTCGCTCCATCGCGGAACGGACAGGGCGAAGACCTTCTCTCCCTTCTGATTCAGCCGGTAGCCTGCCGAGAGCTCCGTATCCTCCCCAGGGATAACCTCCAGGGCCTCCACCTTTTTTCCTTCTGCCAGCGATCGAATATCCAATACATATTCCCTGCCGTATACCTCGGCGGAACCGATCGGCGAGAGGGCATCCGGCAGTTCCTTCACCGGCAGGATCTCCTCGTACTCCAGCCCCGCATAACAGCCCTCTTTGATTGTTACGACAGGCTCTCCGCATTCCAGAAAATATTCCTTTTCCAGCACATACTGATACCCGCCGGCCTGAATAATCACCTCCGGCTTCGATGCGGCCCGTCTGCGGAATTCCTCACTCAGATCATCATATTCCGGCTTCATCTTTTTTTCATTGATGTATACGGCAACCCCCTCCTGCGGGGTTATTTCCCGGTAAACCAGATAATCCTTCCGCCCCGGCTCATCGTCCATCTGCAGGAAAGGCTCCGGATCCGGAACCGGCATGCCGGTCGGCGCAGGCGGTTCCGACGGCAGGGTAGCCTGTGCCGGTGTCGGCCCGGGCGTCGTTACGGCCGCAGACGATATTGCCGTCCCTTCTGTTTCCCGTGGAAGTTCTGTCTTGCTTTCCCCGGAGGACGGCAGCAATGCCGCCTCCGTATTCTCTTTATCTCCTTCCATCCGGGTTTCCTGCCCGCAAGCGGAAAATGCTGCTGATAAGAACAAGACAAATACCAGCAAAAATGCTCTTTTCCATTTTATTATTTACCTTTCTAATCCATCCTGAACTATATTATTGAGCTCTTTTAAACGGCAGATATCTTTCGCTCCGCAATACATTGCGCCGCTGCTTGGAATACCGCCCGTTCCTTATCCTGCCGTTGAATAACCTTCGATCACTTCATAAGCATCTCTATCTTTATTGATAATCCATCTTCCGTCCACATTTTCCGTATAAATCCAGCCCTGCTCGCCGTTCTCTGTCTCCAGAAGCAGCCAGCAATCATCAAATCTGGTTCCGGATGTCTTATAAATCGCTTTTAACGGATAAACCTTCTGCTGTCCCTTTACTTCCACGGCCTGTGCATCCGCAGAGCAGTCTGCAAACAGCTTTATATCCACTATCAGTTTCCATTGGCCGTCCTCCGGGTTTTCCAGGTTCATCATGTCTTCTGGTCCCTCCGAAATAGTAACTGCTTTTCCCGTATATGCTATCCCTTTTTCTGCGTCCCATTTATACTCAGTTGTCCGATAGCAACTCTGATAAAGCAGAGGAACAAGCATCGAATTCACAAGAAAAGTTCCATCTCCGGTATAATCGGCTGTGCTGAAAGGCTGTCCCTGGAAATTTTCCAGTTCTGCCGACTTCAGCTCGCCATCATACCACATCATGATTTCTTCCTTATCCACTTCTCCTCCAACTATAAAATTCAGAAACATGTCGGAGGAATCAATATCCACCAGCCACAAACCGTCCCACGGCCTTGCACCCGTCCCGCCGCCCGAGCTTTTCCACGGCTCCGCCTGCAAGACGCCGTCGATATAGATTCCCTTTGGGGATAAATAAAGCTGCTCTGCTGCGCCATCCCCGTTCAGATCAAGCTCAATTCCCTTTCCCGAGCCCAACCCCACATATATCAAACCGTTCACGGCTACCTGCTCATACACTACATTCTCCTCGAGCACCCCCGTTTTTTTGTCTGTATCCTGTTCGGCTGAAATATCTGTTGGCTCCGGCAGCTCTGGCTGTTCTCCGCTGACCTGACATCCGGCCAGGAACAGAACTGGTATTAGTGCTAGCGCTGACCTTTTCATAACTATCCTCCTTTCCAGTGCACATCAGTATGTTTTTACAGTTACAGCACCTGTTAATCTATATCTATTAAGTAAAAAACAAAAATTTTTACCATGGTGTTCTCATAATATACCCATTATTTAAATAATCGTCGGTATCTACTACTCTAATTAATGTTTTATCATCATAATCTTCCGGGTTACTTGCTTCTATAATTAACATTCTAGATTTATCTTTTGTATTCCAATTATAAAAAAGCAGAACATGATTGCTTTTTCCAGTATATTTATATCTTATCAAGAAATCCATAGTTTCTATAGTATCTATATCTACTTCCGTTCCGTAATCTGCAAAATAACCCGTTCCTTTTTTTGCAGAAAAACCATAAGCTGCTGATACAAAACCACTGCAATCCAATCCTGCGGTCTTACCAACCTTCCCCGAATTATCCGAGCATATATTTCCCGCTGTATAACCTGCAGAAATTGCATCTGCAAATGTCGAATAACCAGAATTATTTGATGTATATTGTGAATCAAATCCACCCCAGCAATATGGAATTCCCGACATCCTTACCGTTCCACCATTTTCTAAAAGGCCATCTGATACTGCTCTCTGGATAAAATCTGGCAATTTAACATCTGTGTTAGTAGAAATATTTTTCGAGGACAGCGTCCAGCCATGCATTGCAATATAATTTGCTTTTTCCAAAACATCATGACGCGTTAATGACAAACTTACAGAAGATGAATATGTTGATGTTCTCTGTATTTCAGCCTCAAAATTTTTAGCAAACGTAACAATTTTATTTATTTCTGAATCACTTTCTTTTCCAAGCACAACTTTACGTATTTCTAAACCTGTAACATTCGGAATCATTAAAAACACATTTCCATTCTTATCTACTTGAAAATATTGATTTGGACGATACACAAACTCCTCTAAAGGAATCCTAACACCTGCGACAATATTATCGTTATAATCCACTGCAACCAGTCTGATTTCTCCAAGAAGCATACTGCAATCTACCAACTGTGTTTGTATTTCATATCTTACATTTTCGTCTTTTCCCACTTGCCTTGCATAAGCCGAGCCATTCATATTGGACGCCTTCAATTCATTTTTCGCAGTGCACTGTAAATTGGAATCTTGAATATAAAATATATATTCATTGTACCAATCCGAGACTTGTATCTGTCCATTTTTATCAATATTAATACTGCGAACATCAATTTTACCAATAGAAAAGACATTTTTTAGTTTATTTTCCTGATATATAAATAGTTTTGATTCACCATTATATGTATCACATACATAAACAGTTCCGTTGTCCGCCATGCAAAAACATCTTGGTGCTATGGTTGACATTAACATGAGCGAATCTGCAAATTCCCCATTAATATAATGATTAATTCTTTTCGCAACGGAATCCAAAATAAAGATAGAAGATTCATTCTCCACCCAAAAAGCCTCCGGACCAGCTCCATCTCCGCCATTTATAAAATCATCAAAGACCACTTTTCCTTCCGTAGTTCCATAATCGACAAATAAAATCGTATCTGATAATGCCACTCCTGTGGTTCCAAAAACCTCCACTGAGTTCAAAGTCTCTTCTGTATAATCCATAGCCATCACATTCGTGGTATATTGAAAACTACCCAATATCATCCCAGTTAATAAAACAAAACAAAAGATTTTCCTGCTCCATTCCATAAAAATGTCCCTTCCTTTCTTCCAAACACTGAAATTAACCTTTGACATTGTATATCTTCTGCTTTAATAACTTATATTTTCTTTTTAATTAATATATTCATGGTCATCTCTCCTTTCCATATTACAGATAATGTTATCAACCTCTTTTACTTTTGCTTATATTATATTTTATCATTTTTTTTCCTTAATGTGAATGACTTATTATGATAAATTTTACAGAAAACAGTCATGAAAACATTTGTACTTTTATTTAACTTACCGGAAATTAATTTATGTTTGCTTATTAAGTTTTGAAATTATTTATTTTACTAACTTTTATTTGTATTCATATTAAATTATTGTAATGGTATTGCTATCAGGTATCAATTTTCCTTGTAGTTTTCTCTGAATCCTATTGTAAACCGAGGGTAAATGTCATGTATAAACCAACCAGCAGATCACGACATTTCTTCCTTGGTTCCTACCAACCGATGTGACTCATAAATCCAGCCCTGCTCGCCGTTCTCTGTCTCCAGAAGCAGCCAGCAATCATCAAATCTGGTTCCGGATGTCTTATAAATCGCTTTTAACGGATAAACCTTCTGCTGTCCCTTTACTTCCACGGCCTGTGCATCCGCAGAGCAGTCTGCAAACAGCTTTACATCCACTATCAGTTTCCATTGGCCGTCCTCCGGGGTTTCCAGGTTCATC
Organism: uncultured Lachnospiraceae bacterium; assembly: GCA_910587085.1. GTDB lineage: Bacteria > Bacillota > Clostridia > Lachnospirales > Lachnospiraceae > RGIG4057. Next base: position 4,534 of record CAJUMC010000002.1, on the reverse strand, counting down.
CTGTCTTCCCCACTTCTATATTTTAATATTATATATACGTTATTTTTTACGGATACACCATCTTCAGAACCGTTCAAGTATATTCTTCTTTTATTAAATCCATTATATCACTGCCTTCTTTCACATACCCTCCCCATTCGCACAGTAAATACGCTTGCCGCAGGATTCTCTCCGCGTAAGCTTTCCCCTTTTCCCCCTTCCGGGAAGCTTCTGCTTTTATCCGAAAAACACGGTGGATCTGCGCCAGCTCCCCGCGGGCCAGCCTTTCCCGTATCAATAGATCCGCCAGCCTTTCCGCTTCCTTTGGACAATCCGATCTTTCCAGAAGTCCGCACAGATTTTCTGCGCACAAATACAATGCTTTAAAATGAAACCGTTTCTTTCCCGCTGCCGCCTCGTATGTCCGCAGCATTTTTTTCAGCATTTCCGCTGCTTCCTCACCCCTTCCGGCAGCCCGAAGTATGATGCATATTTGATTAAACAGATACATTTCATTCCGAAACGGAACCCGGCTATATCGGATACTGCCCTCCGCCGTATCCATACTATAGGTGAGTTCCAACAGCTTTACGGCTGTCCCAAGCGCCTCTTCCCATGGTATTTTCCTGCGGCGCAGCGCTTCCTCGTTTTTCATTCCAAGCACCAGCTGGCGATTGCATTTTTTCTCCATATCCAGCAATTTTTCAAGAATGTACAGTTCATGTCCGGCCTCCTCAAACTGCTGCCGGGCAAGATGATTTTCAAGTTCCCGCTCCAGTTCGATCGCCCGGTATTCGTCCGTAATAATATCTGCATTAAAACGTACCCTGTCGATTTCCAGCCGTTTCATCAGCATATAAAATTTTTTCCGGTCGCAATTCGTCCTTCCATTTTCGACACGCGAAAGGCTCTCGGTATTTTTATAAATTCCTTCTATCAGCTTTTCCTGTGAAATTCCTCGATGCTTCCGCTCTGCGACAATCAGAGAACCCTCCATATAATACTGCTGCATTTGACAATGATAATACAGCTTGCTCATACACTCCGGAAAAAGACCATATTCCTGAAAAACAGTTTCAAAGTTTTCTTTATGTACCAGATAATATTCAACCTTTTCTTTATGACGCAGTTCCTGATACGCAGTTATTAGCTGATCTAACAGCGGCAGTACGCACACCATCATTCCGGAGTTCCGGTTTCTATGTAAAATATACTCATGGACTTTTATGCAGGTGCAATAATCGTTTTTCTCCAGATAGAGTTCCCCAAGCAGCATTCCCGTTTTGGCAAGATACTGTCCCCGCAGCCAGTCATCTTGAGAATTCCTGCACAGACAGCGATATAGAGCTTCCAGCAGCGGAAGCAGCTTTTGTCCGCCCTGCAGCCTTCTGCGTGTATACAGACAAAGAAGAATATTTTCAATTTCAAACAAAGCAAGAAGCTTTTCTCCCTTATCCAACCGCAAAATCATTGCAGGACTATACAATTCTGCAGAAGGCAGCGTCTGATCCAGGGCCGCATGAAAATGCAGATCAGCCGCTTCCAGTTTTTCGAGACTGTACATTTGTTCTGCAGTGGCCGCATCGCGGCCTTTCTTCTCCTTATCCCCCCGCGCATCGCACACCTTCCCGCAGCACTGCATCAGCGGAAAACATGAATTTACCTTTCTTTCCTGCTTTTCCGCCCCAGTCAGAGCTTCTTCTTTTCTTTCCGTCTCCGCTTCAGCCGGGCACCTCTCTTTCTGCCGGCTGCGCAGGCTGTCTTCATACTCCTCCAGGGCCAGAATTCCTGAAATTCTTTCCTCAAAAATGTGCCGGTATCGGTTCCTGCCGGCCGGGTTCTTCCGCTGATATTCCTCAAATGTCCTTCGGGCATCCTTTAGCCTTCCGAAGCGCAATGCTTCTTCGATTTCATCCAGAGCGGACAGCTTCTCGTATTCCTTTGCCGTTACAATGCAAACCAGCCATTCCGCGGATTTCCCAAGACGCTCAAGCAGTGCCGTAAGCAGAAACAGCTCCGCCTGTCCCTCTCCTTTTTCAATCAATGCAAGCTCCGAATCTCTGCACAGCCCTTCGCTGAGCTTTTTTCTTGAAATTTTCTGCTGCTTGCGCAGAATCCCGAGCTGTTTTCCAAGGTTTTCTTCTGTCATGCCCATACCCCGTATTTCGTAAGATCTGCCTGCGGGAGACTGCATCGATGAAAAATTGGAATTTCCGCCGGCTTATTTCATTCTTCCTGACCAGGCTCCTTCGTTATCCCAGACGGGCCCTGACCTGCTCTTATTTCCAGTCTAAAATCAAAGTTTCGTAAAAATAACGGTTTCTGCGGCTTACCCTGCATCCGTCATATTCAGCATGTCATTCCAGGCCAGCCAAACCACAGTTTCTTTTTTATTTCCTGTACTTATTGAACCAGTATTCTTTTTTATGCATTTATCATATCATTTCTATCCAGCTAATGCAAGTTATATTCCCGATAAAAATGTATTTTCCGCTTTTGTTCTATGCTCTTCTGCCCTGCCTGTTTTTTCTTTCCGTTTTCTTCCTCTTTTCTTGTTCTGATATAAGTTTTTTCACCGGTTCCCTTCTGCAAATAAACCCTGCACATTTTTCCTTCTTTTACCTTTCCGTAAAATCTCGCGAAGCGCTTGCTTCAGATGGAGTTTTTTCACTTATTCTTCTAAAATCATCCTTTCTGCCACGCTCTCTCCATTACTCCCCTGGAAAAGGATTTTGGGACATCAAGAAAAGCCGGTATAAATCCTGCGATTCCTGCCGGCCTTGCCTGTTCCATCCATTATTAAATCTAATCCGGGCATGGAGTTTTCCAAAATCCCAGCTCAGACATATCCAAATCGTCTCTTTCCTTATCCCTGATCAGAACACGCTCTGCATTCATTGGCGAGCATCTTGTCGAATGTCAATCAGTTTATCCAAGGTGTCCTTCCCACATATTCAAATTCTTTAATATGCTCCGCGGTTACTTCCCGTTTCAGCACCCGTCCGGTGCTTGAGCTCGAATTACAGTCATACACCATATAGGTATTTTCGTCCTTCATCCCCACATAAAGATAAACATGCCTCTCCTTTAAGGAAACAAGCATATCGCCCGTCTGCAGCTTTTCCAGTGCTACGGTATAGAAATTTGAAGTATTTTCCAGGTCAGAAGTACCTTTCTTTGCCGACAGGCCGTAAGCCGAGGAAACAAAACCCGAGCAGTCCAGCCCTATCGTTTTGGAAACATAACCCGGTGTTTTTCTGCTTACATTCCCTGCCATAAACATCGTATCATCATCGAAAACAGTCGTAATCTTATCCGCAAATTTTCCGCCGTATTCTTTATCGGAAGCTGCGTCCGAAACGCCGCAGAAGCCGCCCCAGCAATACGGAATCCCCTGGAATGAACGTCCGGCCGGTGCATCCTTTATCACCTTCGGCAGGACTGCAGAGCCTCTCACAACCTTATGCTTTTCCTCCAGCATCCAGTAAATAGTACGCATACTCTCCGCACGGCTGATCACCTGAGCTCTGGAGAGGGAAATTTTGTTCATCGCAGCCGCGCTTTTCCTGACAGAAGTCATCTTTTTTATTTCCTCTGTTAACCCGGCAACCGCACCCGGGAACGAATCCTTTATTTCCTCCGCAAAAACAACCTCCCGGACAATCACCCGATCCCCGTAACAGCTCATGAAATACGGCTTACCATCGATCACCCGGAAATAGCGCATCGGCAGAACAGTCCAGTCTTCCATATCCAGTTTATACCAAGCAATCTGCTCTCCCTGACGCAGTTTTGTGATATACTCGTCGCCGACCAAATGGTCTGATTGATTATTGTAGCGGTGAAGAATCGCATAATCAGACGTTACATTTGTGAGATATTCCTTTATCAGGATATCATTTTCATAGTATGTTTTCTTGCCCTGAATAGAGAAATCTACCTTTTCTATATCCCTTCTTACAATAGAAAATCTGCTGAAACGAGTATCGTATGCAAGCATCTGCCCGGCCGCATTCAGAATCATAACTCTGCCATCCCTTTGGGTTATGCCCTTCACTGCTGAAGCGTCACAGCCGAGAGGATATTTTTCCTGCAGTCTGCCTTCCATATCAAATTTCAAGACAGCATTCTGCGTAAAGGCCAGCACATAGATTTCGTTATCCAATATCTCCAGCATGGTGCAGTAGGCATCCAGCTCGATACATTGTTCAAATTCCGCACCTGTGTAAACAAGAATTCTGTCATTTTCCGAGTCAAGCAAATATACCCTTCCCTCATAAACATAAAAATCCTGCGGCCCCTCTGAACCAGCCGAATATTTATTATACCCTGCAGAATATCCGTCCGTCCCCACCGGGATTTCCGCAGCAGTCTCATGCTGTACTGTCTCTGCCGGTTCCGCTGCCTCTGCCCCTGTTGAACCGGCCAAAAGCAAGGTAAACATCATGAAAATCGCAGAAACAAGACTTTTCAATTTCATAAAATCCTCCTTAATATAATTAAACCTAGATTATTCACGGCACAGCCATGAAAATGGCTGAAAGCCACATAGTTT
>CAJUMC010000001.1 GCA_910587085.1 uncultured Lachnospiraceae bacterium | reverse complement strand
GTTGTGCGAGTAAAAATTACATTGGCATGTACGGAATGCAAGCAGCGTAATTACAACATGACGAAGGAAAAGAAAAATCATCCGGACAGAATGGAGACGAAGAAGTACTGCAGATTCTGTAAAGCACACACGTTACACAAGGAAACCAAGTAATAACAGCTGGCAGGTCCGCGGTGCGGACGGCAAGGAAGGAAAGTGAATCATGGGAGACGCTGCTGTAAACAGTACAGAGAAGACGGCCGGAAAGTCCAAGGAGCCGAAGACTCCGAAGAAGAGCTGGTTCAAGGGCCTGAAATCGGAGTTCTCCAAGATTATCTGGCCGGACAAGGAGACGCTCCTCAAGGAGTCCGTCACTGTCGTTGTCATTTCCGTTGCGTTAGGCGTAGTGATTGCTTTGGTTGACATGGTGATCAGAGCGGGTATCAACGTGATAATCTAGCTGGGATAAGGGTGATGATATGGCAGAAGCGAACTGGTATGTAGTCCATACCTACTCGGGATACGAGAACAAGGTTAAGGCCAACATTGAAAAGACGATTGAGAACCGCCATCTGCAGGATCAGATTCTTGAGGTTTCCGTGCCGATCGAGGAAGTAACGGAGCTGAAAAACGGCGTCAGGAAAAAGGTTCAGAGAAAGATTTTTCCGGGCTATGTTCTGATTAATATGGAGATGAACGAGGACACCTGGTACGTGGTGCGCAATACGCGCGGCGTGACGGGCTTCGTAGGGCCGGGCTCCAAGCCGGTGCCGCTCACCGAGGACGAGATGGTCAATCTCGGTTTTCGGAAGGAAGCGGAGGTTTCTTACGATTTCAACGTCGGCGATACCATTACCGTAATTTCAGGAGCATGGGAAAATACCGAGGCGGTGATCCGGTCAATCAATCCGAGCAGGCAGACGGTCGGCATCAACGTGGAACTGTTCGGGCGGGAGACTCCGGTTGAGATCAGCTTTACCGATATCCGGATCGAAAAGTAAGAAAGACAGTTGGCGCTTTCGGGCGCGGACGAGTGGGAGGGATTTATTCTCCCGGTAAAACCACAATTTTAGGAGGTTACAATCATGGCAAAGAAGGTTACAGGTTACATTAAATTACAGATTCCGGCAGCAAAGGCAACGCCGGCTCCGCCGGTTGGTCCGGCGCTCGGCCAGCACGGCGTAAACATTGTTCAGTTTACGAAGGAGTTCAATGCCAGAACGGCGAATCAGGAAGGTATGATTATTCCTGTCGTTATCACGGTATACGCGGACAGAAGCTTCAGCTTCATTACCAAGACTCCGCCTGCTGCGGTTCTTCTGAAGAAGGCGTGCAACCTCAAGACGGCAAGCGCTACGCCGAACAAGGTGAAGGTTGCGACGATCAAGCGCTCCGAGGTTCAGAAGATTGCGGAACTCAAGATGCCGGACCTGAATGCAGCTTCCGTTGAGGCGGCAACCAGCATGATCGCAGGTACTGCGAGAAGCATGGGCATCACGGTAGTGGACGATTAGTTGCAGGAACGGATTCGTTTGTGGGAGGGACACGCATTCTCCCGATAATACCACCAGGAGGTTAATGAAATGAAAAGAGGAAAGAAATATCAGGACGCAGCAAAGCTGATCGACAGAACCGTTCAGTATGATGTTGCAGAGGCAGTCAGCTTAGTAAAAAAGTCGGCAACCGCAAAATTTGACGAAACCGTAGAGGCTCATATCCGTCTCGGCGTTGACGGACGTCACGCAGATCAGCAGGTTCGCGGCGCGGTAGTTCTTCCGCACGGAACCGGCAAGAAGGTGAGAGTGCTTGTGTTCGCAAAGGGCGACAAGGTTGCGGAGGCTGAAGCGGCAGGCGCCGATTATGTGGGCGGCGACGAGCTGATTCCGAAGATCCAGAACGAGGGCTGGTTTGAGTTTGACGTCGTAGTGGCTACCCCGGACATGATGGGCGTTGTCGGACGTCTCGGACGTGTGCTCGGACCGAAGGGCCTGATGCCGAACCCGAAGGCAGGTACGGTTACGATGGATGTGACGAAGGCTGTCAATGATATTAAAGCCGGTAAAATCGAATACAGACTGGACAAGACAAACATTATTCACTGTCCGGTCGGCAAGGCTTCCTTTACGGAGGAGCAGCTCGCAGACAACTTCCAGGCGCTTATGAGTGCCATCATCAAGGCAAAGCCGGCGTCCGCAAAGGGCCAGTATCTGAGAAGCGTTACCCTTGCTTCCACAATGGGCCCTGGCGTGAAGCTCAACACCGCAAAGCTGGCGTAGTCCGGCTCCGGCGGCAGTCCGGTTTCGCCCGCGTGGCGGGCTCTGCCGGCGAAGGCTTTGTTTTCCGCGCCTGCTGCACGGAAAACTTGCTGTTGACACTCGCATAGATTTATGCTACAATACAAAAGCTGTCGCGAAAGCGGCAGCAAAACTGCCGAAGACAGCAGGTGCCGTAGTTACGGCGTAAGGAAGTCCGCCTGCCGAGGGATAATGCTCGTTTGAACTGACGATTTCGCTGCCCCCTGTCTATGCAGGGGGCAGTTTTTTTATCCTTATGACGCAGAATCTGATAAGGAGGTGTACAAAATGGCAAAGGTTGAGTTAAAGCAGCCGATCATCAGCGAGATCAAGGAATACGCCGAAAAGGCGAGCTCAGCGGTTATCGTCGATTACCGCGGTCTCACCGTGGAGGAGGATACCCGTCTCCGCAGGTCTCTGAGAGAGGCCGGCGTTGTGTACAAGGTCTACAAGAACACATATCTCAAGAGAGCCTTCGAGGGAAGCGATTTCGCTCAGCTTGACAAGGATCTGGAGGGACCGACCGCCGTTGCATTCGGCATTGACGATGCAACCGCACCGGCAAGAGTGCTTGCAGAGTTTGCGAAGACCTGTGACCGGCTTGAGTTCAAGTCCGGCGTGGTGGAGGGAACCTACTACGATGCGAAGGGCATCCAGGTAATCGCATCCATCCCGTCCAGAGAAACGCTTATTTCGAGGCTTCTCGGAAGCCTGCAGTCCCCGATTACCAATCTCGCGCGTGTGCTTAAGCAGATTGCCGAGAAGAACGGCGAAGCGGCATAAATACCGGAATCCGGGGATTCCCGGAAGGCCTGCAGCATAAGCGGGCATAAAAATAAAAAATATGAAACGGAGGCAAATAAAATGACGACACAGGAATTTATTGATGCGATTAAGGGCATGACCGTATTAGCGCTCAACGATTTAGTAAAGGCTTGCGAGGAGGAGTTCGGCGTCAGCGCAGCGGCAGGCGTTGTTGTTACAGCAACGGGCCCGGCAGCGGCAGAGGCTGAAGAGAAGACCGAGTTCAACGTAGAGCTGACCGAGATCGGCGCAGAGAAGGTTAAGGTTATCAAGGTTGTCCGTGAGGTAACCGGCCTTGGCCTCAAGGAAGCAAAGGATGCCGTAGACGGCGCTCCGAAGGTGCTCAAGGAGGCGATCTCCAAGGATGAGGCTGAGGAGATCAAGAAGAAGCTTGAGGAGGTAGGCGCAAAGGTTACGCTGAAATAATCGGGCATGGAACGGAACGGACGCCGCGGGAAACCGCGGCGTTTTTTAAAATAGATATCAGCCTTTTGCAGAATGATATGGCTTAGATTATGATATATCCTGCGCTGTCCGTTTATTCCGGGATACGGCTGAAAACCGAAGAGAAATCTGAAGGGCAGACCAAACAACAGTTCGATCACTTCCTCCGGTAACAGGCACGGATCAAAAACCGCATCGTTTTCAGCGGCGGACATGGAAATCATTCGATAGAGTAATTTAACAGATAGCTCATTACAACTCCAGATTTTAGTGCTTTTGTATCGTGCCGGATAAATGTCCGGCCAGACATCTGAAACATTAATCCCCTGAGGATTCCTCTTCCCTTTATATCCCCGTAATCTTTAATTTCTCCGCTGCAATGTCTGCATGTTTGGTTTCGTTATCCACCTGTAATAAAAATGTAATATTTCTACCCAAGCTTTGACAAACTTATATTATAATATAAGCCGTATGATGGGGGCAGATGCCTCCGGGGAGCAGGTCTGCGGCAGCGCCGGAACGCGGACCGGGAAAAGGAAGACCGGCGCAGAAAAGAGGTATGGAATGAGGAGAAAGCAGTCAAGGCTGCTTGCGTTTCTGATTATTTTCTGCCTAGCGCTACCGCTGCTGGGACATTTTTCAGATACGCTGACAGCAAAGGCGGCCGGGCCGTCGCTAAATGCCGAAAAAATAACCGTATTTACGGGCACGACATACCGGCTGAAGGTGGAGAATGTGGACACCTCCAAGGTGAAATCCGTGTCCTGGAAGGTGAATCGCGCAACGATAGCAAAAGTGGATCAGAACGGTCTTGTCACGCCGGTAAGCCCGGGTACGACGACCGTCAAATGTACGATTACATATCAAAATAAAACGACTCAGCTGCTGGAGTGTTCGGTAACTGTGCGCCGGCGGGTTGCGTGCACGAAAATCGAGATTACGAACGCGAAGCGGAACGAGGGCAACGCGCAGACAATCTATGTCGGCGAGAAGTTTTCGATCAAGAAAAAGCCGACCCCGTCCAATACAACGGATAAGGTGTTCTGGATCTCGTGGGATGAAAATATCGCGACGGTCAGCTCCGGCGTTGTGACCGCCAAGAAGGAGGGTTTTGCGGTGATCGAGGTGCGCGTGGGCGTGGACGAGGCGGACGCCATGCGCGCGGACAATCCGGCGGTTGACCGTCTGTATTTCCATGTGACGAAAAAGCCGCTTCCGACGTCTACCCCTGCGCCGACGTCGAAGCCGCTTCCGTCCCCGACGCCTGTGCCGTCTCCTTCCTTAGCTCCGACACCTACGCCAACCTCGACGCCTGCGCCGCTTCCGGCAAACGGTCCGAAGGTGCTTTCCGCTGTTATGGTCGGCAGCCAGGAGCTGCAGATTTCCTTTGATCGACCGGTCAGAAGAAGCAGTGTTATCAGCGGTGGAAAGCTGGCGGCTGGCACGGTCATTATCGGAAGAGATGAGGGGGCCGGCGATTTCGGAACGCTCTCGCCGAGCCTTTCTGCAGATATGAAGACGCTGACGCTGAACAGCTCCGGCAGCTTCAGCGGAACCTACTCCGTCGTTGTTTCGAGCAAGGTGGTTACCTCGGAAGGAGTGCCGTTTGAGCAGTACGCGGAGGTTCTTCGCCTGAAGGACACGACCGGCCCGGTATATTCGGGAACAACGGTCGGCTACAACGGCTGGTTCAGCAGCATCAATTTTAATGAGGCGCTGGATATCTCCCACATGACAGTGGAGAGCGTGTCGAACACGACCGATGTCGCCCTGCTGAGCTATCTGAGAGATCCGTCCAATTACAAGCTGAGCGAGGATAAGAAGTCCCTTGTCATTGATCTGGAGGGGATAACATCAAACCGCTCCTTGGCTGTAATCGTCAGTCTCAGGGGAATCTGCGACCTTTCGGGCAATACGACAAGCTCGCTGCTGCAGAGGGTATATGTGCGCACGGATGCAAATACAAAGGCTGTAGCGTCGATTGTCAAGGTGGAGCGCATTTCGAAGACTGAGCTCCAGGCAACCTTTGATTCGCCGATTCAGTGGCCTGGCGTTGCGCGGTTCGGGAACGAGTCGAATGCGGGAATCGTCGATTCCAGTAATATGAAGGTAGTGCGGTATGAGATTCCGTACTCCTATCAGAACAAAACGGGACCTCAGCTGATCGAGTTCAGCAACTGGTACAATTACAACGGCTCCCTGACGGATACCAAGGTGGTGCGCACGGTTGATTTCACGATGGATACCACGGCGCCGCAGCTGATGACGGCCGAGCTTGTGAACGGCACCTTCGGCGGCATGAATGTGAGCAGACTGGTGCTTACCTGGAACAAGGAAATTGCCGATGCGGTATTCAATCCGCTGTTTGCGATCCGGGTGAAGACGACGCGCGGCGAGATCATGACGATACAGCCGAACGTGGTTGATGCAAAGATTGAGGGCGAGAGCGTGACTTATGTCCTGTCGGACGAGATGCTTCAGTCCGAGGGGGATTTCACGGTGACGCTGCCGGCCGGACTGGTTACAGACAGGCTGGACAATGTTTCCGGCGGCCGGGTAGTTTCCGTCAGCAAGAACGGAAGCAGTTTCAACGAGCTTCCGCCGCCGTCGATAATTGAGCAGGATATCAACGATAAATCGGTGATCCGCCTGACCTTTGAGAATAAGCTTGATTTTGCAAGCGCGGAGGAAGTTACAAATTATTATGTACTGAGGGCAAACGGCGCCAAGATTGTGCCGATTGCGGCTTCCATTCAGACGCAGATGGACAGCAGAGCTGTTGTTGAACTTACATTTGCCGGCGGCGCTTTTACCGACGACGCAATCAGCACTTATGAGCTTGTTATGCAGAACATCAAGGGCTACAGCGGCGCCTACGGGCCGATGACCGAGCATCACATGACCTTCCAGGCGGTTGAGAATACGCCGCCGACGGCACGCGCAAACCGGCTGCAGGGTCAGACGATCATGATGACCATGTCCGAGGAAGTAACCGGAAGCATCCGGATCACGGCAATTGATTCAACCGGAAGATCGATTTCCGGCGAGGGCTATGCGAGCGGGAATATGATTTATATCATCCTCAGCGAAGTGCCGACCCTTACGTCAAAGACGCTGCGGTTCAATATTAATGAAAACAGCATTGTTGATATTAACGGCAACCGAGCAACACTGAATACAAGCACATATTATTTTGCAATATCGGATTAGGCGCAGAAGCTCAGAACGTGCATATTCGGGATTCCGCGGAGGAGGGCAGCACCTCCTCCGCGGGATTTTGCTTTTGCCGCAGGAGGCCTGTATTTTTCCATACATCGGGCGGTTGGGAAAAAACTATCCGCTGCAGGTTCAACCGGCCTTGAAATTGTCGGTGCGCCATAGTATAATCAGTCTGGAAACAGAATCCAGCCGATACGGCCAGGCGGGAAAGCGGATCTTGCGCAGGATGGTATCGGACGAAATTACATCCGGCGGAAAATCGGATCTTGCGCAGGACAGTATCGGACGAGATTATATCCGGCGGAAAGTTGATCTTGCGCAGGATGGTATCGGACGAGATTACATCCGGCGGAAAATCGGATCTTGCGCAGGACAGTATCGGACGAGATTATATCCGGCGGAAAATCGGATCTTGCGCAGCGTGTATTCGGGCGGAAACAATTTTACCGGAAACCGAATCCGGCCGGGAATGGCCTGCCTGGTTTTCGGGAATAAATATTCCATGCACACTGGAGGGAAATAAATCAGAGAGATTGGAAAAGAGGTTTGAGTGAAAAATTCCGTGTCCGGCTGGCAGCGCGCCGCAAGCCAGCTGCTTTTTATCATATATCTTTTTGTACTGCTGTATCTTCTGTTTTTCAGTGAGAGCTACGGGAGGGCGGACAATACCAGAGAATACCGTTATAATCTGGTGCTGTTTCGGGAGATCAAACGGTTCTACAACTACCGTGCTCAGCTGGGAATGAAGGTAGTGCTTCTCAATCTGGTAGGAAATGTTGCTGCTTTTGTGCCGTTCGGATTTTTTCTGCCTGTGCTCTGGGGCGGACTGCTGCGGTTCTGGAAAATTCTTTTTGCCACATTTGGGTTCAGTCTGCTGGTCGAAACGATACAGCTTGTATATAAGGTGGGAACCTTCGATGTCGACGACCTGTTTCTGAATACGATCGGGGGCGTGCTGGGTTATCTTTTTCTGCGGGTATGGCTGATGCTGCGGGCCGGTCACAAGGGAAAAAGAAAGGTGCGGACAGCTGGCAGAAAATGCAGCATGGGACGGGAAGCGGAAAGGCGGCCGACCGGTGTGCATGGAAAGTAATGAGACGGACACCAAAGAAGCACGGCGGCGTACCTCGAAGATATAAGGCGGGCACTGGGGAAAACATGCAGCAGCTGCCGGAAAATGCGGAGGCAGAGGATAACTGCGCACGAAATGTGCCGAATAATATAAGCCGGCTGGCGGAATGAGGGGAACGATGCGGCAAGGTCTGGAGGGCAAAAAGGATAAGAAACGGTTCAAAAAAACGAATCTCAATTTTCAGGGGAAGAAGCGATCAAAGAGGGGTGTGATTTCCATGGTTCTGTCGCTTCTGTCGCTTGCCGGCTTTGTGACGGCCTCGGTTATGTCCGGAATTGCTAAGGGAGCGGCGGGCATTGTCGTCGGCTATATCGGGATCGGCTGTCTTCTGGTGGCTGCCATTGGATTTTATCTCGGTGCGCGTAGCCTCCGGGAGCGGGATATCCGGTATCTTCATCCCGTATTCGGCATGGCGGTCAGCGGATTATTGCTGGTAGCGCTGATTGCGCTGTACCTGACGGGGCTGCTGTAGCCCGACGGAGAAGGCGCGGCAGAATACGGGAAAACCGTCCAAAGAACAGGCGGAGCGTCATACAGAAGGGAGAAATGCGAACATGGCGATAAGCAACAGACTGCAGCAGCAGATGGATTTTCTGCTGGAACTGGACAGGAGTAAAAGCGTGTGGCGTCAGACTTATCTGGCAAGTGCGGACCGGAGGGAAAACGATGCGGAACATTCCTGGCATCTTGCTGTAATGTGCCTGCTGCTCGGGGAATACGCGAACGGGGAGATCGATCTGCTGAAGACGGTCACGATGGTGCTGTTTCATGATGTCATAGAGATTGATGCGGGAGATACATACGCTTATGATGAGGCGGGGCATGAGACGAAAGCAGCGCGGGAGTCAGAGGCCGCAAAGCGCCTGTACGGAATGCTGCCGGAGGATCAGGGAGAAAGGCTGAGGGCGCTCTGGGAAGAATTTGAAACGGGTGAGACGGCAGAAGCAAAATTTGCGCGGACGCTGGATCGGGTTCAGCCCCTTATGCTGAATGACGCGTCCGGCGGGCGTTCCTGGGAGGACATGGAATTGCGGCGGAGCAGGTTTACCGGCGCAACGGACAGACGCACGCCGGTTCGGAGCAGCTCTGGGATTATGCAAGGGCTCTGATCGAGAAAAATGTAGAAAACGGAAAGCTGCGGCGATAATAAGAGTTTTCCGAGGAAAACGAACAGCGCCCGGCATGCGGCCGGCAGAAACAGAACCGGCAGCAGAGGCGGGAACAGCAGCAAAGGCGGAGACGGGAACGGCAGCAGAGGCGGAAGCGGGACCGGAAGCGGCAGAATCGGATAATCGGAAAAACGGCAGCGGAAGACTGCGTCGGCGCGGGCTGCCGTGCCGGCAGCATGGAGGCGGAGTGTTATGAAGATACTGGAAATTTTGCAGGAGGAAAACAATGAAATCCGTGAGCGGTATGAGCTGGCGCGTGAGCGGATTGCTCTGATTCCTTCCGAAGAGAGCGTGCGTGAGCCGCTCCGGGACTATTTTATTGAAATGTCAAAATTTGTAAAACAGCTGACGGACGTAGCAGAGCTTGTAGTTTCTGGAAAACTTTACAAGCTAAGCTTACAGGAACTGCAGCGGATCAATTTTGCGCTGTATGAGGATATTCTTCCGGAGCATTACGGGGACAGCTACGGCAATCCCGCTTATGCGGTGAAACGGCTTGGTAAGAAATACGGCAGGCTGCTGTCGGCTGTTTATTCGGAGCTGCGCAGTCTGACGGCCTGTGCCTTTGAGGGCAGGCTGGCCGGCATGACGGCGGGCATGGAGCTGCTGATCGAGCTGTACAACTGTTTTGAGGCGGAGGATGAAGGCACGGGGAAGGAAGTGCGGGAGGCCCTGTACTATTATGTCCATGACTATATGGAGGACTTCAAGCTTGCGCGCGCGAGGGAAAAACAGGATCCGACCTGGTCGTTTGCCGTCGATATTATTATGGAATCGGATCTGAGCGATCTGCGCTATCTCTATTATTTCGGGGAATACATTACCGAAAACGAGCTTCGGCTTGCTGCGTATTTAAATTCGCTGCCGGAGACAGAGGTGCGCAATATGGCAGACACCTACACTGATGGCTACATCCGCGGTTTTGAGACGATGGGGGCGGACTTTTCCGCAAAAGGCATCGTGAATATCCGGTACGTGATCGGCTTTGAGCGGATGATCCGGTTTGCTGCGGAGACGTTTCAGAGCCAGGGAAAGCGCCTGACGATACACCGGGCACCCTCGAATCTTGCGCTGCGCGGCTACGGGCGGAAAGACGGCTATTTTGCAGTGAGTGCAAATCCGCAGTATGAGTACGATCACAAAAATGACAGGGCGCTGTTTTTTGACCGGCGGATGCAGAAGGCATCCGTCCGGGCATCCAGGGCGGCATTTCTGCGCTATCAGCCGGAGTATGCGGCGTTTGCCGGCCCGGCGGTGGTTGAGGTGTTCGGAGAGCCGGAGTTTGTCCCGGTCAACAAAAAGGAGGCGGTGCAAAGCAGCCGGCGGACAGAAAAATGCCAGCGGGATGCAGCGAGGGAAATCAGCCTGATGGCGCAGGAGTTTGTCAGACAGGAGGAGACCTCGTTCACAATTATTGCGTTTCCTCTGCCGTCCGTCGGGGAAAATTTCGAAGCGGTTTTCCGCGAAACGATTCGGGTCAATACGCTGGACAACGAGGCTTATAAGAGCATGCAGCAGGTGCTGATTGACGCGCTTGACAAGGGGGAGCAGGTGTATGTGCGCGGAGCCGGCGGAAACCGGACGGAGATGTATGTCCGGCTGCATGAGCTGACGGAGCCGGCCCGGCAGACAAATTTTGAAAACTGCACCGCTGATGTCAATATCCCGGTGGGAGAGGTGTTTACTTCGCCGCTGCTGACCGGTACGCACGGAACGCTGCATGTCAGCAGGGTTTATCTGAACGGGCTGGAATACCGCGGGCTGGAACTTGTGTTTTCGGATGGGAAAATCACCGGCTACGGATGTGAGAATTTTGCTTCGGAGGAGGAGAACCGCAGTCTGATCCGGGAAAATATTCTCCATGGTCACGATACCCTTCCCATCGGCGAGTTTGCGATCGGAACCAATACGGTTGCTTACGCGATGGGACAAAATTACGGCGTTCAGAGCAGGCTGCCGATTCTGATCGCGGAGAAAACCGGTCCGCATTTTGCGGTCGGCGATACCTGTTACCGCATGAGCGAGGATCACGCTGTCTATAATCCGGACGGCAAGGAGATTATTGCGCGGGACAACGAGGTATCCATCCTGCGGAAAACTGAGATTGAAAAGGCATATCTGAACTGTCATACCGATATTACGATTCCATATCATGAAATCGGTGAGATATCGGTGCTGTGCCCGGGTGGAGAGAAGATTGTTCTGATCCGGGACGGGCGTTTTGTGATTCCGGGCGCGGAGGGGCTGAATGCCGGGCTGGATGAGCTGGGGCAGTCGGGAAGCGGCAGAGCCTGAGAAGGAAGCATGGCCGGCGGAGGATGTAAACGGCTGGGCTGAATAAAAGCATGGCCGGCAGAAAGTGCAGATGGCTGGGCCGAATAAAAGCACAACCGGCAGAGGGTGCAGATGGCTGGACTGAATAGAAGCACAGACGGCAGAAAGTGCAGAGGGCTGGGCCGAACCGGAAATGCAGGCGGTCAGATGATATTACAGAATGGAGGAATGATTATGGCAAAAGTAGGCATTGTGATGGGGAGCGATTCGGATCTTGCGGTGATGAGCAAGGCGGCGGAGATGCTGGAGAAATTTGGGATTTCGTATGAGATGACGGTGATTTCCGCGCACCGGATGCCGGATATTTTTTTTGAATATGCAAAGAGCGCGGAGGAAAAGGGCTTTCAGGTAATTATTGCGGGAGCGGGCGGAGCAGCGCATCTGCCGGGCATGGCTGCGGCGATTTTTCCGCTGCCGGTGATCGGCGTGCCGATTCATACAAAAGCGCTCGGCGGCGTGGATTCGCTCTATTCGATTGTGCAGATGCCGTCCGGCATTCCGGTTGCCACCGTGGCAATCGACGGCGGAGCAAACGCCGGTATCCTTGCGGCTAAGATTCTTGCAACATCGGACGCTTCGATTCTGGAAAAGCTGAAGGCCTATAAGGAGGAGCTGAAGGCCGGTGTTGTGGCGAAGAAAGAAAAGCTGGAGCGCGTCGGCTACAGGGAATACAATTCCTGATGCGCTGCCTACCGGGGACGGGGCAGAAAAAACCGTCCCCGTGCAGAGACGGGGAATTCTGTGCAGATTGCTTAATGGGTGAAAAAACTCCTGCGGAAGTCCCTGTCATTTTTTTTGCATTTGACTGCCGTGAGGTACAAAATTCGTAGCTTTTGCGAATTTACGAAATTTCCGCTCCGTGCTATGATATGTGGGTAAAAGAAAAAGAGAGGTTATGATTGCAGGATGTGGAGTGCTCGCTGAGAGCGTGCTCCAGACAATCAGAAAGGCAGGAGGGAATATGTTAAAGCAGTTTATTGCATGTAAGAATCCGGCGGCGCGATTCCGTTTTTTTGACGGTACCAGAGTATCTGACTGGACGGCCAGCGAGCTGGAGGCAATTGCCAGCATTATCGGACTGGAGCTGAACACGGAGGCGGAGCCGGCGCAGAACTATATGGCGATCTGCTGCACACTCAGACAGAAAGCGGAGAAAATCGCATAGTACAGCGTGCCGGGTCCGGCACGGTGCGGTTCATACAACATTATAAGGTTATGCTTTCACAGCGGCCCGGTTTTTACCGGACCGTTTTTTGTGCGTCCATATTTCCGCGGCAAAGGGCTATGCATGCATCTGTGCAGGCTGCCGCGCTGCAGGGGCAGCCGCAGAAAGCGCGGTTGCCGTGGGTACCAGGATGGTGTACGGCATGATTTCACGCTGGGGCAGCCCGAGGGAAGCGCGGTCGTAGAGCAGAGGGCTGTTCTGCTGTTCAGAAATGCAGCCTGACAGCGGTTGGATTTGATATCTCCTGAAATTGCGTCACCGATTTCCCGTAACTACATACTATGTAGTAGACGAACGAGAAATGACTGGATTCGTGCAGAGCGCGGCGGCGCGGATATTTTCAACGGAGGAAGAGGGTTCATGCCGCGCAGAAAGAGGGAGCTTATGTATCGAAATAATTTCTGGTCACCGCAGGTGCAGCCGCGCAGCGGCGCAGGTATGGGAAACAGCTCGTGCGGCGGAAGAAGAAATAACGGTTCGGAAGATTGCCGGCGTCCTGTACCTGTGGAGCCGGCCTGTGTAAATGCAAGAACAGCATCGGACTGCGGCTGCTGCCCGTGCCCGTCAAGACCGGCCATGCCGGACTGTAGCTGCGACTGCCCTTGTCCGTCAAGACCATCCATGCCCGACGGTGACTGCTGCCCGTGCCCGCCAAGACCGTGCCCGCCGGATTGTGTTGTGGTGATCGAGAGAGATTGCGACTGCGGCTGTGAAAAGCCGGAGAAGGATGACGACTGCGGCTGCAAGCCGTCAAAGCATGACCCGGTCAGCGGGATGCCGCTTGCAATGGCTTACGTGCCATGGCAGGATTACAGGGACATTTATCCGGAGGATGAAAGCTGGTGCAACGGCACGATATTTGCGCAGCTGGATCTTGAATTTGTGTGCAGGAGGTGCAATTGATATGGGAGAGATAAGTCGAAAGGAGCTGCTGCACCATATCGGAAAAATCAGCTTCACAATGGATGACCTGCGCATTTTTCTGGATACGCATCCGGACTGCGGCGAGGCGCTGGAGCGTTTCAACAAGCTGGCGGAGGAGCGCATGAAGCTTGTGTGCAAGTTCGAGGAGCTTTACGGCCCTATGAATTTCTATAACAGTAATGTTTGCGACAAGAATTGGAGATGGGTCGACGCACCCTGGCCGTGGGAAGGAGAGTGCTAATTATGTGGAGTTATGAGAGAAGACTGCAGTATCCGGTGAATATCCGACAGACAAATCCGGAACTGGCCATGGTCATTATCAGTCAGTTCGGGGGGCCGGACTGCAGTTTCCCCCGGTCTGCTGGCCGTAAAAGAAAAATATCCAGCCTTCCGGAGCTTTTATCAAAAACGATCCGGTCAACGATGCTTCGGATTGCGCTGCCTTTTACGGTATTGTCCGCATCGGATAAGATGACATCAAGGATGCTGCGGACATGCCCGGGCAGGCCGGATGATCTGTCCTTTTTCTCTGCGGAGAGGAGTTCCCGGATTGCTGTCTCAAGCTTCCGGCGCTCGTCAGAAAGTTTTCGCCGGTTTTCCTCATATTCGGTCAGCGTATCAACCCCGGCGAGATAGGCATCGCAGGCACGCTTTTCCTTTACCGTCAGTTTTGTCAGATTTTCCTGCAGCATCATAAGTTTTTGGCTGTCTTCCCCGCAGCTGCCGGAGCCGGGAGCGCTGCCGGAAGGAAGACGGGAATAAACGGAATCGGACGTGAAAGTCCGGAATGCATCGCAGACAGCCGTCTCGGCGCGCCGGTATGAAATATAGTGAGATACCGGGCATTTGCCCCTGGAGTAATTGCCGCACTGAAATGCGGACAGCTTTGCCCCGGCAGAGGAAAGGGAACCGCCGCAGCAGCTGCAGCGGAGCAGGCCGGACAGCCAGTGCGCGTGAAGCTCCGGAGGCTTGCGGCCGGTTCGGGTGCGGTCTGCTGCGGACAGCCGGTCATTGACGGCCTGCCAGAGAGTCTCCGGCACAATCGGTTCATGGTTTCCCCGCTCGATTATAAAATTCCCGGAGAGATATTTCTGTGCCCGGAGATCCTGCCGGCCTTCCGGATTCCAGCGGACGAAGCCCTTGTAGAGCGGGTTCTGCAGAATATATTTTATTGTGCGGTTCTCCCAGGGATTTCCTCTGAGCGTGCGCAGGCCGAGAGCGTTCAGCTCGCGCGCGATGCCGAACGGGGATTTTCCGCGATAAAGATAATCCTCGTACATCTGCCGCACAACCGCCGCCTGTTCCGGTACCTGGAAAAGCCTGCCCTGCTCCAGACGGTAGCCGAACGGCGCGCAGGTCTGATATTCGCCGCGCCGGGCCTTTTCGGTCATGCCTTTTTTTACCTCGTCGGCAAGATTCAGCGAATAATATTCCGCCATAGCCTCCAGCATGGCCTCGAGAATCACGGAAAACCGGTCATCCTCGATACGTTCCGTAATACTGACGACCGTGACGCCGCATTCCCTGCGCAGCAGGGATTTGTATACAATGCTGTCTTCGCGGTTCCGGGCAAAGCGGTCGAATTTATGGACGAGAATCAGATCAAAGGGCTTCGGCTTCTTCCTTGCTGCGGCGATCATTGCCATAAAGGCGGGGCGTTTTTCGGCGCGGCGGCCGGAGATGCCCTCGTCTATATATATGTATTTTTCCGGAACAGCAATATTGCTGCGCTCTGCGTAATCCAGCAGGGCGCGGCGCTGTGCGTCCGGGGAATATTCGGTCTGATCATCCGTGCTGACGCGGATGTAGAGGGCGGCGGTCTGCATGACGGCTTACTCCTGATGCTTTGCTGTTATAATCAGCATATTCCGGGAGTGCGGGAAAATTATATAAAAATATAATCTATTATTTTGATAATAATATAATATGTAATTATATAAATAAAAAATTATCATATAATCAAAAATTATTATTTTTGTAATCTGCGCCATATCTCCAAAAACAGTGCAAACCCAAACAACCGGGTTCTTATCTGGCCGTATATAAAAAAACAGCGCGAAACCAGAACTGTCTGCGTTCTGTTTCGCGCATTCCAATGCGGAAAAAGGGACTTGAACCCTCACGGTGTAGCACCACATGATCCTTAGTCATGCCTGTCTGCCAATTCCAGCATTTCCGCATGTCATCCGTTCCTCACGGATACGAGTATATTATACTCTGATTTGCGGCAATGTCAAGTGCTTTTTTAAATATTTTTTAATGATGCAGGAACTGCTGAATTTTGACGGAATTTTGTGCAAATTACTACTTCCATAGATTTCATTTCCATGTTAGAATAAGAGCAGGTGCGCAAAATTTTGCGCATTTTCGGGAATTACGGCGGATTCTGCCGCAGCTGGCGGTATGTCCGCCTTCTGCGCGGACGGCTCGCGGCGGAGACCGCAGCAGGCGCTGCTGCTGGCCTTCCGGCGGTATGAGCGGTCTTGAAAAGGAAAAATGCGGCCGAAAAAAATACATAGTTTGTGCGCACGGCACAGAATGCGAGGTATGGCATGGGGATGATTGAGTCAGTTCTGCCGCTGCTGGCGGGGATCGGCATGTTTCTTTACGGAATGAATCTGATGGCTTCTTCCATTGAAAAGCTGGCGGGTGCAAAGCTGGAAAACACGATGGAGCGCCTGACGGAGAACCGGTGGGCAGGGCTTGCGCTCGGCACGGGAGTGACGGCGGTGATCCAGTCCTCTGCAGCGACTTCCATTACGATGATCGGCTTTGTAAATGCAGGGATTATGGCGCTTGTTCAGACCATTCCGGTGATATGGGGCGCAAACATCGGCTCCACGGCAACCGCGCAGATCCTCCGTCTCGGCGATCTCAACGGCGGCGGAGAATTTATTTCCATGCTGAAGCCTTCGTCATTTGCACCGATCATTATTATTATCGGAGCCTTTATTATGCTTCTCGCGAAAAAGCGGAAGATGAAGAATATATCAAACCTTTTGATCGGCTTCGGTATCCTGTTCTGGGGAATGACGACAATGGAGGGTACCTTCGCCCCGCTCAAAAATTCGGAGCAGTTTCAGGAGCTGTTTGTCTCCTTTAAAAATCCGCTGATCGGCATTCTGGCCGGTTTCCTTCTGACAGCCGTAATTCAGAGCTCTTCCGCATCGGTTGGTATTCTGCAGGCGCTTTCCGCCACGGGTTCGATCACGGTGGCCACCGCACTGCCGATCCTGCTCGGGCAGAACATCGGAAAATGCGTGCCGGTTGTGCTGGCAAGCATCGGGAACAACAAGGACGCAAAGCGCGCGTCGCTCTGCTATTTGCTGTTCAATGTATTCAGTCTTACGGTGTTCGGGATCGGGGTATTCGGGCTGAACGCTATTTTTCATTTTGAACAGATGGGAAATGTCGTCAACCGCGGTGATATCGCCAATATGCACACCGGGATTAATCTGCTGGCGGCTCTGCTGCTGATGCCGTTTGTGAACGGTATGGATCGGCTTCTGCACCGTCTGATCCGGGACGGCGAGGAGGTAAGGGAAAAGAGGACGCTCGACTGCCTGGACGACGCATTTCTGAAGAATCCTCAGGTGGCCATGGGCCAGTGCCGCAAGGTGCTGTTTGACATGTGCAGCGTTGTCCGGGAAAATGCTGCCATTGTATCGAAGCTGGTTCTGGACGGATATTCGGAGAAGCCGCTTGCCGATCTGAAGGCGGGGGAGGATTTTCTGGATAAGAGCGAGGCAGGCATCAACGCCTATATGGTAAACGTTACCTATCACACGATGACGGAGGAGGACTCCCATCTTGCCACGGAAATTCTTCAGTCCGTCAGCGATTTCGAGCGGATCGGAGATTACTGCATCAACCTGTCGGAGACGGCTGAGTACATGTACGAGAACAAGAGTACCTTTACGCCGGATGCAAAAAGAGAGCTGGAAGTGCTGTTTGATGCCATACGGAATGTGATTGATCTGACTGTGGACGCGTACCGGAGCGATGATCTCAATAAGATCGCCTTTGTGGAGCCGATGGAGGAGGTTGTGGACGATATTGTGGATCGCATGAAGCGCAACCATATCAAGCGTCTGCGCGGCGGTGCATGTACGGCCGACAACGGAATCAGCTTTACGGAAATCCTGACGAATACCGAGAGGATATCTGACCACTGCTCCAATATTGCGATCTATCTGATGCAGAAGCTGACGGTGCATGAGGCGTTCGACCGAAAGAAATATCAGGACGAGCTGCACGAGGGACGGGACCCGAGGTACCGCCAGTACATAGAGCTGTATAAGAAGGAATACCTTGACCGGATTGAAATTGTATAAAGTTTTATATTGGAAAAGAAATAATAAAAAAGAGTCCGGATGTTCCGGACTCTATTTTATTTCCCCGTACATAAGCCCCCGCCGGCTGCGCCAGGCAAGATAGCAAGGTGCAGCCAGCCGCAGCAGTACGACGGCAGCGAGAATGGCGGCAGGAGCCCGGCGCAGCCGGTCCTCCGGAAGGCTGCCGCACAGCTGCCAGAGAATCAGCAGCAGGCAGGTCAGGAAATAGCTGATGCTCTCCGCAGTGAAGCGCAGAGGGGAATAGCGCCAGTGCTTTCTCAGGTACGGCAGGGCCGTCTGCTCGGCCGCTGTTGTTTCCGCAGTCTTCAAAGCGGAGCCTGCTGCATCTCTTTGTACGACTTTGAGTCCTGCATCCGCTGCTTCAGACGGAGCTTCCGAAACGCCCCCTTGTACCTCTCTTTTTGCGGCTTTTAGTCCTGCATCTTCCAGGAACCAGTCAGGAAGGCTTCCGGTCTGCCTTATCCGCGGTGCCTGCTTTTCGCAGTTATGAAAGCGAACTCTTTTCTTTGCGGCCTGCTGTGAGGCAAGCAGCTCCTCCAGCAGCCACGGCATCAGATTCGCAAACAGAAGAATGTTCAGTGCAGACGACGAAGAACGGCCGAGGAATGCCAGCAGCAATTCCAGAAGGATCAGCAGCAGGCTCAGCGCGGCCCGGCAGAGCCGGATGGCCCGGAACCGGCTGATCAGCCGGATTTCGGCATCCAGCCGGGAAAGCTCGTATTCAGCTTCAAAATGATCGGAATTCATGGTTTCTTTTACCTCATCTTATTTGGACTGCAACATCGGAACGTTTTCATCTTATCACACGGGGGAAACTAATGCAAACCGCTTTTTCTGCCGATAAAAGAAATGTCGCCTGTTTCGCGTTTTTACATAAGACCATGCTTTCGGCGGGATGTGCCGGCCGGAGGCCCGCGTTTTTTTGCAGCGGACAGGGCGGCCCGACGGACGGAGACAGCCTGTGCTCCGCCGCGGAAAAATACATGGAGGTGTGTAGCATATGGTTATTCAGTCCGGAAATGTTGCGATGCGGGCCAGCCGCCGGTATTCGCAGACAAGCCTGGAGATGGTATCCTATGCGGGCTGGGGGAAGACCGTGAATAAAACCGGCGGTACTTTGGCAGCAGCGCCCTCAGCTACGGATAGCGAACAATCAGCAGGCAAAACGGAAAACAGAAAACAAAACGGCGCAGCGGGTTATCATGCCCTCTATTCCGACATGCAGGCAGATTTTGAACGGCTGTTTGTGCGGGAGGACGGGGAGGAGCTGATTTCCGGGAAGGATAAAAAGGAGTATGAAGGTCTGAAGAGCCTGCTCATGCTGCTTTCCGGGAAAAGGGAGCTGCCTGCCAGAAAGGTTTCGGCGAGGGAGCTGATGAACGAAATGCGCGAGCGCTTTCAGAAGCAGATGGATGACGCGCTGATGTCGCTCGGAGACCGTTCGGCCTTCGGCCCCGCATCCGTACAGCAGGTCAGGCCGACGCAGAGTTTCGGAGCCAGCCTGAGCGTACAGCATTTTTATGAGGAGAAGGAAAGCACCTCCTTTTATTCCTCGGGAACCGTGGTCACAAAGGACGGCAGACGGATCGAATTTGACCTGGAAGCGCTGATGTCGCGCAGCTTTAAGGAACACACAGAGGTGCAGATTGATTATGGCGCGGCGCAGCTGATGGATCCGCTTGTGATTTCGCTGGACGGCGGTACAGCGGAAGTGTCGGATCAGAAATTCCTCTTCGATATTGACTGCGACGGGGAACTCGACAATATTTCGCTTCTGGCACAGGGCTGCGGCTTTCTTGCGCTCGACCGGAACGGGGACGGCGTGATCAACGATGGCAGCGAGCTGTTCGGAGCCGGCACCGGCAACGGTTTTGCCGAGCTGGCCGTATTTGATATGGACGGAAACGGCTGGATCGATGAGAATGATGATATTTTCAACCGCCTGAGAATATGGACGAAGGACGAGAGCGGAAACGACAAACTGGTTGCGCTCGGCGTTGCGGGAATCGGAGCGATCTATCTCGGCAGCACATCAACGCAGTTCTCCCTGAATTCCGAGGCGGACAATGCGACAAATGCCGTTGTCCGCAGCAGCGGCATTTTCCTGAAGGAGAACGGCACTGCCGGCGTGATTCAGCAGATTGACCTAGCTGTCGGCTGAGGAAACCGGGCAGGCAAAAAGACGGACAGGGCACATAAAAAAGAAATATTCTGTCGGATTCTCCCGCGCAGCGAGACGAAAACGGAAGAAAGATACATGCAGACGGCCGGAATTCCCAAAAACTTTTGAAAAAATCCTTTGAAAAAATCATACATACCGTTTATAATATAGAGTGAATATGTTTAAACTTGGACAAAATGCGTAATTTTTTGAGCGTGAACATAGACGGGACTATGGATTTTGAAAGGAGAACACCATGAGCGGCAGCGACATTGGAATTGATTTGGGAACGGCAAGCGTACTTGTATATATAAGAGGTAAGGGCGTAGTGCTCAAAGAGCCGTCGGTCGTTGCATTTGACCGCGACACAAACCGCATCAAGGCGATCGGTGAGGAGGCGAGGCTGATGCTCGGCCGTACGCCTGGGAATATTGTGGCGGTGCGCCCGCTCCGTCAGGGAGTTATCTCGGATTATACCGTGACGGAGAAAATGCTGAAATACTTTATTCAGAAGGCGGTCGGAAAGCAGCGCTTCCGCAAGCCGATCATCAGCGTCTGTGTGCCGAGCGGCGTCACGGAGGTAGAAAAAAAGGCGGTGGAAGACGCGACCTACACGGCGGGAGCCAGGGAGGTCGCGATTATTGAGGAACCGATTGCGGCGGCGATCGGCGCGGGCATCGACATTGCTAGGCCATGCGGCAATATGATCGTCGATATCGGCGGCGGCACGACGGACATCGCAGTGATCTCGCTCGGCGGTACGGTCGTCAGCACGTCGATCAAGATTGCGGGCGATGATTTCGACGAGGCCATTGTGCGCTATATGAGAAAGAAGCACAATCTCCTGATCGGAGAGCGGACCGCGGAGGATATCAAAATCAAGATCGGCTCCGCGTACCGGCGGCCGGAGATGGTGGCGATGGACGTGCGCGGGCGGAATCTTGTGACCGGCCTTCCGAAAACCATTTCCGTGACTTCGGAGGAGACGGAGGAGGCTTTGCGCGAGACGACCTCACAGATCGTCGAGGCGGTGCACAGTGTGCTGGAGAAAACACCGCCGGAGCTTGCGGCCGACATCGCGGACAGGGGGATTGTACTGACGGGCGGCGGCTGTCTGCTGTACGGTCTGGAGGAACTGATCGAGGAGAAAACCGGCATCACAACGATGACGGCCGAGGATCCGATGACGGCGGTGGCGATTGGTACGGGAAAATTCGTTGAATTTCTCGGAAGCAGCAAGCCGCTGAATTAGGCGGTGAATAATGCTCCCCCGATGCGGTTTGAAATACAGAAAGGTGTGACAGATTATGGTCAGAGGTTTATACAGCGCGTGGACGGGAATGCAGAATGAGCAGAAGCGCCTGGATGTTATTGCAAATAATTTAGCCAATTCGGCCACGGTCGGCTATAAGAAGGAGGGCGTTACGAGTCAGGCTTTCGACGACGAGCTGGCCATCAAGATCCGGGATGCTTCCGTCGACTGGCGCCGGGAGGGGATCGGCACAATGAGCCCGGGCGTCAAGATCGGCGAAGTCTACACGGACTACCGGGGCGGATCGCTCCGCCAGACTGGCAACACCTTTGATTTTGCGATCGACGGCGACGGCTTTTTTGCGGTTGAATATACGAACCGGGACGGCGTAAAATCGACGCAGTATACGCGCGCCGGGCAGTTCACGGTTACAAACGAGGGTTATGTCGTGGATATGGACGGCAATCATGTGCTGGCGAACGGCGGTTACCTGCAGGTGCCGGTGGATGCGGGAGCCATTTCGGTGGATATCAGCGGAAACGTTTACGCGGACAATGAGTATGTCGACACAATCACGCTGACCGATTTTGAGGATTACAGCTATCTGAAGAAATTCGGCGAGACACGCTATTATCCGGTGAACGGAGCCCGGGAAAAAGAAGCGGCGGGGCTGATCCGGCAGCACTATACGGAGCAGTCGAATGTCAACGTCGTGACTGAGATGGTGAATATGATTACGATTACGCGCGCTTATGAGGCGGGGCAGAAAGTAATTCAGAGCATTGACGGCACGCTCGAGCAGGCAGCAAACACGATCGGCCGCGTTTCCGGCTGATTGGTTCCGCAGACGGCGCAGACAGTGCTTTAGAGGAAACACCTCTGGGCAGGCAGCATAACATAAAACGGCGGAGCAGCAGATTAAATGCCGCTTAAGCGGCGGAGTGAGGGAAATATTATGATGAGATCACTGTGGACGGGCGCGTCAGGAATGATTGCGCAGCAGACGAGCCTGGACAATATCGCAAACAATTTATCCAACGTACAGACAACGGGCTACAAGAAGGAGCAGGCGGTTTTTCAGTCGCTGCTGTATTCCAAGCTTCAGACGAAGGTAACGGACAACGAGGGCAACCCGAAGCCGGTGATCGGCCAGGTGGGTTCCGGTGTCCGCGTGACCTCCATTATCTCGAATTTTGAGCAGGGTTCTCTGAACGAAACCGGAAACGATTACGATATGGCGATCGACGGCAGTGGCTTTTTTGCCGTTCGCATGCCGGACGGCACAACGGCTTACACAAGAAACGGTTCGTTCGGGCTGGCGAGAAATTCCGACGGTTCGATCTGCATTGCGAATTCGGAGGGTTATCAGCTGCTGGATGACAAAGGGGCTGTTATCCGCTTTGAGGCAACGCAGGACACGGCGCAGATCAGCATCGACGCAAACGGCAATATCTGCTATCCGGATGCGAAGGGCAATTCGCAGCCGACCGGCGTAAAGATCGGGCTGACGCAGTTCAACAATCCTGCGGGGCTTCTGAAGATTCACGGCAGCCTTTTCCAGGTGACCGAGGCATCCGGCGCACCGCGGCTTGAGAGCACGGACACAGCGCTCAAACAGAGCAGGATTCTCACGAAGTATCTTGAGGCTTCCAACGTACATACAGCGGATGAGATCGTTAATCTGATCGTGACGCAGCGCGCCTACGAAATGAATTCGAAGGTGATCAACGCTTCCGATGAAATGCTGCAGCAGGCGAACAATCTGAGAGGCTGATAAGCGGCTGACAGCGGAAAAGCAAGCCCGGAGACCGGGGCGGAGAATGACGTCCGGCAGAGAGATGAAGAGGCCGGGGCTGGAGCGGTGTCCGGCAGAGACAATGAAGAGACCGGGGCGGGGAATGGCGTCTGGCAGAGAGATGAAGAGGCCGGGGCTGGAAACGGTGTCCGGCAGAGACAATGAAGAGACCGGGGCGGGGAATGGCGTCTGGCAGAGAGATGAAGAGGCCGGGGCTGGAAACGGTGTCCAAGCAGAGAAATGCGCAGCGTGCGCCGGAAGACGGCGGCAAACCGCCGGTCTGCGCGGAAGCTGCCTGCGGGACAGCCGGCAGAGCATCCGGAGAACCGGGAGAGTACAGGAAAGAGGTGTGACCATGAGTATTTCCGTCGGTGCGGATTACTATGTGAATAATATGGCCCAGTCGTCTCAGACGGCGAAGGCGTCGAAGCTGCAGAGTTCCCTCGGCACTCTGGATGTTGCGAATGCGACGGACGAGGAGCTGCTCGAATCCTGCAAAGCGTTTGAGTCCTATCTTGTGGAGCAGATGCTCAAGGGGATGGAAAAAACCATTATGAAGGATGAGGACGAGAAAGAAAACGCCTATCTGGAGCAGTTCGGCGATCTCCTCTATGAGGAGGTAAGCAAGTCGATTTCCGAGAGGAATGAGCTCGGCTTGGCGCAGCAGCTCTTTGAGGCGATGAAATGCGAGAGGAATGCGGGAATGTTGTAGTGTCCCGGTAAAAGATTCAGGAACCGTACAGCCGGGCAGGCGTCTGCCCGGCTGTATTTGACCGGCAGGAGGAGCACGGGTCCGGGAGTACATTGCAGCATGCAGCGCTGAAATTGGGAAAGATTTCTAGTACTGGATATGAAGGCTGTATTTTGCGGTATTCCGGCGAAGGAGGGAAGATACGTTGGACGAACACTTTGAGGGCTATGTGGAGAAAATCATATTTCGGAACGCGGAGAACGGTTATACCGTGCTTTCGCTCTCGACGGAGCAGGACGACGAGCTGACCTGCGTCGGGAGCTTTACCTTTATCAGCGAGGGGGAATTTCTGCGTGTGAGCGGCGGCTTTACCTCGCATCCGGTCTATGGGGAGCAGTTTCAGGTGAAGGCTTACGAGGTGCGCGAGCCGGAAAATGTGCTGGCGATGGAGCGCTATCTCGGCTCCGGGGCAATCCGCGGTATCGGCCCCGCGCTTGCCGCACGTATTGTAGCCAAATTCAAGGAGGATACGTTCCGGGTCATGGACGAAGAGCCGGAGCGCCTGGCGCAGGTCAAGGGCATCAGCGAAAAAATGGCGCGGGATTTTGCGGAGCAGTTTGAGGAAAAGAGGGGCATGCGCAGCGCCATGGTTTTTCTTCAGCAGTACGGCATTTCCACGGGTCTTGCCGTGAAGATCTATCAGAAATACGGCGACCGGATGAATGAGGTCATCCAGGAAAACCCGTATCAGCTTGCGGACGATATCCAGGGCGTCGGTTTTAAGATTGCGGACGAGATTGCGGCGAAGGCCGGCATTGGAGCGGACTCGAGCCACCGGCTCCGGGCGGGAATCCTGTATACCCTCTCGCAGGCAGCGGGAAACGGCCATGTTTATCTGCCGCGCGCGGAGCTGCTTTACCAGACCTCGCTGGTGCTGGGCGTACCGTCGGAGGGGCTCGAGGAAGCGCTTGACAGCCTCCGAATTGAGCGCAGGGTGATATTCGTACCCGGAGCGGATGATGCAGATACCAGGGTTTATACTTCCAGCTATTATTATCTGGAGCTGAATACTGCCCGGATGCTGATTGACCTGAACATTGCCTGCGAGCTGCCGGAGCGGGAGCTTGCGGCAAAGCTGGAGAGGCTGCAGCAGAATCTGAAGATCGAGCTGGATGAGCATCAGGCGCAGGCAGTGCTGACGGCCGCCCGAAGCGGCGTTTTCCTGCTGACCGGAGGGCCGGGCACCGGAAAAACAACAACGATCAACGCCATTATTGATTTCTTCGAGGCGGAGGGTATGGAGATTCTCCTTGCTGCGCCGACGGGCCGTGCGGCCAAGCGCATGAAGGAGACGACGGGACATGAGTCGAGCACAATTCACCGGCTGCTGGAGCTTTCCCGCGGGATCGGCGAGGAGGACGGCGGTTCTGCAGCCGCGCGTTTTGAGCGGAACGAAAGCAATCCGCTGGAGACGGACGTGCTGATTATTGACGAAATGTCCATGGTCGACATCAGTCTGATGCATGCGCTACTGCGCGCGGTGACCGTCGGAACCAGGGTTATTTTTGTCGGCGATGTAAATCAGCTGCCGAGCGTCGGCCCGGGCAATGTGCTTCGCGACATGATCCGGTCTGAGGTGTTTCCGGTCGTCCGTCTGACCAAGATTTTCCGTCAGGCCTCGGAGAGCGACATTATTGTAAATGCACATAAAATCAATGCTGGAGAGCCGATCCGCCTAGACAATAAGAGCAGGGATTTTTTTATGCTGAAGCGGGATGATGTCAATGTAATCACCGGTGTACTGATTGCTCTGATCCGCGACAAACTGCCGAAATACGTGGAAGCTTCCCCCTTTGACATCCAGGTGCTCACACCGATGCGCAAGGGCGAACTGGGGGTTGAGCGGCTGAATCAAGTGCTTCAGCAGTATCTGAATCCGCCGTCGCCGGACAAAAAGGAAAAGGAATTCCACCAGGCTGTCTTCCGCGAAGGCGATAAGGTTATGCAGATCCGCAACAATTATCAGCTTGCCTGGGAGATCAAAAACCGCTACGGTATCGCTGTGGA
This sequence comes from uncultured Lachnospiraceae bacterium, assembly GCA_910587085.1. Classification (GTDB taxonomy): domain Bacteria; phylum Bacillota; class Clostridia; order Lachnospirales; family Lachnospiraceae; genus RGIG4057. The sequence goes on along the minus strand of CAJUMC010000001.1, from coordinate 184,271 downwards.
CGCGGGGGAAGGCGTGTTTAACGGGGATACCGGCATTATCCGGCAGATCAACACGTTTTCGGAGGAGATGACGGTGGAATTCGACGAAGGGCGTATGGTGGATTATCCGTTTGCACAGCTTGAGGAGCTGGAACTCGCCTATGCGGTCACGATTCATAAATCGCAGGGCAGCGAGTATCCCGCCGTGCTGCTGCCGCTGCTGTCCGGTCCGCGGATGCTGTTCAGCCGGAATCTTCTCTATACCGCCGTGACGAGGGCGAAGCGCTGCGTTACGATTGTCGGCAGCGAACGGATGGTGCAGGCAATGATTGAAAACGAGAGTGAGCAGAAGCGGTATTCGGGCCTGATGGATTGTATCCGGGAAATGGCGCAGTGAGCGGTTCGTCCGCCTGCCGCAGGTGCAGTTCCATGAGCCTTTCGTGATATCCGAGGATTCCGGAGAGCTGCTGTACGGCAAATCCCGGCTGCTTTCCGGAAAACCGGCGGGTATCAGAAGATTATCGGGTATTAAAACCGTCAGGTATCAGAAGCCCGACGGTAAATTTCTTTTTTTCTGCAGTTTCAGCGATTCGAATTGCACTTTCCGGACTTGTTTTTATCAATTCTCAGTTCCTTTGTCTTACAGTCTATAAATTCACCTTCAAACAGACCATCCCGATCATCGTGTCGCCGTATTTCTGATAGAGTTTCTAAGCGGTGGGGCTTTCGGATAAAAATTTTGAAATATCCCGTTTATCCCGGAAAGCCGGCATAACGGACAATCCGCAGGACATACGATGACAGCGGGGAGGTGATTCGGATAAGAAAAAAGCTCACAGCGCGTGTTATGGTGTGCAACAGCGGGGAATACATACCATTAAACACTTTCCCGGAGGAAAAAAAGAACCGGATTGCTGAAGAATGTAATGACCGGGCTCTGCGCGCCGTCGGATATCTGCCGGAGCAGGAAAAGGAGGTTCGGATTGTCTGAGGAGGTACGGGCATGCTGGAAAATGCTATGGTGGTAGACTGGTACTGGGGAGAGCAGGAGTATGGCGTTCCGCTGAGGCAGAGGAGCTTTGATTCGGCAGAGGAGTATGAGCAGAGATGGCCCGTCGGTGCATACCCGAAGACAGAGGGAGAAAAGTGCGCAAGAAAAACAGGACAGGCGGAGGAAATGTGCGTAAGAGATGCGGGGCCGGCGGAGGAAAAGTGCGCAAGGGCTGCAGGGCCGGCGGAGGAGGAAAGCGACATTGCGCAGAACGGCAGATCGGAAGAAGAATCCGGCAGTTTTCTCCGCTGAGGGCACAGCTCCATGCGGAAGCCGGGGGAATCCCGGCTTTCTCAAGGATGATTACCGGACATGGAGGAATGCGGAGGGACAAGCACAGCCGGCCCGCCGGAAATCTCACATTTCGGAATAAAGTACAGCATCCTGAAAGATTAAAACAGTAGAAAGCAGAAAGACTCCAGGAAAAAGCCGCTCAAAAAAGACTCCAGAAGAAAGACTCCGGATTGGAGCTGACTCATCTGATAAGCACTGCTGCCTTGTGCTGAATATACAGAGAAGCCAAACGTCCAGCATCAAACCAAACATCCAAAATCAAACTTCTATGCGGAAAGTTATCAGAGTGTGTGTGGCCGTCATTCAAGTGCGGGCAGATACGCTTCCAGAAGAGAACAACCATCCCTTGAACAACCCCAAATACATTAAACAGGAAGAGAGTAAAAGAGGAAAGAATGAAAAAAGAAATAGCTAAAAGATGGAGCGAAAAAGGATAAGACTTGAAAAGATAGCTGAAAAAGATGTAACGAAAAAGAAAAGAGCGAAAAAAGGATAGACTTTAAATGATAGTCGAAAAAAGATATCCCCCTCCAAAGACAAAATGAAAAAAGATAGAGCAAAAAGGGAAAAGTATGTGAAAAGAAGGCTTTGCTCAGGCGTTCGGGAGAAGCCGGAAATGCTTCTGCCTCATATTATACAGTAGAAAAGGAGAAGAGACAATGAAAAACAGCAATGCGGACTTGGCTCGCTTCTGCATCGGCAGGCTTGGCGTGCCTTATGTTATGGGAACAAATGGGAAAATATTCACAAGGACAATGTACAGCGACCTGACTGAGCGAAATCCGGCAGATTGGTTTACTGAGGAGCGGCGGCCGGCCGTGGAGTCGCTGATCGGCGAAAGAACGACGGACTGCCACGGGCTGATTGAGTGGTTTGCTGCGGAACTGGCCGGCGGGAAGTGGAACTATGATACGACGGCGGACGAAGCATTTGAAGCTGCGCAGGAAAAAGACGGGATCGGGAGCCTTCCGGAACAGCCCGGCGTGTGCGTGCGGTTTTCCGGGCATGTCGGGGTATACATCGGCGGCGGATATGTCGTGGAGGCAAGAGGCTTTGAGTACGGCGTTTGTCTGACAAAGCTGCCGGAGCGCCCATGGACGCACTGGTATCAGCATCCGAAAATCCGGTATGCCGTGAAGGCGCTGCCGGCTCCGAACCCGATGAAGGTCGGGAAAACGACGGGCAGGTATTCCATTGTCTGGCTGCAGCTGGCATTGAACCGTCAGATTGCCGCAGAGTTTATCAAAGAGCCGGCGCTCGAGGTGGACGGAGTATACGGGAAGCGCACGGCGGAGGCCGCCGCAGCATACTGGCAGCGGAAGGGATGGGCAAAAAGAGACGAGGTATGGGGAGTGGGAAAGAACACGGTCAGGGCGCTGCAGAGGCTGTAGAGAACGAAAGACGGCCGGAATCAGGGGCAGACGCAGTCAGGCGGGCCGGACGGCGAACTGGCAGCGTCCATGCGGTATCTTTCCCAGCGCTATGCGATGAAAAACCGCAATGTGGCGGGCGTGCTGACGGACATTGGAACCGAGGAACTGGCGCACATGGAGATTGTCTCGGCGATTGTTCATCAGCTGACCTGCAACCTGACTGCGGAGCAGATCGAGGGCACGCCGTTTGCAAATTATTATGTGGATCACACGCTCGGTATCTGGCCGCAGGCGGCTTCGGGCGCGCCGTGGACGTCAGCCTATTTTCAGTCCAAGGGCGATCCGATCACCGATCTGCATGAGGATATGGCAGCGGAGCAGAAGGCGCGTAGCACCTACGAAAATATTCTCCGGCTTGTACACGACCATGATATCTGCGATCCGATCCGTTTCCTGAGGGAGCGCGAGATCGTTCACTATCAGAGGTTCGGCGAAGCGAAGCGGGAGAACTGAAGCAGTCCGGGGCGCACCCGAAACATAAAAGGCGCTATGCTGCGGTTATAGCATGCGCACCCTTTTCATAAGTATAAAGGGAAAATGCACAGGGAGGCGCTTATGGTCAGCGGGGATCGCGATTTTGCTGCCCGGATACAAAAGGAACGTATGAATCTGACAGTAACCGACATCCGGCCCGACCCTTTGGAGCTGTCGCAGCAGGAGAACCGAAAAGAAGTCTGTGCGGCGCTCTGCCGGATATTTGGGAAATGCGCCGGGCCGGATGCCTCCGGGGGAAAGCCGTAAATGCAAGATCAGCTGTTTGATGCGCTGTATGCGCGGCAGTCCGTAGAAAAGAAAGACAGCATATCCGTGGAAAGCCAGCTGGAATACTGCCGGTACGAGGCGAGGGGGGAGGCCTGTCTGGAATATACGGACCGGGGTTTTTCGGGCGGAAATATCAACCGGCCGGGCTTCGAAAGGATGATGAGAGATATCCGTGCAGGAAAAATAAAGCGGGTGATTGTATATAAGCTTGACCGCATCAGCCGCTCCATCCTTGATTTTGCCAATATGATGGAACTCTTTCAGCAATATCATGTAGAATTCGTATCATCCACAGAAAAATTTGACACCTCTGCGCCGATCGGCCGGGCCATGCTGAATATCTGCATTGTTTTTGCCCAGCTGGAGCGTGAAACCATACAGAAGCGCGTAACGGACGCTTACTATGCAAGATGCAGGCGGGGCTTTTACATGGGAGGCCGGATTCCCTACGGGTATCGCCTGACGGGGACGGTGATCGACCAGATCCGCACGTCCATGTATGAGGAGGTTCCGGAGGAAAGCGGACAGCTGAAGCTGATTTATTCCCTTTATGCGGATACGGACAATTCCCTGGGGGATATTGTCCGTTATCTGAACATGCACGGCATAAAGCATCTCCGCGGCGCCGAATGGAATACCGCACGTCTCAGCGAGCTTCTCCGCAATCCTGTCTATGTACAGGCGGATATTGAAATATACCGTTTCTTTAAAAGCCAGGGGGCCCATATTTACAATTCCGCCGGCGACTTTACGGGTGGCAATGCATGTTATCTTTATAAAAGCTCTGCAAACGGAACGGACATTCCGGAGGGAATCTCCCGCACAGCCAGCCGCTCCTGCCTGGCAGGGAAGGAAGTTGTTCTCGCACCGCACCGGGGCTTTATCCCCTCTGGCGTGTGGCTGGCCTGCCGGAAAAGGAGCATCAACAGCAGGCAGGCAGCAGGAGGCTGCAGGCCGAAAAATTCCTGGCTTTCGGGAAAAATAAAATGCGGACGCTGCGGCTGCGCCATGGTTATCCGCAGGGCAAAAACGAAGTGGGGACGGTATTTCGTATGCAGCAGGGCCGGAAAGCAGGGCAGCTGCACCGGGGCAGGCTGCACCGTTTATGCGGATGTGCTGGAGGAGTATATGCTTGGTGCCATCGGGAAGCGTCTGTCTGAATTTCCGGTTCTTCAGGAAAACCGGTTATGCGGCAAACCGGATCAGGAAGTGGAACCGGAGCGGCTTGCCGCAAAAATCCGGCTCACTCAGCTGGAGGAGGAAATCGGCGGACTGCTTGACCGCGTTTCCGGGGCGGACAGCGTCCTGCTGAGGTATATGAATGAGAGGATACGGCAGCTGGATAAAGAACGGAAGGCTCTGCAGGGGGAGATTGCCTCCGGGGACAGAGAGGCTGCAGGCAGCAAAGGAAAACAAATCACAGACCATGTCAGAGTATGGGAAGCTCCGGAATTCCCCGACAGGAGGGCAGTGGCAGAGGTATTGATCCGCGTTATCCGGATTGCGGACGGAAGACTTGAGATTATCTGGAACATATAGCGGAAATACAAATCAGCGGCACCGGCGCGGCTTTGCCGGGCGCCGCTCTGAAAAATAAGCCAAACTGCAAAAACTAGTTGCAAAACCGCCGAAAATTTCTTATGATAGGCATATATACATCAAGCAAAAAGAGGAGATTGCAATATGGCGTATAAAACAAGAAAAGCGGTGCTGGTGAAGGCTGTTTCCGAGCTGAAGGATGCAGATTATTCCAGGGAGCCGGATCTGGAAGCGATTTACCGGCGGCTTGCAGACGGCAGAAAGCAGTTCGCAGAGATTCTCGAAAAAAATATCAAGGCCGTGATGCAGATCAGCTCCCTTGATTTGACGATGCAGCATCAGACAGAAAGGATCATGGATATTTCCAACCGTGTGGCCAAGGCGACGGAAACCATATTCGGTACCGCCGGAGGTTCAACAAACAACCAGCACGAGGAACTGACCCATACGATTATCCGGGCTTCGGAGGAAACGGCAGAGGTCTACAAAAAGATTGAGATCAGTCAGAACGAGCTGACCAATATCAAGGAGCTGTCGGCTCAGGCGATCGAGGTTTCCAGAGAAATGCAGAGCGATCTGGACTATCTTTTTCAGATCATCAACCGCATGAACGATGTGATTGAAGGCATCAGCTCCATTTCCATGCAGACCAATCTTCTGGCACTGAACGCCTCCATCGAGGCGGCGAAGGCGGGCGCGGCCGGCAAGGGCTTTGCGGTTGTCGCGCATGAGATCCGCAGTCTGGCAGAGGAGACGCAGAAGCTGACAGACAATATGGGAGATTTTGTCGAGGGCATTAAAAGTGCATCCAGAAAAAGTGTTTCCAGTGCGGCGGGCACCATTGAAGCACTCGGAACCATGACAAAGAAAATCGGGAATGTGTGGGAACTGAACGACGAAAACCAGAGGCATGTAGCCAAAATCAATGAGTCGATGAGCTCAATTTCCGCGGTCAGCGAGGAGATCAGCAGCTCCATGGCGCAGATGGAGGATCAGCTGAGAAGCAGCACGGATTTCATGCAGAGCGTCGGCTATGACCTGAGAAAGGCAACTGAGCCTGTTGTGGGGATAGAAAAAGCGCTGGACGAAACCGTAAGGCAGATGGGTTCTATGGCGGACGACGCCTTTTTCCACCTGGAAAGTCAGGAGTTTGCCCAGTATGTAAAGAATGCAATTACTGCACACCGCACCTGGCTGAGCAACCTGAAAAAGATGACCGAGTCCCATACGATTGTTCCGCTGCAGCTCGATTCCACCAAATGCGGGTTCGGACATTTTTACTGTGCGATGACGCCGAAGACTCCGGAGATGCTTCCCGTCTGGGACGGGCTTGGCCCGAAGCACGAAAGATTCCACAAATTCGGGGCTGAGGTAGTGGAGGCGATCAAACGTTCCGATTACGCCAAGGCGGAGCAGGTATATCTGGATGCGGAGCGGTATTCCCGCGAGCTGATTGCCGATCTGCAGAAGCTGGTTCATCTCAGCTGACCTGCTTTCATCTGCCCGATTCGGGGAAAGCCTGCGGATGGTGCAGGAGGATCTGGATTCTAAAAATTTCTACGCGTTCAATCCGGCCTTCGACAAGAAAGGCTGAGTTCAGGACTGAGCGGGACTGCCGCAGGACTTGCGGCAGTCCCGCTTGTATGTGGCGTACATAATATTATCATTTGATATCAAAAGAGGGAAAAGAAAAAATGAACAGGGATCTGACGAGTGGGCCGGTCGTCCGCTCCATGCTGCGCTTTGCCGCCCCCATGATTCTGGGAAATCTGCTGCAGCAATGCTACAATATTGCGGATACGCTGATTGTCGGGCGTGTGCTGGGAAGCGATGCTCTTGCGGCCGTCGGTTCGGCTTTTACACTGATGACCTTTTTGACCTCCATCCTGCTGGGACTGTGCATGGGCAGCGGGGCGGTATTTTCCATCCGGTACGGCAGGAGGGACGAAGGGGGACTTAAGGAGGGAGTGTGCGCGTCGTTTGCGCTGATAGCGGGTCTGTCGGTTGTGCTCAACATCGCCGCGTTTGCTTGCCTGGACGCAATCCGGTTTTTTCTGAAGGTTTCGGACGAGAATGTCTGGACGCTGATGCGGGAATATCTTGCCGTGATTTTCTGCGGGATCGCGGCAACCTTTCTTTACAATTATTTTGCCTCCTTTCTCCGCGCGGTGGGAAATTCCGTTGTGCCGCTGATTTTTCTGGCGGTGTCCGCGGCTCTGAATATCGCGCTGGATCTGTATTTTGTGCTTGTGCTCGGAAGCGGTGCAGCCGGAGCGGCAGCAGCTACGGTGATTGCCCAGTATGTTTCCGGAATCGGACTTGCGGCTTATGCCCTGGTGCGCTGTCCGGAGCTTCGCGGGCTGTGGAAATACCGGCGGATTCGCTGGTGCTGTATCCGGGAGATCGCCGGATTTTCTGTATTGACCTGTGTTCAGCAGTCCGTGATGAACCTGGGAATCCTTATGGTGCAGGGGCTGGTCAACAGCTTCGGACCGACCGTGATGGCGGCGTTTGCGGCCGCGGTTAAAATTGATGCGTTCGCCTATATGCCCGTGCAGGATTTCGGAAACGCGTTTTCTACCTTTATCGCACAGAATTACGGCGCAGGGAAGGCGGAGCGCATCCGCAGAGGCCTGAAAGGAGCGGTGGTCACGGCGCTGGTGTTCAGCGCGGTGATCTCCCTGGCTGTCTGGATATTTGCCGGGCCGCTGATGAAGCTTTTTGTGGAGGCAGAAGAGAGCGGGGTGATTGCGCAGGGCGTTCGCTACCTGCGTATTGAGGGGGCGTTCTACGGCGGAATCGGCTGCCTTTTCCTGCTGTACGGGCTGTACCGGGCGATGGAAAGGCCGGGCATGTCCGTTGTGCTTACGATTATTTCGCTCGGTACCCGGGTGGTTCTGGCTTATAAGCTCTCGGCGGTTCCGGCGCTGGGCGTGGCTGGGATCTGGTGGTCGATTCCGATCGGGTGGTTTTTGGCGGATGCGGTCGGAGCAGGGTATTATTTACTGCGGCGGAGGCAGCTGTTCTGATATTTTTGCCTGGGCTTGCGGCAAAACCGCTTGTAATCGGCATCGGACGGCTTTATAATGCATGGTGGAACGGTAATTTCGGATGCATGCCGCCGGGCAGGGCGGGGGTGTGCGGCAGATCAGACAGGAAGATGGAGGCAGCTGTATGAACGATGAAAATTATCTTGCGGGGAAGACGGTTCGCCGTCTGATAAAGAAAGGCTGGCATATCGCGTTTGCGGAATCCTGCACGGGCGGGCTGGCTGCCGCCGCGCTGGTGGATGTGCCGGATGCGTCGAAGGTGCTGAATGAGAGTATAGTGACGTATGCGGATCAGGCGAAAGTAAAATATCTCAGGGTGAAGCCCGAAACAATCCAAAGATGCGGCGTTGTGAGCGAGGAGGTCGCAGGCCAAATGGCGGAGGGGATTGCGCGCGCGGCAGCAGCGCAGGTCGGCGCCGGGATCTCAGGCATAGCGGGGCCGTCCGGCGGAACGGAGGAAAAGCCGGTCGGAACGGTCTGCTTCGGCTTCTGCATCGACGGAGAAATCACGGTGAGAACCATGCGGTTCGGAGAGCTTGGGAGGAATGCCGTCCGGCAGAAAAGCGTAGAATATGTTTACCGGACGCTGGAGGAACTGATGGCGAAGTATGACGAAGAAGAATCATGAGCCGGGAGCGCTATGTAAAAATTCGGGACTGGCTGAAAGCGCGGCCAGGGCGGCTTTTCTGCCTGCGGCTGCTTTACCGTATTCTGCCCATGGCAGTGGCGGCGGGCTACGCGGTCTGTCTGGCGGTTATGGCGCTGGCAGAACCGCGGTTGCTGCCGGCAGGGCTTGCTGTTCCGGCAGCCGTATTTGCACTGGTCACGGTCTTCCGCGCTTTTCTTGACTTTCCGAGGCCTTATGAGGTGTGGGGGCTTCCCCCTCTGGTTCCGAAGGATAGAAAGGGACATTCCTTCCCGAGCCGTCACGCGGCCAGTGCGGGTGTGATCGCCATGGCGTGGTGGAGGCTCAGTGCTCCTGCAGGGATTTTTTTCCTCGCCGTGGCGGCGGGCGTTGCGGCAACCAGAGTGCTTGCAGGCGTGCATTTTGTGCGCGATGCGGCCGCAGGACTGGCGTTCGGCGCCGGCCTGGGGACACTGGCGCTTCTCATCGGATTTTAATGCGGTTTTACTTGACGAAACAGTGATTTAAAGGTAAACTTATTGTGTAAAATATTCCGAAAAAATCGGGCAAGAAAGCGGAGGTATCAGAAAGATGGGGATTTTATCTAGATTTAAGGATATTATGTCGGCGAACATCAACGCGCTGCTGGACAAGGCGGAAAATCCGGAAAAGATGATTGACCAGTGCCTGAGAAATCTCAACGAGGATCTGGGTAAGGTAAAGTCGGAGACCGCAAGCATTATGGCGGAGGAAGCAAGAGCAAAAAGAGAGCTTGACGACTGCACCGAGGAAATGGATAAGATGCAGAAATTCGCCATCAAGGCGCTTGAGAAAAATAACGAGGACGATGCGAGAAAATTTCTCGAGCAGAAGGCGTCACTTTCCGCAAAGCAGGCCGGGCTGCAGGAGACCTGGGAGCTTGCGCATACGAATGCGGAGCACATGAAGGAAATGCACAGCAAGCTTGTTTCCGATATCAATGAGCTGGAGTCCCGCAAGCAGATGATCAAGGGCAAACTTGCGGTGGCGAAGACGCAGGAGAGGATCAACAAGCTCAACGACTCTGTAAGCAGTGCGAACAGCTCGATCGCAAGCTTTGAGAAGTATGAGAATCTGGCCAACAAGAGACTGGACGAGGCAAATGCGATGGCGGAGCTCAACAGAGCCGAGAAGAAGGACAGCATAAAGGATCTGACAGCCAAATATTCCCAGGGCTCGGATGTGGACGACGAGCTGGCTGCACTGAAGGCAAGTCTTGGAAAGGCCTGAAAGAAAAGTATTTTTGAAGCTTCTTTTATCAGGTACTTCATGGATGCCGTATCGCAGGCAGGCCTGCGATGGACACGGGGATAATCATGGGAAGCGCCGGCTGACCGGAAACTGCCGCGGGACGTGACTGCCGACTGCGGCAGTTTCATTATGCGCGGATTCATGCAGGAGAGATTATGCCGCAGAGCCGTGCAGGGCAGTTCCGGAAGTTTTATCTGTCCGTTTCCGGTGGGAGTGCGGCGGATTACAGATTATGGGGTATGGGTATTATGGTCGTTCAGTATAAATGTCCGGGCTGCGGCGCGGATATGCAGTTTGACAGCCGCTCGGGAAAGCTGAAGTGCGGCAGCTGCGGCAGAGAGATGGATATCGAGAAGGCGTCCTATGCGGGAACGGTTCCGGAGGAGGGCGGCGGAAAGGCCGACGCGCCGGAGACAGCTCCCTTTTCGGCGGATGCGATCGACGACGAGGCGGAATTCGAGGAGCTTCAAAGGGAGCAGGGCTTCCGCACCTTTGACGGCACGGCAGGCCGGCAGTATGCCTGCAGGAACTGCGGTGCGGTCGTGATTACGACCGATGACACAACAGCCACAAAATGCAGCTTCTGCGGCGCGCCGGTTGTGCTGGGGGATCGGCTGAGCGGGGAGCTGGCGCCGGCGAAGATCCTGCCGTTTTCCATCGGGAAGGAGCAGGCGCAGGCGGCATTCCGGAAATGGTGCGGCGGCGGCAGGCTGACGCCGCGGGATTTCATGACGGCGGATCGCATCAAAAGCATAACGGGGATGTATGTCCCGTTCTGGCTGTACGATATGGGCGGGACGGGCGAGGCGGACTGCACGGCGACCCGCGTGCGCACCTACTCGCGCGGGGATTACATATACACCGAGACGAAATATTATCATGTGTACCGCAGGGTCAGCCTGGCATACCGCATGGTTCCGGCGGATGCCTCGGAAAAAATGAACGATACGCTGATGGACCGTCTTGAACCGTTTCCATCCGGGGAACTGAAGGATTTCGACATGCCGTATCTGGCAGGCTATCTGGCGGAGAAATACAATTACGATGAAAACCAGCTTCTTCCGAGAGTGCTGCAGCGGGTCAATTCCTATGCGGAAAACTATCTCCGGTCAACGATCCAGGGCTATTCCACAGTCACCTGGCACCGCAAAAATATTGATCTGAGAAAGGTCAACGCGTATTATACCCTGATGCCCGTGTGGATGGTATGCTACGACTACCACGACACGGAGCGGATGTTTGCGATGAACGGCCGGACCGGAAAAATTGTGGGAAAGCCGCCGCTTTCCAAAGGAAAAATCGCCGCCTGGTTTGCGGGAATCAGCACGGGGGTCTTTGCACTGCTGCGGGTTGTGGCACTGTTTTTGCGATAGGGAGATGGAATGGGAATGAAGCGAATTCGTAACACGGCAGTTTTGCTGCTGCTTGTCATGCTGTCGGTGATTTTTGTCCCCGGGCGGGCAGAGGCAGCAGAGGCAAGCAGCGGAGTTTATGTCTATGACGATGCGGAGCTGTTTTCCGCAGGGGAGAGACAGAGACTGGCAGAGCATCTGAAAAAGTGCGGGCAGAAGGCCGGCGTCGGGATCTACGTGCTGACGTCGGACGATTCGGACAGCGGTGCGACCGACAGATACCTGGAAGATTTTTACGACGCGGGCTATGAAAGCGGGGAGATCGAAAAGGACGCGGTGCTGATGCATATTGACATGCAGGAGCGCTACGTCAATATCCAGGCTTACGGTAAGGCGCAGGAGAAAATAACGGACAGCACCGGAGACAGGATTATTGACGCCTGCTTTGACGATCTGCGCCAGGGAAATTATTACGGCGCCTCCGTTACATTTGCGGACAAAACAGACTATTATATGAATTATGTGCCGGTATATCTGCGCGCCTGGGTGCATCTGGTTGCCGCGCTGGCGGTCGGCGGGATCTCGGTCGGAGTGATGGTGGGCGGAAGCGGCGGCAGGATGACGGCAAATGCCGGCACTTATATGGACGGAGCGCGTTCCGGGATAAGAGCCCGCCGCGACGAGTATATCCGAACTTCGGTGACAAAGCGGAAAAAACCGAAGGTTGAAAGCAGCAAAGGAAGCGGCGGGGGACATGTCAGCAGCGGCGGACATTCTCACTCGAGCTCCGGAAGACATTTTTGAGCAGTATAAAAGAGCAGGACATAATGCGGGAAAAGCGGACCGCAGGGCGGTAAGGCCCGGCGGCGCTACAGGGAAAGGAGGAAAAGAACATGGGTTTCTTTTCGAATCAGCTGGCAAATGTGGTGGAATGGAAGGAGTTCCGCGACGATATGATTTTCTGGAAGTGGCCGAACGCGGAGCTGAAGAAGGGCAGCCGTCTGATTATCCGTCCGGGGCAGGATGCCATCTTCCTGAATACCGGGCGCATCGAGGGAATTTTTAAGGATGACGGCGATTACGATATCGAGTCGCAGATTATTCCGTTTCTCTCTACATTAAAAGGCTTTAAGTTCGGGTTTAATACAAATCTACGCGCCGAGGTGCTTTTTATCAACACAAAAGAATTTACGGTGAAGTGGGGGACGTCGAACGCGATCAATATTCCCGCGGCCGGCATGCCGGGCGGTATGCCGATTCGCGCTCACGGCACCCTGAATTTCAAGGTAAACGATTATATCAAGATGATTGACAAGATTGTCGGGATTAAAAACGAGTATTTTGTGGAGGATGTGCGGCTCCGTGTTACGGCGGTGCTCGACCAGCTTCTGATGAAGTGGATCGTGAAGGAGGGCAAGGACATGTTCAACCTTCAGGCAAATTCCTTTGATATTGCACAGGGCATCAGCACGGATCTCGATATGGAGCTTTTTGACACCGGATTGACAATCACCGGCTTCAATATTATGAGCTTTACCTATCCGGAGGAAATCCAGCGCATGATCAACAAGAATGCTTCGCAGAGCATGATTGGAGATATGAACCGCTATCAGCAGGTTGCCGTGGTGGACGGCATGGCGGGAAGCAGCGGAGCGGGCGGTGCTGCCGCGGATATGGCCAAAATGGCGATGGGGATGACCATGGCCAATCAGATGATGCAGAATATGAATCAGAATGCTTCGGCGAACCGGGGGGCTAATAATGCTCCGGCCCAGGGCGCGGCGGGCGCCAGGCCGAACTTCTGCCCGAACTGCGGTCAGAAGGCGGGCGACAGCAATTTCTGCCCGAACTGCGGTCAGAAGCTGGCATAGCAGAAAGAAGCCGGCTGCATAAAGCAAAGCTCAAGCCTGCAGCGGGTATTAAGGAAAAGCAGACTGCGCAAAAATAAAGAAGACAGGACTCTGTTACAGCAGAGTCCTGTCTTCTTTCAGCATCTGAATAATTGTCTCCCGGACGGAGGCACCGAGACGTTTCTTATCTTCCTTGGAAAGGGAATCCGGATAGACCGGTTCGCCGTAGTGTATAATGACATGAGCCCGCTTTACCCACGGTATATGCTGCTCGAAAACGGCGGCGGTGTTTGAGATTGCGACCGGGATAATCGCACAGCCGGTTTTTTCTGCCATTTTCAGGCTGCCCTCCTTGAACGGCAGGAGTTCTGTTTCCTCGCCGCGGTTCCGCGTGCCCTCCGGCATGATGAACATCGAGTAGCCGCTCTTCATATACTCGATTCCCTGCATAATCGTTTTTAGTCCTTCTTTCATGTTGTCGCGATCCAGAAAAAGGCAGTGCAGATTCTTCATCCACCAGGAAAAAACCGGAATTTTCCGTATTTCCTTTTTGGACACAAAACCGGTAAGCGTCGGCAGCGTAATGTAGCCGACCGGGATATCCGCAAGACCGCGATGATTGGCGGCATAGAGCACAGCCTCGTTCCTCGGGACGCCGTCCCGGCCCAGCACGGTGATTTTTGTGCCGGCGCAGAACAGGCAGGCGCGGAACGCATTGCGCACGAGAGCCTGGGAGGCGGCCGTTTTTGCCCGGACATTGAATTTTCCGACAATCCAGAGAACAAAATAAGCGGGCAGAAAAAGAATCAGAAAAAGTACGATGGTAAGCGCTACAAGTACGATACGCATAAAAAACCTCTCATTCTGCTGCCGAGCAGCATAAAATACGCAGCCGCACTTTTTTGATTTCCGGGGCCGCATTGCGGTTCTGCCTGCGGCATGCGCGGAAAAAGAAAATGTGGCATACCTGAGAGTATACCACATTTTCTGAAAATTTGTAAGAGTTTCTTACAAATTTCTTACGTTATTTTGTAATTGTGATCCAGCGGCCGTCGCGCTCCGGATGCTTTGTATAGCCGTCATCCGCGTACATGGTGTAGGTCAGCCCTTTTCCGGCCTCACCGAGCACCTCAAAGAAGGAATACTCAAGCTGCGCCGTGCATTCACAGGACGGAGCGAGCGGGAGCAGATGTCCCGGACGGAGGAAGACCGGAACCTCTGAGAGGCCGCAGGAAATATAGTGATGTCCTGCGGACATAGGGGTGATTGTATACTTCTCGGAGGAGGTAAACAGGATAAAAAGCATATCCTCCGGCAGATAGACATGGCGGCCGGTGGTGTTCTGCTGATAGACCGGAGCCAGCATCAGGCTTTCGCCGAGCAGCAGCTGATCCTCCGTTTCGCGCGCAACCATATCCTGAGGCCAGACAAAGGCAAGCGGGGTGAACAGCAGTTCGCTGTTCAGCGCAGCCTTCATATATTCGCTGTAGAGGTACGGGATCAGCCGGTAGCGCAGACGAAGGATATTTCGGAAATCCTCCAGACCTTCAAACTGGTAGCATTCCTGCTCCCGCGTGCCGAGCGCAGCGTGATTGCGCATCAGCGGCGTGAAGATGCCGAACGCCAGCCAGCGCAGCAGAAGATCGCGCGTCGTATGGCTGCCGAAGCCGCCGAGATCCGCGCCGCTGTAGAGGAAGCCGCACATTCCGAGCGAAGGCATCATTTTAATGTTCAGAAGCAGATGGCTCCACCAGGACTGGTTATCGCCGGTCCAGATACCGCCGTAGCGGTGCATGCCGATGTAGGACGAGCGGGAGAAGAGCAGCAGCCGCTTATCCGGGCAGATTTCGTCAAAGCTTTCGGCGGCTGCGCGGGTCATATTGTAGCCGTACAGGTTATGCACTTTGTCGTGGCGGATTTTTTTTCCGTCCATATTGTGGTAGAAGCGCTCGTAATCCTTTGTAAGATTGCTGATGTTGAACGCGTCGCGCATGGCCCAGAACGCATTCAGATCCGGATTTTCCTTCTGCTCCTTCAGCTCGTCCATGCGGCAAAACGCCTCGGCAAGCCCTTCTTCCGAGTAGAAGATAGCGGGCTCGTTCATATCGTTCCAGAAGCCCTCGATACCCTGGTCGATCAGCTGTTTGTACCAGCTGCCGAACCACCGGCGCGCACCGGCGTTGAGCATATCAGGAAAATGCGTTTTTCCCGGCCATACTCCCGCCACAAAGTCCGTACCGTCGGCGCGCTTGCAGAAATAGTTGTTTTTCACGCCCTGCTCATATACATCGTAGCCGGGTTCGATTTTCACGCCGGCATCGATGATCGGGATAAAATGAAGACCCTGCTCCTTCATTTCCGCCGACAGGGCGGACAGATCCGGGAAGCGCTCCGGATCAACGGTAAAGTCTTTGTAATCCTTCATGTAGTCGATATCCATACTGATGGAATCCAGCGGAAGATGGTTTTCGCGGTAGCCGGCAGCCACGCGGCGGATATCGGCTTCGTTCTGGTAGCCCCAGCGGCTCTGGATATAGCCGAATGCCCAGAGCGGCGGAATATAGCTCTGGCCGATCAGCCGGCGGAACTGACGCGTGATATCAAGCGCATTCTCCCCGGTAATCAGGAAAACATAGAGATCAGCTTCCTCTGCGGATACGGTCAGCGTATCCTGCTTTGTATAGCCGATGTCAAAGCTAAGATCCGATGGATAATCGAAAAACAGGCCGAAGCATGCTTCGCCGTCAACGATGATAAAATTGTGCGCGCCGTACAGGGAGACCTTCTCCTCCGTATGGTTCGGGTCGTCGCTGCAGTGGCTGACATAGAGATACCCGCGCTTGTTGATGCCGCGGTTTGCCTCGCCGAGGCCGTATACGGCGTCCCTGCTGCCGAGCGTGAGCGTCAGGGAAAAGCCCGTGCCGAGAGCTATGTCCGCGAGGGAGAACAGGTCGGCGGTTTCGCCAACCGGAACCGTGGAAACCGGGCCGGAGGCGGCGTTTGCAGGGGTATCCGGACGTGCGGCGGCAGGAGTGCCGTCAGAGCTGCATTTTACAGGGATGGACGGAAGGTCGAGCACGGCAGCTTCGGTTTCGATCGGCGTGCCGAAACGGTATTTCTGAATCATAAAATCATCTCCTATCTGAAATGGTATTGCTGCGGCCGGGGTTTTGCGTGCGGCAGCGGCGGAACTGCTTTTTGAAGCAGGGCTTGCAAAACGGGCGTCCCGTGTTATAATGACATTATATTGCCCTGTCTGGAAAAATACTTGCGCTATCCTGAGAAAAAATAACAGGATTTTGACAACCGGTTGGGCGAGGCGGAGGGAGTTATGCAAAAGGAAAGTTACCGGGAGCTGACGGAGCACGGAACGGCATTTCTGCCGGTCCAGACCTACAGCTTCCAAGAAAATTATGACCGTTTTTTCGTTTCTCATCACTGGCACGAGGAAGTTGAGCTGCTCTATCTGGAGCGGGGAGATTTTCTGCTGGAGCGGAACATGGAGCCGGAGGAGCTCGGGGAAGGAACGCTTGTCTTTCTCAACCGGTCGGAGCTGCATCAGCTGACCGGCCGGTCGCTCCCCAGCATTCATCATGCCGTTGTTTTTGATCTGGAAATTCTTAAATTTGAGCGGTATGATATGGCGCAGGCGTCGGTGCTTGCTCCCTTGTGGAACGGTGAATGCCGTTTTCCCTGCAGCATCCGCCCGGGGGAGGACGGCTACGGGGAGCTGCTGACGGCGTACCGTGCGGTTCTGGCCGCCTGCGGGGGAAAGCGTCCGGGCTGGTATCTGACCGTTAAGGCGGAGCTGCTCCTTATGCTTGCAGTGCTGGAGGAAAAAGGGTTGTTTCTGCGGAGCGGCCGGGGAGCGCTGGCCGAGAGCAGCGATCAGGTGCAGAGCATGAAACGTGTGCTGAAGTATATTGAGGAGCACTACCGGGAGAGAGTGACACTTGCAGGGATGGCCGGAGCGGCAGGAATGAATGAGCAGTATTTCTGCCGCTTTTTCCGTAAAATGACAGGGAAAACACCGATCTCGTACCTGAACGATTACCGCCTGGAGCACGCGGCGGAGGCGCTTCTGACCAGCGGCGCAAAGATTGTGGAAATCTGTTATGAAAACGGCTTTGAGAATGTCAGCTATTTTATCAGAAAATTCAAAGAGCACAAGGGGATGACGCCGAAGGAATACCGGAGCAGAAGATAGCAGTCCGGCCTGCGGGGTTCCCTTGTTGTTCGTATATGGGAATGGTACTTGCCCGGGAAAAGGGAGAGCGGCCGGCTGGTCTGCGCCGGCACAGCTGCCTTCGGCCGGTAAAAATTTGAATTATGCGGTTGTCGGCTCCCGGAATCCGTGGTAAACTACATGTAGCAGTTTTCTGCGTTATATAAGGGCGGCGTCCGGGCGAATCCGAAACCCTTTTTTGTGTAAATAGCCTGCCATGTCCGGCGGCGGTTTTCAGGCCGGAAGGCGGTTTTGGGATTGCCCGGGAAGGAATTCGAAAAGGAGCGGGAGCCATGGAAAATAATCTGAATCTGTACAATACATTGACGAAACGGGTGGAGCGTTTTGTGCCGAACGAGCCGGGCAGGGTAAAAATGTATACCTGCGGCCCAACGGTTTACCATTTTGCTCATATCGGAAATCTGCGCAGCTATATTATGGAGGATGTGCTGGAAAAGTTCCTGCGCTATTCCGGCTACGAGGTCGAGCGCGTAATGAATATTACGGATGTGGGGCATCTTTCGAGCGACGCGGATACCGGCGAGGATAAAATGCTGAAAGGCGCAAAGCGGGAGCACAAGACCGTGATGGAGATCGCAAAATTTTACACGGATGCGTTTTTTAGCGACTGTGCCAGGCTTCACATCCGCAGGCCGGATGTTGTGGAACCGGCGACAAACTGCATCGCGGATTTTATCCGGATGATCGAGGCACTGATGGAGAAAGGCTATGCGTACCAGGCGGGGGGCAACATCTATTTCGATACCGCAAAGCTTGACGAATATTATGTGCTGAGCAATCAGAATGCGGAGGAGCTTGCCGTCGGTGTGCGGGAGAGCGTGGAGGAGGATGAAAACAAGAGGAATAAGACCGATTTCGTGCTCTGGTTTACCAAATCCAAATTTGACGATCAGGAGCTGAAATGGGAGAGCCCCTGGGGCGTCGGCTATCCGGGCTGGCATATTGAGTGCTCCGCCATCAGCATCCGGCATCTTGGGGAGCGGCTTGATATTCACTGCGGCGGCATCGACAATGTATTTCCGCACCATACAAATGAGATCGCGCAGAGCGAGTCCTATTTAGGGCATAAATGGTGTAATTATTGGTTTCACATCCTGCATCTGAATGATGCAGAGGGCAAGATGAGCAAATCCCGCGGCGATTTCCTCACGGTTTCGCTGCTTGAGAACCAAGGCTACAATCCGCTGGTTTACCGGATGTTCTGCCTGCAGTCCCATTACCGCAAGCCGCTTGTGTTCAGCTTTGCGGCGCTCGATAATGTGGCGGCGGCGTACGAAAAGCTTGCTGTGCGGATTGCGGCGCTTCTGCCGGACGGGGGCGCGGGGCTGCCGAAAACGGCGGAGCAGGATGCCGGAAATGCCGGACAGAGCCTTAAAGCGCAGCAGAATACGCCGGAGCAGAAGACCGGGAAAGAGCAGGATATGCCGGGACTGACTGCAGGGGAGCAGGCTTCCGGAAAGATCGAGGAGGAGAAACTTGCTGCTCTGCGGAAAGCTTTTCTGGTCGCGATGAACGGGGATCTGAACACCTCGTCCGCCCTGACCGTACTTTACGATGTGCTGAAAACGGACGCAGACAGCGCCACGAAGCTTGCTGTCATCCGGGAATTTGACGAAGTTCTGTCCCTGGGACTTTTGGAGGCGGCGGAGAACGTAAAAAAGAGCCGCGAGGCGAAGAGTGCGGATGCGGCGGCGGATGCCGACGGGGAATTTGCCGCGTGGGTGGAGCAGAAAATAGAGGAGCGCAAAGCTGCAAAAAAGAATAAGGATTTTACGGCAGCGGACGCTATCCGCGAAGAGCTTGCCGCGCGGGGTGTCGTGATCCGCGACACCCGCGAGGGAACGGTCTGGGAGCTGGCCTAGAGCAAAGAAAGAAGTGTACGGTTCCTGCCCGGCAGCTGTTTTCCGTGTTTAATCGGCCGTGCTGCCGGGCGCCTTCCGGAAAAATTTCCGCCAGGTAATCAGGAACAGAATCACCGCGAGCAGCGACGAGAGGTAGTCTGCAATCGGCTGCGCTGCCGCAAGCATGCGCGCAGAATCGAAAAGCCGGTTGAACAGAAGGAGCACCGGCAGGTAGATCAGTCCCTGACGGCTGGCGGACAGGATAAGCGCCGGTACTGCTGCGCCGGTGGACTGAATGGCATTGATGAACACGAAAAGAATTCCCATAACCGGTCCCGAGTAGATATAGATGCGGGCGAAGGACATCCCGAAATCAAAAGCCGCGTCGTTGTCCAGAAAGGCGCGGACGAGCGGACCGGCGCCGCAATAGCAGATTATCGTCATAATTATGCTCAGCCCGAACGCCAGGCATACGGAGAACTTCAGAATCGCCGCGTAGCGCGCCCGGTTCCTTGCCCCGAAGCAGTAGCCGAGCAGGGGCTGTATGCCGCTGCCCAGCCCGATCAGCAGCATTACGACAATCATATTGACCTTCATCGCGACGCCGAGCCCTGCCACGGCCATGTCCCCGTACTGCAGCATGATTTTGTTGACGACGATATGGGAGGTGCTCATCAGAACGCTGTTCAGCGATGCCGGAATTCCGATGGCAAGAATACCTGCGGCGATGCCGTTCCCGGCCTGATAATGCTTCGGATGGATGGACAGCAGTGTTTTGCCGGAAAGCAGGTGACGGAGGTAGAACAGGGACGCGAGCACATTGCCGATCACCGTCGCTATGGCCGCTCCGGCCACATCCCAGCCGAAGACAAGAATCATCAGCGGGTCCAGCACAATGTTGGCCAGATTGCCGATAATCATGCCGAACATGGCGATATTTGCGCAGCCCTCCGCGCGGATAATATTGCTGAAGCTGTTGCTGATAATCAGGAACGGGATGGCGGCTGCGACGATGCTCAGATACTGCGAGGTGTAGCCGAGCGTCTCGCTGCTTGCTCCGATGGCTCTGCTGATCGGCTCGGCAAATATCCAGATAATAATCATGGCCGTAACGCCGATGCTCAGGCCCGTCCAGAAGCAGAATGCGGAAGCGTTTCTGGCTTTCTGCGTTTTGCCCTCGCCAAGCATGCGCGAGATCAGCGAGGTGCCGCCGATACCGAAGAGCATGCCGACCGCCATAAACAGCAGAAAGGCGGGAGTGGCCACGGAAACTGCCGCTACCATATAAGGGTTTTTGGTCTGGCCGATAAAAAAGGTGTCGGCCAGATTGTATACCAGCACCATAATCATGCTGATAATAGAAGGGATCACATTGCTGATGACCGCCTTCGGCACCGGGGCATCGCGGAAAATTTCGGTTGTTCTGTCCTTCATAAACTTTTCTCCTTTTCGTCCGATTCTCTGCCGGCGGTATAATCCGCACAGCAGTCTGTGCGCCCGGGCCGGTAGAAATGATACGCTACATCATAATATGAGATAATGGAAAAGTCAACAGTAAAATGCGGCGCGCACGGCATAGGGGAATCACAGAGCTTTGCACAGGCGGGCGGCAGGAACTGCTGGGAAAGGAGCTGCCATGAAAATCGACCGGCTTATCGGCATTCTATCCATTCTGCTGCAGCAGGAAAAGGTGACTGCGCCCTATCTCGCGGAAAAATTTGAGGTGTCCCGGAGAACAATCAGCCGGGATATCGAAGCGCTGTGCCGTGCGGGTATCCCGGTTGTGACGGAGCAGGGAGCGGGCGGGGGCATCTCTGTTATGAACGCCTGCCGGCTGGACAGAGCGCTGCTTACTTCGTCGGAGCTTCAGGCGATTCTGGAGGGGCTGCGGAATCTGGACCGGTTGACGGGAAGCAGCCGGTATGAGCTGCTGATGGAAAAGCTGTCGGCGAAACATTCCGAGCTCCCGGCGGCCGGCCGGTATATGCGGATCGATCCGGCCTCGCATGATACACGGCGGCTTGCGCCGCGCATCCGGCTGTTTCAGGAGGCGATCGAAACGCACACGCCGGCCGTTTTCCGCTATTTTGCGCCGGGGCAGGAGAGCGAGCGGGTTATTGAACCGTATCTGCTCGTGTACCGCTGGCAGGCCTGGTATGTTTGGGGAAAGTGCAGGCTGCGGGGGGAATTCCGGCTGTTCAAGCTCGCCCGGATGACTGGCGCAGGCCTGCTTCCGGAGCGGTTTGAGCCGGAGGAGGCGCCGGAACCCGGGGATATCCCAAGGGAAGTTTACAATCCGGACCGGCTTTCCCTGACGGCGGTATTTCGTCCGGAGGTTCGCTGGCGGCTGATCGAGGAATTTGACCCGGAGCAGATCAGCGAGCAGCCCGACGGCAGCCTTCTCGTGAGCTTTTCCTGGTCGGACAGACCGTCACTCTTCGGCTATCTGCTCGGCTTCGGAACGCGGGCGAGGCTGCTCGGACCGCCGGAGCTTGTGAAGGAGTTCGCGGAGCATGCGGAGGAAATCGCACGGCTGTACCGGGAAGTCCGCGGCGGAGAGAGGGAGCCGTAAAGTATTCGGGCAGGCGCTGTTCTGTCTGCCGGAAACGCAGAGAAAAAGGTTTACAAAAACAGAACCCTGTGTTACTATACCAACGAAGGAAAGTAGTTCGGTCAACGATGACTGAAACTACTTTTTCTATGAGAAAATACGGGTTGACGAAGGGGACGGGACGGAAATGAGCTTTCGCAGCGCGGCTGCCGGACAGGCTGCCGCGCGGAGCCGGGCAGCGGAGGAATAGCGGAGCAGCGCGTGCATCAAAATGCTCCCGCAGTATTCTACCGCGCTTTTTCTGTGCGGCGGACCCAAAGAAAGGGGTTAAAGTATGAAGCTGATTTATGATGTCGAGGACAGGCCGGGGTTCGGCGCGCTGGTTGTTTTTGCAGTCCAGCAGCTGCTCGCGATTATGGCGGCGACGCTGGTTGTTCCGATGATTGTCGGAAACGGCATGAGCTCGGCGGCAGCGCTGTTCGGGGCGGGTGTCGGCACGCTTGTTTATGTGTTGATTACGAGGAAAAAGAGTCCGGTATTTTTAGGTTCTTCCTTCGCATTTATCAATTCCATGACTGCGGCATTTGCCGGCGGAGTATCCATGAGCCTGGGGTATCTCGGGATGATTATCGGTGCAGTGTTTGCGGGACTGGTGTATGTGGTGATTGCTCTGGTTGTCAAAAGGGTGGGTGTAGCCTGGCTGAACCGGCTGATGCCCGTGGTGGTGATCGGGCCTACGGTGGCGATTATCGGCCTTTCCCTGGCCGGGAATGCAGTAGGGGATCTGAAGAGCGGCGGCATAAAGCTGGACGGACAGCCGGTTGCCAGCCCGATTGCCGCCGTGCTCTGCGGTCTTGTGACGCTCGGCGTGACGATGCTCTGCTCCACTTACGGAAAAAAGTCGGCCAGGCTGATCCCGTTTATTTACGGTATCTTGGCGGGCTATGCGGTTTCTTTTATTCTTACGCTGCTCGGGGATGCGGTTTCGGCGGACGAGCTCAGAGTGCTTAATCTGGAACCGTTCCGGGCGCTGACGGCGGACGGATTCGGACTGAAAACTCTTCTGCAGTTCCCGGATTTTACATTTCTTACGGCGAAGGACGGCCTTGCGGAGCTGAACGGCTCCTATCTTGCGACGATTGCCGTGGCTTACATTCCGGTGGCGTTCGTTGTCTTTGCCGAGCATATTGCTGATCATAAAAATATTTCTTCCATTATCGAGCGTGATCTGCTTGAGGAACCCGGTCTTCACCGGACGCTGCTTGGAGACGGCATCGGCTCCATGGCGGGTGCGTTTTTCGGCGGCTGTCCGAACACTACCTACGGCGAGTCCGTGGGCTGCGTGGCAATCACAAGAAACGCTTCGATCTACACGATTATCGCGGCCGCGGTCGGCGCGGTGCTCGTTTCCTTTATTTCTCCGTTCATCGCTTTTGTCAATTCCATTCCGCCGTGCGTGATGGGCGGCGTCTGTATGGCGCTGTACGGCTTTATTGCGGTATCCGGGCTCAAGATGGTGCAGCAGGTGGATCTCGGAAAAAACAAAAATCTTTTTGTAGTTTCCGTAATTCTGATATCGGGCATCGGCGGCCTGACGCTGAATTTCGGCAGGGTTACGATCACTTCGGTGGCCTGCGCGCTGATTCTGGGGATTCTGGCAAATTTGCTGCTGAAAAATGCGCCGGAGGAGTGAGAGCGGCAGACGGCACAGCTGTGTGGAAAGCTGTGCGGGGAAATGAGAAGGGCAAGCCGCGAAGCTGCGGGGAAAGCCGTGCCGGAAATGAGAAGGGCACGCCGCACAGCTGCGTGGAAAGCCGTGCGGGGAAATGAGAAGGGCAAGCCGCGAAGCTGTGTGGAAAGCTGTGCCCGGGAATGAGAAGGGCAAGCCGCACAGCTGCGTGGAAAGCCGTGCCCGGGAAATGAGAAAACAGCTTAAGGGAGAGGACGGGTGCAACCCGGAATTAAAATTGGACAGGAAATGGAGAACGTTATGAAAACCGGTTTTGATAATAAAAAATACTTAAAGATGCAGTCCGAGCATATCAGAGAGCGCGTCGGAAAATTTGATAACAAGCTGTACCTGGAATTCGGCGGAAAGCTTTTTGACGATTATCATGCGTCGCGCGTGCTGCCGGGCTTCGAGCCGGACAGCAAAGTGAAGCTTCTGCTGGAACTGAAGGATCAGGCGGAGCTTGTCATTGTAATCAGTGCGTCGGATATCGAAAAAAATAAGGTCCGCTCCGATCTCGGGATCACCTATGACCGCGACGTTTTGCGTCTGATTGACGTATTCCGCGGGCTCGGGCTGTATGTGGGGAGCGTGGTTGTGACGCAGTACGCGGGGCAGGGCAGCGCGGACGAGTTTCAGAGCAGGCTGCAGAAGCTCGGCGTCCGGGTGTACCGGCATTATCTGATCCCGGGCTATCCGAACAATATTCCGCTGATCCTCAGCAGCGAAGGCTACGGCAGAAACGATTATATCGAGACGACGCGGCCGCTGGTGGTAATTACCGCGCCGGGGCCGGGCAGCGGCAAAATGGCAACCTGCCTGTCGCAGCTTTACCATGAGCATCGGCGGGGGATCCACGCGGGTTATGCCAAGTTTGAGACGTTTCCTGTCTGGAATCTTCCGCTCCGTCATCCGGTTAACCTTGCTTACGAGGCGGCTACGGCGGATCTGAACGATGTGAATATGATCGACCCGTACCATCTGGAGGCCTACGGAGAAACAACGGTGAATTACAACCGCGATGTCGAGATTTTCCCGGTTCTGCAGACCATTTTCAACAGCATTTTCGGGGAGAGCCCGTACAAATCACCGACCGATATGGGTGTGAATATGGCGGGCCGATGCATCAGTGACGATGCTGTATGTCAGGAAGCTTCCCGGCAGGAGATTATCCGCCGCTACTATCAGGGGCTGCTGGATATGCGCCAGGGCAGGGCGGCGAACGAGGAGGTTTACAAGCTGGAGCTGCTGATGAACCAGGCCGGCGTGTCCACCGCCGACCGCGGGGTTGTGGGAGCGGCAAATGAAGTTGCGATCCGGACGGGTTCGCCGGCCGCAGCGCTGGAACTGCCGGACGGTACGATTGTGACCGGAAAGACCAGCAAGCTGCTCGGGGCTTCGGCGGCAGTGCTGCTGAACGCGCTGAAGGTGCAGGCCGGGATTCCGGACGAGATTGATCTGATCTCGCCGGAGGCGCTTGAGCCGATCCAGCGGCTGAAGACAGAGTATCTCGGCGGCAAAAATCCGCGCCTGCACACGGATGAGGTACTGATTGCGCTGTCGATCAGCGCAAAGGACGATGAGAATGCCAGAAAAGCACTCGGCCGGCTGCCGGAACTGCGAGGATGCCAGGTGCATACGACGGTGATTCTCTCGTCCGTGGATACCAACTCGTTTATGAGGCTTGGAGTAATGCATACCTGTGAGGCCCGTTATGAGAACAACCGGCTGTACCACTGAGAAGGTCACAGCAGCGCAGGGGCGCAGCGGTTTCCTGCCGGTTTTAGGAGAAACCGGCGGCACAGGAGCGCAGCACCGCCTGTCTTGAGACGTTGGTTCGCCGGTGCCGGATGTCTGCAGGCAGACAGCAAAGCATCCGGTGCAGATGTGTTCTGCTGTCTGCAAGTGCAGGATTCTCTTCCGCAATATGGAAGAACATTAAAGAAATTCCTCCGATTGTCCGATATATAATTACAGCAGAGACCGCCAGAGCTATACCGGTGCGGGGGTGCGTCACGGATGACGCTGCAGTGAAGAAACGGAGGTCGGTACGATGAAAATTGATTCAAGCAGTATTGCAATGTCCTCAAACCGGAGTTATGCCGCGATCCACGAGAAGAAGAGCGCGGAAATCATTACGAGGGATGATGAGGCGGCGACGATCGAGCTTTCGGACAAGTCGAAGAGTATGCTCGACCAGCTGGAAGAAAACAAGGAAAAAATTTTGAAGGAGCGCGAGGAACGGAACGAGAAGAACCTGCTTGACCGCTTACAGCAGGCCACGGGACGCCGCACGGAGGGCGTTTCGGGGCAGGGGGAGCCTCGGGTCATGAGTGAGGACGAGGTTCAGCTGGAGATTCTCAAGCGCATGATGGAGGTGCTCAGAAGGCTTAGAGGCGGGGATACCATGAGCGTTCAGGGGGAGCTGGATCAGCTTCAGACCCGGTATAAGGGCACGGCTGCAAGACAGGCTGCTGTTTACCAGATAAGCACTCCGATCAAACGTGCACCTACGGGCTGGACGCGGACAACGGTGAAGTCAGAATTTTTCGCGGAGATGGAAAACACCTGCTATCAGGCGCAGGGTACTGTGAAAACCGCGGATGGCAGGGAACTGAACTTCGGCGTAAGCCTTGAGATGTCACGGGCTTTCTGTGCGAAATACGAAAGCATCACGCAGGAGGAGTATATCTGCACCGATCCGCTTGTCATCAATCTGGATGGAAATGTCGGAAGCGTGAGCGACCAGAAGTTCCTGTTTGATCTGGATTCGGACGGCGAGGAGGAACTGATCTCGTTCGCGGGCAGAGGAAGCGGTTTCCTGGCGCTGGACAAAAACGGCGATGGCGTGATTAATGACGGCAGCGAGCTGTTCGGCACAAGTTCAGGCAACGGATTTGCCGATCTGGCCGAGTACGACGAGGACGGAAACGGCTGGATCGACGAGAACGATTCGGTTTTTGAGAAGCTGAAGGTCTGGACGAAGGATGAGCAGGGAAACAATAAGCTGATCAGCATCGCCGAGGCGGGCGTGGGCGCGATTTATCTCGGCTATGCAGGGACGGAGTTTTCGCTGAACGAGGCGGAGACAAACCATACAAACGGCATTATCCGTAGCACCGGAATTTACCTGAAGGAGAACGGGCAGGCCGGGACAATCCAGCATATTGATCTGACGCTGTAGTGGATCGCCTGGGTTTGTGCCGGGTGCTGCAGAACCGATCAGAACAGATGGATGTGCTGTATTATAAAACGGAAAAAAGAAGGAGCTTTCGCGAGAGTGCGGAGGCCCTTTCTTTTGTTTTGTAAGCACAGATCTGACAATAATTTCTGTTTTTGAAATTATGTACCGGGAAAAGCGAGGAAACGTGCCGGGGCCGTACTTGTTTTTCCGCGGGGCAGCGTGGGCCCAGGACGGGGATTTTATTGAGAAAGGTATAGCAAATGCTCTGCGGATATGCTATAATCCGAAAAGGCGTAAAAGCGCGGCAGAGGCGGGATTATCCGAGGGGCGCAGGCGTCCGGCGGAGGCTGCGGATGCAGTGGAATCAGCAATTGCGGGGGCAGCGGAATCGCCGCGGGAGATGAGCGGAGATAAAAGCCGGAAGGAATCTCAGACGAATGAGGGGGAGACGCACCGGGTATTGGGCAGATTAGGAGTGGAGGCAGCAGCTTATGAGCCATAGGATCAAAATCATTAAATTGGGGCCGATTGAAGAATGTGAGATGGAGTGTTCAAAATTCATGATCTTTACCGGCATGCAGGCATCCGGAAAGAGTACGGTTTCCAAGGTAGTCTATTATTTCAGGACGATCAAGGAGGATATCCTGCGGCTTGCGGAACAGCAGGCGCTCAGCCCGATCCAGCAGCCGGACAATTCTTTTGGCTGCTTGCGGAGAGCCCTTGAAAATTTTCTCCGCGAAAAATTTTTAAGGGTGTTCGGCTCCTCTTACGGGATGGATAACGGAATGCGCCTGGAATACTGTTTTACGGATTCCTGTTTTGTAAAGGTGTCCTTAAAGGCGGATGAACGGTACACCACGCCAAATTATGTCTGGTTTGATTTCAGTGAAGAGCTGAAAGGTTTTCTGGACCGAAAAAATTTTGTCTTTACGGCGACGGAGCTGGGCGTGTCGGATATGCAGAAGCAGAGGCTGAAGAGCGAGCTGGAGGCTCTGTTTGCGGACCCGTATTCCGTTGTTTTTGTTCCGGCGGGCCGCAGCATGATTACACTTTTGTCGCAGCAGCTCAGCTATATTTACACGACCATGAAGGATTCCCAGAAAAGGACGCTCGATTACTGTACGCAGGATTATATCGAGAGGATTCTGAGCCTGAAGCCGGAATTCTCGGAGGGACTGCAGGGGCTGGCCTTTTATCCCAGAGGCAGGGAAAATGCTCTTCAGAATTCTCTGAATCTGGGACTGAAGCTGATTGATAAGGTTCTGCGCGGCTCTTACCGTTTCTGCAATGGAGAGGAACGCATTACGATCGACAGGAACCATTATGTGAAAATCAATTTTTCATCATCAGGGCAGCAGGAATCCGTGTGGATTCTGAATCTTCTGTTTTATTATCTGGCGCAGAATGAGCCGGTGCTGTTTATTATTGAAGAACCGGAATCCCATCTGTTTCCCGAATCGCAGAAATACATTACGGAGCTGATTTCGCTGGTGAATAACAGCGGTCATTCCATGGTGGTTACAACGCACAGCCCTTATGTTCTCGGGACTCTGAATAACTTGCTGTACGCCGCTGGGCTTACGGGCCGGGCACGGCAGAAAGCCGGTTCTGTGATTCCGCACTCTCTCTGGCTGGATCATACATCCTTCTGCGCATGGTTTGTGCGCGGGGGCAGGATTGAGGAATGCATGGATGACGAATGCCATTTGATTCAAAACGAGAAAATTGACGAGATCTCAAAGACGATCAATCAGGATTTTGATCTTCTGATGGATCTGCAGATCGAGGAAGAGGAAGACGCCGGGCAAAAGCTGCGGACGGATCAGGCAGAAGGGGGATGATTCTATGCCGCTGAAGGGTTATACTTCTGATTGCGGAAGGAATGATGCTAGGATAATATCGAGGGACAGAAATTCGCAGAGGCATCACTGCGGAATAAATAAGTACGGCGCTTATGTTACCCATTACCGGATTGACGGGGTGGTGATTGTGAAAGGAAAAAAATGCGATTTTCTGCTGATCAATGAGGATAAGAAAACGGCTTACCTGATTGAGATCAAGGGAGCAGATCTTTCGGAAGCGGCCAGGCAGCTGGCTGGGACAGAGGAAGCGCTGTCTGAGCAGCTGTCCGGATATTCGGTGCATTACCGGATCGTTGCCAGCAAATGCAAAACGCAGGAGATTGAGACAGCTTCCTTCAAGAAATTTCGGCTGCGGTGGGGCAGGCGCCTGAAGTATGAAACCGGCCGGATAGAGGAGGAAATATAGAGGAATGCCTCCTGCAGCGCCAGAAGGGGAAGCTTGAAGAAAAGCGCATTCATATTTTCTATAGATGATGCAGTATCGCCGGCCTGCAGTATACACGAGGAGGGGAAAATGAAATTCTTACATATCGAAAAAAAGCGTCTTGTGCTGATGGTAGCTGCCGTACTTATGATGGGATTCTGCCTGTCGTTCCTGGAGCCGTGCGGCTTCGGCACCGATCCATGCACCTGCATGAATCTTGGTATTTCGAGAAAGCTCGGTATGCTGTTCGGAAACTGGCAGGCGCTGCTGAACTGCTGTCTGTTTGTAATTGTGCTGCTGTTCGGAAGGAATCAGATCGGCTGGGGGACTCTGGCAAATATGTTCCTGGTCGGATACAGCTTTAATTTTTTTACCTGGCTGAACGCGAAGTGGCTGCCGGAGGGAATCTTTGAGAGCATGGCGGCGCGCGTGATCATTGCGCTGCTGGCGCTGTTTCTCTTTGTGCTTGCCGTGTCGGTCTACATCGCATCCGATCTCGGAACCGCGCCGTACGACGCCGTGCCGAGCATTATCGCCTCGAGATGCAGAAAACTGTCGTTCCGGGCGGTGCGCATGATCTGGGACTGCCTTGCCTGTCTGATCGGCTTTCTCTTCGGCTCTGTGCCCGGAGTGGTGACGGTAGCCATTGCGTTCGCGCTCGGGCCGGTTATTACATGGGTGAAAGAAAATGTAATCAGGAGGCTGCTCTATGGCAGAAAAGGAGTATCTGACGCACACCTTTGAGCCGGTTTTTGACGGGCAATCGCGCGTGCTGATTCTGGGAACGTTCCCGTCAGTGAAATCGCGGGAACAGAATTTTTATTACGGGCATCCGCAGAACCGCTTCTGGCGCGTGCTTGCGGCGCTGACCGGCGAGCCAGTGCCTGCCGGTATCGAGGAAAAGAAGGCGCTGCTGCACCGGAGGCATATTGCCCTGTGGGATGTGATTGCGGGCTGTACAATTACGGGCTCCTCCGACGCCTCCATCCGGGATGCGGTGCCGAACGATGTGGGGCGGGTGCTTGCGGCGGCCCCGATCCGCGGTATTTTTGCGAACGGAGCCAAGGCGTATGAGCTGTACAGAAAATATCTTGCTCCGGCAACCGGACGGGATGCGGTGCGTCTGCCGTCCACCAGCCCGGCCAACGCCGCCTGCAGTCTGCAGGAGCTGTGTGCGGCGTGGAGCGCAGTGGCGGAGCTGATTTCGTAGGCGGGCCTGCGGGAAATCATTTTGCCCGCTTTGTAAAAAGATCCTTCCAGAGCGTCGGGTGGAAGAGAGTGAGCAGCGGAAACAGCTCGAGCCTTCCGGCCAGCATGTCAAAAATAAGTACATATTTTGTAAAAATATGGAATAATCCGAAATTCTGTGTCGGTCCGACAAGCGAAAGCCCCGGGCCGATATTGTTTATTGTGGCGGCAACGGCCGTAAAATTCGTAACCAGATCCCGGCCTTCAAAGGAAATAAGGAAAACGGAGACGCAGAAAAGAAGCGTGAACGTGACAAAATACACGTTGATGGCCCGCACAACTTCATGCTCCACAGGCTTCCCCTCCATTTTGACTTTGCGGATGCTCTTCGGGTGGATATAGGAATTCAGCTCCTTGCCGATCGTCTTAAAAAGTACGACTACGCGCGAAACCTTGATGCCGCCGCCCGTACTGCCGGCGCATGCCCCGATAAACATCAGCAGGACAAGGATTGTTTTTGCCGTCTGCGACCAGGTGTCGAAATCTGCCGTGGAAAAGCCGGTCGTCGTGATAATGGACGCCACCTGGAATGCAGCATGCCGCAGCGAGTCGGCCGTATGCAGCGAGGAGCGGACAAGACCGACAAAGATCACGGCGGTCGAGGCCAGGATAATCAGCAGATAGTGGCGCACCTCCTCAATGCGCAGCGCCTTTTTGAAATTCCGGAACAGCATGAAATAATAGGCGTTGAAATTGATGCCGAACAGGATCATGAAAATCGTTACCACCCACTGAAGATAAGGGGAATAGCTCATCATGCTGTCATTTTTAATGCCGAAGCCGCCCGTGCCGGCCGTGCCGAAGCTGGTGCAGACAGCGTCAAACAGAGGCATGCGCCCGGCCAGGAGAAATATAATCTCCAGCACGGTCATGCCGAGGTAGATCAGATACAGGATGCGCGCCGTGGACTTGATTTTCGGAACAAGCTTTCCCACGGACGGTCCCGGGCTTTCCGCACGCATCAGGTTGATGTGGGAACCGCCGCTCATCGGAATGATCGCGAGCAGGAAAACAAGCACGCCCATGCCGCCGATCCAGTGCGTGAAGCTTCTCCAGAACAGCGCGCAGTGCGACAGCGCTTCAACATCGCTTAAGATGCTTGCACCCGTGGTGGTAAAGCCGGATACGGTTTCAAAAAGTGCGTCCGTAAAGGACGGGATTTCGCGGGAGAGCCAGAACGGCAGGCAGCCGAAAACACTCAGGAAAATCCAGCTCAGGGCCGTGGCGGCGCACCCCTCTTTCATATAAAAGACTTGGCTTGCCGGCCGCCGCAGCGTCATTAGAAGGCCGAGAACGAAGCAGAGCACAGCGACGCCGAGGTAGTAAAATCCCGCTGTCTCGCCGTACAGCAGCGCGACAGCGCATGGAGACAGCATCAGAATCCCCTCGATTTTTAAAACATGCCCCAGAATATAACGGATAATTGAACTGTTCATACTGCCCTCATTTCTCCAGGATATCCAGAATATCGTGGAAGCCGGTATGCGTCGTGACGATCATGACCGTATCGCCGACGCGGATGCAGTCCTGGCCGGTCGGGATAATGATCCGGCCGTCCCGGTTGATAAAGGAGATCAGCAGGTTCTTTTTGAGAGAGAGCTCCATCAGCGGGATATTCGTGACGCCGGATTCCTCGTCCACGCGGAATTCGATCGCTTCCACGCGGGAATCAAACAGGTGATAGAGCGTCTCGATATTGCTGTCCATGGAATTCTTTTTTGCCCGGACGTAAGCGATAATAGCTTCCGACGTAATGTAGCGCGGATAGACAACGCTGCCGAGCTCAAGCTGGCTGATAACATCCTTGAAGGTGATCCGGTTGATTTTGGTGATGACTTTTGCGCCGGAAACCTGCCGCGCGTGCAGCGTGAGCAGGATGTTTTCCTCATCAATGCCGGTCAGCGGGACGAAAGCCTCCGTGTACTGGATGCCCTCCTCCCGGAGCAGTTCCTCGTCCGTGCCGTCGCCGTTGATAATGATGGCCTGGGGCAGCAGGACGCTCAAGGTCTCGCAGCGCGTGCGGTCATTTTCGATAATTTTTACCTGGATGCCCATGGCGAGCAGCTGCTTTGCAAGATAGAACGCGGCCCTTCCGCCCCCGATAATCATGGTGTCGCGCACCTGGTTGGTTTTGAAGCCGATGCTCTCGAAAAAGGTTTTCGCATTTTTCCGGGAGGACACAAAGGAGACAATGTCGCCCTGCGAGAACTGGAAATTTCCGGAAGGAATAAAAACCTCGCCGCCTCGCTCGACCGCACAGATCAGGATGTTTGCGGCGACGCTCTTTGCGACAATATTTTTCCCGAGAGCAGCGACGGTCATGCCGTTGAGGACGTTGCCCTCCGGAATCTTGAATTTTGTGATTTCAGCCTGTCCGTGCGCAAAGGAATTGACCTCGAGCGCAGTCGGCATGGAGAGGATGCGGGCGGCCACATTTGCGGTCTCAAGCTCCGGGTTGATAATCATGGCGAGGCCGAGCCGCTTGCGCAGGTAGCTGACCTCGTTGCTGTAGTCCGGCGTGCGCACGCGGGCAATGGCGGCGCAGCGGCCGACCTGCTTTGCCATGGTGCAGCACAGCAGATTGAGCTCGTCGGAATTCGTCACGGCGATGATAAGATCGGCCTCCTTGATGCCGGCCTCCATCTGCGTGCTGTAGCTTGCGCCGTTTCCGACAACGCCCATAATGTCGTAAAGATTGGAAAGTGCCTGAATTTTGTCGTAATTTCTGTCGATGACAGTGATATCGTGCCCCTCGCGGCACAGCTGCTCCGTCAGTGTGGAGCCGACTTTGCCGCAGCCGACGATAATGATATTCAGCCCGCTTTTCGCGGATTTTTTGCTTTTCACAGTAATTTCCTCCGTACCCTGTCGGGACAGGTTGTCCGCTCCGCCCGTGTGTCGGAGCATAAGCCCGGTTGCCCGGCGATGTCGATGATATGATATCACAAAGCCGGAGAAATTGCATTAAGAATTTTTAAAACGGGTAAACAGGAAGAAATGGTTCGGATGCAGCGGATAGGAGCTGATTTTTTTCCTGAAAAATGCCGCAGGCGTGCCGGCAGATGAAGCTTGCGGAATGCCAGGAAGGTTCGGGCTTGTAAAAGGAACGGGATTTCGGTATACTGGCAGAATAAGATAAAGGCATAATTCTGTGCCGCAGCAGGAACAATGTATGGTGCGGCGGGCGGCGAGGGCATGCTCTGGTGTGTGCGGACAAAAAAGGGTGTGTTCCGCTGCGCGCAGACAGTATGAAAAGAAAAAGAGAAGCGGGAAAAGGCCGCTTCAGGGAAGGAGGCGGCCGGGATATGTGCGGGCGTTATTACATCGACGATGATACGGCGAAAGAGATGGAAGGACTTGTGCGGGAGCTTGACAGAAAACGGCAGAACGGGCAGGGGCAGCAGGCGGAGAACGGACAGTGCGCGCAGTGTTTTGCGGTGAGGAGAGAGGAATTCCGGGCGCGCGATGTTCACCCCGGGGATGCGGCGCCCGTGCTTGCGCTTGCGGAGTATTCCAGGGAGATAGCAGTGGAGTGCCGGCGCTGGGGATTTCCGGAAAGAACACTGATTTTCAACGCGCGCAGCGAAACGGCCGGGGAGCGCCCTCTGTTCCGGGACGGCATCCGAAACAGCCGGGTTGTAATTCCGGCAGCGTGGTTTTATGAGTGGAATCCGGCAAAGGAAAAGAATATATTCCGGAAAAAGGAAGGAGTGCTGTTTCTGGCAGGCTGCTCGCGGCGGTACCCGGACGGAGAGCGCTTTGTCATACTTACGACGGAGGCGAACGAGTCCATGCGCCCGGTACATGACCGCATGCCGCTGGTGCTGGAGCGGGAGGAGGCGGCGGACTGGCTCCGGGAGGAGACGCGGGCGCTGCAGCTGCTGCAAAAAAAGCCTCTGCCGCTGGAGCGGCAGATAGATTATGAGCAGCTGAGCCTGTTTCAGGTATGAAAGTTCCGTGCTGCGGCGGATTTTGGGAAGCCTTTTTTCTTCTGCGGCAGCGCTCAGACAGGCAGGGGGTTTCCAGGAAAATGCGGATTTTGTTGGTGCTTTTCCGGTTTTGTCGATGTCCTTTTCCGGTTTCCAGTATGTACCGCTTGATAATCGAACGTATGTTTGCTACAATGGCTCTGCGAGGAGGCAGACATACCATGGAACGTATTATTTTTCATATTGACGTGAATTCGGCCTTCCTTTCCTGGGAGGCCGTTCATCTTCTGCACCACCGCGGGTTCGAGCCGGATCTGAGGGAGGTACCGTCGGCGGTGGGCGGGGACAGGGCGCTGCGCCGCGGCATTATTCTGGCAAAATCCATCCCCGCAAAACGGTGCGGGATACAGACCGGGGAAGCGATTTTCCAGGCGAAGCAGAAATGTCCCGGGCTTCTTCTTGTGCCGCCGGATTACCATTTGTATGAGCGGTGCTCCGAGGCGTTTATCCGGATTCTCCGGGGATATTCCGAGCTTGTGGAGCAGTACAGCGTCGACGAGGCATTTGTTGATATGACCGATACCTGCCATCTGTTCGGTACGCCCGTACAGGCAGCGCAGCAGATAAAGGAGCGCATTCGGGAGGAGCTCGGCTTTACCGTTAATATCGGAGTGTCGGAAAACAAGCTGCTTGCCAAGATGGCGTCGGATTTTTTAAAACCGGATCGTGTGCATACGCTGTTCCGCGATGAAATACCGGAAAAGCTCTGGCCGCTGCCGGTGTCCGAGCTGTTTTTTGTCGGCAGAGCGACGGCGGAAAAGCTGTTTTGTGTGGGAATCCGCACGGTCAAAGAGCTGGCAGCGGCGGAGCCGGCTTTTCTCCGGTCGCTTCTGAAAAAGCACGGGGAGGTGATCTGGGGCTTTGCGAACGGGATCGACTGCTCGGGGGTACAGACTGTTCCGCCGGCCAACAAGGGCTACGGAAACAGCACAACGACGCCGTCCGATCTGTCAGAGCCGCAGGCGGCAGAAACCGTGCTGCTGGCTCTGGCGGAAACGGTCGCGGCAAGGCTGCGGGCCGACGGCGTATCTGCCGGACTCGTTTCGCTCGGTATCCGGTACAGTGATTTTTCCTTTCGGTCGCATCAGAGAGTCCTGCAAAACGCAACGAACCTGACGCGGGAAATTTACGAGGCAGCGTGCGGGCTGTTTGCGGAGCTGTGGGACGGGCGGCCTCTCAGGCATCTCGGAATCCATACGGGCCGTGTGTGCGGCTCAGCGGAACGCCAGCTCTCCCTGTTCGATGCGGCGGATTATGAGAAGCTGGCCTGTGCGGAGCGGGCGGCCGACGCGATCCGGAGACGTTTCGGGCAGAGAGCGGTTATGCGCGCAGCGCTTTTGAAAGGAGGCGGGCTGTTATGATGTTCGGGATGAGAGATACCGGAATCCGGGCAGATGCGGGAAGCCTGCGGGGCACCTGGAGGGAGGCGGCCTGTCAGTGCTGGTTTACCAGCACCGGCAGGATGATGCCGCTGATGCTGAAGCTTCGGGATGAGGACGGACAGATCCGGCGGGTCGATCATATCGCCGTCCACTCGCAGGAGAAGAAAAACTATGCAGGGGTGCCGTCGGTTGAGTTTGACTGCACGCTGTTTCTGCCGGAAGGACAGCGGAGGGCAAGACTGATCTATCTTGCAGCGGAGGAGCGCTGGGCCGTGAAGCTGTGACAGAGATCACGAAATGCTGCCTGGGGCGGGAGGAATCCCGAAATATTGCCCGTGTTATGCTGCTCTGGCTGGAAGGAAAACTCGGAAATACCTGACTTTTCGGGCAGAATCCGCCGTGTTTTTTCCCGAAAAAAGTCATGAAAAGCATGTGCGGAACGCCGAACATGTTTTTCTTTTGCGGAGGAACCGGATATAATAGTACCATAACAGAATTCGAATGAAGGAGGGAACGCCATGTGTACGGCAGCAACTTACAGGACGAAGGATTTTTACTTCGGGCGCACGCTGGACTATGAATTTTCCTACGGCGAGGAGGTAACGGTCATGCCCCGCAATTACCCGTTTCATTTTCGCGAGGCGGGGAGCATGGAATGTCATCACGCAATGATCGGGACGGCCTGCATAATGGAAAACTGTCCGCTGTTTTACGACGCGGTGAACGAGAAGGGGCTTGGGATGGCGGGCCTGAATTTTGTCGGCAATGCGGTGTACCATGAGCCGGTGGACGGAATGGATAATGTGGCGCAGTTTGAGTTTATACCGTGGATACTCGGGCAGTGCGCGACGCTGGAGGACGCCCGGCGTCTGCTGGCGAGGGTCAACCTCACCAGCACCGCATTCAGCAGCGAGCTGCCGGCAGCGCAGCTGCACTGGATGATCGCTGACTGCAGCGGGGCTGTTGTAGTGGAGTCCACAAAGGCGGGGCTTCAGATTTTTGATAACCCGACAGGAGTGCTGACAAATAATCCGCCGTTTCGGGAACAGATGTTCCATCTGAACAATTTTATGATGCTGTCACCGAAGGAGCCGTGCAATAATTTTTCGGATAAGCTTCCGCTGCACACCTACTGCCGGGGAATGGGCGCGCTCGGGCTGCCGGGCGATCTTTCCTCCGAATCCCGCTTTGTCCGGGCAGCGTTTGTCCGGATGAATTCCGTTTCCGGGGATTCCGAGGAGGAAAGCATCAGTCAGTTTTTCCATATTCTGGGTTCTGTAGAGCAGCAGAGAGGCTGCTGCGATCTGGGCGACGGAAAATACGAGACGACCATCTATACCTCGTGCTGCAATGCGCAGAAGGGGCTCTACTATTACACAACCTACGGAAACCGTCAGATCACGGCTGTGGATATGCAGAAGGAAGATCTGGACGGCGTGCGGCTGGCTAGATACCCTCTCGTCACGGGAGAGCGGATTTTCAGACAGAATTAAAAACGGGAGGCCTGGAGGCAGTGCGGCCGCTTTGCTCAGAAAAACAGCAGCGTCTCACTGTCCCGCCTCCGGACCGAGACAGACCCGGTAATTGCTCGCTTTTTTCAGGTATGTACCGCGCACCCTCTGCATAAAGTGTATAAACAAGTATACAGGGTGGCTTTTTCATGAAAACCAGTTCGAGGCAGCAGCATACGATTGCGGCCGGCTATTTAACATCCGCGAAGCACCGCCAGATCGAGGAGCGTGCAGCCATGGTGGCGCAGTACATTGTGGAAAACAACGCGACAGTGCGCCAGGCGGCGAAGCAGTTCGGAATCAGCAAAAGTACGGTACATAAGGACATCACGGATCGTCTGCTCCCGGTCAACCCGGTGCTGGCAGAGCAGACGCGCCAGGTTTTGAATCAGAATAAATCGGAGCGGCATATCCGCGGAGGAATGGCGACGAAGAAAATGTATGATTCGAAAAGAAAGCGCAGGACGGATCGATAGTTTATAAAAAAATAATTTGCCTTTCCGATGCGGAATGATATACAATCAAAACAATGGCGGGGAACAGAGCTGCCGGCAGAGTCCGGAGGAAGGCTCCTGCAGGTCGGAACACCGCGGCCGCCAAATACATGTACGGATGAGGTGAATTATGATTTGCAGAGCCTGCGGGCGGATCATTTCAAATGAAAGCGCAAATTTCTGTGAATATTGCGGAACGTCGGTGGACGGGCGGGACGGGAGCCAGGCTTCAGGGGGCGTCGATGCACAGCACGATTACCGGTTCGGTTCCGCCGGGCCGTACGGCAGAGAAGGTACGGGCGGCAGCAGTTATAACGGCGGACAGCGGCAGCAGGCATATCCGGACAGCGGAGGGCTGACCGGCGTGCTGAGCGGAACGGCGGGGCTTGCCGAGTCGGAGCCGTCCATGTCCTTTGTACACTGGATTGTGATATTGCTGCTGCCCTATATTCCGCTGATCGGGAGCTTTGTCTACGCAGTGCTTCAGCTGGTGTGGGCATTCGGGCGGACCGCGAGCACAACGAGGAAAAACTGGGCGCGGGCCAATCTGCTTATGATGGCGATTGGTCTTATTCTTATGTTTACAATGTTCCCGTCCATGATGCAGATGATTTCGGAAGGCGATTTTTCGGGTGTGATGGAATCCCTGCTCAACGGCCGTGCGCCTCAGTAAGGAAAAAGCCGCCCGGACGGCTGAGGTGGAAGCAGAAGCGCCGGAAGCACCGCGTATAAGAAAAAACATGAGCAATACAGGATTTTCTATGGAGCATTTTCGGGAAAAGTGCGAAACTGTTTCGTGGGGATTCACGCACCATGGATTGCTTATATTACAAGGAAATCTTGGATAAAATGCGGGAAAACTACACGGAAGTAATCGCAGGGAACGAAAATGTTTCGTTCTCTGCGCAAATACAGATTCAAGAAGGGAGAAGGGACATGAAATTCAGTAACGGCTGCTGGCTGCAGAAGGAAGGAACCGAGTGCTTTTCACCGGCGCAGGTCTATTTTACGAAGATCGAGGACAATATGGTGACAATGTGCGCTCCAACGCATTATATCCATCACCGGGGAGATACGCTTGGCGGGGTAAATCTCACGCTGAAGGTGAGCGCTCCTGCGCCGGAAGTGCTGCGCGTGCAGGCATATCACTACGCGGGCATGCAGAAGAAAGCTCCGTCCTTTGAACTGGAGCTCGACGAAAACGCGAAGGTAGAGGTTGAAGAAAACGAGTGGGTCATCAATATCCGGAGCGGCTCGCTGCGCATGGAAATCAACAAGGGCAACGGGGGCTTTGCATTTTTCCGCGGCGGCGAGAAGCTGACCGGCAGCGGCTGGCGGGATCTTGCCTATATGAAGACCGACTGGAAGGGCCTGGCCTACGACGACGGCCTGGAGCATGATACCTATATGAGGGAGCAGCTTTCCCTGGGCGTAGGCGAATACATTTACGGCATGGGCGAGCGCTTTACTCCGTTTATCAAAAACGGCCAGTCCATTGATATCTGGAATGCGGACGGCGGCACATCAACAGAACAGTCCTACAAAAACATCCCGTTCTATGTATCGAACCGCGGCTACGGCGTATTCGTCAACAATCCGGGTCGGGTGAGCTTTGAGGTCGGCACGGAGATGGTCACGAAGGTGGAATTCTCCGTACCGGGCGAGTCGATTGACTATTTCTTTTTCAACGGCCCGACGATGAAGGAGGTTCTTTCCCGCTATACCGATCTGACCGGCAAGCCGTCGCTCCCTGCACCGTGGACGTTCGGCCTGTGGCTGTCCACCTCATTCACAACGAATTATGATGAGGAGACCGTGAACAGCTTTGTGGACGGCATGTTTGACCGTGATATTCCGCTTGCCGTCTTCCATTTCGACTGTTTCTGGATGAAGGAATTTTCCTGGTCGGATTTTATCTGGGACTCCAGAGTATTCCCGGATCCGGAGGGAATGCTGAAGCGCCTGAAGGCAAAGGGACTGAAAATCTGTGTCTGGATCAACAGCTACATCGGGCAGGAGTCCGCGCTGTTTGAGGAGGGCATGGAAAAGGGATATTTCCTCAAACGCAAAAACGGCGATGTATGGCAGTGGGATATGTGGCAGCCGGGCATGGCGATCGTGGATTTTACCAATCCGGCGGCGTGCAAATGGTACGCGGACAAGCTGGAAAAGCTGCTTGACATGGGCGTGGACTGCTTCAAGACCGATTTCGGCGAAAGAATTCCGACGGAAGCTGTTTACTACGACGGCAGCGACCCGGAAAAGATGCACAATTACTATACTTACCTGTATAATAAAGTGGTTTATGATCTTCTTGTGTGTAAAAAGGGCAAAGAAGAGGCTATACTTTTTGCACGCTCTGCAACGGCGGGCGGCCAGAAATTCCCTGTTCACTGGGGCGGCGACTGCTGGTCGGATTATGAGTCGATGGAGGAGAGTCTGCGCGGAGGCCTTTCCCTGACGATGTCCGGGTTCGGCTACTGGAGCCATGATATCGGAGGCTTTGAGAATACTTCAACTGCGGATGTATACAAGAGATGGTGCGCGTTCGGGCTTCTTTCCTCGCACTCGAGACTGCATGGCAGCACATCCTACCGTGTGCCGTGGGCCTACGACGACGAGGCGGTGGATGTTGTGCGCTTCTTTACGAAGCTGAAGGCAAAGCTGATGCCGTATCTGTACCGCAATGCAGTTGAGACCTCGAGAACCGGCGTGCCGATGATGCGCAGCATGGTGCTGGAGTTTACAGAAGATCTGAACTGTGCCTACCTTGACAAGCAGTATATGTACGGCGATTCTCTGCTTGTCGCGCCGATTTTCAACGACAAGAGCATGGCCTGCTATTATCTTCCGGAGGGCCGCTGGACCAATTTCCTTACCGGTGAGCAAAAAGAGGGCGGCAAATGGTACAGGGAGGAGCACGGCTATCTGAGCATTCCGCTTATGGTTCGGGAAAACAGCATAATCGCACTCGGCAGGGACTGCGGTCCAGTATACGATTACGCGGACGGAGTGACGTTCCGGGCTTATGAGCTTGCAGAAGGCGGCACGGCTGCAACCGAGGTATACGACGGGGCGGCAGAGAGAACGGCTTCCATCCGCATCGGGAAAAAGGACGGAAAGCTTGATATCCGCGTGGAATCGGAGAAGGCATACCGCATTGAGCTGGTCAATGTGAAGGCTTCTTCGGTGACGACGGAAGACGGCAGGATTTCCATGGAATACCGGGACAACTGCACAATTATCACAGCGGAGGGCAGCAGGCAGATCTGCTGCGGGCTGTAGAAGGCGGCGGGCGTTTCTGCCGCTGCGGTATCCGGAAGGTCAGATCCTGCCCGCAGCTGCGTGAGGCACGGACAGTATCCGGCCTTTTCTGCTCCCACTCCCGCCTCTAAATTCACTCCTGATACTGAAGATTATGTTGTTTTAATAGACAAAAGCAATAAAATATAAAAATATACAGGAAGTAGGTGGAATATGGGGGAATATGTACTCAGCTGCTGTTCTACAGCTGACCTGACCGAGGAACATTTTCGGGAGCGGGACCTCCATTATGTTTGTTTTCATTTTGAACTGAACGGAAAGGGATATTTAGACGATCTCGGAAAAACAATACATTTTGACGAGTTTTATAATGCAATGGAGCAGGGCGCGGCAACCAGAACCTCGCAGGTGAATTCGGAAGAGTTTGAGCGCTATTTCGAGACGTTTTTAAAGGAAGGCAGAGATGTCCTTCATGTAAGTCTGTCTTCCGGTATTTCGGGCGTGGTGAATTCGGCGGCGATTGCCAAGAGGACGCTGGAGGAGCGCTATCCCGGCCGGAAAATCCTGCTGGTGGATTCGCTGGGTGCATCCTCCGGATACGGGCTGTTTATGGACAGACTGGCCGACCTGCGCGATGAGGGAAAATCGCTGCAGGAGGTGTATGAGTGGGCGTCAGCCAACCGTCTGCGGCTGCATCACTGGTTTTTTTCCACCGACCTGACCTTTTATATCCGGGGCGGCAGAATATCAAAGACGGCGGGCTTTGTGGGCGGGATGCTCAGTATTTGTCCGCTGCTGAATATGGACAGCTTCGGGAGATTGATCCCGCGCAGTAAAATCCGCACAAAGAAAAAAGTAATCGCGGAGATTGTAAACCGGATGGAGCAGCATGCGGAGGGCGGGAAGGACTATTCCGGAAAATGCTATATTTCGCAGTCGGCATGCCCGGAGGATGCAAGAGCAGTGGCAGATCTGATTGAGGCGAGGTTTCCGAAACTGAACGGAAGAGTAGAAATATATTCCGTCGGCACGACGATCGGAAGCCATACAGGTCCGGGCACCGTTGCGGTGTTTTTCTGGGGAAAGGAGAGGACGGAATAGGTGCGGGGGCCTGCTTCCGGCAATATATTTTGAAATCCGGATGGAAGTATAAAATTCCTTCATTTACAGATAATAGATTCACGTTCATATTTGAAGCCTTAGATTACAGAGATGGAGGAATATTATTTATGAAAGCAACAGGTATAGTAAGGCGAATCGATGATCTGGGCAGGGTGGTGGTGCCGAAGGAAATTCGCAGGACACTCAGGATAAGAGAAGGGGACCCGCTGGAAATTTTTACCGACCGTGAGGGCGAAATTATATTAAAAAAATATTCTCCTATCGGAGAGCTTTCCCAGTTTGCGCGGGAATATGCGGATGCGCTTGGACAGGTGACGGGGCATATTGTGGCGATTACGGACAAGGATCAGTTTATCGCTGTTGCCGGCGGCGCGAAAAAAGAGCTGCTGGCGAAGACGATCAGCAAGGAGCTGGAGCAGGCGATTGAGGATCGGGAAACGCTGCTTACAT
This sequence comes from uncultured Lachnospiraceae bacterium, assembly GCA_910587085.1. Classification (GTDB taxonomy): domain Bacteria; phylum Bacillota; class Clostridia; order Lachnospirales; family Lachnospiraceae; genus RGIG4057. The sequence goes on along the minus strand of CAJUMC010000001.1, from coordinate 141,749 downwards.
CGAAGGATGACGGCGCATTTATTTCCGTGGCGGAGGATCTTGACGATGTGGCGAGCCAGGTGGTTGTGCCGGTGCTGAGCGAGGGAGATGCGATCGGCGCCGTGCTTATTATGTCGCGCGACAACAGGGAAAAGGTGGGCGACACGGAAAAGAAGCTGGCAATGACGGCAGCATCCTTCCTTGGCAGACAGATGGAGAGCTGACCGGTGCGTCGGGGGAAATGCCGGATGCAGGAAAATTAAATTGAAAAAAGCGAACGTATATTCTATAATAGAGTTGCGGTTCCGGCATGTCCAGAGCGGATGTGCCGGTTTTTTTGTAAGGACTTTCGGGGGAAGGTCGTTCTGCGGAAATCAGGCAGCTTCCCGTGCGATGGCAGAGGAAATAGGAAAGAACCTCGGAGATTTCGGTTTTAAAAAGGAGAGCGGTGCGATGGCGGCAGTTAAAATTTCGGTGCGGAATCTGGTGGAATTTATTCTCCGCCACGGTGATCTGGACAACTCGCAGAATCTGAGCGATCCGGATTCCATGCAGGAGGGGACGCGGCTGCACCGCAAGATTCAGAAATCCATGGGCCCGGGGTATGCCTCTGAGGTCAGTATGTCGCTGACCTCAGAGGTGGATTACGACGGCGAGCCGATTGAGATTACCGTGGAAGGGCGCGCGGACGGAGTGATCTCCCTGAACGGGCCGGAGGAATGGGAGGGGGACGGCAGCCGTCCGGTTTCCGTCGCAATTGACGAAATCAAATGCGTGTATCAGGAACTCTCCGCACTGAAGGATATGCGGCCGCTGCACCGGGCGCAGGCGCTGTGCTACGCGAGCCAGTATGCGATCCGCTATGAGCATGAATATATCGGGGTTCAGCTGACCTACTGCCATATCGAGACGGAAAAGATAAAGCGTTTTCAGGAAACGCTGCCGCGCACCGAGCTGATCGGCTGGTATAATCAGCTGCTTTTGGAGTACGCCAAATGGATCGCCTGGCAGCGGCGGTGGGCAAAGGTGCGGGACGCCTCCATGAAGCAGCTTGCGTTTCCGTTTGCGTACCGCCCCGGGCAGAAAGAACTGGCAGCCGGTATTTACCGGACGATCCTGCGCGGAAAAAATATTTTTATCGAGGCGCCGACCGGTGTGGGAAAAACGATTTCGACCCTGTTTCCGTCGATCAAGGCATTCGGGGAGGGGCTGGTTGAGAAAATATTTTATCTGACGGCGAAAACCATTACGCGCACGGTGGCGGAGGAAACCTTCCGCATTCTTTCGGAGCACGGCCTGAAGATGAAGCTGATTTCGCTGATTTCCAAGGAGAAGAGCTGCATTCTGGAAAAGCCGGAATGCAATCCGGTCCGATGCGACCGTGCCAGGGGGCATTTTGACCGCATCAACGATGCAGTCTACGATATGCTCACGCACGAGGAGGGAATTACGCGCGAGCTGATTCTGCAGTACGCGGAAAAGCACTGCGTCTGTCCGTTTGAGATGTGCCTCGATGTCGCCACCTGGTCGGACGGAGTAATCTGCGACTATAATTATGTTTTTGATCCGAATGTTTATCTGAAACGGTTTCTTTCGGGTGACCGGAAGCAGAATTATGTGTTTCTGATTGATGAGGCGCATAATCTTGTTGAGCGCGCCCGGGAGATGTACAGTGCCGCCCTGTATAAGGAAGATTTTCTGGAGGTAAAAAAGCTGCTGAAAGACAAATCGCCCCGTATGGCAAGGCGGCTGGATGCCTGCAATGCGGCTCTGCTGCGCTACAAGCGCGAGTGCGATGAGCTGGAGGTGTGGGAAAATGCCGGGGAGTTTCCTGTGATGGTGATGCGGCTGATGGCCGAATACGAAGAGTTTCTGAAGGAGCATAAAAACTTTGACGGCAGGGAACGGGCGCTGCAGCTGTATTTCGAATTGCGCCATTTTATAAACATACATGAACGGCTGGATGAAAAATATCTTATTTATACAGACTATGCTGAAAACGGGAATTTCCGGATGGTTTTAAAATGCATGGACCCGTCCGGAAATCTGGCGGAATGCCTGAAAAAAGGGCGGAGCGCCGTGTTTTTTTCAGCGACGCTTCTTCCGGTGAATTATTACCGTGAGCAGCTGGGCGGGGGAAGCGAGGATTACGCTGTCTATGCACCGACGCCGTTTGCCAAGGAAAAGCGACTGCTTATGGTCGGCACCGATGTCAGCACAAAATATACCCGGCGGGGCGACGAGGAGTATGAGCGGATACTGCGCTATATCGAGGAGGTTGTCGGAGCAAGAAAAGGAAATTATATGATATTTTTCCCGTCATACCAGCTGCTGGAGCTGCTGTATGAGCGCGCACAGGGGCGCATTGCCAATATCCTGCCGCAGAAAAGTTCGATGACCGAGCAGGAGCGGGAGGAGTTTCTGGAAGCGTTCCGGCCGGCTCCCGAGGAGGGCGTGGTCGGCTTCTGTGTGATGGGCGGGATTTTCAGCGAGGGAATTGATCTGAAGAACGACCGGCTGATCGGGGCCGTTATCGTTGGGACGGGGCTTCCCATGGTCTGCAACGAGCGGGAGCTGGCAAGAGGCTTTTTTGACAGCAGAAACGGGCAAGGCTTTGATTACGCCTATCTCTACAGCGGGATGAACAAGGTGCAGCAGTCGGCGGGGCGCGTCATACGCACTGTGGACGACAGGGGCGTTATTCTGCTGCTCGACGACCGTTTTCTTCAGCGCCAGTACCAGGAGCTTTTCCCGCGGGAATGGTTTCCGTTTGAGCGGGTACGGGTGGACACAGTCGGAGGCATGCTGCGGGAATTCTGGGCCAGGGAGGACGGGCATGAAGACAGAGTTTCGGAACCGGGAGGAAATCATGCGGGGTGAGCTGTAAAACAGGACAGCTCCTCCTGGCAGCAGGAGGAGCGAACTGTGAAAGAGGGAAACAGGACAGCCGAAGAAAGCAGGAATCTTCTTTGTCAGCGCTCTTTGAAACGGATGTCTCCCGAGAATTTAAACAGATCCCGGCCGGAGGGGCTGGAGATGGTCTGCCGGAAGGTGAGCGTCACATACTCCGGGAACTCCTGTCCGCGGAAATAGGTGACGGAGCAGCCGTGCCAGGCATATTTTCTCAGCAGGCTTTTCCCGAGGAACGGAAAGGAATTGCTGTCAATGCCGATATCACAGAAGCTGCTGTCCCGGTACCAGCTCTTTTTTCCGCTGTCCGCCCAGAGCCGGAAAAATCCGTTCCTGCCCTCCATCTCGAACCCGTCCGCCAGCTGTATTGTAAATTTTCCCTTTTGCAGGGCGGATTTTCCCTTCCATGAAAAGCAGGTGACGGCGGCATAGAGATTTTTATCCTGCTTTGTTTTTTCGATATAGAATAAGTATGTATTTATCAGGAGTTCCGGGCCGGAATCTTCTCCTGTTTCCCAGGTCAGAGAAGAACCGGCGCCATATTCTCTTGTATGCCCTTTGGAAAGAAGCCTAGCCGTCGGCTCCAGATTTTCCTGCAGATACAGTACGGTATTTCCGTCCATCCATTCGAAATCCGCTGCTTCCATTCCCGCAGCCCTCAGAAAATCCCTTGCCTGCGCGGCCCTTTCCTCCGCCTCCGACGCGGTCGGGGCCGGCTTGTAACCGGCTTTTCTCAGTTCCGCAATCGGGAAGGAGGAAAGATACTGATGCCATAGCAGAAGGCACAAAACAACGATCGGAACAGTCCTCTGCGTAAAAAGCACCGGCTTTCCGGCAGCTCTGCGCAGCTCCCTCGTCCGCAGCAGGTAGACAAAAAGCAGGGGCTGAACAAGCATGCACAATATAAGATAGGCATAGCGCCGCCGGGAAGTATAGCCGATCCGGTGAAAATCCTGAAGCATCCAGAAGCCGATGAGGAGAGCAAGCATAAGGAAACCTCCCTGATAAGAATCATCATTGTGTCGGATAATGGACGGAAAACCATATATCCGTCCGGTGGTCAAACGCAGTTTCACAAGCAGCAGCTGCGGCGAAATCTCCATCAGATATTCACGAAAGCATATAAAATCACTTTCTGTCAACTATAATAGAAATTTCAATAAATATAATAATATTATAATTAAAATTATTTGTATCGTCAAGCAGAATATTCTTAATTCTCACAATAATGTTAATTGTTTTTAGTAAATTCCGCCTTCTTCCCGGCATTTTACCGCCGGGGCAAAAGCGGAATGTTTTAAGGTGTAAGCACCCGATATGACGGCTTGCACCTGGACTTAAGATTTGTATTGTTATTTTCTGTGAAATTGTGTTATGATATATGGTATCAAAAGGAAAGGAATCCGAGGGTATGAAGGGAATAATACTTGCCGGGGGCGCGGGGACAAGACTGTATCCGCTGACGCTGGTCGCCTCGAAGCAGCTGCTTCCGGTATATGACAAGCCGATGATTTACTATCCGCTGTCCTCGCTGATGCTGGCCGGAATCCGCGAGATTCTCATTATTTCGACCCCGCAGGATCTGCCGAGTTTTGAGCGTCTTCTGGGGGACGGGAGCAGGTTCGGAATATCGCTGTCTTACCGGGAACAGCCGAGCCCGGACGGACTTGCCCAGGCATTTCTGATCGGGGAGGATTTTATCGCGGGGGATTCCTGCGCGCTGGTGCTCGGGGACAATATTTTTTACGGGAACGGGCTGGGCACACTGCTGCGCGGCGCGGCCGAAAATGCCGGGCAGGGGCGCGCGACCGTCTTCGGCTATTATGTCAACGATCCGGAGCGCTTCGGCATTGTGGAGTTTGACGGGAACGGGCGGGTGGTTTCCTTGGAGGAGAAGCCCGAGCATCCAAAATCAAATTACTGCGTCACCGGCATTTATTTTTACGACGGCCGCGTCGTGGAATATGCGAAAGCGCTGAAGCCGTCGGCGCGCGGAGAGCTTGAGATTACGGATCTGAACCGCAGGTATCTTGAGGACGGTTCGCTGGATGTCAAGCTTCTCGGGCGGGGCTTTGCCTGGCTGGACACCGGAACAATGGACAGCCTTGCGGACGCTTCGAATTTTGTTCAGACAATTCAGAAGCGCCAGGGCATCGAAATTTCCGCTCCGGAGGAAATCGCATACATGAACGGCTGGATAACGCAGGGGCAGCTTCTTGAGGCGGCAGAGCGCTGCGGCAGTTCCTCGTACGGCGGGCATCTGCGCCGGGCCGCAGAGGGAAAGATTATGTATTGAGAAGCCGCTGAAGGCGGGGCCGGCGCACTGCCGGGCCGCGGTACGGTGTCCGGCCCGTGGGAAGAAAGAGCCGCAGTTGTGTGATGTACGAAAACATAAGAGCGGATAGTCCGGCCTGCGGGAGGAAAGGGCCGCTTATGCGGCGGAATGAGAGGAAAGATGAAAATATTAGTGACCGGCGGAGCCGGCTTTATCGGGAGCAATTTTATACATTATATGATGAAAAACCATCCGGAGGACAGTATTGTCAATCTGGATCTGCTGACCTACGCCGGGAATCTCGAATCGCTTAAGGGGCTGGAGGACAGGCGGAATTACCGCTTTGTGCAGGGGGATATTGCCGACCGGCCGTTTGTTATGAAGCTGTTTGAACAGGAAAAATTTGACTGGGTCGTTAATTTTGCGGCGGAAAGCCATGTGGATCGCTCGATTGTTGATCCGGGCGTTTTTGTGCGGACCAATATTATGGGGACACAGGTGCTGCTGGACGCGTCCAGAGAGTTCGGCATTAAGCGCTGCCATCAGGTTTCGACGGATGAAGTTTACGGCGATCTGCCGCTCGACCGCAGGGATCTGTTTTTCACGGAGCAGACGCCGCTCCATACTTCCAGCCCGTATTCGGCGAGCAAGGCGGGCGCCGATCTGCTCGTCCTGGCCTACCACCGGACCTTCGGCCTGCCGGTGACGATCTCGCGCTGCTCGAACAATTACGGAGCCTATCAGTTTCCGGAGAAAATGATTCCGTTAATGCTTACGAGGGCGCTGAAGGACGAGCCGCTGCCGGTCTACGGCACGGGCGAGAATGTGCGCGACTGGCTCCATGTGGAAGATCACTGCGCGGCGATTGATCGGATTATGCGGGACGGCAGGGCCGGCGAGGTATACAATATCGGAGGGCACAACGAAAAAACCAATCTTGAGGTTGTCCGTACAATATTAAAGGCGCTCGGCAAGCCGGAGAGCCTAATCCGTTTTGTAGAGGATCGAAAGGGGCATGACCTGCGCTATGCCATCGACCCGGCGAAGCTGGAAACGGAGCTTAGCTGGAAGCCCCGCTATACGTTTGAGACGGGCATCCGCCAGACCATTGACTGGTATCTCGGGCATCAGGAGTGGTGGCAGCATATCCTTGACGGGGAGTACAGCGAGTATTTCCGGAAGATGTATAAAATGTAGATAACGGGACAGCTGACCGGCGGAAATTCCGGAGGATACAGGCGACGGGACAGCTCACCGGCGGAAACGGGCGGGTACTGCGGACCTTTTTATCAGGTGAACCGGCAGCAGGAAAAATAGAAACACAATGTGCCGAACGCCGCGGGAAAGGCGCGTACATTGGTGAAAGAAAACATCGTTGAAAGAGAACTGCGGTGAAAGAGAATACCGGCTAAAAGAGGAGGAAAAAATGGGAAAGATCAAAGTGACAGGCTGTGAGATAGAAGGGCTCTATGTGATTGAGCCGGAAGTCCGCGGGGACGAGCGCGGCTATTTTATGGAAACCTACAATTACAACGATATGAAAGAGCAGGGGCTGGATATGGTGTTTGTGCAGGACAACCAGTCGAAATCCCGCAGAGGCGTGCTGCGCGGGCTTCATTTTCAGATCGAGCACCCGCAGGGCAAGCTTGTGCGTGTTATCCGGGGCCGCGTGTTTGATGTGGCGGTGGATCTGCGCCCCGGTTCAGCCACTTACGGAAAATGGCACGGCGTGGAGCTTTCGGAGGAGAACAAAAAACAGTTCTATGTGCCGACGGGCTTTGCGCACGGCTTTCTTGTGCTTTCGGACGAGGCGGAATTCTGTTACAAATGCACGGACTTCTATCATCCGGGGGATGAGGGCGGAATTGCCTGGAACGATCCGGAAATCGGCATAAAATGGCCGCTTGAGGAGGGAATGGAGGTTATCTTGTCCGAGCGGGATCAGAAATGGGGAGGGCTGTCTTCCATATGAGAGTTCTGGTGACGGGAGCCGCCGGGCAGCTCGGCTTTGATGTGACGGAATGTCTCCGGCGGCGCGGCTCGGAATGTTTTGGAACAGGATCGGCGGAATTGGATATCACGGACGGGGAGACGGTGCGGCGGATTGTCGCGGATTACCGGCCGGATGTCGTAATCAACTGTGCCGCTTATACTAATGTGGACGGGGCGGAGAAGGATGAGCCGCGCTGCCGCGCTGTTAATGCGGAGGGTGCGGCCAATGTGGCAGCGGCCTGCGCCCGGAGCGGATGCCGGCTGATCCACATCAGCACGGATTATGTATTTCCGGGCGGCGGGGAACAGTATTACGAGACGGACGATCCCGCCGGGGCTGTCTGCGTCTACGGGCGGACAAAGTACGAGGGAGAGCTTGCGGTGCGGGCCGCGATGAGCCGGTATTTTATTGTCCGTGTATCATGGACATACGGCAGGGTTGGGAAGAATTTCGTGAAAACAATGCTGCGGCTCGGTGCGGAGCGGGAGGAAGTGCGCGTGGTCTGCGACCAGGTCGGCTCACCCACCTACACCAAAGATCTGGCGCCGCTGCTTGCCGACATGGCGGCAACCGAAAAATTCGGCGTTTACCATGCAACCAATGAGGGTGTCTGCAGCTGGGCGGAATTTGCCGGCGAGATATTCCGGCAGGCGGGGCTGACCGCGCGGGTTGTGCCGATTCCAAGCTCGGAATATCCCTGTGCGGCGCAGCGCCCGCTGAATTCACGCCTCTCGAAAAGCTGTCTTGACCGGGCGGGCTTTTCAAGGCTTCCGGACTGGAAGGATGCGCTGTCCCGCTATCTGAGTGAACTGAAAGGATAGCCCGGGCAGTGCGCAGTTCGGCGTTATTAAAGTTCCGGCGGGATTTGAAGAAGGCGGCCGGGGTTCCGCCTTCTTTAATAAATGCGGAGCAGGCGGTTGTTTTCAAAGAAGCCGGCTAGAAGCCTGCTGTCCGCCGTGTACGGACAATTTGCCAGCTTAGCCTGGTTGGAAAGCATCGCAGTAATATAGCGGGCCTCCTCCCCGCGGGAAATCTCTGCCGTGCCGGTCAGAGCGAGCAGAAGCGCTTCGAGTTCGTCGATGGAGGAAAGTCCCGCCTTCTCCAGAAACCGTGCCGTTTCCCGCTGATCCGGAACATGGCGCAGATACGGCGCAAGAAAGATGCCGACAGCCTTGCCGTGCGCAATTCCGTGCTCATAGGTCAGAAAATAACTCAGCCCGTGCGGAATCGAAGTGCCCGTATGTGAAATCGCCATCCCGGCAAGGGTGGCGGCGTGGCTCAGGGAAGCAAGGATTTCCGGTGCGGTGCCCCCGGAGGCATCCGGACGGAAAGAGCATGTCTGTGTACGCGGGGCCGGTCCGGAAGCCTGCAGGGAGTCCATATCCGCAGACGGCCCTAAGGACGGCGGAGCAGAAACGTTTTTGGCACCGGCGGCCAGCGCGGCTGCCGCAGATCCCCACAGCCCCAGCGCGTATTCGCAGAGCATTCTGCTGTAATGCGAGGAATTGCGGTTGAAACAGCTCTCGGCGAGATGTCCGAATGCATCCACTGCCGTATTGTGCAGGACGCTTTTCGGCGCAAAGGCAAGATAGGCGGGATCGACGAGCGCCGCCTCCGGAAAAATGCGGTGGGAAATGCTCTGTTTGGTTCTGGATTCATGTACGGTCAGAATGGCGTAGGGGGTTGCTTCCGAACCCGTGCCGGCCGTGGTCGGCACCGCGAAAACAGGCAGGGCCGCAAGAGGGGTGCTGTCATAGAGGATATCCCTGCCGCGCCCGGGATTTGCCATAAGCAAAGCGATCGCCTTGGCGGCATCCAGCGGCGAACCTCCGCCGATGCCCACAACAAAATCGGCGTTCTCCGCCAGCCCGAAGGCCGCCGCCTCCAGAACGGTTTCTACGGAAGGATTTTCCTCAATGCGGTCAAAGAGGCAGAAAGGGGTTCCGCAGCCGGTGAGCGCTTCAGAAACGTCCGAGAGGGCGCCGGTTTTCACCGCGCTGCCGCGTCCGGTGACAATCAGAGCCTTGCGGCCGCCGGCTGCGAGCAGAGCCGCGTGTTTTTTCACGCAGCCGGTTTCATTGAAAATTCTGGTAGGCAGATAGAAATTCATGTGATAATCTCCTTTTTTCGGTTATTTCTCCAGCTTTCGCAATGAAGATACCATTCCTTTTCGCTAGGTTCCGTCCGGTATGCTCCGCCGTGCGGCTGTGATACAGATCTTTCCGGTGCGGAGGATTGACCGGCCGGATTTGTAATCCAGTATAGCGGAGCTGGCGGAAATTGACAAGCGGTTTTTCTTGCTTTTTCCATACAACTATGTTACCATAGCATAACAGTCTGATTGATCGGCAGGAAATTTCTTACAGAGAAATATCAAAATTTTTTCGCCGCTTTGGATAGGGTTGCGGCATTGATTTCCACTCTATGAAAAATGGATCGTTTTGAAAATGCAGATTTTTATCCGGAATATTGGACGGAAATAAATGCAAAGCGGGCGGCGTCAGCTGCTCCGCAGCAGGGTGCTCAGAATAAAATGCTGCTTGTGCGGCGGAATGAGAGGAAAATATGAGATTTGAGGATTTGGAATTACAGGCGCCGCTTCTGCGCGCCGTAACGGAAATGGGATTTGAGGAGATGACGCCGATCCAGGCGCAGGCGATCCCGGTCGTACTGTCGGGCGGCGACATGATCGGGCAGGCGCAGACCGGCACCGGAAAAACGGCGGCGTTCGGGCTGCCGATTCTTCAGAAGATTGATCCGAAGAAAAAGACTCTGCAGGCCGTAATTCTCTGCCCGACGAGGGAGCTTGCGATCCAGGTGTCGGAGGAGATGCATAAATTTGCGAAGTTTCTGCACGGCATCAAGATTGTTCCGATCTACGGAGGCCAGGAGATTGTCCGCCAGATCAAGGCGCTGAAGGCCGGCACTCAGATTGTGATCGGGACGCCGGGGCGCGTGATGGATCACATGCGCCGCAGAACCGTAAATTTTGACGATGTGAAAATCGTGGCGCTCGACGAGGCGGACGAAATGCTCAATATGGGCTTCCGGGACGATATCGAGACGATCCTGAAAGATGTGCCGCAGGAGCGCCAGACGCTTCTGTTTTCGGCGACGATGCCGCAGCCGATTATGGAAATCGCAAGAACCTACCAGAAGGATGCCGTACATATCCGCGTGGTGAAAAAGGAGCTGACGGTACCGAAAATCGAGCAGTATTATTATGAAGTGCGCCCGAAGGCAAAGCTGGAGGCTCTCACAAGACTGCTTGATATGTATGCGCCGAAGCTTTCGCTTATTTTCTGCAATACCAAGCGCCAGGTGGACGAGCTGGTGTCGTCGCTGCAGGCGCGCGGCTATTTTGCGGAGGGGCTGCACGGCGACCTGAAGCAGCAGCAGCGCGATCGTGTGATGGCGTCGTTCCGCAGCGGCAAAACGGATATTCTTGTCGCTACGGATGTGGCGGCCCGCGGGATCGATGTGGATGACGTCGAGGCGGTATTTAATTACGATGTGCCGCAGGACGACGAGTATTACGTGCATCGCATCGGGCGTACCGGGCGGGCCGGCCGGGACGGAAGAGCCTTCACGCTTGTTGTGGGACGCGAGGTTTACAAACTGCGTGACATTATGCGCTACTGCAAGACGAAGATCCGCCTGCAGCCGCTCCCGTCGCTAGACGATGTGATGTCGGTAAAGGCGGAGAAAATACTGGATCAGGTACATGCGGTTATTGAACGCGGTGATCTTGCGCGCATGACAGAGCTGATCGAGAGCCGTGTCAACGACGAGGAATACACCTCCATTGAGATGGCCGCCGCGTTTCTTAAGCTGGCCATGGGCGACGGTGTGAATGCGGAGGAACTGAAGGATGAGTATGATGCCTTCGGGGATACCGGAGCCGAGGAGGAGGGCATGGTGCGCCTGTTTATCAATCTCGGGAAAAAGAATAACATCCGTCCGGGCGATATTCTCGGTGCGATTGCCGGGGAAACCAGGATGCCGGGGCGGCTGATCGGCAGCATTGATCTGTATGACAAATATACCTTTGTAGAGGTGCCGCGCGAATATGCGGCTGAGGTGCTTGAGCGCATGAAGGATGTGAGAATCCGCGGAAAATCGGTGAATATCGAGCCGGCGAACCGGAGAAGCTGAACCCGGACATACAGCTGACGCTTCCCCGGCAGACATCCGCGCCTCTGCGGACAGACGCAGATAGAAGCATGCCGGAAAGAACCGCAGGATAACATTGGAAACAGGATTTTTCTTGACAGGAAAGTCCTGTTTTGCTATAATCAGTAACAGTTACTGATATTGATTATATTACTGCCACAGCGGCAGTCTATGGAAATGAGGTAATTATGTCAGCGGTAAAGTACAGCAGACAGAGGCAGTCCATCAAGGAGTATCTGGCGGACACAAAGGAGCATCCGACCGCCGATATGGTTTATGCCAACGTACGGAAACGGTATCCGAATATCAGCCTCGGCACGGTGTACCGGAATCTGAATCTCCTGGTGGAACAGGGGGAGGCAGTGCGGCTGACCTGCGGGGACGGCAGCGAGCGCTATGACGGCGATACGGCGCCCCATTATCATCTGCGCTGCAGGGAATGCGGCGGGGTTTTCGATCTGTCCATGGATTCCCTGGAGCATATCAACACACTGGCTGCGGCGCACTTTGCAGGAGTGATTGAGGGACATTCTGTGCTCTTTTACGGAAAATGCCCGGGATGCGTGTGCAAAGAGGAGGCTGTCCATGGAGGCGGAGCGTTCGTCGGTACAGAGGAAACCGGCCGGGAATGCGGGATTTTGTCCGCGCCCAAAAAATAAATCCATTACGCAGGCGAATAAAAAGCTGTCTGTACGGCAAAAATAATCGAAAATATTGTTGACGGCTGCTTAAAAAAAATTTTAAAATGCTATTGACAAACAGGGACAAATCATGTAATATAATAACAGTAATCATTACTGATTCTGAAACAGCTTTTAAAGCTGATTTTAAATATTGAAAGGAGAAAAGCAGTATGGCAAAGTTTGTATGTCAGGTGTGCGGTTATGTTTATGAGGGAGAGGCGGCTCCGGAGAAATGTCCTCAGTGCAATGCCCCGGCTTCGAAGTTTACGGAGATGGCAGGTCAGAGAACCTGGGTTACGGAGCATGTAGTTGGTGTTGCGCAGGGTGTGAGCGAGGATATCATCGCTGATCTCCGCGCAAACTTTACCGGCGAGTGCACCGAGGTGGGCATGTATCTTGCTATGGCAAGAGTCGCTCACAGAGAGGGCTATCCTGAGGTAGGCATGTACTATGAGAAGGCGGCTTTCGAGGAGGCGGAGCATGCAGCGAAGTTTGCCGAGCTGCTCGGTGAGGTTGTAACGGACAGCACGAAGAAAAATCTCGAGCTCAGAGTTGAGGCGGAGAACGGCGCTACCGCAGGCAAGATGGATCTTGCAAAGCGTGCCAAGGCGGCTAATCTGGATGCAATCCATGATACCGTTCATGAGATGGCAAAGGATGAGGCAAGACACGGAAGAGCATTCGAAGGACTGCTGAACCGTTATTTCCACTAAATCATCGGCGCAGCCGCCGGCACGGGAATCATAAGCAGGTTTTTCTGTGCCGGCGCTGTTTCCGGAAGAGGGCGGCGCGCGGAAGGTACTTTCGCGATGATTCCAACCAGGTCTTTGCCGGAAGACAGTGCCTGGAAGCCTGACCGCGGAAGGCACTTTCGCGATGATTCCAACCAGGTCTTTGCCGGAGAGCAGTGCCTGGAGGCCTGACTGTGAAAGGCGCTGCAGACCGGATAAAAACCGGGCAGGAGAGAAAGCTCTCCTGCCCGGTTTTGCGTTTTCGTATCTGCGGGTGCTTCTGCTGCTCTAACAGAATACGAGCTCCACATCCCTTGTCAGAACATCGGTATAGCTGAAGGACAGTGTTTTAACCGGTTCTGCGGGTTCCGCAGGCCCGTTATGAGACAGTTCGATCAGAAAGACACAGGGATAGGTCTCGCGGATAACACCCTCTGTGATATCGACCTTGTTCCGGCCGAGATTCGTCTTGATTTTAACCCTGCGGCCGATGTTCTGGACGACAGAGTTATATGCGGCACAAAGATTAGCGGGTTGCTTCATGTTATCTCACCTGTACCTTTCCTGACTCATTTTGTTTTTTAACACTATAGCACGGAAAAGTGAAAAAGTCAACAATATCTTGTGTACAGTTCAAAATATAACAGCAAGTTTTCCCATATATTGAGAATTTTCTTCTTTTTCTACTGAAATACGACATTATAATCTGTCATTTCCACCTTTACTACAATAAAAGGATGCGTAGCAGTCTGGATCACAAGCTCATCCTTGCCCGGGCCGAGCAGGGTATTTTTTATGTAGACCGCGTTCGTTCCGAGAAACAGTTCCTCCACGGTAATGCTGTAGCCGCTTGTTTCCTGCGTGCCGAAGCCCTGACAGATATAGCAGGCGGAATCGCTTTTGTAGGTGAAGCAGAACGGATTGTTTTTTTTCTTGTTGATCAGCTCAAGCAGCGGGTCGGGAAGATCCGCCTCCTCGACAACGGTATAGTCCAGATCCTTGACTTTTGTGATTTCTCCCTCTTTTTTTCCGCAGCCGGAAAGAGTCAGCATAAGAAGCAGAAAAAAGCTGAGAAAGCATTTGACTTTAGAACGCATGGCGATGCTCCGTTTTTGGTAAAGTATATGCCGGGAAGCGGCAGCTTATGCCGGGGAAACGGCATCACAGGCTCCGGGCAGCGGAACGGCAGCCGAACCCGGAAAATACCCGGGATTATCGCGGGCAGGTTGCTTCTCCTTGCCGGGCTGTTTGCTGCGGCATATAAAAAAATGCGGGTTGGAATAAGGCCATGGCGGGCATGCTGCACAGGGCGGGGAAGGGCCCGGCACGGCGGCCTTTCTGTAAATACGAGAAAACCGCCTCCTGGGGGAGACGGCTTTCTCTGGTAATCAAATTACCGAAGTATAATAGGGTGGGAGTAGAAAGTGTTTATTCACTATCTGAATCTTATTCTAAAGGGTAACTGTGACAAAATTGTGTCCAAAAAAGAAAAATTATATAAACTTGCATTTTTTTAAGGAAGGGGTTATTGATATGGAAAATATGTCCGATATAATCAATAAGGAAAAGTTCCTTGATTTCGCAGAAATTTCCTGCGAAAGGCTTTGAGGATGCCACGGAGGGCATCCTGCGAAAGACATTTATACGAAAAAAAGGAGGTTATCGTAAAATGAGTGTGAACGGCGTAGGTTATGATGTGAACAGCTATCCGACCACAGCAGCGAAGACGACAACGACGAAAGCTGCGGAGAACAGTGCGGCAAACGAGAAGACCCCGGTGAAGGAGTCGCAGGCAGCTGTTTATGAGAAGGGCAGCAGCACCGGTAAGACGACCGGAAAGGCTGACACAGTAACAATCGAGAAGATGAAAGCGGATGCCGAGGCAAGAACCGCACAGCTGCGCTCCCTTGTCGAGAAGATGATGATGAAGCAGGGCCAGAAGGTAACGAGCGCGACGGATTACCTGACCGCACTGAGAAACGGCACGCTTCAGGTTGATGATGCTACCAGAAAGCAGGCGCAGGAGGATATCTCCGAGAACGGCTACTGGGGTGTAGAGCAGACTTCGGATCGTCTGGTATCCTTTGCAAAGGCGCTGGCAGGCGATGATCCGTCAAAGGCAGATGAGCTTATGGCTGCAATCGAGAAGGGCTTCAAGCAGGCTACGAAGGCGTGGGGCGATGAGCTCCCGGAGATCTGCGGCAAAACGCTGGAGGCAACGCGCGAGAAGATGAATGCTTGGAAGGACAGCATCAAGACGAATTCCGTGGAAGAGTAAGCAGCGGTTCAGCTACATAAGAAGCCATTTCGTATGGAAGAAACAATGCGGCTGATGTTTCGGGCACGGCATGATCCTGCAGGATCATGCCGTGCTCTTTTGTCTGCCGGTTTGTCTTTCGGCGTTTCCTTAAGGGCAGCGGAGGGAGAGGCAGACCACGGTGCCGGGCTGAAAGCGGCTCAGCGGGGGTTCGGGGAACCGGATGAATCAAGAGAGGTCCGGCACAGTTTTCGATAGAAATCCGCATCCCATTCATATCCTCCCATATTTTCCAATTCATCCGCTGTCAGGAGGAAATGGCCGTTCATGCCGCCGCGGTCGGCGGTGGGATCGCAGTAATAGCCGGTGCCGTCCAGAATTACATAAAAACGGCGGGCGATTTCTTTGTCGGTGACAGGGGCGGATGCCGCGGGCGAGGAAGAAGACAGCGCTGAAGACAGGGACGGCTCCTGCCCGGTATCTGTTCCGGGAATCGGCGAAGGACTTTGCTCCGGCCCGGAAGGCATGTCCTGTTCGGAACCGGAATTTAAATCACAAACAGACTAAGCGGTCAATATTTTTTATGGATCAAGGCGCCGGTTGCAATAAAAAATACAGGCGTCATAAAAGAGAAGTCTTTTATGACGCCTGTTCCGGCCAATGGAGCACTGCCGCCGACCTGCGCCTCTGAAAAAACGCGGCTTAAAGCAGTGTGTTACGGCATAATCTCCTTGAGCAGCAGCAGATGAGTACCTGCGGCAGGTGCTTCGTCCGCCAGCTCGTTCAGCTCCATTATGGATTCCATTGTTGTATGATGCTCCTTTGCGATCGTCCAGAGATCGTCGTTTTCCTTTACAATATAGCCGGTCATGCCCGGCATTTTAAGCAGAGCATCGTAGTCCGGCGGCTGCTCGGTGATATCGCTCAGGAAGCTGTCGCTGATCCGGTCGAATACAAGGCTGTTGAGCAGCAGGGACGCTTTGATTTCCAGCTCATCCGAATCGCTGGAAAGAACCGTGAGCTGCTCCAGTTCCGGAGCTACCGAGTAAACGGTATCCGGGCCGATATCCCGGGCTTCAATCAGCTGCTGGAACGGCACCATGGCCTTAATCGCATACATCGGCCGGGCATCCTCCGGTGTGATATAGAAAATATCGGCGTCGATAATTCCCTCCGCCATCAGGCCGTCCTCGGTTGGATATACGTCGTCGATGCGCGCCGTACCGCTTCCGTGGCAGATCTGCAGGATTTTCGGAGCCGTGTCCGTGATCTTCACGCGATCACTTACGCGCGTCCGGCTTGTGTTGTGCAGCAGCAGGTTTTCGTAGACAACCGGACGGAATACCGGTGTCAGCGTCATGGAAGGAGAGTAGATGTCGCGGATAATCTCGACGGAGGTGTCCTCATAGATTTTAATCTGAAGCTCCATCAGTACATCCAGACTGATGATCCGGGGCTCGCCGTCGTTGTCCTGGCGTACCTCCACCGTTTTATCCGCGATGGTCAGACCGATATCCGGCGTCATGGTTTCGTCGCAGCCGTTGCAGTCGATCGCGGCGTGAAACGGCAGTTCCGTCTCAAAGTATTCCGCCGCCGCTTCGCCCTCCTCGGCGGCGTAGAGCAGGAAAACAACCAGATCGCCCTTGATGCTGAACTGATCCTTCAGCAGGCGGATATCGACATTTTTAAGCGACAGGCTCCGGTAGAGCAGCTCGCGAACGCTGTTCTTGGACGAGGGCAGGACAATTTCGTCCCGGAATCGGTATGAGTCTTTTTTGCAGGCGCCGAGGCTCGTCAGGTGCAGCGTGTTGGTGCGCGTGCAGACAGGAAAATCCGCAGAGGCGGAGACGCAGACGCTCTCGTCGAAAAGCTCCTCCGCCGTCACGGTGATCTGCAGGAGGGACTTCATGCTGATTTTCCGGGAGTTGATCACGTTGGCGGACAGATCTTCAAGCTCCCAGCGGATCGCTGCATTTTCGACGCTGCATTCGCCGTCCAGGTAAATTGCTTCATCAAATGGAAGCCTGCCGGTCATGCTATGTATCTGGTGGTCCGTCTCCGCGCTGAGGTAGAGCAGCTGAAAGAAAAGAAAGCCCTTGAGATAAAGCTTTCCGGACAGTATTTTCTGCTCCTCCAGGGAAACCTCGCCGCTCACCTTCATGACGGAAGCAATATCCGGTTTGGAATCCGGCACATTGATGTCGTCGTTCAGATTGATCTGGAGACTGCTTTTACATTTTAATTTATTCGTATGAATATTTTTTCTGACAAGTTCCATGAAATTACCCCTCCTCGTATCATAAATATTTTTTCTGCAGAAAGCCGCGGGACGGATCGGGGCTCCGGCGCAGAGAAAGCTGTACGATAATATATATGATGAGGGAAGCGAAAACAGAACGGGAATATGGAAAAAGCCGCACTAACGCTGCTGAAACCGGGTAAGATAAGTCTGACGGCCGTATTCCCCGATTTTAAACCGGTAGTAAGCCTGCTCCGCGGCCGTCCTGTCTTCAAACAGTCCGAAGACCGTCGGGCCGCTGCCGCTCATCAGCGCGCCCAGAGCTCCGAGCGAAAGCATCTGCGCCTTGATTGCGGAAATTTCCGGATGCTTTTTGAGCGTGACGGATTCCAGAACATTGCCGAGAGCGCCGCACAGCTCCTTCAGGCTGCCGGTGCGGATCGCCCCGAGCTGAGCGTCAATGTCGGGATGGGTGATTTCGTCGAGGCAGAGGTTTTCATACACGTATTTTGTCGGGACGGAAGCGGGCGGCTTTACAATCAGGCAGTAGCACTGCGGAGCAGGCGGAAGAGGGGTCAGAATCTCGCCGATGCCTTCCGAGAGCGCGGTGCCCTGCAGCAGACAGTACGGGACGTCCGCTCCGATGTGCAGGCCGATTTCCTGAAGAGCTGCGAGATCCATCCCGGTGCAGAACAGCTCGTTAAGCGCAGTCAGCACAGCCGCAGCATCGCTGCTTCCGCCCGCCATGCCGGCGGCGACCGGAATATGCTTCTGCAGCGTTATATGAACCTGGGGCTTCAATCCTGCGGATTGAAAAAACAGATTGGCCGCACGGTAGATCAGATTGTTTTCGTCGGTTGGCAGATAGTTCAGATTAGTCTTAATAGAAATGCTGTTTGTTCGGATTCTTCTTACGGTGAGCTTGTCGAACAGACGTACGGTCTGCATAATCATTCGTACCTCGTGATACCCGTCTGCCCGGCGGGAGAGCACATCCAGCCCGAGATTTATTTTGGCGTAGGCCCTGATATGAATCGAGTCCATGGTTTCTCCGTTTCTATGCGTTATTTTGTGCCTTAAGGACGTCAGTCCGACGGCCCGCGACTACATTATATGCGCTTCTCCCCGGGATTGCAAGCAGCGATGAAAGAAACTTCAGCAGGTCTTTTTGCCGGGTTTCCCGATTTTCTGCGGGAAAGAGCGGTTCCCCAAAGCCCGGCGGGAGAAAAGAAAGGCTTTTCCGGAAGGGATTATTATGGTATAATGGCGACAGACATTATACCTGCGCTGATTTGCGTCCGCCCAAAGAGGGGACAAAAGCATCTGCAGATCACGCGCATCCGCAGGAGGGAACCTGTCGGAACAATTATGGTATAGTATCGGTCAGGAGGGTATATCGATGAATCGAAATTCAAGACTGGTCCGGTTTGTCAACGCATATATAAGATGGCCCCTGTATCTTCTTCTGCTCACGTTTGCGATGGATATCTGTCTTTACGCCGCGCAGCCGAAGGTTCTTTATATCGGGCTGATTTATACCGGAGCGTATATCGTCATACTGATCTGCCTGTATTTCCGCAAAAACAGAAGGCTGAACAAGCAGCTGGCGGAGTTCGGCTTCCGTTTCAATCAGGTGCAGCGCAAGATGCTGCTTGATCTGAAGGTGCCCTACGCGATGCTTGACAGGGACGGCTGTGTGCTGTGGGCCAACGACGAATTCCGGAATATTACCGGCATGTATCTGAATCATTATTACGACATCGGACAGTTTTTTCCGAATATTACAAAGCAGGAGCTTCGGGACTGCGTTGACGAAAAAGAGCTTTTTTTTGACACCGGGGGGATGCAGCTCCGGCTTCAGCTGAAAAATGTGCCGCTGGAGGAGCAGGAGGAGGGCGACCAGGACGGCAAGGGCGAAGTGATCGCGCTCTATCTGTATGATGAGACGGAAATACGCCGGCTCTACCGGGAAAGCGAGGAGCGCCGGCTGGCAGTCGGCATGATCTATATTGATAATTACGAGGAAGCGCTAGAGGGCATCAACGAGGTGAACGGCTCCCTGCTTCCGGCTCTGGTTGAAAGAAAAATCAACCAGTACATGCGCAGCAACGATGCCGTTGTGAAAAAAACGGAGAAGGACAAATTCATGATCCTGTTCCAGAACCGCTATCTGAATGCGATGAAGGCGGATAACTTCCGCATTATGGACGATGTGCGCTCGCTGCATATCGGAAATACGGTCAATATTACCATCAGCATCGGCATCGGGATCTGCGACGAAAACAACTATTCCTTCCTGGCGGCGTTTGAGGCTGCGAAGTCCGCGATTAACCGGGCGCTTGAGCGAGGAGGGGATCAGGTGGTCGTGCGCGGCGACAGCGCTGCAAAAAACAATGACGCGGAGGGCTGCAGCTATTACGGCGGCAAGAGCGATTCCGTGGCAAAGAGCAGCAAGGTTCGCTCGCGCGTCAAGACGGAGGCGATCTGCGAGCAGATCCGCGCGGCGGACAGTGTGCTGATCATGGGGCATACCAAGGGCGACGCCGATTCCTTCGGCGCAACGATAGGCATGTACCGGATAGCCAGGTTTTTTACGGATCGGGTCAATATCGTGCTCGATGAGGCGATGAAAACCGTCGCGATGCTGTTTGAGCAGTACAGGGCGGGGAAAAGCTACGAGGAGGGCATGTTTATCAATAACGCCGAGGCGGTCAGAAGGGTGGACAAGGGGACGCTTGTCATCGTGGTGGACGTCAACGCGGACAACCGCACCGAATGTCCGGATATTCTGCCGGAGGCGGGAAATATTGTGGTGGTTGATCATCACCGTGAGAAAAATCCGATCAATGCAAAAGTGACCTACGCGGAGTCCTATGCATCCTCGACCTGCGAGCTTGTCACGGAAATGCTTCAGCATCTGGAGGAAACCGGAAAGCGGGAGCAGGCAGAGAAGATTATCCAGATCAGGGAGTCGGATGCCGATGTAATCTATGCGGGTATTCTGCTCGATACAAACAGCTTTATCACGAAAACCGGCGTGCGCACCTTCGAGGCGGCGGCCTGGCTGAAGCGCAGGGGCGCGGACATGACCCGCGTGCGCAAGTGCTTCCGGCAGGACAAAAGCAGCGTTTACGAGAAGGCAAGGATCATCAATTCCGCCGAGATTTTCATGGGCATATACAGCTTTGCCGTAAACGACTGCGATACGCCGGACGAGTCGCCGACCGAGATCGGTGCGCAGGTGGCCAACGACCTGCTTGATATCGCGGACGTCAAGGCCTCCTTCGTCTTTACGCCGTTTGACGGCATGATCTATGTCAGCGCCCGCGCAATGGACGAGGCGAATGTCGAGCTGATTATGAACCGGTGCGGCGGCGGAGGGCATCTGAATATAGCGGGCGCACAGTTTAAAGACTGCACGGTCGAGGAGGCGGTGCAGCGGGTAAAGGACAAGATTACGGAGATGACAGAGAAAGGAGAAATTTAAATTATGGAAGTTATTTTAACAGCGGACGTGAAGGGACACGGAAAAAAGGGAGATATTGTAAAGGTCAGCGACGGCTACGCGCGGAATTTCATTTTGCCGAAAAAGCTCGGGCTGGAGGCCACTCCGAAAAATCTGAACGATCTGAAGCTTCAGAAAGCGGCTGAGGCAAAGCGGGCGCAGGAACTGCTGGAGGAGGCGCAGGCGCTTGCGGCTTCGATTGCCGAGAAGAGCATTACGCTGCGGGTTAAGACGGGCGAGGGCGGAAGAACCTTCGGTTCCGTTTCAACAAAGGAGATTGCGCAGGCGCTCAGGGATCAGCTTTCGCTGGAGATTGACAAAAAGAAGCTTGTTCTGGCGGAGCCGCTGAAAAATCTCGGTACCTTCACCGTGCCGGTGAAGCTTCATCCGAAGGTTACAGCGGAGCTGAAGGTGAAGGTGGATGAACTGTAGGCTGCGGTAAAAGGGCGCATGCCGGCTTGAAATGCCGTTTAAGGCGCAGGAGGAGGCGCTTCAATGGATGAGGCATTGATTAAAAAGGTACTGCCGCACAGTCAGGAGGCGGAACAGTCCGTGATCGGGTCCATGATTATGGACAGCGAGGCGGTGCTGGCCGCCTCCGAGCTGCTTGTTGCGGAGGATTTTTACGGGAAGCAGTACGGTATTCTGTTTGAGGCCATCAACGAGCTGTCCGCGGAGGCAAAGCCGGTGGATCTGGTAACGCTGCGCGATAAGCTCAAGGAAAAGGATGTGCCTCAGGAGCTCTACAGCATTGAGTTTTTGGGCGATCTGGTCAAGGCGGTTCCGACCTCCGCCAATATCCGTTATTATGCCGGCATTGTCCGGGAGAAGTCGGTGCTGCGCTCTCTGATCCGGGTGACGGAATCCATTGCCAACGAATGCTATCTCGACAAGGAAAAGCTGGACATTATTCTGGAGCAGTCGGAGAAAAAGGTCTTTGAGATCGTGCAGAAGCGGGGGACGGGCGATTTTGTCAGCATAAGAGATATTGTGATACAGTCGCTGGACAATATTGAGGCAGCATCGCGCAACAAGGGCAGTGTGACCGGTATTGCGACAGGCTTTTACGATCTGGATTATAAAACGGCGGGGCTGCAGCCGTCGGATCTGATTCTGATTGCGGCGCGTCCTTCCATGGGAAAAACCGCGTTTGTACTTAACATTGCCGAGCATGTGGCAGTGAGAAATAAAATTACTACCGCCATTTTCAGCCTGGAGATGTCGAAAAATCAGCTGGTCAACCGTATGCTTGCCATGGAATCCCGCGTGAATGCGCAGCAGATCCGCACCGGTGATCTGAACGATTCGGACTGGGCAAATTTGATGGAGAGTGCGCGCATTATCGGAGAGTCCGGGCTGATTATCGACGATACGCCGGGAATTTCCGTGATGGAACTGCGTTCCAAATGCAGGAAATTCAAGCTGGAACACCGGCTGGGGCTGGTGATCATCGACTATCTGCAGCTGATGACGGGTTCTGGCCGAACCGAGTCGCGCCAGCAGGAAATTTCCGATATTTCGCGGTCGCTCAAGGCGCTGGCACGGGAGATTAACTGCCCGGTTATCGCGCTGTCGCAGCTCAGCCGCGCGGTGGAACAGCGGCCGGACAAGCGTCCGATGCTTTCCGACCTGCGCGAGTCCGGAGCGATCGAGCAGGACGCGGACGTGGTTATGTTTATATACCGCGACGAGTATTACAACAAGGAATCCGAGCGGGCGGGCATCACGGAAATTATAATCGGAAAACAGAGAAACGGTCCGACCGGAACCGTCGAGCTGGCATGGCAGGATCAGTGCATGAAGTTTGTAAACCTCGAAAGAAGTCAGGGATAAGGGGGAGACTGCGGAAATATCCCGCAATATACAGGCTCCTGTCGACCGTTTTTAGTGCAAAGAGCGGGGAAATGCTTGAAAAATGGACAAGCAATGTTAGAATAAATATGAAATGGTAAAATTTTACATAACTGAGCCATGAATATTATTCTGGAGGTTGTCCATGGAAGTGCTGCGTTATATGATTTCGGATGCTGCGAAAAAAATTGATGTGGAGCCGCATGTGCTCCGCTACTGGGAGGAGGAGCTTGCGGTCGATATCCCGAGAAACGAGATGGGACACAGATATTACCGCGAGGAGGATATCGAGATGATGAGCGGAGTGAAATACCTTAAGGAAAAGGGATTTCAGCTCAAATCCATCCGGATTCTTCTCCCGGAGATCACCAGGGTGAAAAAGCTGGAGACGAGAAGACTGCTGGAGCTGCGCGATCGGCTGGATCTGGCGGTCAGCCAGGAGGAGCTGCGTCTGCAGCGGGAACAGGAGCTGAGAGAGTGCGGTGCGGCGGCCGCTGAGGAGCCTTCGGAGGAGCAGGCGGGAACGGAATCGCAGGCCGGTTCCGCGGTTTCCGGCGCCAGGAAGAAGCCGTTTTCCGCAGAAAGCGCTTTAGCGGCGGAGAATCGTTCGTCCGGCGAGGAGCCAGCAGAAAGGGCGGAGCTTTCCAGGCCGGCGGCAGAAGGTGTGCTGCAGCAGGAGGATAAAATGCAGCGTTTTCGCAGCATAATGAATGAAATCATTATGGAGGCGATGCAGGAGAACAACAAACAGCTGACCGGGAGTATAACCGAATCCGTATCGCACGAGTTCGCGTATCAGATGAAAAGGAAGGAGCAGCTGGCGGAGGAGCATTTTAAGCAGCTGGACAGAGTGCTGCGGGAGTATCAGCAGGGACAGAAGCAGGCTGCCGTTGCAAGAGAGTGCTCGGGCGGTCGAAGAAAGAGTAAGTTTTTCCGGAAAAACGGAAAAGTGAGAATCTGAGAGGCAGAAGTTCAGAGAGAGAGTCCGGAGACATGCCGGAAAAACCGGATTTCCCGGGTTTTATTTCTCGGGTTTTGCAAGCGGAAAGCGGCGGTGAAAAAATTTCAGAATGAAAAAATTTTATTCGGAGAATTTTAATACAGAAAATTTTAATACAGAGTATTTTATACATATGATAACTCTTATTAGGAACTCAAAACATAATGTTTTTAACGAAAATACAGGAAAATAGATTGAAACTATCATATTACGCAGAAAGTCATCCTTGAAAATGGGGCGGCTTTTTTGCGCGATATAGCCGGGGTCCATTGGGGGCCGCCCTGTTTAGGTTATCAAGGCGGCCCCCAATGGACCCCGGCCATTTCACCCGCAAAGTTAAATTATCGCTATAGCAACTTCGAGACAAAATGTATCAAAGCTGCCGTCCCCCTCCCACGCCTTTTCCATTCATGGGACAGGGTTGAACGCGCTGTAAGACCGCTTATTTTCCACGGCTGGACTGTTGCCGTTTAGCCGTTTCAACCCCGCTTGTATCAAGAAGCTCCGGACATGTTCGGCAGAGAATAATATATTTATATAATTTATGCTCTATTTATTCTGTAAATACTGATATTAAGCGACTGTACTTCGAGACATTTTGTCCCCAAGGAGGGGATGGATTGTTGTGAGAGAATGTGATATACTTGATTTGCAGGAATTTAATAAAAGCAACCTTGAAAGGAGTCTGAGCAAATGACAGTGCTTTTGTCTATTCCATCCATTCCGAATTGCCTGCCATTTTGCATTTCATATATATATATATTTCGAGTTTCAAAGCATGGAACGGATTTTATACCTTTGGGACAAATATTCAAATATATGTGATACAATGTCTCCATAGTTCTGTGAAGGTGAAATTATGAATCGTATGTAAGGTAAAACAGCAATTCTTGTTCATTTGGGCGGGAAAAATATATTTGAATCTCATTCATTTTATCCCAAACACGATATGTTCCATATAAGCCCAATCATATGAAAAATGTTATTCCTTTAGGAGGTTTTATGAAAGAGTCATTGTATTTACACATTCCAGCTTATGAGGAGCTTTGGTATCGTCAGAAAATCATGCAGGATCCTGATACAATGAGTTACAACAAGGACTATGACTTGAATTTCAATGACTATGATAAAGCAACCGGGTGCATTGATTTTCCCAAAAAGAAGTGGGCAGATTGGTACAACCATTTTATTGGACAAGAACCTCATCGCTTTTATGCTTACATAGTCCGAGAATCCGATGGCGAATTTATTGGGGAAGTCAATGTTCACAGGAATGTGGATGCTGGTTGGTATGAGATGGGTATAGTTTTAGAAGCGAAATATCGTGGAAAGGGCTATGCGGTAGCAGCCTTACGGCTTCTGTTACAATACGCTTTTGAAAAAATTGGCGCAGAAGCCGTTCATAATGAGTTTGAAGAGGAACGGAGCGCTGCACTGCAAACACATCTATCTGCTGGTTTTACAAGATATCGGCAAGAAAACAGAATTATCGAATTATTGATTACCAAAGAATGGTATTTTCGACAAAAAGCCATCGATTGCATGACTTCTGTAATCAACAAAGTTCTTGCAGATAATCAGCCCTCAATTTATCTATATGGTTCTTCTGTTCTGAATGATTTCAGATTAGGATGGAGTGATATTGACATTCTTGTGCTAACACAGAAGTGCATATCACAGTCACAAGCTCAAGAACTTGTAATGCTGCGGCAGAAACTATCAGAAAATGAAGCGGGCAATCCCTATTACCGCTCATTTGAAGGAGGGATGCTTACACTATCCGCATTCATTTCCCAAGAATCTAATTGTGTGGTTTACTGGGGAACCAGCGGTCAGCGAATTACGGATATATATCAATTAGACAGTTTTTGCATGACCGAGTTGCTGCAAAACGGGCAATTGCTGTATGGTGTAGATGTCCGTGACCAATTTAAGATGCCGAAATATGCCGATCTCTATAATGATGTAAAAAAGCATTATGAGAGCATCCGGAAGTATGCACAGACGACGGATCGAAGTTTTTATTCTTTCGGTTGGCTTTTCGATATTGCCAGGGGGCTTTACACACTCCGAAACGGAACGGTAACTTCTAAAACAGATGCAGCACAATGGGTATTAAATAACAATTTATGTCCTGTTGCCGATGCATTAGAGGTAGCCTTGGAAATTCGTAAAAATCCGATGGCATATCGTAACAATTCGGAGATTTTCAACTACGCAGAAACCCTTGGGTCTGCAATCCAGCGATTCGCCGATGTGTTAGAAAAGGAGTTGGGATCTGCAATCATCTAAAAAACACAGGCAGAGATAATGTAAAAATCTCTGTCTGTGTTCTCTTTAGCAGCAAATTAGTTCATTATTTACAATCTCCCCCGCACACTCCTGTTATGCGATTTATTCTTCCCGCCCATGCTAAGGCATTTTCTGCCTTTTGCGCCTGTTTCATATCCTCTATGAGCCGTTCAAAACGTAGAAATTCAAAACGGGAAGTCCTCAGCCGGAACTTCCCGTTTTGTACGATGAATCGCACGCTATGTAAGCCTGTTCTTACGGCTCCTCAATGGAACCTGTCGGGCAGGCAGCGGCACATGCGCCGCACTCGAGACATGCGTCCGGATCAATCTCATAATGGCTTGCACCCTCAGAAATTGCATTTGCAGGGCACTGTGCAGCGCATGCGCCGCAGCTTACGCAGCCGTCATTGATTTTATATGCCATCGGAATGTACCTCCTTTGATTATTTTCTTAATTTTACTCCAAAATGCCGGATAATACAAGTAGAAATTTATGCGGGTTCAGCAAAAATTTTGTACGGGCTTTTCCGGGCGCATTTATAGCTTTCGAAAAAATTTTCCGGTATGTGCGAAGCAGCTTTTCGTATAGCTTGACGAAAAACGCCGGATACTATATAATCGTTACGATCAATGCAGTGATTGCGGATCCGAAAAAATGAGGATGCGATACTGCGGGAAGTTCCGCGGTATACGGGAAAGGAGTGCAGGATGAAGGTAACAAAAGATATGACGATTGCTCAGATTATCCAGCTTGATCAGAATATTGTACCGCTGCTGGTCGAGGCGGGGATGCACTGTATCGGATGTCCGTCAGCCCAGGGCGAGAGCCTTGCGGAGGCGGCGTTTGTGCATGGAATTGATGCGGACAAGCTGGCGGAGGATATCAACAAATTCCTGGAGGCGGAGTAAGCCGCAGCAGAAAAAACGGCATTTTCCTGATCAGGCCGGAGCGGAGTGCTCTGCCTCGCGGTGCATAAAAGCGTGCCGCTGGAAATCGGCGTATAAAAAGACCGGCGTATCGGCCTGCGGTGAGGCTCGATATTGCCGGTTTTGTTTTGAAAAAGATAATTTCCGGTTTACAGACGTTCCAGCATCTGTACGGCGCGATCCTTTACGATGCATTCATAATGCTCCTCGAAGTATGCGGCGGAAGCATCGCTGAAATGCTCCTGCGAACCGTATTC
The DNA here is from genome assembly GCA_910587085.1 of uncultured Lachnospiraceae bacterium. Taxonomy (GTDB): domain Bacteria; phylum Bacillota; class Clostridia; order Lachnospirales; family Lachnospiraceae; genus RGIG4057. The sequence goes on along the minus strand of CAJUMC010000001.1, from coordinate 114,675 downwards.
GGAAGCAATATTGCATACCTTGTTGTAGTCCACCGGCTTGTGTTCCGAAATGTGAAGAACAAGATGATAGGACGAATCAAGCGGGTTTTTGTAAAGGGTATTGCTGCCCCGGTAAAAAGGAGCGATAACGGCGGCGAGCGACGTGACTTCGCTGAGGCTGGAAAAACGGAATGCGCGGGCGAGCTGTTTTGCCAGCTCCTCCGGCGAGAGCTTCCGGAATTCAGGGGTTTCCTTTGTGCCGTTTTTGCTCTGTACGGCCTCCAGCGCGCGCTGCTTCAGTTCACCCAGGAACGGAAGACGATCCGCGAGGAGATCTCCCATCTGTTCAAAATACTGAAGAATCTGATCCGCCGTTGCATCCTCCGGAAGATCCGGCGAATCGCTGTCCTCCTCCTCGTCGCGGGCAGGTGTAAAACTGGAGAAACGGGTGTCCAGCTCGTCCGGGTCCTCCACCTTGGTGATGACAAGAATCAGGCAGTCCGCGGATACGGGGATGGCTTCTATCATAAGAGGAATATTGTCGGCGTCAAATCCGAGTTCGGCGGAGGCCTGCTGCATCATATCGCGGAACAGAGCCTTTGCCTTATCGCTTCCGTATGCCAGCTCGCTGATGCGCAGATGTCGGTCGGCAAGATCATTTTTGTTCAGTGTACAGCGAATCTGCGTATCACTAATCTTTTCAATTTTCATCGATCACATCTCCTTAAGGGCGGTACTATATTGTATGAAGCGGTTTCCTGAAAATGAAGAACTCGGGAAAACGTTACGGTATCTAATGTGTATTCAAAGTATAAAGGAAAAGTGTCTATAAGTCAACAGCTTCTTTATGAGTTCAGGCAATTTTCATAAACTTACCATGGAATTTTCTACACGGCGGACGGACGAATTATCTTGCATGCGGAGAAAAGATCCGTTAAAATCAAGCTGTCAGCAGAAAGGGGGAAGACCGATTGGACTGAGAGATATCGCATCACAGCGGTGCTGAAGGAGAAGAACGGCACAAGAGTGTGTCTGGCAGAGCACCTTCTTCTGAAGCAGAAAAGAATTATCAAAACGGTCTGCAGAGCCTGCGGCGAGGCCGAGGCAGCGCTTCGGGAAGCCGTTCTTATGAAGGGGCTGCAGCATCCGTGCATCCCGGAAATCTATGATATCGAGGAGCAGAAAAACGGCTTCAGCATCATAGAGGAGTATATTCCGGGGGAGTCTTTAACTTCTTATTTTCTAACACATTACCCAGAGACAGAAGAAATCATAATGTTTTGCTCCCAGCTGTGCGGACTGCTCGAATATCTGCACGGAAGAAAGCCGCCGGTGCTCCACCTCGATATCAAGCCGGATAATCTCATTGTCCGTCAGGACAGGCTGTATCTTATTGATTTCGGCAGCGCGAGACAAACGGAGCCGGGCTTCGTGTCCGGTGAACTGACAGGAACGCCTGGCTACGCTGCGCCGGAATGCTATCGGGGTGAGGCGGAGGCGAGGAGCGATCTTTTCGCCGTCGGAAGGCTGCTGGAGTTTATGCTATCCCACAGCGCGGAAAGGAGGGGAAAGAAAGCGCGGGTACAGAGAAAACGCCTGCTGCGTGTGATGCGCAGAGCTCAGAGAGCCAGGCCCGAGGAGAGGTATTTTTCCGCGGCCGCGATGAAGCGTGCCCTGCTGGCGGCCGGCGGAGCCGGAGCAGACTGGGAGGGCTGCAGGACGGTTGGAATTGCCGCATGTACCAGGCGTGTGGGTGCGACATATTTTGCCTTTCTTTTTGCTGCATTTTTACAGCGGAAAAGGAAGAGGGCAGTGTATCTGGAGTGTAATGAATCGGACACAGTGATTCGCCTGCCGGCAAGGAAAGCCGGCCGCAGGCTGCCCGAGTTTCAGGGAATTCCCGTGGCGGAGGCCAGGGGAATCCGGTTTCGCGCCGGCGGGGAGGGCTACGGTCTGCAGTGGGAAAAGCAAAATCTTGAAGGGCTCGGCTATCAGGCAGTGCTGGAGGATTTCGGGGTGCTGACCCCTGAGAATCTGGAGGCATTTCTGAGCGCCGACCTCTGCCTGCTTTTTGTCGGAGGGAAGGTGTGGGAGCGCGAAGCACTGTGGAAGTGCATGGCGATGCTTTCAAGGCAGCAGAGGAAACCGTTTATAATGGTGAACTTTACCGGGAAACGGGAATTCAGGGAGCTTTCCGGGCAGCTTGAGGATATGCGCTGTCTGAGGGTGCCGTTTGCGGCAGAACCGAAGGATAGCAGGGAAGGAGGGGAACTTTGGGAGCTGTTTGATGAGCTGTGGGATGGATCAGGTGGTCTGGCAGCAGAAGAGAAACACAGATACGTTTTTTCTGAAAGGAGGGATGTATAACGAAGGAGGATGCGGGAGAAATCGGAGTGTTCGGACTTCACCCGGCGGCGGGAGCCACGCATGTTGCAATGCTGCTGGCAACCTTTTTCAGTGATGTATTGAAGCGGAAAACGGAAGTGCTGGAGGCGGGAGGAGGCCGCGCGTTCACCGAATACGAAAAATTTCTGTACGGTACCGAGGATGCTCCGGTTTTCCGCACAAAGAGGTGCCTGTATCGGAAGTCCGCCCCGGAAATCGACAGCGTCCGTCCATCCGGCAAAAAGGGATCCGTCTGCGGCAACGGGTTCAAAATTGCCGGCAGGAACAGAATCCCTGCGGGTACATGGAAGCCGGAAGGTGGGAACGGATGCATCCGTATTTTAGATTTCGGCTGCCGGGAGGAAAGCCTGCCGTTTCTGTTTGCCTGCCGGAACAGAATTGTTGTCGGCAGCAGGGGGATTTTCCATGCAGAGGATTTCAGGCGTTTTTTAAGCAGAAGGGAGGTGAGAGAGCTGCTTGCGCGGGAAGGGGCGGAGGGCTGGCATTTTCTTATGAACCATGGCGTTACAGGGGAAAAGCATAAGCTCACCGCGCATGCGGGGGAAACGGCAATTACGGTTGCGGCCTACGGGCTCGGAACAGAGCCGGATACGCTTCGTTTGTCCAGACAGGCCGGGCGCCTTTTTAACAAACTGAATATGGCATTCTGAAATTGAATATGGCATTCTAAAATAGAATACGACATTCCCGAATTGAATATAGCATTCTGAAATGATGAAAAGACGGCGCGGAAAATACGGAATCTGCAGAATCCGGCGGCAAAGGCCGGCAGGAGAATAATGTCTCACAGCACAGCTTCTTATCCGGCTGCTCTCCTTGCAGGTCAATGTAAGATCTGCGGGCAGAGTATGATATGCAACCTATTCACCCGTCTGCGCTCTGCAGATCCGCGATTGGGCAGGAAGCTTTCCCGGACGTACCCTCAATACAGCGGGAGCTGAATTCCCGTCAGCATCCTCGGAAATAATATCGGAGCGACCGCGTCTGTCTTTTCAAAAGAAACCGTTTGCTTATTGATCGGTTTGTGATATACTTGTTGGAGAAGGAGTGCTGATTTATGGATAAACGTGCAAAACAGGCAATTTTGGGCAGCCTTTTCGTGCTGCTGATCATGATTGGGCTCGGCGCTGCGGCGCTGGTGCGCTACTTTTCTCCGGGAAAAGAATGGATGGAACTTTCGGATTATTATTCGGTGCCGGAAGGGGAGGCGCTGCTGATACTGGATGACAGGGTGCATTCAGAAAATGCGAGGCTGGTTGACGGACGGATCTATGTGGATCTTGAAACTGTAAAAGAGTATTTTAATCACCGGTTCTACTGGGACGAGAATGAGCAGCAGCTGACGCTTGCGACGCCGACAGAGATTATCCGGGCGGCCGACGGGGAGCAGGGGAGATATGCGGATAAAGATGCGCCCCTGGAGGATCATGCCGTTGTCCGGGTACTGGATGGAGAAGTGTATCTATCTCTGGAGTTTGCCGCGGAGTATTCTGACATAAGCTATCAGGCTTATGCGGCTTCGGCAGAAGAGGGCGGGCCGGTGCAGAGGGTTGTGGTCACTTGTGTTCATGGAGATTATCTCTATGTGGATACGACAAAAAAAACGCAGATCCGCGCGGAAGCAGACCGGAAGAGCGAAATACTCAAGGAGGTGCCGCCGCAGGAGGGGCTTATGCTGCTTGACGGAGGAGGTACGCAGCAGAACAGCTTTCTGAAAGTTATGACCTCGGACGGAGTTCGCGGGTATGTGAACAAACGGCATGTGGGAGACGGGTATTTCAGGAAAATCTCCAGCAGCTATCAGGCGCCGGAGTATACTGTGCTGCATGAGAACAGCAAAATCAATCTTGTATGGCATTATGTAGAGACCGCTGCTGCGAATCAAAGGCTTGCTGATTTGATGAAGGAGGCGAGCGGCGTCAATGTAATTTCGCCTACCTGGTTCCGGCTGAACGGGAGCAGCGGAGATTTTTCGTCCATTGCAGACAGCCAGTATGTGGATACGGCGCATTCCATGGGGCTGAAGGTGTGGGGGCTTGTCAAAAATTTTGATACCGGCTCCGAGGTGGATACGTATCAGGTGCTTTCCCGCACATCCTCCAGAGATCGTCTGACCGAAGGGCTCGTGCAGGAGGCTCTGCGTTTTGGATTGGACGGCATCAATGTTGATTTTGAGATGCTTTCCGTGGAGTCAGGGCCGCATTTCATACAGTTTTTGAGAGAGCTTTCGGTAAAATGCCGCATAAACGGTCTGGTGCTCTCTGTGGATAATTATGTCCCTGCAAGCTACAATCGCTTTTATGATTACGAAGAGCAGGGGGAAATTGTAGATTATGTGATTATAATGGCCTACGATGAGCATACCTCCATTTCCGAAAATGCCGGGAGTGTAGCGTCCATCGGATATGTGGAAAAGGCCATCACGGATACATTAGCCATGGTTCCCGCGGATAAAATTGTTGTGGGGATACCGTTTTATACAAGGCTCTGGAAGGAGACGGCTGACGGCGATGCTACCAGAATAGGTATTGCGGAAACTCCGTTTATGAGCAGTGCGGAGGCGCTTGTAGAAGAGCAGGGAGCAACGCCTGTCTGGGATGAAGATTCCGCACAGTATTACGCCGAATATGAGAAGAACGGGGCGCTGTATCGGATATGGCTGGAAGAGGAGCGCTCGATCGGGGAAAAGGTAAAGCGCGTCGCGCAGAACGGGCTTGCCGGCGTGGCTGCATGGAGGCTCGGGCAGGAAAAGGCAGGCGTATGGTCTGTAATATGGAAAAATCTGAACGATCCGGACGTCAGATAGCGGATAACATGGAATTGCCGGGCACAGCATACAATATACCAAAAGCTGTGGCGAAGGGAATGGTCAGAAATCATCGGATTTTGACCGGATGAAGCATGAAAAAACAATGGAAGCTGGGATTGTATGTACTGATGCTGTGTGCGGGCTGTCTGCTGGCAGGCAAATGTCTGCGGATTTTCTCGGGTTCGCCCGGAAAGGTAGGGGCCGGGGCGGAAAAGCCTTCACACGGAACGGAGAAGCCCACACCGGAAGCTCTTGATAAGGTATTTACCGAGGAACAAAGGACGGCGCTCAACGGTTTTGATGCACGGGGAAAATCCGTAGTGCTGGACGCCGGGCACGGCGGTGTTGATCCGGGAAAAGTTGGCGTCAACGGGGCCAATGAAAAAGAGATTAATCTGAAGATAGCCGGGAGGCTGAAAGAATACCTCGAGGCGGCGGGGTTCTCTGTGACCATGACGCGTACAACGGATGACGGGCTGTACTCGGATAGCGATGCAAAAAAGAAGGCTGCGGACATGAAAGCGCGGATAAAGATTATTGAGGACTGCAAGCCGGAATTTGCAGTCAGTATTCACCAGAACAGCTTTACTCATGAGTCGAGCTTCGGAGCGCAGGTTTTTTACTATGAAAAATCGGAGGAAGGACGGAGGATGGCGGAGCAGCTGCAGGCGACCATAAAGCAGCTGATTGCAGATGAGAATCACAGGCAGGCAAAGGCCAATACAAGCTACTATCTGCTGAAGAAATCGCCATGTCCGATGGTAATTGTGGAGTGCGGGTTTTTGAGCAATCCGCGAGAGGCAGATCTGCTGATTACAGAAGAATATCAGGATAAAATGGCGTGGGCTGTCTGCTATGGTATTGTTGAATACTGCCGCCAGTCGGCAAAGGATACGGGAGCGGCCGAATAAACAAAGCTGGAAACAGCAGAAAAGATAAACAAACAGCCGGAAAGACAAACTTCTGGAAGAGGAATTCGTTCAGACAGAGAAAATCCGGATGGGGATGAACCGGAAAAATGCGGGTCAAAAAGCAAAGAGTCGGAGAAGAAACAGCTATGACAGAGGAGATAGAAACCAGGATACAGAAAATGGATCGGAGCTCGCTGCGCAGGGAGGATTTTTTTAAAGCGGCAGAAATACTGAGAAATGGAGGGCTGGTTGCATTTCCTACAGAGACCGTATACGGACTGGGAGGAAATGCACTGGACACCGGAGCTGCCGCCAGAATTTACGCGGCGAAGGGAAGGCCTTCCGACAATCCGCTGATCGTGCATATCGCTGACAGGGAGGCAGTTGTCCGACTGGCGTCCGAGGTACCGGAGGAAGCATGGAAGCTGGCAGAGCGTTTTTGGCCGGGGCCGCTTACGATCATATTGAAAAAAAGCGAACTGGTACCTGACGGTACGACAGGAGGACTTTCTACGGTGGCGATCCGCATGCCGTCCGATGAAATTGCCGTGGCACTGATCCGGGAGTCGGGGCTTTACATTGCCGCGCCAAGTGCAAATGCGTCGGGCAGGCCAAGCACTACCAGAGCGGAACATGTATATCAGGATTTGGCAGGGAGAATTCCGCTGATTCTTGACGGGGGACCGGTCAACATCGGTCTGGAATCTACAATTATTGATCTTACAGCAGGGGTTCCTATGATTTTGAGGCCCGGCTATATTTCCATGGAGCAGCTGCAGGACGTGCTGCCGAATGCCGTCTACGACCGTGCTGCGGTCAGTCGAACCGCAGATTCCGGTATTGTTGCAAAGGCTCCCGGTATGAAATACCGCCATTATGCTCCGAAAGGGAAACTCATTATTTATGAGGGCGATCAGGAAAGCGTGGTGCGCGCAATTAATGAGGAAACAAAAAAACAATGTGCGGATGGACGCCGCGTGGCGGTGCTGGCTGCCGAGGAAACCCGGGAGTGCTATATCTGTGAAAACGTCAAGAGCGCAGGTTCCCGCCGGGATGAGGAGACGATTGCGGCGAATCTGTTTGAGCTTCTGAGGGAATTTGACGAGGAGGGAGCGGAACTGATTTATTCAGAAAGTTTTGAAACGGTGCAGCTTGGACAGGCGATCATGAACCGGCTGCTCAAGGCAGCCGGCTATCACATTGTACGGGTGTGAGGGCTTACGGCTCCATCTGGGAGATTCTGCGCAGATGACGCTCGTCATTCGAGAATGGAGTATTGAGGAAGGTATCAACGATTTTAACGGCGAGTCCGGGTCCGACAATGCGTCCGCCCATCGCGAGGATATTGGCATTGTTGTGAAGCCGCGTTGCCTCTGCGGAAAAGCAGTCATGGCACAGTGCGCAGCGTACTCCCCGGATTTTATTGGCGGTGATGGATATTCCGATGCCGGTGCCGCAGATCAGAATGCCGAATTCGCATTCGCCGGATACCACAGCGTTTGCTACAAGCTTGGCAAAAACAGGATAGTCGCAGGATGCAGTGGAATCCGTGCCGAAATCCCGGAATTCAATTTGTTTATCCTGTAAATAACGGATAACCTCCTGTTTCAATTCATAACCTCCGTGATCACAACCGATTGCTATCATAGCAGCTACCTCCTTGAGTTTTATAATATTATTTGCAATAGTATTTGCATAATTGTCAGCAAAACTATCATCTTGACTTAAAAACCTGAAGAAAATTGAGCATAGGCCTTCTGTTACAAAGCGCATTCGAATTATATCTGTCCGCACTGCGGTTCAGGTTCCACTTATATGTTTTCCGGAAGCCGGCCGTGAAGCAGCCGGTAGATAACTCTCTGCATCAGCGAGTGGAGCTCGGAAAAGCATTCCTCATAAGCGTTTGGGCTCTGGCCGTAAGGGTCACTGAGATCGCCCTGCTCACCGGCAAACTCACGGATAGTATATGTCTTTTCGTTGATCAGAAAGTCAGTGGCAAGGCGCCGTTTCTGGGCGATGGTCATTGTGAGTATCAGCGTCTGATCGTCCACCTCCTCCGGGCTGAACTGCCGGGAGGTGTGGGTGCCCATCAGCATTCCGTGCGTGGCGAGCGTGGTTTCTGCTTTTGGATTGAACGGCTCGGGAAAGAGTACGACAAGTCCCCTTGAGCAGACCGCGAGATCCAGATCGTGGTCAATGTTTTTAAAAATCGTCTCAGCCATTGGGCTTTGAACCGTGTTTTCGGTACAGACAAAAATCAGTTTTGTAATCATACAGGAACCTCTGCAGTAATTCAGTCTTCAAATGCTGCGGCAAGCTCTGTCACCAGTCTCACGGAGTGCTCGATCGCCGCCGCCTCAAACACCGGATAATCAACCTGGGCGCTGTTGTCGGCCTTGTCCGATATGGCGCGTATGATCAGGAAGGGAATGCCGTTGAGATAAGCGGCCTGAGCAATCGCGGCACCCTCCATCTCCGTGCACAGGGGAGTGAACTGATTTATAAGAAAATCCTTTTTTTTGCTGTCAGCGATAAACTGGTCCCCGCTGACAACTCTGCCGGTAAAAACGTGAATTTCCGGATTGACCTTTCGGCAGGCACGTTCCGCAAGCTCAAGCATAAGCGGATCTGCCTGAAAGACAGAGGCCTCCATGCGCGGGATAACGCCCGGTGCGTAGCCGAAGGCGCCGGCATCGACGTCGTGCTGCAGGGCATCCGTGGAAAGCACAATATCTCCGATGTCGATGGCGGAATTCAGAGAACCGGCGATTCCGGTATTGATGATCCGGTCGACGCGGAACAGATCCGCAAGTATCTGTGCACAGATTCCCGCATTGACCTTTCCGATGCCGGAGCGTACAACGACCGCATCCCTGCCGGAAAGCTTCCCTTCATAAAACTCCATGGAAGCCCTTCTGACGATGCGGACCTCCTCCATGGCTGAGGTCAGGCGGCTGACCTCCTCCTCCATTGCGCCGATAATGCCAAGCATAGTATCCTCCGTTTCTGCTGCAAGCAGGTTAGTTTTGTTTCATAGTTAACAGTATACCATCTTATAGTTTTTTTTTCCAGCTTATAAATATTTTAATTGCATATTTGTGAAACTTGTTATAAAATAAGACTCACGTATAAAGAAGGCAATATTTTTTTGAGAGGATTTGATGATGATGACTTATAAGACGACGGGCACCTGCTCAAGAGAGATTAACTTTGATGTTGAAGAAATTAACGGAGTGAAGGTTCTGCGCAATGTGCAGTTTGTCGGAGGCTGCAACGGGAACCTGAAGGGCATAGGCGCTCTGGTGGAGGGCATGCCCGTGGATGAGGTTATCCGGCGGCTGGAGGGTACAACCTGCGGCTCGAAGGGCACTTCCTGCCCGGATCAGCTTGCAAATGCGCTGAAAAATGTCTGAACGGAGGCAGAGAGGCAGGGGCTGACAATGAAGCGGATCGTTTTTACCGGCGGGGGAACGGCCGGGCATGTAACTCCAAATATGGCATTAATTTCCAGACTTCAGGAGAAGGAATACGATATCCATTACATAGGATCGTATGACGGTATCGAAAAGGAATTGATCGAAAAGCTCGGCATTCCGTATTACGGGATTTCCTCCGGGAAGCTCAGGCGCTATTTTGACATTAAAAATTTCTCCGATCCGTTCCGGGTATGGAAGGGGTATCGGGAGGCGAAAAAGCTTCTGAAGCAGCTTCACCCGGATCTTGTTTTTTCAAAGGGAGGTTTTGTCTCTGTTCCGGTTGTGATCGCTGCGAAAAAGAGGAGAATTCCGGCGATTATTCATGAGTCGGATATGACGCCCGGGTTGGCAAACCGGCTGGCCATACCGTCCGCTGTAAAGGTATGCGCCAATTTCCCGGAAACCGTGCAGTATCTGCCGGAGGGCAAGGCGGTGCTGACCGGCACGCCGATCCGCAAAGAGCTGTTTGCCGGCAACCGGATACGCGGCCTGGAATTCTGCGGGTTTCATTCCAATCTTCCGGTGATTCTCATAATCGGCGGGAGTACGGGAGCCGCAGCCCTGAACGAGGCCGTGCGAAATCTTCTTCCGACGCTGCTGAAGCGTTTTCAGGTGATTCACCTCTGCGGAAAGGGTAAAACAGAACCGGCATACAATAATGTTGAGGGCTATGTTCAGTATGAATATATCAGCGCGGAGCTGAGCGACCTTTTTGCAGCGGCAGATCTTGTGGTTTCTCGGGCCGGCGCGAATGCGATCTGTGAGCTGCTGGCACTTCGGAAGCCGATGATTTTGATTCCGCTGCCTGCGGCGGTGAGCAGAGGAGATCAGATTCTGAATGCGGAGTCTTTTGAACGTCAGGGGTTTGCATTTCTGATCCGTGAGGAGGAATTGACGAATGAAACGCTGCTTACCGGAATAAATCAGGTGGTGGAAAATCGGGATTCCTACATTGCTGCTATGAGAAACAGCATACAAACCGATGCGACAGGAACGATTGTGCGTCTCATGGAGGAAGTGATGTCCAAAGCGGAGTGCGAAGGGAAGGGCAGCGAAGAAAAAACGCCGGTATAATCAGGGAAACCGGAAAGAGGAAGCGGCCTGTGCCGGGAGCCTCGGGCGACAAAAACAGTTTAGAGGTCTGTGCATTCCGGCTACAAGGAGGAAAAAACTGGAGGAGCTGAAAATAAAAACGGCGGCGCTGTAACGGCAGCGCCGCCGCTGTTTTACCGGCTTTATTTTTCAAGCTCCGACCGGATGGCAGAGGCGAGTGCTTCTGCCTCCCCGTCCTCATAGGAGAGTGTTTTCCACGGGATGGTAAGCCCGTCTCCCTGACGGCGCGGGATAATATGAAAATGAAGGTGGAAGACGGACTGGCCGGCGGCCTCCCCATTATTTTGAAGAATATTGATGCCGTCGCAGGAGAGTGCTTTTTTCATAGCATCCGCCACGCGGGCAACGGCGGGAAGAGCGGCGGCCAATGCCGATGGCTCAGCTTGTAACAGATCGCGGAAGTGGCTCTTCGCGATGGCGATGGCATGGCCTTTGGCTGCCGGGGCAATGTCCAGGATCACCAAGAAATTTTCATCCTCATACAAGGTGTTTGACGGGATACAGCCGCCAGCTATTTTACAGAATATGCAGTTTTCGTCCCTCATCTCTTTTAATTTCCTTTCTGCTGCTGATTGTGCAAAGATTTATGGATTGTATAAAGCATAGCATATCTGATGAAAAAAGGGAAGCCCCTGCGGCAGAGAGGTGCGGTAAATTTTAAGGATTTCTTCATTGAAGTTTTTTGAAAAAAAGGGTATCATTAAAAATAATCGGTTGAAGATTTTGAGAAAGGGCCTGGTATGGACGACAGAATCACAGCGATTTTCGAAAAATACTGCGACGGGGAACTGTCGCAGATTATTATATCAAACAGCCGGAAACCGGAGGAATTGAAAAAGGTGACGATCCGGCCGGTGCGGCTGCAGGGCGGGCTTCGGTTTCAGACCTGCGAATACCGCGGAGCGAAGGTATTTCACGAAAATCATACGGCCCGGAGCCTGCTTGATAGGCTTCCGGATTGGCTGGAGACATGTATGAAGCAGGCGGAAATACGGTCGCGCCGCGCGGACGTCACTATTTTGATCAGCAAAAAGGGACAGGTTACAATCCGGGAAAGAAAAAAAGCGGCCGCTTCCGCAGAAACAGCAAAAACCGTGCTTTCCGGAACGGAAAAACCACATTCCCCGGAACCGGCGCCTGCCGCAAAACATGCAGAGCCTGCCGGCGTCCCGCCTGAATGCTGCGGTGATGCTGCCCTTGAACATAACCGAACGAAAAATTATATTCTCCGGGAAGGGACGCCGGTACCGTTTCTTGTGGAGCTCGGAGTGATGACCGATAAGGGGCGGGTGGTGCATTCGCGCTATGATAAATTTCGTCAGATCAATCGGTTTCTTGAATTTATTGAAGACGTGCTTCCGGAACTTCCGGCTGACAGGGAGCTTGCCATCCTTGACTTCGGCTGCGGAAAGTCTTATCTGACATTTGCAATGTACTACTATCTGCATGAGCAGAAGGGATATTCCGTCCGTATTACGGGACTTGATCTGAAAGAGGATGTGATTGAGCGCTGCAACGCTCTGGCGAAGCGTTTTGGCTGTTCCGGTCTGCATTTTCAGCGGGGAGATATCGCGTCGTACGAGGGGAGCAGCAGCGTCGATCTGGTTGTTACGCTGCACGCCTGCGATACGGCGACCGATTATGCGCTGGAAAAGGCGGTGGGCTGGGGGGCGAAGGTAATACTGAGCGTACCGTGCTGCCAGCATGAGCTGAACCGGACGCTGGCAAACGATATGCTGGCTCCGGTGCTGAAATATGGTCTTTTGAAGGAGAGGATGGCGGCTCTGATTACGGACGGGCTGCGGGCGGCGCTTCTCGAACAGCTTGGCTATCAGGTTCAGGTTCTGGAATTTATTGACATGGAGCATACGCCGAAAAATATTCTGATCCGGGCTGTCCGGAAAAATATCGTTGTTCCGGCCGCCGTGCGCAGGGAGCGGAGGGAACGCTATGAAAACTGCATCCGGGAGCTGCATGTCAATCCGACCCTTTACCGGGATATGATGGGAGGCTGAAAACGATCTTGAAAACGACATACCGAATTTTACTGCTGGTTTTTCTGTTTGCCGGGTCTTTGTTTTATTTCGGCAGCAATATGCAGGAAACCGTGTTCAGCGCAGAGAGAAAAACAACGCAGCTGCAGGAGATGACGCTTCCTGTCGTAACGCTTCTGGCAGAGGAGCAGGAGCTCAATCTCCTGCACGGGTACTGCTCCAATCTGGATGCCATGCTGGTGAGGGAAAGTATCACGCCGCTTACAGAAGATAAGACCTTTCAGCTGCTTATTGAAGAACACGAATATAATATAAAAAAGGTAAATTACGAAGTATATGATACGGCGCTCGGAACAAAGCTGGAAGAGGGATCCGTAATTTCGCTGGACAGGTACAGGAATGCCGGCGGGGAGGAGGAGAGCGGGAAAAAAACCGCAAAGGTCCGGCTCAGAAACGAATATGCAGTGGGTGAGGAATATGTTGTCAAGCTGACGCTTATCAGCAACGAGAGTAAACGTATTTACTATTATACTCGAGTCAAGATTTATTCCAATTCCCATCTTGCGGAAAAGCTGGAATTTGCGGCAATGTTTCACCGTTCTCTTCTGGAGAAGGAGAATGCAGGAAATGTAAAAAAGTATCTGGAAACGAAAAAAAATGCGGATGAGACGGATTTTTCACGGGCTGATATCCATAACAGTCTGGACTTCCTGAGCTACGGCAAGCTTGCGCCCGAGGAGCTTTTCGTGCTTCCGCCGACGATCACGGAGTATACGCAGGATATGGCTTCCGTCGTGCTTTGCAGCTATCTTCGCATCCAGACGCCGACGGGGCCGGAGATTTATTATGTACGCGAACACTTCCGCTTTCGTTACACAACGGCCAGAATGTATCTTTTCAACTATGAAAGAACTATGGAGGCCGAATTTGATGTAAAAAATACAAGTCTTGCCAAAAGTGAGTTTAAGTTGGGCATTACGGGCGATACCGCTCCTGAAATGTTGGCGAACCCCGACAATACGAGGGTTGCTTTTGTAAGGAATCGTTCTCTCTATGTGTATACGGCGGAGAACAATCTGCTGACGCTGGCGTTTTCATTCCGGCAGCAGCCCACCGATTATATCAGGGATGTGTATGTCAAGCATAATATCAAGCTGCTTTCCATTGACGACAGCGGCGCGGTGGATTTTCTGGTTTACGGCTACATGAACCGGGGAGAATATGAGGGAAGAGTCGGGATGATCCTCTATACCTACTACCCGTCGGATCAGACGATTCAGGAGCAGGCCTATTTTCCGATGAATACCACCTACGAACTGCTCAAGGAGACGCTTGGAGACTTTGCGTACTGCAATCAGGAGGGAATTTTTTACTTCCATATTTATGATACTGTCTATGAATATAACCTGATTACGAAAAGGCTGTCGGTCATTGCGGAGAATGTGACGGAGGAAACCATGGTCTATTCGCGCGAACGCAGCATGATTGCCTGGCAGGAGGCGGACAGACAGGGAAAGACCGGCTCCATATGGCGGCTTGAGCTTGATACCGGTGTCAAAACCTCCATACAGGCCGAAAACGGCGAAATTCTGGGGCTGCTCGGGATGATCGACGCCAATCTGATTCTCGGAAGAACGGCGGCAGAGGATGTGGAGATCCTGGCGGACGGTACGCGGATCGCGGCGTACCGCACGGTAGAGATTGTTGATTTTGACGGCAATAATCTCAAGACCTACCGGAAGGACGGTTATTTTGTCACTTCCGTGCAGGTGGAGGATAATGTGCTGCGGCTGGAGCGCGTGACCGGGACGGCCTCCGGCAGCCGGAGATACCGGTCGGCCGAGGAGGATTATATCCTGAATCAGTTCAGCCGCCCCTCCGAGAGTCTGAAGGTCACAGAACGGGTTACGGAGCAGATGAGGAAGGAATATTATCTGTCTCTTCCGTCCAATATCGTTATTTCAGGGCTGCCGGCTGTCCAGGGGACAAAAAACGCAGTAATTTCCGAGGATGTCACGGTCCGCGTCAATACGCCGGATTATTTCCGTGATTTTTACCTGGCTTATGCCTATGGCAGCATAGTACATGTGACCAAGGAGCCTGGGGCTGCCATTGCTCTGGCAGACAGCACGACCGGTTCGGTAATCAGCAGCAGCGGGCGTGTAATCTGGACCCGCGGCGTCAAGTCCGCCTCTGCGGAGATACCGGGGATTTCCGCCTCGCAGAAGGGGGGCGCCAATTCGCTGATGAACTGTGTAAAGATCCTTCTGGACTTCCGCAATGTGGAGGCAGATGCCGCGCAGTACCGGCCGGAGGAAACAAAGCTGACGGACTGGCTGGAGCAGTACCTGCGGGAGGATGTCATGAAGCTTACCGGCATCACGCTGGATGAGGCTCTGTACTATGTGTATTGCCGCACGCCTGTGATTGCGGTCGGGGAGAGCGGGAGCGCCATGTTGATTACCGGCTATGACAAGAACGGGATTACCGCTGTACAGCCGGAGCGGGGGCAGAAGCGCTATATGACGATAAAGGAGGCCGAGAGCTTTCTGGGGGAAAGCGGATATTACTTTATTGCGGTCTGGTAAGGAAAAAGGAGGAAGCCATGAAGCTATTGACGGTTGCAGTACCCTGCTATAATTCGGCAGCATATATGGAGCGAGCGCTCGACAGTATACTGACGGGCGGCGAGGATGTGGAAATTATTATTGTGGACGACGGTTCTACGGACGAAACAGGGAAAATTGCCGACGATTATGCGGCGAGATACCCGTCCATTGTGCACGCCGTACATCAGGAAAACGGAGGGCACGGGGAGGCGGTCAATACCGGTCTGCGCAATGCATCCGGAATATACTACAAGGTAGTGGACAGCGACGACTGGCTGGACGAGACAGCCTTTGCGGAAGCGCTCAGCGTGCTGCGGCGCACTGTGGAGGAGGGGCAGAGCCTGGATCTGCTGATTGCCAATTATGTATATGAAAAGGTTGCCGAGGACAAAAAGAAGGTAATTAATTACCGTACCGCGCTGCCGGTCGGAAAGACATTCACCTGGGATGAGGTGCGTTATTTCCGGCAGGGACATTATATTCTGATGCATTCCGTAATCTACCGCACAAAGCTGCTGCGGGACTGCGGCATCGAGCTGCCGAAGCACACCTTCTATGTGGATAATATTTTTGTTTATCAGCCTCTTCCGTTCGTAAAGACAATGTATTACCTGGATGTGAATCTGTACCGCTATTTTATCGGCAGGGACGATCAGTCCGTGACGGAGGCCAACATGATCCGGCGCATCGACCAGCAGGAGCGCGTCAATCGCTATATGATAGACTGCTGCGATGTTATGGCTGTAAAGAACAAGAAGCTTCAGAACTATATGCTGAAATATCTGTCCATTATGATGACGGTTACTTCGGTTTACCTGATCAAGGAGGGTTCCCCGGAAAGCATCGCGAAGAAGGATGCGCTGTGGGCGGATTTAAAAAAGAAGGACAAGCGTCTGTACAAGGAGATCCACGACAATTTCCTCGGGAGAAGCATGAATTTCAAATCGAGGCTCGGGCGGGGATTTGTCAAGGCAGGGTACAAGCTGTCGAAGAAGATTTTCAAGTTTGGCTGAGCAGAAAGACGCCTCTGTCTGGAAAACCTTCCTGGGGTCAGGTTTTCGCCGGGACAGAGGCATTCTTCGTTTCAAAGCATCTTGCTGCCTGGCTGCCAAAAGCCATTACGCGGTGCGATCCTGCCGGAGCCGGGCTCTCGCTGCGGCTCTGGCACGGTGCCTTGCACGGAGCCGCGTATAATCCGGGACATACACCGCAAAATACATCACCAGAGCCAGCAGCCCGGCACAGATCACATCAAAGCAGGAGTGCTGCTTCAGAAATACCGTGGAAAGGCAGATCAGGATTGTAAGAACCAGCGCTCCCGCACGGATCAGCCGTTTTTCCTTCAGATGCCTGCTCCGGTAAACGGCGATGCAGGCACCGATGGAATTGAATGCATGGATGCTCGGACATACGTTGGTACAGGTATCGGTGCCGTAAAGCCATGCCACAATTCGGGTAAACACATTATCCCTGCCGAGGGCCGCAATATTCGGGCGCAGGTCATGTCCGTTCGGCCATATGGTGTAAATCAGCAGGCAGATTGTCATGCCGATAAAGAGATAGGCTGAACAGCGGTAAAATTCGCCCCGATCTTTAAAAAAGAAATAGGCGACAGTTACAAAAATGTAAGCAAACCACAGAAAATAGGGGATGACAAAAATTTCCATAAACGGAATTTTGTCGTCCAGCGAGAGATGAACAACAGAAAAATCGGTGGTTACGGTGCGTTCCAGCCACATAAACCAAGGCATATAGATAAGACAGTACAGCAGTACCCAGGCGTGACTGTATTTTTTTATCAGTTTTGTCATATTTCCTCACATTCTGCCGGAAAACGGCATAAAAACAAAAAATCTTTACTTCAGAGCGGCCGGCACGGCGGCTCCCATTGTCTCTGTCCGGCAGGTATGCCCGACGTTTGTGCTGTCTGCATCAGGCTCAGACCGGCAAATCGTAATGATTATATCATTGAGATTTAAAAAGAACAACGTCAAATTGCACAAAAATGCAAATTTAATAATTTTGTAAGGGAATTTTTTGCTGTTCGGCAGAATACAGTTATTGCATTATACTGTTATTTCCAGGCTGTCTGCACATCGCAGGCAGCAGAGACCGAAATAAGTATGCCCCGCGCTGCGGATCGGATATTCGCAGGCGGGGCATATTTTATTGGTCCGGCATGGCAGTACGGGGCCTTGCGGCCGCCTGTACGCAGGATGCGGATAGGATCAGAGCCAAAAACCGGCCGGCAGGATCAGAGCAAGAACTGTCCGATAGGATCAGAGCTGGAACCGCTCGACAATATCCTTCAGCTCTCCGGCGCATTCCTTGCTTTCCCTCAGAATATGGTAGCCCTCGGCGGTTTTGCTTACGGCGCTACAGGATTTTTCAGCGATCAGATTGACACCCTCGGCGGACTGACCGATTGTGACGTTCATATTGTCAATGGTCAGCGCGATTTCGCTGATTTTTTCATTGAGGTCCGAGACGTCGCGGTAAACATCGCTCATCGAGCTGGCAAACGTGTCCGCGTCAATCTCATACTTTGTGCTGACGGACAGGAAGGAATCGTAATCCGCCACCACCGTATCCTCCAGAAAATCCATGATGGTAGTGATACAGCCGGTCATGCTGGACACGGCCCGGTTTACCTCCGCCACAATTGCGTTGATCCCGTCCACGGTCTGGAAAGTCTGGCTTGACAGGGTGCCGATTTCGGTTGCCACGACAGCAAAGCCGCGTCCCGCATCCCCGGCTCTCGCCGCCTCGATATTCGCGTTCAGGGCGAGCAGGTTCGTCTGCGCGGATATTTTTTTGATATTGTCCGTCAGCTCGTTGATTTTTGCGACGGCCTTCGACTGCTCGATCGCCTCGCTTGTTTTCTGCTTCATGGAGCTGTAGACCTCCAGAGCCCTGCGGTGGGAATACGAAGTGGTATCACGGAGTCCTCTCGCCCGGTTGCGCACCTCCTGAGAGGTTTCCTGACCCTGCCGGGAAAGCGTGTTGATGTCCTCGGCATTCTGCTGGATGGCGGTCACACTGTCAGACATTTTTGCGGTTCCGATGGTGGTTTCCTGCATTCCGGCGGCCAGCTGCTGCGTGGTAGCCGAATTATCCTCGGAGATGCGGCTGTTTTCCGACATAATATCCTCCAGCCGCTCCATATTGGCAAGCATGTCGTCCTTGACCCGGTTGATGTCCCCGACAAGCTGGCGGAAAACGCCGCGCATGTCGCTTACCGCCCGTGCCATATCGCCGGTCTCATCGCTGCGGCTGCGGAGCCGGGCATTGCCGGCGGCGCTGCGGAAATTCAGGAGTGCCGTCTGCCGTATCACGTCCGTAATGCCGCGGATCGGATTTGCGATATGCGAGCTGATCAGAACACCGAGCACGGCGCAGAGACAGAGGCAGACCAGCATGGAAACGAAAATTTGAAGGCTGAGCTGATCTGCCGTCCGGCGTATTTCGCTTTCGGAAGCCGCCAGCGCGAGGTACATGCCGTTTTTCAGCGGCGAGAAGGACAGCACATTATCGGTTCCGTTATAGGAACAGCGGGTGGTTTTTCCTGCATTTGCACCGTTTGTGAGAAAGCTTTTCAGAGCGGAAGAGGACCCGTCCCACGCGTCCGCAATGTCCGTTCCGGTGCCGATCGACGGATGGTACATAATATTTCCGTCCGCATTATAAAGGAAGGTGTAACCGGATTTGAAACCGGATTCTTCCTCTGCAAGCTGCGCAATCATGTTGAAATCAATATCCATCCCGATGATGCCGACGGAAACGCCGTCCACATAGAGCGGAACCACGTAGGAAATCATGTACACATTAATATTTTCGTTCAGATACGGATCCATCCAGAGCGGCGCGCCGTGCTCCACGGGAATATAATACCAGCCGACATGGGTGAGATCCGTTTTGTCATACATTGAAAAATCGGTCGGAGTAATGCTTTCAAAGGGCGCACCCGTGCGGTCTCTCGTAAGAAAGATACCGGAGGTCGGTTCGGTAAAATCCGGATTATATCTTATGTAAACACTGATCGAACCGTCGGTGTGTTCGCCGAAGCGGTAGAAATCGTCCAGCAGCGAGTCGGTGAATTCGGCAACGTAGCGGGAATCGCTTTTGAATTTTTCAAAATCCAGACGGCTCATGGCAACGCTGCTCAGGGTATCAACAGACTGCTGTATCCGTGAGATCAGAGCGTTGAGTTCGCTGCTCCGGTTGCTGCAGGTCAGCACCAGCCGTTCCTCTGCGTCATCCTTGGACATTGTGCGGGAGTTATAAATACTCAGAATTCCCACTGTGAGAGAGGACAAAAGAGCACATAAAATAATACTTGCAATAATTTTTGTTCTGATGGATTTCACAGGGCTACCTCCATAGTATTTTGTTTTCAGGGCCATTATACCATATCCGTCAGTGGATAGCAATTATGCGTGGGCGAAAGCTGACAATATTTTGCATTTTCGCAAGGGTGGTCTGCCGGCTTGACAGAGAATGCAATCTATACTATGATTGGAGCACATGAAATGAGGGGGGTCAGAGTATGAAGAGGGTATTTCTGATAGTGCTGGACAGCGTCGGAATTGGGGAAATGCCGGATGCAGCGCTTTACGGGGACGAGGGCAGCAACACCATCTATGCCGCCTCAACCGGCAGAAATTTTTCCATGCCGAATATGAGGAGGCTTGGGCTGTTTAACATAGAAGGCGTCCGGGCGGAGGGCATATCGGCCGCGGAGCTGCCGGAGGGCGTTGCAGCACGGCTTTCCGAGCGGTCGAAGGGAAAGGACACGACGACGGGGCACTGGGAGATTGCGGGGATTGTCTCGAGAGAGCCGATGCCGACCTTCCCGGAGGGTTTTCCGGAGGAGCTTCTTGACCGCCTTCGCGCGGCTGCGGGGCGGGGAGTGCTGTGCAACCGCCCGTATTCCGGAACGCAGGTAATCCGGGATTTCGGCCGGCAGCACTGCGAAAGCGGCGATCTGATCGTTTATACCTCCGCGGACAGTGTGCTGCAGATTGCGGCGCATGAGGAGGTTATCCCGGTGGAGGAGCTCTACGAAATATGCCGGAAGGCACGGGCGGTCTGCAGAGGCCGCTGGGGCGTAGGAAGAGTGATTGCACGGCCGTTCACAGGCGTGTGGCCGGATTATGTACGCACGCCGCGCAGGCATGATTTTTCGCTGGAGCCGCCGTCGGAAACGATGCTCGATATCCTGAAGGAGGCCGGGTTTACGGTTGCGGCAGTCGGTAAAATCAATGATATTTTTGCGGGCAGGGGCATCGGCGAGTATGTGTATACCTCCGGAAACGCGGAAGGGATCGAGCGGACGAAGGAGTATATGAAGAAGGATTTTGAAGGTCTGTGCTTTGTAAACCTTGTTGATTTCGACATGCTTTACGGGCACCGCAACGATGTAGATGGCTACGCGGAAGCGCTTTCCCGTTTTGACGCGCAGCTGCCGGAGCTCCTGGCAGGTCTGCGTCCCGACGATATTCTGATGATTACGGCGGACCACGGCTGCGATCCGCTGACTCCGTCCACCGATCACAGCAGGGAATATGTACCGCTCGTAATGTACGGGCAGCGGCTTTTATCCGGGCGCAGCCTTGGAACGCGGGAGGGGTTCGGCGATATTGCCGCAACCATACTTGACTATTTCGGACTGCTGGAGGGTGTGCAGAAACGTCCTGCGTGCGGGAGGATAGAGGGAAGCTCGCTGCTGCCGCTGATAATGCAGGACGGATTTCAGATGCCGTTTGAGAGCGCAGCACAAAAGCGCCGGGCGGCGGAACAGGAGGAAAAATGAGACTGGTGATTCAGCGCGTTGCTTCCGCGTCGGTGACAATTGTCCGGGAGGGCGCAGAGGAAGCGGCAGGCGCGGGAGGCGGGGATGTGCGCTCCATTGAAAGGGGGCTTGCAGTGCTGCTCGGCGTGGGACGCGAGGATACGGAACAGACTGCGGACATCTATATTGACAAGCTGCTGAAGCTCCGCATTTTTGCGGACGAAAATGGAAAGACAAACCGCTCTCTTACGGACGTAGGCGGGGAGCTGCTGATCGTCTCCCAGTTTACGCTGTACGCGGACTGCAGCCACGGGAATCGGCCGGGCTTTACCAATGCCGGAGCGCCGGCACAGGCGGAGCGCCTTTACCAATATTTTGTTTCGCGCTGCCGGGAGCGCGCCGTCCATGTAGAAACCGGAGAATTCGGTGCAGATATGAGGGTGTCGCTTGTGAACGACGGGCCGTTTACAATTGTTCTGGATGAAGATATCGCAGCGAAGGGAAAGGCAGCGAAGCGCTGACGGAGTTCATTCATGGGCCGGAATCCGGAAATAAACCGGAACATCCATTCGATAAACAGAATTGTCGAGTGGAAACAGATAGTTTCAGAACAGAAAAGAAAAATATACCGCAGAGGATGGGGGGAGAATAATGCAGGAAGCACAGGAACAGGCGGGAGCGGAAAAAGCGCTTGGCCCGGAGGTGGAAAAAGGACTTCAGAAGAAATTCCGGAAAAGTCTCTGGTGTCCCTTTGTCCGGGCCATCAACCGGTATGAGCTGATCCGGGAAGGGGATCGAATTGCGGTCTGCATTTCGGGCGGAAAGGATTCAATGCTGATGGCGAAGCTGTTCCAGTGCCTGAAGCGCCATAACAAATTTCATTTTGAGGTTGTTTTTCTTGTGATGGACCCGGGCTACAGTCCGGCCAACCGCGCGAGGATTGAGCAGAATGCCGCGCGGCTCGGCGTTCCGGTGGATATATTTGAATCTTCCATATTTGAATCCGTGTTTGAGGTGGAGAAATCCCCCTGTTATCTCTGTGCCCGCATGCGCCGGGGATATCTGTACAGCAGGGCAAAGGAGCTCGGCTGCAATAAAATTGCACTCGGACATCATTATGACGATGTGATTGAGACGATTTTAATGGGAATGCTGTACGGAGCACAGATCCAGACTATGATGCCGAAGCTTCACAGCACCAATTTTGAAGGGATGGAGCTGATCCGGCCGATGTATCTTGTCCGGGAGGACGATGTCAAAGCATGGCGGGATTATTATGGACTGAGCTTTCTCCAATGTGCCTGCAAATTCACGGAAATGTGTGCTGCGCGGGGAACCGGAGACAGCAGTTCAAAGCGCCTGGAAGTTAAGCAGCTGATTCGGGAGCTCAAAAAGACCAATCCTTATGTGGAGGGGAATATTTTCAGCAGTGTCGAAAATGTCAATTTAAGTACTGTTATAGCCTATAAGAAGCATGGAGAAAAGCACAGTTTTCTTGAGTGGTATGATCAGGCGGATTTCAGAGGATTGGAATAAAAGGTACGGGCAGGAGGACTTCAGATGGAGGAACAGTTTGCAAGAACAGAGCTGCTGCTGGGCAGAGAGGGCATCGGGCGGCTGAAGCGTGCCCGTGTGGCAATTTTCGGGCTTGGCGGGGTCGGCGGCTATACGGCGGAGGCGCTGGCACGCAGCGGGATAGGGGAGCTTGATCTGATTGACGATGACCGGATATGCGAATCGAATATAAACCGCCAGATCATTGCGCTGCACAGCACGGTCGGCAGGCGCAAAACGGAGGTTATGCGGGAGCGTGTGCTGGATATTAATCCGGAAGCAATGGTTCATATCTATAATTGTTTTTTCCTTCCGGAAAATGCAGACAGCTTTCCGTTTGAACAGTATGATTATATTGTGGACGCTGTTGATACCGTGACAGCCAAGCTGGAACTTGTCCTGCGTGCTCAGGCAGCAGGAATCCCGATTATCAGCTGCATGGGAACCGGGAACAAGCTTGACCCGGGCCGGCTTCGGGCGGCTGATATCTACGAGACGAAAATCTGTCCGCTTGCCAGAGTGATGCGCAGCGAGCTGAAAAAGCGGGGGGTGAAGCGGCTGAGGGTAATTTACTCGGAGGAGCCTCCGGTTACGCTGCGTGCGCCATCGGGCGGTATATCACCGTGCGGAACAGCATATAACCAGGGGGACGGAGCGCCGGCTGCTGCAGGCTTCGGGCACACGGATGGAATCCGGAAGGAGCAGCAGGAGAAACGGGAGGAGTGCCGGGAAGCGGGGGAGATGCGGCAGGAGAAACGGGAGGAGTGCCGGGAAGCGGGGGAGATGCGGCAGAAGAACTGCGCGGAGTGCCGGGAAGCCGGAGAGATGCGGCAAAGAGACGGGGGAACTGGAGAAATCCGGCAGAAGGCGGTGCGCAGAAGCACTCCGGGCAGCACGGCGTTTGTGCCGCCGGCTGCCGGCCTGATGATTGCGGCGGAGGTGGTGCGGGGGCTGCTGGGAGACGGAGATGTTTTGTAAGCCGAAGCAGGTATGGAAAATCAATGAAAGGCAGCAGCCGAAACCGGCGCAGGAGATAAATCAGGGCGGAAAAAAACCGGCTCAGAAGCAAAAGCAGCGAAAGCCGGAATTTTTCCCCGGCAGCGAGGATACATATGGTATAGGATGCTCCGGCAGGATCGGATCAGCGATGAATGAAAGAGCTGCGGAACTGGCGAAGCGGAAAAAAGGAGGACTTATTTATGGCAGACATCAAAGAAAGTGCAGCGGAGCTGATCGGAAATACGCCGCTGCTTCGCCTGAATCATTACGCTTTGGCGGCAGGCGTGAAAAATGCTGATATCCTGGCAAAGCTGGAGTATCTGAATCCGGCGGGCTCGGTCAAGGATCGGACTGCGCTGGCGATGATGGAAGCGGCGGAGAAAGAGGGGCGGCTGAAACCGGGGGCTACCATAATCGAGCCGACTTCAGGCAACACCGGAATCGGGATAGCGGCAGTTGCGGCTGCCAGAGGCTACCGGGCGATTCTCACGCTGCCGGAAACGATGAGCGAGGAGAGGAGAAATCTGCTGAGAGCGTACGGCGCGCAGCTGGAGCTTACGGACGGGATGCAGGGGATGCAGGGGGCCATCGACCGCGCGGAGGAGCTGGCGGAAAGCATTCCGGGGGCCGTAATTCTCGGGCAGTTTGTAAATCCGGCCAATGCACAGGTACACAGGGAGACGACCGGCCCGGAAATCTGGAAGCAGACGGACGGAGATTTCGATATTTTTGTTGCAGGGGTGGGAACCGGAGGCACCGTTACGGGAGTCGGCGAATACCTGAAATCGAAAAATCCCGCGATCCGGATTGTTGCCGTGGAGCCGGCCTCCAGCCCGGTGCTTTCCGGCGGGGCTGCAGGGCCTCATAACATCCAGGGGATCGGCGCCGGCTTTGTTCCGGAAGTGTTTGATGCCGGTATCTGCGATGAGGTGCTTGCGATCGAGGATGAGGATGCATTTGAGGAGGGCCGGCGGTTTGCCGTAAGCGAGGGAATCCTTGTGGGCATTTCCTCCGGTGCGGCTCTGAAGGCAGCTTTGCTTCTGGCAGAGCGCCCGGAAAACGCCGGCAGGCGGATTGTCGTGCTGCTGCCGGATTCCGGCGACCGTTATCTGTCTACGCCAATGTTTTCAGAACAGGAATAGAGCAGGCCGACAGAGCTAGACCAGATAAATCCGGCTGAAAGAATGGAGCCGCGGTGAAAGGAAAACAGGCATGACAGGCAGGAACGAGGGCAGAACCCTGCGCACCGTGGAGGATGCGCAGGGAGAGATCTGCTATGAGCTGGTGCGTAAAAAGGTAAAAAATGTAAATCTCAGAGTCCGCCCGGACGGTTCGGTCACGGTTTCTGCAAATCCGAGGGTATCGCTCCGTTTTACGGACGAATTTGTCCGCTCCAAGGCAGGGTTTATCCGTGCCGCTCGGCAGCGGTACGCAGAGCGCGCAGAACAGCGAAGGGAATATGAGAGACGGCAGCAGGAGCTGCGCGAACAGCGGCTGGCGGCAGGAGAACCCGTGCAGGAATGCACGCGGGAAGAGTTTCTGGCCCGGATGCAGGAGCTGAGCCGGCGCTGGTATCCTCCGTTCCGCGAACTCGGCGTTCCCTGGCCGCAGATCCGCATTCGGAAAATGACAAGCCGCTGGGGCTCCTGCCATACGGCGCGCGGGATCATCACCTACA
Source organism: uncultured Lachnospiraceae bacterium (assembly GCA_910587085.1). Taxonomy (GTDB): domain Bacteria; phylum Bacillota; class Clostridia; order Lachnospirales; family Lachnospiraceae; genus RGIG4057. The sequence continues at coordinate 89,356 of CAJUMC010000001.1, read as the reverse complement.
GCACCATGCTGGCAGAGCGGCCGGAGAAGGCCGCGGAGTATGTGGTCGTGCATGAGTTCGCACATTTTCTTGTGCCGAACCATTCTGCCCGGTTTTACGAGACGGTGGCCTCGGTAATGCCGGACTGGAGGGAACGGAAAGAGCTGCTCAGGCAGTGGGGGCCGTAAGGGCACACTGCTGACAATCCGGCTTCATGCCGCCGGCTCATTTACATTACATGAGCGTTTAAAACCTTGACAATGAACCCGCCTGATTCTGCAAACAGAAAATCCATCTGCAGGGTAAGATCGTTTAATTCGCCGTCTGTCGTCAGATCATAATCCGCATGAAATCCGCTCCCGTCTTTATACACGATGCAGGAAAGCTGATGATATTCATACTGAGGACTGAAATTGCAGGGAACCTCAAAGCGATCCATATAAGGAAGCTCATTAAGCTCCAGAAAGCCCTCGATCAGTTCCGTAAAACAGGACAAAGATATCTCCTCAAATACGGCGTGTTTCTCAATATCCGCGTAGCGTTTTTCCGCAATACAGTTTACAATCTCTTTCACAAAAGGCTCCGCGGATTGTTCTGCCTCCTGCTTATTCATTAGTTTATTATTCATTCTTCCATCCTCCCTGCCCCGGGCTGTCGCCGGGGTTGTCCTGTCGTGCAATGCAGACCGGTACGTCAGGCAGTTTTGTGCATTCTTGTATTTCAGCTATTTGATCTTTGCAGGGTTTAAGGGAAATTTAAGCCGCCTGACCGGGCGCTATTCTTCGATTCCTAGTATTTTCTTCATAAATTCTTCGATCTGCTTCAGGGCTTCCGGGTTCGTCTCGGCTATGGCGTTCACCCACCGGATGAGGGTGTCGTCATCGGCCCGCTGAAGTTTCGCTATATTCAGAATGTAGCGTTCTTCCTGACAGTTTTCTGCTTTTATTTCTCCTCTGCCGCTTCTAAGCCATTCTTCGCTGGCGTTAAATTCTCTGCAGATTGCCTTTATCGTCTGGTCGGTCGGGCTGTTTTTCCCGCTTTCAATATCGCTGACCGAATTCGGTTTTAATCCGATCTGCAAACCGAAATCCTTCTGCGTTTTATTCAGGATCGTTTTTCTTAAATATTTAATTCGTTCTCCTATAGAATTCATGAAAAACCCGTCTATGCTTTCCTGTTAATTTTCACAAAAAGAGCCCTGTGATCCGCGGCTCCGTGAAATGGTTAAAGGGCTCTTTGCTTTCTGAAACATTATATCGTTGAACGATAGAAAGGTCAATAAAAACTGTTGACTAATATCGTTGAACGATATATAATAATCGCAGAACGATTATTAGTAAGAATGAGTATGCGCTTCAGACGACATTTCAGTGCAGGGATAATATTCCATGGCAGAAAGGAAGTGTTAGCATGAACGACACAAAAAATATCCGGCTGACGGATGATCCGCTGCGGAATATCTACCGGATGATCCCTCTGCTTGATGACCGGGCCAGGGAGGCAGTGTCCTGCCTGATGTACGGCTTCTATATCGGGGAGCGGTCGGCGGGAGGGAAAAAGAACGGGGAAGCCTTGCATAAACGGAACGCAAAGCGGAAGGAAAGCGGAGGGAGGCACAGCTGACATTGAAGAGCAAATTGCAGGACGGCCGGGGAAGGGAGCAGAAAAACGCCCTTATCGTCACAACCGTCAGCGGTTTTGTGCCGCAGTTTGAGATGAATAACGTCCGTATTCTGCAGGAACTCGGCTACCAGGTATATTATGCCAGCAATTTCCGGAATCCAAGCTTCGGGGAGGATAATTCGCGGCTTGACGGCACGGGAATTGTCCGATGTCAGATTGATCTGGAGCGCTCGCCGTTCCGGGTGCTTGCCGCGGTCCGCGCGTACCGTCAGCTGAAAAGGCTGATGCGGGAGGTTCCGTTTGAGCTGCTTCACTGCCATACGCCGATGGGCGGCGTGCTCGCGAGACTTGCGGCGGCCGGCGCGGACAGGGAACGGGGAAAATGCTGCGGGAAATGCCGGGAAGCGGAGGCCCGGAAGCGGGGCGGTCAGAAAACGCAGCATTGCCGGGTAATCTACACCGCGCACGGCTTTCATTTTTATAAGGGCGCCCCGCTGCGGAACTGGCTGCTTTATTATCCGGCGGAGCGCTGGCTGGCGCGGTATACGGATGTGCTGATTACGATCAACAGCGAGGATTACCGGCGGGCGAAAAGCTTCCGGCTGAGAAATGCGGAACGGTCGAAGACAGGCGGGCGGAACAGGCAGCCGGTTTTTCATATAAACGGCGTCGGGATTGATTTGGCAAAATACCGCGAAGCCAGGCGCTGCCGCTGCGAGGAACGAAAAAAGCTCGGCGTGGCGGAGGACGAGTTCCTGCTGCTTTCCGTCGGAGAGCTTTCCAGAAGGAAAAACCACCGGGCTGTTGTCCGGGCGCTGGCTGAACTTGCAGGGAAGCGCAAGACCGGCAGCGCGGGCAGAGGGCGGCGCGACAAAATTCCTGGAAAATGGAAATATATAATTGCCGGAAGCGGTTCGCAGAAGGGAAGGCTTAATAGGCAGATACGGCGCGCCGGCCTGCAGAAAAATATTGTGCTGGCCGGCTATCGGGAGGATGTCGAAGGGCTTCTGGCGGCAGCGGACTGTTTTGTTTTCCCGTCGAAGCAGGAAGGGCTGCCGGTTGCTCTGCTGGAGGCAGCGGCGGCGGGGCTGCCCTGTATTGCCAGCGATATCCGTGGAAACCGGGAGGTGGTGCAGGATGGCAGAAGCCTTTTTGATCCGCGGGACTTAAAGCGGCTGGAGACTCTGATTGCATCAGCATACCGGTCCGCTTCCGGGCCGGGCGAGGGCTTTTCCCAAGCAGCCCGGGCTGCTTGTGCCGGAGCAAGCGCAGGAATTTCGCAAAGGGCAGGAAATCCTGCTGCGGCTGTGCGGCTGCAAAAATTTGACCAGAGAGAAATTCGGAGGAAGATGAGAAAAATATATGAGCAGAGCAGGACATAGCAGGGGAAAACGGAACCGGCCGGAAAAACTGAATTACATAAAAATCTACGCGGGACTGCTGCTGGCGTATGTGGCGATCGTTTCCGTGTTTTATTATGCGTGCGGAGAACAGCTGCATTACCGGGAATCCCGCGGCGCCATTGAGGAGTTTCCGGCGGATGATATTGTTGGCGAAATCACGGCGGACTGCGTGGTTGAGCAGTATTTTATCAATACGGTATGTTTCCCGCAGGAGGTCAGGGTTCTGCTGTCGAATTACGACCGGGGAATTACCGGCGATCTTGTGCTGGAATTGTGCGCTGCGGACGGCAAAGAGGTGTTTGCTTCCCGGATGCTGCAGGCGTCGGAAATCGGTCTGAATGAGTATGCGGCTCTGACTCTGGATGACATGGAAAGGAATTTGTACGGCATCCGGATGAAACTGGTTGTCACCTCGGTCTACGGTGAGCCGGGAATGTCGGCGACAGCGCTTTACAGCACCACAAGACGTCTTCCCAGTTCCCTGGAAGAACTGAAAGAACAGGAAGCCGCAGGGGAGTTGGGAAACGCCGGAGGAGAGGAAAGTCCGGAAGGAGCGGAAAGTGCCGGAGGCTTAGAAAGTCCGGCAGGAACAGAAGAACCGGGAAGAGCGGGAAACGCTGGAGGAACAGATAGTCCGGAAGGAACAGGAACTGCCGCAGGAACGGAAGAACCGGAAAGAGCGGGAAACGCTGGAGGAACAGATAGCCCGGAAGGAGCGGAAAATGCCGGAGGGGCGGAAAGCCAGGAAAGCTCGGAGGAAGCCGAAGACGAAATGTCCGGGGCACGGCGGAACGGGGGCCTTTATCTTGACGGGAAGCAGCTTCCAGGCTCCCTTTGTATTGCTGTGAGCGGAAAGGATGAGGTCTGGGTCGGGCAGCATTTCTGGGAAATTGCAGCGGTCTTTGGTCTGATGCTCAGCGCGGTTTACTGCGTTTCTGCATGGCGCAGCAGCAGAGGAAAACGGGATCTGTTTTTCTCCACCGCACTGGCGCTGAAGCGCTACGGCTTTCTGATGGAGCAGCTGGTGAGCCGGGATTTCAAGGTGCGTTACAAGCGCTCTCTGCTGGGCATCCTGTGGAGTTTTTTCAATCCGCTGCTCACCATGCTGGTGCAGTTTGTCGTTTTTTCGCAGCTGTTCAAATCGGATATCGACAATATCGCGGTATATATGCTGAGCGGCCTGATAATCTTTAACTTTTTTACGGAGGCAGTCGGGCAGGCGCTGGGCTCCATCGTATATAACGCGCCGCTGATTACGAAGGTTTATGTGCCGAAATATATTTACCCGGTTACAAAGGTACTGTTTTCGGCAATAAATTTTCTGATCTCCATGGTTGTGCTGCTGATTGTGATTGTTGTCACAGGAGAGGCGATAACAAAGGCGTTTATGCTGCTTCCGTTCCTGATCGCATGCGTGCTGGTTTTTTCGGCTGGCTTCGGCATGCTGCTGGCTTCACTTATGGTATTTTTCCGGGATATCCAGTTTTTGTGGGGGATTTTCAGTATGCTGTGGATGTATATGACGCCGCTGTTCTATCCGGAAACTCTGATCGCGGAGCAGTTCCGATGGATTTTTACCATGAATCCCATGTACTACTATGTGAAATTTATGCGCTCCGTCGTGCTGGACGGCATATCACCGGAGCCGAGAATGTATCTGGTCTGTGCGGCATTTGCGCTTGGTTCGTTGCTGTTTGGCGGTGTTATTTTTAAAAAGACACAAAATAAGTTTATTTTAAATATTTAACCATTAATAATGAATATAAAACGGCTGTAAAAGTGCAGGCGGTTAATTAAAAAATGGAGCCGGAGAACAGGCAGGAAATTAAAAATTGAGGGTACGAGCGTAGAAAAAGTACAGAGAGCAGGAGAGCAGGAGCAAAGATAAAAAGTAAAGAACAGAGAGCAAAGGCGGAATAGCGAAGGAGCAGAGAATAAAAGAGCATGCAGGCGGGTCTGCAGTACGCACGGGGGATAAATATGAAAAATGAGGTGGTAAAGGTTCGGAACGTTTCCATGCGCTTCCGGATGGAGCAGAGCCAGGACCGGTCGCTGAAGGGTTTTACGGTAAGACTGCTCAAGAAAAAGCTGAAATACGAAACATTTCATGCCCTGACCGATGTTACTTTTACCGTAAAGCGCGGCGAGGTGATCGGGATTATCGGAAAGAACGGCGCGGGAAAAAGCACGCTGCTGAAGATTATTTCCGGGATCATGCAGCCTACCGGTGGCCGGGTGACGGTTGAGGGCAATATCGTTCCGATGCTGGAGCTGGGCTCCGGCTTTGATTTTGAGCTGACCGGGCGCGAGAATATTTTTCTGAACGGGGCGATCCTCGGCTATTCCAAAGCGTATCTAAAGGAAAAATTCGATGAGATTGTAGCCTTTTCGGAGCTGGAGCGCTTTATTGACACGCCGATCCGGAATTATTCCTCCGGGATGATGATGCGCCTTGCCTTTTCCATTGCGACGGTGGTAAACCCGGAAATCCTGATTGTGGATGAGATTCTGTCGGTCGGGGACGCGCAGTTCCAGGAAAAAAGCCGGAACCGTATGCTGGAGCTGATGAGCGGCGGGACAACCGTATTCTTTGTGTCGCACAGCATGGGACAGGTGCGGGAGATGTGCGGCCGGGCAATCTGGCTGAAGGATGGGAAGATCGCACTGGAGGGGAGGGCCAAGGCAGTCTGCGACGCTTATGAGGAGCAGTAAACGCCGCGGGAAATGCACGAAGAAGGCGGCAGCTCGCAGAAAGAGAGACAGAGCGGCAGCGCATAAAAATCAGAACAAGACAGTTTGCGGAAATTGGGACAGAGCGGCAGCGCGTAAAAATCAGAACAGCCCGGCGCAGAGCAGGAAAGGAGGAAAGGCCATGCGGGATATCCAATTATTTGTTTCATGCCATAAGGACAGCCTTGTGCCGGAGAGCAGGCTGCTGCAGAAAATACAGGTTGGTGCAGAGCTCGCGGATTTCCGGCTTTCGGATGCGCTTAAGGATAACGAGGGGGCTTCCGTTTCGGAAAAAAATAAAGCGTACTGCGAGCTGACGGCCCAGTACTGGGCATGGAAAAATGCGGATGCCGAATACTACGGCTTTTTCCACTACCGGAGATATTTTGATTTTTCCAGAGAATTTCCGCTGCGTCCGGACGGCTCTCCCGCTGGTAAAACTGCGCCGCCGTACCGTGTGTGCGAGAGCATTCGGGAAAATATGCCGGAGTTCGGGCTGACGGATGCGCGCATGGAGGAGGTTATAAAAAAATACGACATTATCGCGACGCTTCGCGAAAAAAGCAACTCAACCGTATACGAACAGTACTGCCAGTTTCACAGAAAGCAGGATCTTGACCGGATGCTCACAATCCTGAAACGGATGTACCCGGATTACCGGGAGGCAGCAGAAACTTATATCAAATCAAAACAGCATTACTTTATGAACATGTACATTATGCGGAAGCCGTACTTCTGCAAGTACATGGAATGGCTGTTTCCGCTGCTGGATGAATTTGAGAAAGAGACGGATTTTTCCGAATACAGCGAGCAGGAATACCGTGCCTGCGCGTATCTTTCCGAACGTATGTTTGGTATATGGTTTACACGCGCGAAAAAAGAAGCCGGCCTGAAATGCTGTGAACTGCCTTATGTGATTTTTGAAGATACCGCGCCCCAGGAATTCCCTGCGCCGGTGTTCGGAAAGGGGAGCGTCAACCTTGTGCTGGCATCGGACGAACGCTTCGCTCCGTATCTTGCCGTGATGCTGCGCTCCGTTCTCGACTGTACGGACAAAAAGCGCTGCTATGATATTATCGTGCTGCACACCGATATCGCCGCAAATACCCGGAAAAGCATAGCGGCTCTGGCGGAGGGAAGGCCGGAGATTTCCATCCGGTTCTGCGACATCCGCGGCTGTGTCAGGGGCATTGATTTCCCGGTGCATCATCATTTTTCCCGGGAGACCTTTTATCGTTACTTTATCCTGAAGGTGCTGCCCGATTATGAAAAGGTTCTGTATCTGGATGCGGATATGGCGGTGCGGCAGGATGTGGGGAAGCTTTACGATACGGATATCGAAGGGTATCTCCTGGCAGCAGTAAGGGATATGGATGTGATCGGGGCGTTCAAATCCGATCCGGATACGGAACGCTATCTGACAAAGCGCTTGGAGCTGAAGCGTCCGCTCGAATATTTTCAGGCGGGCGTGCTGCTGCTGAATCTGACGGCGCTGCGCCGGGAGCTGACGGCGGAGATGCTGGTGAAAAAGACGCTTGAATTTTCGTGGCACATGGTGGATCAGGATGTGCTGAATATGTTCTGTCAGGGACGCGTCCGGTTTCTGGATCAGAAATGGAATATGCTCATCGACTGGGAATACGGGGGCCATTCCCGCAGGGAACGCATGAGCCATGCGCCCATGGGACTGTGGAGAGAATACGGTGAGGCCCGGAAAAATCCGTATATCGTCCACTTTGCAGGGGTCTGGAAGCCCTGGAATACACCGGCATGCGACTGGGCCGAGGCTTTCTGGAACGCGGCCAGAAGGACGCCGTTTTACGAGAGGATTCTTCTGGAAAATACGGCGGGAACGGGGAAAAATCCCGTTTTTGACGAGCGCAGAGAGATCCGCCTGCGCCCGACGCGTCTGAAGATCCGGGTGGATATGAAAAAAGTAAACCGGCTTCTGCCGGCCGGGACAAGGCGGAGAAGGCTGGTGAGGGCGATCTTCGGCAGGAGCCTGCGTCCATAGGCGCGGGAGCCGCGGATGTAAGGATATCAAGCGGGCCGCCCTGCGGCGGCAGAAGGGGAGGAAATATGATTTTGGTAGTGGGCGGCGCCGGGTATATCGGGAGCCATACGAACAAGGAACTCAACCGCAGGGGCTATGAAACGGCGGTTTATGACAATCTGATCTACGGGCACAGAGAAAGTGTAAAATGGGGCGTTCTGGAGTTCGGTGATCTGGCAGACCGGGAACGTCTGGAAGAGGTGTTTCAAAAGTATCCGGTCGAGGCGGTAATTCATTTTGCGGCTTACGCTTATGTGGGGGAATCCGTAAACGACCCGGCAAAATATTATCAGAACAATGTCTGCAACACCGTGCAGCTGCTTGATGTTATGAGGAAATACAGCGTGAACACCATTGTTTTTTCCTCCACCTGTGCGACCTACGGCGTGCCGGATCGCATGCCGATCACGGAGGACATGCCGCAGCGGCCGATCAATCCCTACGGTGCGACTAAGCTGATGGTGGAAAGGATTATGGCGGACTACCATGACGCCTACGGGCTGAATTTCTGCTGCCTGCGCTATTTCAACGCGGCCGGTGCAGATCCGGAGGGAGAGCTCGGGGAAAGCCATGCGCCGGAGACGCATCTGATTCCGCTGATTCTGGACGCGGCCGGCGGCACACGGGAATCTGCCCGCATTTACGGGACGGACTATCCGACCCCGGACGGGACCTGCATCCGGGACTATATTCATGTAACCGATCTGGCGGACGCCCATATCCGCGCGCTCGAATATCTGAAGGCGGGAGGGGAGAGCAGCTGCTTTAATCTCGGGAACGGGAACGGCGATTCGGTGGCGCATGTGATTTCAGTGGCTCAAAAGGTGACGGGAAGGGATTTTGCCGTCAGAAAAGAGGGGCGGCGCGCAGGAGATCCGCCGGTGCTGATCGGCAGCAGCGCAAAGGCGGAGCGCGTGCTTGGCTGGAAGCCGAAATATGCGGATATTGAGACGATTGTAGAACATGCGTGGAAGTGGCATGAGAGGAAAGAGTATTGAGCAGGGGGAGAGATGAGGATGAAAGTTAATAAAGACATAAATATTTTTGTAGTTTGCCATGACAGACGGTATGTGCCGGGAAATACATATCTAAAACCGATACAGGTTGGTACAGCATTGGCGGAAAGCAGGATTCCTGATATTCTTCATGATGATGAAGGCGATAATATCTCAAGAAAAAATAAATATCTGTGTGAACTGACGGCCCAGTACTGGGCATGGAAAAATGTTGACGCCGAATATTATGGCTTTTTTCATTACAGAAGATATCTGAGCTTTAATCCATATTTTTTAAGGCCGAATGTTGATAACAGAATGGAAAGCATCCAGTTTCCTTGTATTGACGAAAATTCAATAAAATCATTAAATCTGTACGAAGATGAGATGAAAAGAATGATCAACAAGTATGATATTATTACGACACTTCCATCGGACGAGGGAGTGTCCGTATATCATCAGTATGAAGATTCTATGTTTCATCATATTGAGGATCTGGATATTGCAATTGACATTATTAAGAAGAAGTATCCTGAAATGGAAGAAGCAATGATTGAGAATTTAAATTCGAAAGACTGTTACTTCTGTAATATGTTTATAATGCGGCGGGATATTTTCTTTGAGTATTCCGAATGGCTTTTTGATGTTCTCGAGCTTCATAATAACAAGAAAAGCATTACTTATACTGTGGATGAATCCCGTGCGTTAGCTTATTTAGCGGAACGGCTGTTTGGAATATATTATACCTTTGTTAAAAAGAATAAAAAACTAAAGGTATTTGAAACTCAGAGAAGCTACTTTTTTAATACGACACCGGAGATGGAATATTATCCGATTGCAGAGAAAAATAATATTCCTATCGTGATGGCAATGGATGAAAACTACGTACCGATTGCATCTGCGTGCATCCAATCCGTAATGGAGCATGCGGTGGACAGTAATATTTATGATATTCTGATTATCCAGAGAAATATCAGTAAAATTTCAAGGGAGCGGGTGGAGGAGCAGATTAAAAAAAGAGGGAATTTTTCTGTCCGCTTTATTGATGCAGCGGTATATGAGAAGCTTTACACAGATATAAAGCTGACAGCGCATTACACGATCGAAACCTTTTTCCGTTTATTAATTCCTGAGATATTAAAAAATTATGATAAAGTGATTTATCTGGACGGAGATACCATTGTGAACTGCGATATTGCCGGGCTGTATCAAACGGAACTGGACGACTGTATTCTGGGAGCGTGCAGGGATATTGATTATATAGCTCACTATAATATTGATGAAAGTTATTTGGATAATGCAAGGGACGTGTTAAAACTTAAAAATGTATACAATTATTTCCAGGCCGGAGTGTTGCTTATTAATATCCCAGGATTTAGAAAGGAATTTAAAACTAAGGAATTGTTTGATAAGGCAGGGGAACGAGTATGGCGTTTTGTTGATCAGGACATGCTGAATTCGCTTTGCCAAGGAAAAGTAAAATTCATTCACAGCAAATGGAATTATCTGGTCGATTACTGCAAGCCGGAATCGCGCAAGTTTTCCATTATGAGGAAAGCCCCAAAAGAGCTGTATGAAGAATATCTTGAAGCGGAACAGGAAAAATGTATTATGCATTTCTGTTCGCCGGTACGTCCTTGGTACGATACGGATGAAACACTGGCAGAACACTTTTGGAAGTATGCACGTAGGTGCCCTTTCTACGAAACGTTGCTGAAAAAATATTTGGGTGGTTTTGAAAATGCGATACAGCCTCCGGCCGCTCCGCCGGTTTCTGCTGCGCCTGCACCGTTTGAACCGATTGTTCAGCAGGTGGATAATGAGGGGATGAGGATAAGGGGAGTGCAGGATGTTGTTTATGTAAACGGTCTGATGATAAAGCTAATCAATAAATTGAACAAGAAGTATCCTCTCGGAAGTAAAAAAAGAGAAAGAATGAAAAAATGGGTTAGGAGATTTGTGAAGTAGTCAACGAAGAGGTGGCAATCAGGAGAAAGCTCAGGGGAAGATTAAATGCAGAGATGTAAAAAGTTTAGTAGGAAAGAGTTTTCCGATCTATCTTTCAAGCAGTATCGTAAACAGGACTGCGATGTGCACGGACATAGATACGAATATGATTTTATGAGACTGCTTTTGCTATGTCTTGTTGTGTTGGGGCATAGTTGTTATAATTCGCTGTTTTATGGCGTGGGGGGGGTGGATTATACAGGGCTATTTATTAGCGGTGAATATACCTATCATTCGCTTTGGACAAAAGTCTGGTTTATTCATGATTTGATTTATTCATTTCACATGCCTGCATTTTTTGCACTGTCCGGTTCTGTATATTATATTACAAAACAGAGGTACTCCGGAATCAATGAACTGATTGCCGTGAAAGCGAAAAAATTGCTTTGTCCTTTTCTTTTCTGCGCCGTGTTTTATACGATTCCGGTCAAACTGTTCGGCGGTTTTTATGTCACAGAAAATATCGGGGCTGCACTGAACGGGATTTTATTTGCCAGCGGAGATGCAGGACATTTATGGTTTTTGGCGGCTCTGTTCTGGAATTTTGTAATAATTCGCTGTCTGGAAATAAAATTTAATGCCGAGAATCGAAATGAATATATGATTCCGCTGATTTCCGTAATCCTGTATATCCTGCTGTATGATAAGGCTGTTAAGATTCCTTATTTGGATTTGAGATATTTCGGATATTTTTCGATGGGATATTTGCTTGCGGCAGTTAAAGAAAAAGGAAAGCGGATATCTGACAGGACAGTTTTCCTTTCAATTATCTTTTTTATTCCAGCCTGCCGTATTCTGCCGATCAACAGCGAAATATTGAGCCTGGCAGGTGTATTTTTTACATACGTTATTGGTTATGCCTTTGAGCGAAAAGCCGGCAAGGCGGTTAAAGTCAGACTGGTTAAATTATTAAAATACAGCTTCCCTATTTACCTGTTCCACGATCCTGTAAACATTCTTGTCTTAAAGTGGATGGATTATTTCAGGATGTATGATCTGTATGAGTCAGCAGCTGGAATATTACTGCTTGTTGCAGTACGGACTGTCATTCCCGCAGCCGCCTCCGTCCTGCTCTGGAAAGCTCTGAGCGCAGCTGCAGCGGGAAGGAGAACCGGTACGGAGGAAAAGCCGGAGGAGGATAAACAAAGAGATGAGCGGAAAAGAAAACATGAGGACGGCTCCTGAGAAGGAGACGCAGAAAAAAATATATGTGCTGGATCTGTTCCGGGCGGCTGGCTGCGTACTGATTTTCGGCTTTCACTGCGACTGGCTGGCAGGAAACCGGCTCTATGATCTGGTTTTCGCGAGGGGCTACAACATGGTAACCTTTTTCTTTGTGCTTTCGGGCTTTGCCACATACCTCCGTTACCGCGGCACTTTTTCCAGTCTGAAGCGAGCTGAGCTTGCGGCGTTTTACAAGAAAAAGCTGCTTAGGATATATCCGCTGTACTTTGTATCCCTCCTGCTGTCCATACCGGTGAGTTACTGCTTTTTTCAGCTGCCCGGTGTGCAGGACAGAGCCCGGTATCTGTTTTTAAATCTGTTTGCCCTGCAGTCCTGGAGCAGGGAGCTGGATGTATGGTTTGCATTTAACGATGTCGCGTGGACGATTTCCACGGAGCTTCTGGGGTACGGTATTGCGCCCTTTGCCATATACCTGCTGAACAGGCAGAACAGCAAAATGAATATAGTAAAGATGGGGTTGGCTTTATTTGGACTATATCTTGTCTTTTTCTTTGGAATATCTCAGAATTCACTGTCCCGGTGGCTGACCTCCGTATTTCCGCTGGTGAGGGTATGGGATTTTATAATCGGACTGCTTGCCGGAAGACTCTATGCGCTGGTTAAGGAGTCGAAAAAAACGCTGCGGAGCGCTTCGTGCCTGGAGATCCTGGCTCTTTTGCTGACAGGCGCCGTTCTGTTTGTGCCGCAGCTGAATCAGAAAATGATTTTTCAGATGGAGTATATTCCGTTTTTTGTGTTTCTGATTTTTGTGTTCAATTTTGAAGAGGGGATCTGCAGCAGAGGAATTCTTAAGCTGCAGATCAGCGCTTCCAAAACTTTTCTGTTTTATATGTTTCACAAGATAGTTATGCGGTATGCTCATACAACCGTGCTGTGGAAGGTGTTCGGGGATATCGGCTATGCACTCGTTCTGGGCGGACTTACCTATATTGCCGTAACGATAATTCACTTTGCAGTAAATTTCATGGGGAAAGGAAAGCGGGAGGAACGGGCAGTCAGCGGTTGAGCTGAAATTACATGAATTGGAGGAGGAATCATGCAGCAGGCACTTATCATCGGAGCCGGCATCACCGGCCTTACTGCCGCAAGGAGCCTGGCAGAGCACGGTTTTCAGGTAACTGTGCTGGAAAAACGGGATCATATCGGCGGCAACGCGTTTGATTATTATGACAACGGCGTGCTGGTACATAAATACGGGCCCCATCTGTTTCATACCGGGAAGAAGGAGGTGGCTGATTTTCTGCAGCGCTTTTCTGATTTTATTCCATACAGTCACCGGGTGCTTGGGGAAATCGACGGCAGACTGGTGCCGATCCCGTTTAATTTCAGGAGCATTGATCTGCTGTTTCCGGAAAGGGAAGCACAGCATTTGAAGGAACTGCTGACCCGGGAGTACCCGGACGGCGGCAGCGTTCCGATTATGGAGCTGCGCAGGCATCCGGACGCGGGCGTGCAGGAGCTGGCGGAATTTGTTTTCCGGAAGGTTTTTTATAATTATACGAAAAAGCAGTGGGGAAAGCCCCCGGAGGAGATGGATGCGTCCGTGATGGGGCGGGTTCCGGTCCGGATGTCATACGACGACCGATATTTTACGGACGAGTTTCAGATGATGCCTGCGGACGGCTATACGGCGCTGTTTCAGAATATGGCCCGGCATGAAAATATCCGGATACGGTACGGATGCGATGCGTGCAGGCATATAGAAATCGTGGAGGGCGGAATCTGTTTTGACGGGGAATTGTGGGACGGGCCGGTGATTTATACGGGCTGCATAGAGGAACTGTTCGGCGCGGAGTACGGAAGGCTGCCGTACCGCTCTCTTCGTTTTGAACTGGAACATCACCATGCGGAGCATGTTCAGCCGGCCGTGCAGATCAATTATCCGAACCGCCACACCTATACCCGCACAAGCGAATTCAAGCTGGTGCAGAAAGAGCGGATACCGGACAGAACAATACTTATGTATGAGTATCCCATTCCGTGCGGGGACGGGGATATCCCGTATTATCCAGTGGAATCCGCAGAGAGCAGGGCGTTATATGAGCGGTACCGTCAGCGGGCGGACGGTATTCCGAAGCTTTATCCGGCGGGCCGTCTGGCGGAATACCGCTATTACAATATGGATATCGCCGTGGAGCGGGCGCTGCGTCTGGCCGAAAGAATATGTTCCTGAGCAGCAGCGCAGGAAATGTTGCAGCGGGCGGTACCAAAGGAGAAGGGAGCGTGATTTGGAATGGAAAACGAAAGATTTGAATTGTTTATCCCGGGGCGGCTGTGCATTCTGGGAGAGCACAGCGACTGGGCGGGGGCGAACCGTGTTGTAAACGGCGCGATCCCGCAGGGGATGGCGATTGTTTCCGGCATTGAGCAGGGGATTCACGCCTGGATTGAAAAGAGCGGCGAGTTTGAGGTAATCTCCGATCTGCCGGGAGAACAGCTTGAATTTCATGAAAAAATGTCGGTACAGGAATTAAGAAAAACAGCAGTAGAGGGCGGGTATTTTTCTTATATGGCAGGTACAGCATCCTATATCAAGGAGCATTATCATGTCGGAGGCATGAAAATCGTGATTGATGAAATGACGCTTCCGATGAAGAAGGGGCTGTCCTCCAGCGCGGCAATCTGCGTGCTGGTAGCAAAGGCGTTTAATATTTTGTATGGTTTAAATATGAGTACGCTCGGCATTATGCAGGCGGCATACCGCGGCGAGCAGAGAACGCCTTCGCGCTGCGGACGGCTGGATCAGGCGTGCGCCTACGGCGTGAAGCCGGTTGTTATGACCTTTGACGGCAGCGATGTCGAGGTGGAACGGCTGACGGTGCGCGGAAATTTTTACTGGGTTTTTGCCAATCTCAACGCTTCCAAGGATACGGTTAAGATTCTCGGGGATCTGGGCAAATGTTATCCGTTTGCGCAGAATGAGCTGGAGAGGGGCGTGCAGGAGGCGCTGGGCATCAGAAATCAGGAAATCATCCGCAGAGCAGTCGGATATTTTGAGAGCGGGGATGCCGAGGGGATGGGAAAGCTCCTCACGGAAGCGCAAAAGCTGTTTGATGAACAGGTGGCTCCGGCCTGCCCGTCTCAGCTGGCTGCGCCGGTGCTGCACGGCATTCTGAGGGATCCGACTATCCGGGCGCTGACCTGGGGGGCCAAGGGGGTGGGCTCCCAGGGTGACGGCACGGTGCAGTTTCTGGCGAAGGATGAGGCGGCGCAGGACGAGCTGATCCGCTATCTGACGGCGGAGAAAGAAATGGAGGCCTACCGGTTTACGATACGGCAGCAGAGGAAGGTGCGGAAGGCGGTTATCCCGGTCGCGGGCTTCGGAACAAGAGTGTATCCCGAAACCCGGATGATCAAAAAGGAATTCTTTCCGGTTGCCGACCGGGACGGGCTGGTAAAGCCGGCACTGCTGGTGCTGCTGGAGGAGCTGGACCGTGCGGGGATCGATAAGATCTGCCTTGTGATCGGGGAGGAGGAACAGGAGATGTACCGCCGCTATTTTGAAATGCCGCTGCCGATGGAGCATCTGCAGAAGCTTTCCCGGCAGATGAAGAGCTATGAGGATACCATCCTGCGCATCGGAAAAAAGCTGCAGTATGTCATACAGAACGAGCGGAAGGGATTCGGACATGCGGTTTACCAGTGCCGGGAATTTGCAGGCGGACAGCCGGTTCTGCTGCTGCTCGGGGATACGATCTATGAATCGGACGGCGACTGCTCCTGTGTGGAACAGCTGCTGGATGCCTACGAGAAGTCGGATAAGCTGGCCGTAGGACTGGCGGAGGTAGCGCTGGAGCGGGCGGAGAAATACGGGATTCTCACGGGAAAATGGGAGGATGCGGCAGAGCGCTTTATGGAGGTGGACGCCATTGTGGAAAAGCCGTCTGTGCAGACCGCGCAGGAAAGTCTTTCGGTTACGATGGCGGACGGGGAAAAGAAATATTTTATGGTTTTCGGAAATTATGTGCTTACTCCGGAGGTTTTCGAAGAGCTTGGCAATCAAATGGAAAAGGAGCTTGTGCCGTCCGGGGAGTATCAGCTGACGGACGCTCTGGAGGCCGTACGGAGCAGGCATGGAATGATTGGATACCGGATTGAGGGAACCGCCTACGATATCGGCAATCCGCTGGTCTACCGCAAAACCGTTGCCGAGTTCGGCATGGGGCGGTGAACCAGGCACCCGTTTATGCAGCAAAGTTCCATCTGTGAAAGCATAACTTATAAAGGTTTGAAAAAAATATGTTTTAATGTACTTGCCTGGGAGGAGGGGAAGACAGATGTACATGAATTATGCGGAGATCGGTAGAAGAATTGCAAAGAGAAGGAGGCAGATGCTGCTGACGCAGGCGGAGGTGGAGGCCAGGGCAAATCTGAGTCCGCGCTATCTTTCCAACATTGAACGGGGACGTTCCATTCCTTCGATCGACGTCCTGATGCAGATTACAAACGTGCTTCAGATGACGCCCGACGAGGTACTGCTCGGAGCGGCGCAGGCTTCCCGGGAGGAGCCTGCGGCCCGCCTCTCGGCAGATCTGGATGCGCTGACTCCGCAGCAGCAGGCGCAGGCGCGCAGCTTTATCGGGTGGCTGAGGGCGCAGGAGGGATGAAATTTCCAGATTCTTTTCCCGGTTCGGGCGATACACCTTAAATTCCAGGATAATGGCGTCTGCGGCGCTCATGTCTTTTGCTTTGTCCATGCGGCAGCGATTCTGCAGGGCATTCGGGGCCGCATCCGCCGCAGCACCGTACTCCGGTTCTTTCCGGAACAGCTCCGGCAGCACATCGTAGTGCCCGAAACCGCTTTCCCGGTTTGAGGTAATCAGACAGCGGTCAGAAAGCTCCGCCATCAGCCCGGGCACAAAGCCGTGGCAGAAGCGTTCCGGCTCCGACGCTCCGGACGTATGGCTCCCTGTATCAAAGGTGCGGAAGGTTGCAGGTGCAACGCGGTATCCGTCTGCAAACCGGCAGACAAACGAACAACCCAAAAGTCGTTGACAAAAAATATTGCTGTATGTATAATAAAATTCAGAATATGGAAACAGCAGAATCCAAAAACAGCTCCGGAAAGGATTTCCGGCAGTGCGGAGAAAAGCGTCTTCGCGGCTGGAGCGCCGGAAGGCGGGTTCTGCGGAACCGAAAACAAATTGAATAAAAGGAGAAGCTGTCATGTTGATTTTTGCCTGCGGAAGAATGCGCTGAGAAAACGGATAAGAACAGGCACGGAGAGGCCTATACCGCTCCGTTGTTTGCTGTACCCGGATTTTGCATTTTAACGCGGCAATGAGAGCATGGGTGCACAGAAGGTGTGCAACATGGCAGTACTGAACACAGGCGGAAAGCTTTATGCTTTGCGGGCTGTGTTTTGAGTATGCTTTTTTGCTGCGGAATTTTACCGCAGCTTTTTTTATGTGCCTGTGCGCATACACACAGATATGCGCACAGGGAAACAGCCTGAAAAATGCATAAGTCCCGTTACAGCCTGATCTTATGTCAATCGGGTCCTGAGAAACGGGGAAACCGGCAGCAAAGCCGGGATTCCCTTCCTGATTGGCACGGTATTGCAGACAGATCTGCAGTACATAGAAAAGGAGTATCGGAATGAAATATAAAAGTAAAGATAAAAGCAAAGATAAAAATCAGAACAAAAAGAAAAATAAAAACTATCCAGGCGGTCATTTTTTGCCCTCGAAATACCTGCTGCGCGGGTTTTATGATTCCGGCCGTTTTAATATTGTCCTGCCGTTTCTTATATGCTTAAGTGCAGCGGCTGCGGGCCTGCTTGCCATGTATCTGCCGAAAATTGTGCTGGATGCGGTAGAACGGGGCGCGGCGGCACACCGGCTTTTTCTTCAGACAGGTGCTGCCGGCGTACTGCTTGCCGGCACTTCTCTTGCTGCCATGGTGCTGCGCAATGAGCTGGAGCTTGCGTCTCAGAGCTTTTTGTACACGGAGCTCACGGCGCGCTGGGAGCGGGGGATGCTGCGCATGGATTACGAAGCCTTTGTGTCGGAGAGGGGAAAGCTGCTTGCGGAAAAAGCGCGGAATGCGATCAGCAACCCGAACTGGGGAGCAGTGAAGTTCCTGCCGGGGCTGACTGCGATTCTGGAGGCTTTGGCAGGGCTTCTGGTCTGCTGCGGGATCGTCGGTACGCTGCATCCGGCCATTGTGCTGTTTCTGCTGCTTTTGTTCGGGGTGCAGCTGTGGTTTTCCGCACGCATGCAGAAGGGAAAGCAGAAGCTGAAGGAAGAGCGTGCGGCGGCGGATCGGCGGCTGAATTATCTTGCCTGGGGCATGCGGGGCAGGAAGGAGGGGAAGGACATCCGGCTGTATTCCTTTGATGTGCTGCTGCACCGTATTGCGCAGAGAACCATTGCAGACAAGCGGGCGGTGGAGGGAAAAGCCGAGAAACTGCAGTTCTGCAATATGCTGTTCGCTGCCCTTCTGCTTCTGCTGCGCGACGGCACGGCGTATTTCTATCTGATCTGGCGCTTTCTGCACTCCGGGATGACGCTCGGCGATTTCACGCTCTATTTTGCGGCGATCACCGGGGTCGGCGGCGGACTTTTAAAGCTTGCACAGGCCGTTTCGGATTTTCTGGAGACGGGGCGCTATGCGGGAGATTTTTTCGAATTTATGCAGTACAGCATGGGAGGAGCGGAGGAAAAAGGAGAAAGCAGACGCGGTTTGTTCTGCAGTTCCGAATCAGAAACCGGAGCTGCCGTACCGGAGGGGATTTCATTTACTTTTGAGAATGTTTCGTTTTCTTATTATGCGGAGCAGAACGGTGAAAAGCAGGAAATTCCCGTAATCAGAAATCTGAATCTGACCATTTCCGCGGGGGAGAGCGTTGCCGTTGTGGGGGTGAACGGCGCGGGAAAATCCACCTTTGTGAAACTTCTCTGCGGGCTTCTGACGCCGTGTGAAGGCAGAATCCTTGTAAACGGCAGGGACAGCAGGTCATTTTGCCGGGAGGATTATTTCGGACTGTTTTCTGCCGTTTTCCAGAAATCCGGCTTTCTTCCGGTGAGCATTGCGGAAAATATCATGCTGAATGTGAAACGGAAAAGCGATAGAAACAGAAGCACTGCAGAGAGAAGCATTGCGGTGAGAAGTGTAGCGGAGAGCAGCACTGCAGAGAAAAGTGCTGTATGCAGAAGTGCTGCAGAAAGCAGCACAGCAGATTTGCGGCCGGAGCGGCAGGAGGCAGGGCCGGAAAAGAGTTCCGGCGCGCATGGTGATAAGGAGTCCGAATGCAGAACGGAGCTGTTTTCGGACTGCGGGGCCGACGGTGCGCACAGGGATAAGGACGCGGAAGTGATGTGGGAGTGTCTCCGCCGGGCGGGGCTTGAAGAAAAGGTAAAAGCCCTGCCGCAGGGCGCGGATACCTGTCTGGTAAAACGGATTGCACAGGACGGGACAGAGCTGTCAGGCGGGCAGGAGCAGAAGCTGCTGCTTGCCCGCGCGCTGTACAAGGATGCCCCGGTGCTGATTCTGGATGAACCGACGGCGGCACTCGATCCGGTATCGGAGCATGCGGTTTATCTGGATTACCGGCGGATGACGGAAGGGAAAACGTCGGTTTTTATCTCGCACCGTCTGGCATCCACAAGATTCTGCGATCGGATTCTGCTGTTTTCGGACGGCAGGATAGCGGAGAGCGGAACGCATGAGGAGCTGCTTGCGCTTGGCGGGCAGTATGCGGAAATGTTTGAGGTGCAGAGCCGGTATTACCGGGACGTGGAAACGGGCGAACGGATGGAAGATAGGGAAGAGAAAGAAGGAATAAAGCGATGGGCGGAGGAAGAAACGGGGAAGGAAAAAGAAGAGACAGCACGCAATCAGGGGGGACTAGGGGAATGAATCGAACCAGTAAGATTATCGCAAAGGATCCGGGCAGCAGAAGCAGAAGAAGCAGAAGAAGCGGCAGAACCGTAAAAAACGGCAGAACCGTTCGCGAGGATATCCGACTGATCCGGCGCGGGATTCGGGAATTTGATAAAATTCTTCCGGGACAGATGCGGCATGTGCTGCTGAAAAGTATTCTGGGTGCCTGCATTCCGCTGACCGCCGTGTTTGCGTCCGCCTGGATATTGAATGAGCTGGCGCAGGGGCAGCGGAAGGAGAGACTGTTTTGGCTCTGCCTGTTTGCCGTCGGCGGGACGTTTCTGCTTTCCGTGCTGAAATACATACAGGATGCGAAAGCAGCGGTCGGCTTCAGCTGTCTGTTTTCCGCACATGAGATCTTCCTGACGCAGAAAACGCACCGCCTGCCGTTCGAGGTACTGGAAATGCCGGAAACGGATCGTCTGCGCGAACAGGTTTCGGGCAGCATCAGCGTATCCGGGGCAGGGATGGCAAGCCTCTACTGGGATATGGAGGTTGTGATTGCCGGACTGTGCCGCACAGTGGCGGCAATCCTGCTTGGTGCAGGCTTTTTCCGGGCGTTCTTTGGCGCGCCCGGCACGGCGGCGCAGGGCGGAAACAGCATCCGCCTTCTGTTTCCCGTACTGTGCCTGCTCACCGGAGCCTGTGTTTATATTTCCTGCAAAATGGCGGGAAAACATTTTGACATCAGTTTCGAGGTGTTCAAGAGGGGAGCGGAATACAACCGCTTCGGCGAATTTTATACAATGAATTATCTGCCGGACGAGAATGCCGCGATGGACGCAAGGATTTTTTCTCAGGAAGGAATTATTCTGAGGGAAAGCCAGGAAAAATGCTACCGGCGCTTTGCGCAGGGGAAACGGCACGAGATCAGGGCGGGGAACCGCTTCGACGGCATCCGGCTTCTGTCCGCCTGCCTCTGCGGTGTTTTCGTGTATGCGCTGGTTGGCTGGATGGCGCTTTCCGGGCGGATCGCAGCGGGGGAAATCGTTGCGGCCTACGCCGCGGTTACCATGCTGATTTCTGCACTTTCCGAGCTTGCGCAGATCATTACGGATCTGAGAAACAACAATGAGCATCTTCTGAACTTTTTCCGGTTTATGGATTTGCCGGAGGATGAGGAGCATTTGGAGCGCTGCCTGTCAGAGAAAAATTCCGGAAAATTACAGACGGAAGAACACTCCGGGATTGGCCCGGCGGAAGCAGGTTCGGGAATTCGGCTGGAGCATGTCAGCTTCCGCTATCCCGGCTGCGAAAGCTGGGCGCTCAATGATATCTGCCTGGAAGTGCGTGCAGGGAAAAAGCTCGCGCTGGTGGGGGAGAACGGCTCAGGGAAAACGACCCTGGTAAAGCTTCTCTGCCGGCTGTATCGTCCGACGCAGGGAAGGATTCTGCTTGACGGAGCGGATATCTGGACCTTACCGCAGGAAGAGTACCGCAGACGGCTGGCGGCGGTGTTTCAGGATTTTTCCCTGTTTGCGTTTTCCATTGCGGAAAATGTCGCTGCTTCGGACAGCTATGATGGCGAAAAGGTGCAGCGCGCACTGAGGGAGGCGGGACTCCTGGCAAAAACGGAACGGCTGCCGCAGGGAATATCCCAGCCGCTGTTTCATCATTTCAGCGAGGGAGGCTGCGATCTGTCCGGGGGAGAGGCGCAGAAGCTGGCGATTGCCCGCGCTGTCTACAGGGATGCTAAGATTATGATTTTAGACGAGCCGACGGCGGCGCTGGACCCGTTTGCCGAAGCGGAGATTTATGAAAACTTCGGCGCCATGTCGGAAGGGAAAACCGCCTTTCTGGTGAGCCATCGGCTCTCCTCGTGCAGGAGCTGCGACCGGGTAGCCGTATTTACGGCGGGAAGGCTGGTGCAGCTTGGAAGCCATGAGGAGCTGCTGGAACAGGCGGGGAGGGAGTATTTGCGGCTGTGGGAGGCGCAGGCACAGTATTATGTGTAGGAAACCGCCCATCATTACGGGACAGAATAGCGGAACCTGTGTGAGGCGCAGTATTATGTGCAGGGAAACGCCGGCCCGGGGAGTGCCTGCCGTCAGAAAGCAGTTATATTTTTCGGAGTTGTATTTTTCGGAGGTGTTGACTATAATGTAACTGTTTTATGGGATATCTGTTTATATCAGAGAAGAGACGGCGGCAGGCAGCCGCCGGTGATGGAGGCGCGGAAGATGCAGAAGTACAGCGGTACAAAAAACATGACGGAGGGGAGCGTAAAGGGACTGATTATCCGGTTTGCAATCCCCATTTTTCTGAGTCAGCTGTTCCAGCAGCTGTACAATACGGTGGATTCCCTGATTGTCGGCCGTTTTCTGGGCAAGGGGGCGCTGGCTGCGGTGAGCTCCTCCGGGCCTCTTATTTTTCTTCTGATCAGCTTTTTCACCGGAACAGCGGCGGGAGCCGGTGTTGTTATTTCGCGGTATTTCGGGGCAGGGGACGAGAAGAAGGTTTCGCGGGCGCTGCACACGAATGTAGCCTTCGGGCTGGCGGCGGGCATTGTCCTCACGGTGTTCGGCGTTGTGCTGACGCCCACGATTCTCCGGCTGATGAATACGGATCCTTCGGTTCTGCCGGACTCGATTGCGTATTTCCGGTTTTATTTCCTCGGTTCGCTCGCTGTTGTTATGTACAATATTTTTACCAGCACGATGAACGCGGTCGGCGACAGCCGGAGGCCGATGCAGTACCTGATCTGCTCCTCGGTGCTGAATGTGCTGCTGGATCTGCTTTTTATCGGCGTATTTCGTTTCGGCGTGGCCTCCGCGGCCGTGGCTACGACCATATCCCAGCTGGTGAGTGCCCTGCTCTGCCTGAACCGGCTGCTGAAAAAGGGCACGGTTTACCAGCTAAAGCTGCGGGAGATCCGTTTTCACGGGGATATGCTGCGTGAAATCATGAAATACGGCCTGCCGACCGGTGTGCAGAATTCCGTGATCGGCCTGGCCAATGTGATTCTGCAGTCCAATGTCAATTCCTTCGGGGAGGATGCCATGGCCGGCTACGGCTCCTACGTTAAGATTGAAGGGTTTGCCTTCCTGCCGATCACCTGCTTTTCCATGGCAATGACGACCTTTATCGGACAGAATCTTGGAGCCGGGAAAAAGGATCGGGCGAGGGCAGGGGCACGCTTCGGTATTGCGATGTCGCTTGTGCTTGCGGAACTGATCGGCGTGCTTATCTATTTTGCTGCGCCGGCA
This sequence comes from uncultured Lachnospiraceae bacterium, assembly GCA_910587085.1. Lineage (GTDB taxonomy): Bacteria > Bacillota > Clostridia > Lachnospirales > Lachnospiraceae > RGIG4057. Next base: position 66,231 of record CAJUMC010000001.1, on the reverse strand, counting down.
CTGATCCGAATGTTTAATTCCGATGCGGAGGTGGTGCGCCTGGGGGTGCAGCAGGCCCGGACGGAGGCGCTGTTTTATTTTCTGCTCGCATTTTCCCATATCATCGCGGGAGTGTGCCGCGGGGCCGGAAAAGCGATCGTACCGATGGTTATTATGCTGTCGGTGTGGTGCGTGTTCCGCATCAGCTACATAACGGTGATGATGCACTTTGTAAATAAAATCGGCCTGATCTACTGGGCGTATCCGCTCACCTGGGGGATCAGCTCGGTGATTTATCTGATATATTTTCTGAAATCAGACTGGATCAACGGATATGAGCCCGCAGAGCGGGCATGGAAAACAAAAAAGGCGCTGAGGGGCTAAGCGGATTTGTCCCGCTTGTCCTTTTCCGTTTCTGCGTGCCGGGAGCGGCGGCGCTGCAGGAGAAGCAGAGCGATCAGAAGAGCAGCCAGCAGGCTCATTACGGCGGCAAGTATCTGTTCAGCGCCGGCGGAAGCTACGGGTCTGTCCGGGGTGCTGTCCTCCGGATTTTTCCCGCTGTCCGCAGCACCTGTGTTTTCCTGTCCCGAGCCGCCCGGAGTTCCGGGACTGTTCTGATCTGAGCTGCCCGCAGCGCCTGCGTTTCCGTGCCCTGAGCCGCCCGGAGTTCCGGGACTGTTCTGATCTGAGCTGCCCGCAGCACCTGCGTTTTCGTGCCCTGAGCTGCCCGTGTTTCCCTGTCCGGAGCCGTCCAGGCCGGAATCTGTCCCTTCGTCATCCATCCCGGCAAACAGGGCAGTCAGCGCGATCGAGTCCGCCTCATCCGGGTTCGTCACGATTACCGTGGCAGTCCCGTCCGGATTCATCTGTATATCGGAGAAGAGATCACCGGAAAAGCCCGCAAAACGGCAGCCTTCTGCAGGGATCGTCGTGACCGTGACCGGCAGGGCGCAGGCGTAAACGCCGGAAAAGCCGTTTCTGCCGACGCTGTTTGCGCCGGAGGCAGCAGCGATGGAATTGACCTGCAGGCTGCCGAGTTCGGCGTCGAAGCTGATGGAAAGATCGTAGAGCGGCCCGAGAACAAAGCGTCGGCTGAGCAGTTCACGCATCGCCTTCGGGCGCCGCCGGAGATAATCGTTCACTGCTGTAATGTTTTTGTCGTAGCGGTCAAACTGATTTCCGGCGTCCCGGTTCTCCTGAATCAGCGGAATATAGCGCCCCGCCATGGCATTGACGGCCTTCTGTGCCGCCTCCGGCCGGAAATTTTCGTTGATCAGGTCGAGCATCCGGGAGATGAAGGCGTCATAAAAGCTGTCGTTCTGCAGCAGGCTGCGGAAGAGCAGCGTGGAGCCTTTCGGGTTCGGCCATTCCGTCGAATCCGGAGAAATTGCAGTTTCCAGCGTATTTTCTGAAACAGAATGACCGTAAAGGCCGTAGCCGAATTCGGTATCATACAGCAGCCAGCGGATTTTGCCGTCCGCACCGGGCGCGCCCGTATCCTCGCCGAAGTATGACCAGGCCTTGCAGTTGTTGCCCGGCCAGTCGCCGTTTCCGCCGCCGCGCAGAAGAAGATGCTTGAACTTGCGGATCGGCTGGCCGTCCGCATCGAGAGCGGGTACCGTTCCGCCGGAGAAAAAATCATACTTAAAATTTTTCTGCGTGTCATATTCGGCCCTGGCATAGAGACGCAGGGATTTCATGTCGATTTCGCGGCTTATTCCGCCGTGTACGCGGCCGTCGCACTGAAGGGCGGAAACACGCTCGCCGCCGTCAAAATATTCGAAATAGAATGGGCGTTCCCACTCCCGGCCGCTCTCATCATAGTGGACAAAAATGCCGGTTTCGGGGTCGAAGAGGCTGGCCTCGTCTGCTGCCAGGGAAACGACGGGTACTTTGTAGGCGGCTGTTGCACCGCTGCCGATAAAATAGGTGTTGGTGACACAGTCGCCAAAGCTGCCGTTCTCCGCGACAGAAACGGCACGCACCACCCGCGCGGCCATAACCTTTTTGGAGGCAGAGCGCGCGTCAGTCAGAAGCAGCGATTCCTCATAGAACTGTGCGTTTTCTGCCTCAGGCCGCGGAAAGGAACCATCCAGCGTGTAGCATATACGGAAACCCTTCGGGACAGACAGAGTCAGCAGAATATCCTCCTCATAAAAGCCGGCTTCCGTGGAAAAAACCGGATCGGGAAGCGGGCTTTTTACAAAATCGCCGTTTTTTTCCGCCGCGTCCGCGGCTGCCATGTTTGAGTCTTCCTGGATGCGGCCCGCTTTTTCTGCGGAAGCGAAGTCTGAGCCTGCATTGTCAGAGACATGATTGATTGTTTTTTCTCCGGCAGCAGCCGTGCCGGGGCTGGCGGCTGAAAGTGCCGCGCAGAGCAGAAGTATTCCCCAATACTTTTTTCATGATGATTGCCTCCTTGAGCGGGCTGTCAGCAAAGCAGCAGATAGCAGCAGACAAATACAATAATAAGCAGTGAAACCAGGCATAAAATATCCCAGAAATGCGGCCGGGATTCCTTTGGGGCATCGTTGTGATCCGTATTCATATATCCTCTCATTCCGCCGCGCAAGCGGCTTTCCGATCAGGGGGATTTCAGCCCCCGTTATGTAGTTTCTGTTGCAGCTGATGCTATTTTAACATAACTGCCAGGACATTTCAAAGGAAATCCCGGAGCAGCCGGAAGGAAAAGGCGCAGCCAGAGATATTTGCGGAATGGCAGGAAAGCTGATATAATGATGGCCGGGGGTTCGGGTTTTCAGACGGGAATGCCTGAGGAGCGGAAGGCGTAATAACTTGCATGTACGACATAAAGTGCTCCGTCCGGCAAGACGGACGGATAATGCCGGGGAAAGCAAGAGGCAGCATCCGGTGCTGGGAAGCTGCCGGTATCCGGCATCAGGAATCCGGCGGGAAGCCGGCCGGAACCAGGTATCAGCAGCCGGGCATCCGCACTTGCCGGAGGAAGAAATATGATTTACATTATAGATAATATTTTAAATTATATAATATATTTATTTATAAGTTATTTTGGTTTTCAGTTAAGCCCAAGAAAAAACAGAGTTTTCCAGGGTGCCTCCATACTGACCGTATTAATTGCAGGTGCTTTCAATGCGTGTTCCGATACGAATTCTCCGTTCGTCTATATAGTCTGGAGCGTGCTTTCGATTAGTTTGTTTTTTGAGGGAAGACTGTTCTGGCTTACCGTATTAAGCGCTGCCTTTATGTATTTTACCGGAATTATGGATACGTTCAGCGTAATGCTGATACAGGTCATATTAATAGGCGGCGGGATTGCTGATAATACGATAACATGGTGGATGGAGCCGGCTTATCTTCTTTCGTTTCTGGTATATCTTCTGGTTTATTTCCGGCTTCTTAGGAAAAATGAAGTTTATCTGTGTGAGATAGGAATGAAGTACAAGCTTCTGATTTTAATACAGGGAAGCATATTTCAGATGTTTTATAATTTTGTTTTTGTATTTTTTAATGAAAACAGCGCAATGTATGGCTGGGATGCATATATAACATTTTTTGTCAGTATTGCAGGCGCTATCTATTCTCTTTTTCTTACACTCAGTCTGGCCATTAAAAATATACTGTCGGACAGACAGAACAGAGAGCTTGAAGCTCTGATGCTCATGCAGAGGCAGCAGTATGATTACCAGCTGCAGCAGTCGGTTAAATTACGGTGTTTCAAGCATGATCTGGCAAATCACATCGGCGCTCTCAGGGAGCTGATCAATCAGAAAAGAGCGGAGGATGCAAAGGCTTATATTGACAGGATCTGGCAGATGCAGGAGGATTTTGATTTAAAGCTCCGCACCGGAGACAGCTTTCTTGATGTTATTGTAAACTATTATTTGTACCTGGCCGAAAAGGAACATATAGAGTTCACCGTATCGGGAAGGCTGACGGAAAAAATCCCTCTCGAAATGGTTGACATTACATCGCTGATGGGCAATGTATTGCAGAATGCTGTTGAAGCAGCAAGAAAAGCAGCGGTCCCTGAGATCAGAGTCGAACTTGTTACGGGCAGAAGGGAAAATTTTATTGCTGTCAGCAACAGTGTGTGTGAAGAAGCTGATATAAAAAGAAATTTACTTATCTCATCAAAAAAGGACGGGGAAAATCACGGTTTCGGCATGAAAAATATTGCCGCGGCAGTTAGAAAGTATCACGGGGAATATTATATGGATTCCACTGCGGAGAATGGGAAGCGGATATTTAAAATCAGCATTTCAATTCCTAGGGGTAACGAAGTCTGAAGCGATGTGTTTTTCATCAAAGCGCTTTTGAAACGTTATGTTTTTGCAGCAGAGCCGGGCAGACTCTTTTGTATGAGCCCGGTTGGGATTCCGCTGGAGGAAATGCGGAGCTTTTGAAATATAATTACTAAGAATCCGAATAATTGTACTTTTGAGGATGTAAAAAAGGTGCGGAACTGATTTTCGGAAAATATATCTTTTTGGAAAATATATCGAAAGCGTTTGAAAATAGGTTATGATATTTCCGGTCAGGTTGGCAATAAAGTATTGTATGAATCTCTTGGGATAGCGTTTTCCCTGACGCCGCTCGAAATAGAAACCGTTTTCTGGAACGGTGCTTCTATGGGTGCGATTATGCCAGACGCTGATAAAATGCTCGATTACATAAATAAAAATGGCATAAGAGGCGCCGTTATCAGCAACCTTTTGTGGCCGGGGCCTGCTCTGACAGAAAGACTCAACAGATTGCTGCCCAACAATCCATTTGAGTTTGTTATGACTCCAAGTAATAATTTTATGCGAAAGCCCAATCGGATTTTGTTTGATATTGCTTTACGAAAAGCCGGAGTTTATTCCGATGAAATATGGTATTGCGGTGATAATCAGCAGGCAGATATTGAAAGAGCATCACAAGTTGGTATTTATCCTGTCTGGTACGATAATGAAACGTATAAAGACTACAAGGAATGCAGCAATGAACACTTACCAAAGTATAAATATTTGAATATTCATAAATGAAATCATAGATTTGTTTGAAGGAATAAAAATATAGACCAGTATAACCTTCAATTTATGATGTACTTTCTATGATGTACTTTCTATGATGTACTTTCCTTACCTGACGCACATCTTCTATAATACTCCATCCAACTTCCATTGTGCAATCTATCTTTTTTTCATTGGTAACAGATATTGGAGGGTTTACAATTTATTTACTCTTGCGTTTGTCGTGCAGCGAAAAAATATTGAAGTTTTTTCGCTACTCTGTCTCTTGACTTTTAACAGCATTTGTTGCAAAATGATTTATAACAGAAAAATATAGTCCTAAACGTTTTGGAATCTTGTAATAAAATAGTAAAGAAGATATGGATTATATAGATTGATTATATAATTTAATAGCATAAGAAAATGCAGCAGAACCGGCTATACGGAGGTCAACAGAAGGGGTTATGAAGCTTATGCCAATAAACATTGCTCCGAGTGAAATTTTTTAGTGTCTGACCGGAGAGGGGGCGGATATTGTATACTTATTTATGCCGGCACGCCTGCTTTCATGAAATTTTCTGAGAAGATTCAAAAAACGGCGAAGTTACAGCTTATTATTATGAATGGAGGAAAATTAGGATGTTTGAGAAAAGTTCAAGAAACTGCGTAGCCAAAATAATTTTTTTGCCCTGAGTTTTATCTATTGTTGTAGTATAGGCCGTATAAAATGTGATGCTTCGGGGTATCGGTCGGAGGAGAAAATGCCTGTTAAAGTTTCTGACGAATATGAAGAAGTTTTGGGGTATGCCGAGATGGAGTATCAGGCGATGTTTTACGATGGAAATCAAACGCTAGCAGCAGCGAATAACACGGAGTATGATATCTGCGGGTTGCTAACTTCAAAAGAGAATCTGGTATTCAAGACAAATGGATACAAATGTTTTGTAGACATAGTTGGAGTTTTATCAACAGGAGGTTATGTAAATTTATCTTCGCAGGTGGAATATCATATAAAGGATGAAGCAATAGTCGAATTTTCTAAAGGAAGAATCTATGCAAAAAATAAGGGAAATACCACCATTGAAGTGAGCTATAAAGGTTACAAAGTGACTTTGTATGTGGAAGTAATTGATTTCTTTAATTTTGATGTAATGTTATACAGCCAGTTTGAGGAAAGCAATCTTTCGGCTTTTTCGTTGGTTCCAAGCCAGATTATTCAGACGATGACCAGAGCTAATGGGGTTGCTCATGTACGTTGGACAGCGAAAAAGAAATTCCGTTTGAATGATGGAACTTATGCTGAGGCAGGGACAGTAATGGAAGGGATGCCTTATACACAGTCTGTTCGATGCACCGTGCAGGAGTTTTTAGATTATCATGCTGCTTGCAATATACAAGATAATGGTTTTTACAGAGAAAATCTGCAATCGAGTGGATATTACTGGGCCTCCTACGGTATTGACTGTTCTGGATTGATTTGCATCGCTTGGAATATTCCGTTTGATTCCACGAAAGGCTTTTGGGATGGACTAAAGAATCCTGCTTCAAAGAAGTATGAAAAAGTCGGGAGCTACGAGGCCAGTGGGGATATTTCAGGAAACTCTGATAGGGAAGAACTGAAAACGGCATATGCTTCTCTAAAGCCGGGAGACGCAATAGTGAAAAGAGTCAGCAAAACATCCGGGCACGCAAGACTGGTTACAGGAATTGATGTAAGCGAGAAAAGAGTTTATTGCTTGGAAGCAGAAGGAAATTTCCCTGAAAATGTTATATATACTTTTGATGAATTGGCAGAAGATTACTATTGCCCATTTGTCGTGAAATCTGATTATTATGATACAGGAACGAGATGATCCCCCGATTCTACCAGCTATACTAGAGGAATTGAATAAGCGGAGTGTAGAGGATAGCACATAAAGCCTTCTATGATATAGCAAGAATGGTGTCGCAAGCTAATACCAAAAGCAGGAGGGATACTCTGTCTGTCATGTGCCCTGCTCCATAAAGCAGAAGGAAGAAATGTCAGAGCACAGACCAAGCGGGAACAGATAGGGGGGTGCATTATAGATAAGCTACGGCAGAAAGAACAGCCATTGCTCCATTGAAGTAGGAGGTTATAAATTTTAAATATATCGAGAAATGTAGTGACAAATTTCATATATTATGACAGGAGGGTCTATGAAAAAAAACAAAGCGTTTTTCTTGTCTGCACTCGTTTTGATATTGAATTCCTGTGCTGAAGCTTCAGACGCACCGGGGACGCTGGGAAATACGGAAGTACCCATGCCGACGGATGCCGGAAATACGCAAGAGAATACTTTACCCGGCACGGCAAGCGCCGCACCGGAGCCGACCGTATCGGGGACAAATTCCATCGTGACGGCGGATACCGCCATCCCTTTCGGTGAAAGTATCTGTGCGGATCTGGACGGTGACGGCGTTCCGGAGGAGCTGACGATGCGCCTGCTCCCGGATTCTGCGTCGGACAACTGGCGCTTCGCGCGGCCTGAGCTTACCGTGGGGGAAACGGTATTTGACGGGGATTATTTTTCCCGGCTGATCGGAAGCGGACGATTTGACGCAGAAGCGTGGTATCTGCTGGATATCGACCGGACGGATTCCAGCCTTGAGCTCGGGCTGTTCCGGGAAATTATCCCGCAGTATGCGGAGACGGTTTTGTTCCGTTACCAGTCAGGGGAGCTTATCTGCATCGGCAGTTTTGCTGAAAAGCTTCTGGATTCCCCACTGCAGTTCTGCCAGACCGGGGAACCGGACTGGAAGGCGATGAAGGAGGCCATGCCGGAAAATATACGAACCGAGCTTGTCCCGGGAGACGGTACGATCTGCTTCCTTGGAGCCTGCAATATTCTGGAGAGGGACACAGCGCCGGTAGTCTGGAGGCTGGAAAACGGGGAGAAATTTCAAGCTGTCCTGGTTCCGGCAGAGCAGGAAGTTTATGAATTTCAGTCCTGGAGCGAGGCCGGGCGGGAAAAAAGCCTGAAGGAAGAATGCCGTTTTTATATGAAACGGGATGCGGGCGAGGAGGATACGGTGCTGCTTCCGGTCGGGACTAAAGTGCGGTTCCGGAAATATGAGACGAACGGAAACTGGATTGAGATGACTTATCAGGATGGTACAAAGGAAGCATGGTTCCAAGTGGTTCGGACGTGGGAAAGCGAAGGGGATACCGCGGTGATCCGGCTGCCGGACGGGGAGATGGATGCCGTTTCCTGCTTTGAGGGGCTTCAGGCAGAAGGCGGATAAAGATATCCTCTGGAAACATGAGCCCGTTGGAGTACAGGAGGAACCCCTGGCCTGGCGGGCTTAAACAGTTCAGGAAAATGTCCGCACCTTCTGCACTCACTAAAGCCGGTCTTCCCCAGGGGCATATTTTTTAATGAGTACTTTTTCGCAGGGAAGTGTCCGGAATAATTCCTCGATAACTCTGCCTCCAAACTCTTGGATGCGATCCTCCTCAGATATCCGGTTTGGATAGTCCGGCAAAATATAAAAGTACAAATTCCAGACAATTCCCTCCTCCGAAAATTTCACCCGCCCGTTCTTCTCTCGATTAGGGTACAGCTGCAAAAACAGATTACTGGGTCTATGACCGTAAAGATAGATATAATCATATTCTGGCGGTTCCGCATCTGGGGTGGAGCGGCCAAACGGACCAGTCATCTTGCTCAGTTTCCGTTTTTTGGGAATACGGGAATCATTGATTTCCCCGGCGATTTTACTGAGTGCCTTTTCAAAGATTTTGACCATTTCTTTTTCTGGTAAATCGCCGGTTTTCAACCCATATTCATATGTACCATATTCAAACATATTTCTGTCCTTCCTGTTCTGGTCTGTCCATTTGATACGAGAAGAGTATATCATCTGTGCAAACGGCTTTCAATCCTTTTTTATAGTCACTGACAGCAAGCAATGCTGGGGTATAATACCCGACGCAGCTTGTCAGAGGCTGCTGCGTCCGATGCACAAGCCGGCGGCGTCGGCATGTCTGTCAGGGCTGATTCGACTAGCCCTGACAGACATGCCTGGAGGCTGAATTATAATATAAACAAGGACAGAACCTGTGGAAATCAGGCTCTGCCCTCAGTAACTAATAACATATCTTATATCAGTTTTTCATGTTTATACAAAACATGAAACAGTCTCGATTTTGAAATCACCCGGAAAACTTAAAAAACTGAAGTTTTCCGGATTTTTTACGAAGCCAGCGCCGTTATGATATGCTGCGGCAAAAATGGCTTTGTGACAAAGGCGTCCGCTTTGTATGAAATCGCAGTTTGTAGTGTCTCTTCCCCATTGTCTGCCGTGACCATTATGATTCTGGTGTCACTGGATTTTTCTTTTAATTCTTTTAACAGTTCAAGCCCGTTTTCTTCGCCAAGATGTATATCCAGGAACAGAATATCCGGGGGGTTTTTACTCCAAATCTCGCGAAGCTGCGTGCCGTTCTCCGCCAGGCCGGCACAGGTATATCCCTCTTTTTCCAGAATTCCCTTGATTGTTTCACGGATGAATCCCGCATCATCGCAGACCGCAAAGCTGCCTTTATAAGCCCGTCCCAGCAGTTTATCTGTGGTAACCTTAAAATAATCCGCAAGGCTGCAAAGCATCTGCACATCCGGCAGCGTGGTGCCGCTTTCCCACTTACTTACGGCGCCTACGGTAACGCCCATCTCTGCCGCCAGTATCTCCTGTGTAATTTTCTTCTGGCTGCGTAAAGTTCGTATCTGTTCTCCTATATGCATGTATTATTTTTCCTTTCTGATATGGTTTATGTTAGGAACTGCAAAATATTCAGCTTTGCAGATGCCTGATGATTTATACCGGTATAGTTACAGTATAAAGAATTTCAGAAAAAATACAATGGAGGGTATTTCAAAAAACTTTCCCGCCAAGAAAGTGATGTTTTTTCATTTTTTTAACACCTTATACGCGGGGATTTGATGTATAATCAAAGAGAAACAGGGAGGAACCATATTCGCGGAGGGGGAAAGATGAAAATAGGCATATTAGAAGACGAAGCAGTATGGAGAGACAGGATACAGGCTTGTATCGAGAAATATTGCAAGGATAATAATGTTGAATATAAAATAGTTTTATATAAAAATAGAAATGAAAATATAGAAAATAAAGATTTAGATTTACTGTTTCTGGATATTGAACTGGATGAGGGGGAAAATGGTTTTGAGATAGCCGAAAGATTGATGAATTCAGGAAGCCAGTGCAGGGTATGCTTTTTGACGTCCCATACGGAGCTGGCCAGGCTGGGTTACCGGTTTAACGCTTTTCGATACATAGATAAAAAGCATTTGGAGGAAATAAATGAGGCAATAGATTATTTTCTTAAGACAAAGATTCAGGACAGGATCGTTTATTGCAGGGATACCGCAGGGATTAACATAAAGATAAATCTTAAGGAGCTCCTTCTGATTGAGACGAATGGGAGGAAATTAAGATATCTTATGCTGGACGGCAGGGAATATTTCTGCGAAGGGCTGATTTCCGAAACGGCACAAAGCTTGTCCCGCTTTGGCTTTTACCATATTCAAAGGTCTTATGTTGTCAATTTAAAGTATATTGAAGCCGTAAACAGCCGTGAAGTTACGCTTTGCAATGGGATAAGGATAGTGATCGGAAGAGCGCACGGCAAGGAGTTTAAAAAGGCATTTTTTCAATGGCGAATGCAGTTTGACAGCTGATCTGTGTAGTTTACGCAAAAATTGTGCAGTTCATGCCGCCGGTATTTTATTGCTTTTCTTATTGTGGTATAAATAGGGTGCCGATTATATTACAGGAGGAAGGAATAAAATGCCGAAACAGTCTGCACCATAGTTCAAACCGCAAGCCGGGCGGCATTACACAAGCCGGTCGGAATGCCTATAAGTCTCCGTATCTGGTTGTTTTTTGCGGGAACCTAACAATACCGTATTGCGGAGGATTTTTCCATTGCTTTATATTCGATAAAAGTAAAAAATGCGCCGCAGCCCTGGCTGGCTATCGCGCAGCGAATTTGTTCGAATGAAATTTATATCTCGCTTTATATATGCATTTATGTATTTTAAGTGAGAGTTTAGGAGGTATTTCTATGAAAAAGTTATTGCTGACACTATTGTTGAGTACTTTTCTGCTATCCGGCTGTGGTGCGAGGGACAGCGATTCTTCCCTGCCCGCCGGAACAAATCAGCCAGGCGGGAGCACACCGGATTCGGAACAGACGGAACCCACAAAACAGGCAGAGAATGTGGGGCAGGCAGAGAACCCGAAGCAGGCAGAGAAAGCGGACGTCTCCGGCATCTATACCGATAAGCAGGGGACAGCCGATGTCTACAGCCAGCTGACACTTGCGCTGCAGGCCGACGGAACCTATAAGGCAGAAATCAGCGTCTACCGTACTGCCGAATTGGAGGGCACGGCAGTCTGGGAGGAGGACATGCTCCGCTTTACAAGCGAAGACCCCTATGTGCTGGCAGAAATCTCCGTCATTGGCGGCAAGGCGGAGGTGGCAGTTATCACAGATGCCGCCGGAGTTCTGAGCGGGGAGGTCTATTCTTTCCCTGACGGCGCACCGGACAATCTTTTACCGGAGACCCAGCGATCGGAAGCGACAGCAGAAGAACTGTTGGATTTATTTATCAATGGCAAAATAAATGCAATTGACCAGACGGATTTGACAGCTTCATTTTATATTGATGATTTAAATATGTACTTATATTCTGCTGGAGAAAAAGTCGATCTTGACAATGATGGGGAAAACGAGCTGGTTATCAGCGGTCCTTATGGCGGAATATACCTTGATGTGCGTAATAATAAGGTATATAAATTTGCAGAAGGAGTTGACAATGTGCTCGTTCTTTCTTATACCTATTACAATGGTGCTGTATGGACTATGTACAGCTGCAGGTCGAGTGCAGGATTTGAATTTTACCATATGGAAAAATTTGAAGGAGCAGATAACTTAGCTGCAGAAATGAATTTCGGCGAGGAGCTTGCTGATCCGGATAATGTGGAGGCTGGATTTAAATATACATTGAATGGAGCTGAAATTTCATTTGAGGAATATACAGAATTATGCAGTAAAATTTTTGCTGCCGAAGTGAATACAAGCATATCTGATGGGACAGATAAGCTGGAAAATTTGACAGGTGAATACCATTATTCAACAGATTCCGGAACCGGTAAATTGATTATAGAAAAAACATTCTATGGATACGATATTTCCGATTATGAATCGGAAGTTTCCTACCGCTTTTTAGCTGATTTGTCTAATATAGAAACCATAGAAAATAATAGGATATATATAAAGTATCCGGAGCAAGTATTATCGGATGACACCGTAATCTTCACCTATTATATTTTAGAATATAATGCAGATGAAATAAATATATATTACAAAAGATCTGAACTCGAAGAGGCTGAATTTTTATATCAGGCCATAAAGAAAAAGGAAGAGGGATAACAGTATTTGGTGAAATTGAACAGATTTCTATGAGGGAAGCCAATTCCGTGATCCAAGTTTCGATCGCTTCCGCCAAAATGAATTGTTGTTGCAAAACAGACATGCCGGTTGTTGGAACCTCTGGCCCAAGTGCCGTAGCCTGCCCTCCTGATCGGATTTCGCTTCCCCACATATCTGAACAGGAGGAACACAAGATGGAGATCATCGTAAAGAGATACAGCCGCAGGAAATCAGAATCAGCGATGAAGTAAAGACATATTTGCCAAATTTGCATTGTATCAAGTGTAAAGGAATCGGGATATTATAACTTCCAGTATGGCTGAACAATCATTACCACAATCACAGCTGAATAAGTAACACAGCGTCAGAGTGTATAAAAAACAGATATGATACCCCTTAAGTAGACAAGGTAAATAACCCAAATCTATATTAAGGGGGATTTTTATGTAATGGAGCAGATTTATGAACAAAGATATCAACACACGATAAAGAGCCACCCGACAGTACTCACAGCAAAAGCATGAGCATCTGCACATAAGATGGGATTTGTTCTGCTTTTGGAAAAATCAGCCTGCTTGTATCAATCCCGATATCGTCAAGAAGCGAATCCAATACCAGCCCGATCACCGCCTTTCCTGCCCGTGCCATTCTGCCGCGGATAAGCCGCCAGGTATTGTAAATTGAGACTGCACGGAACGTTCTCCTTCGGCATAAGGAGCGCGCAGTTTTGGTACGGAGCGGATTACAGGGCTGCCGCAGCCAAAAAAGGGTATTGCATTTGTCGAAAAAATATGATATGATATCTTTCCGAAACGGACACTTGTTTGTATGAGGTGTACATTTTGCTGTTCCGTGCGCCAGCACCGGAAGAGGCATGGAAAAACTGCAGACCGGGATGGAAAAACTGCAGATTCGGAAGGAAAGGTCAGTGTCCGGCAGGGGAGGACGGGAGAAGAGCATGGAGGAGGATAAGTATTATATTGTAAAGAAAAAAGCGCTGCCTGAGGTTCTGCTGAAGGTGGTGGAGGCAAAGCGCCTGCTCGATTCGGAGCGCGTGCTGACGATACAGGAGGCGACGGACGCGGTGGAGATCAGCCGCAGCTCCTTTTATAAATATAAGGATGACATATTTCCCTTTCATGAAAGCAACCGGGGCAAGACCATCAACCTGATGATGCAGCTGGACGATGTGCCGGGGCTTTTATCCAATGTGCTGAACCAGATCGCGCAGGCGAACGCGAATATTCTGACAATCCATCAGTCGATTCCGATCGGCGGCATCGCGTCACTCACGCTGGGCGCGGAGATTCTGCCGCAGACGATGGAGGTGTCGGAGCTGCTCGGGGTTCTGGAAAGCATCGAGGGCGTCCATTATATTAAGATTCTGGGCAGGGAATAGCGGAAAGAAAAAAACGGAATAGAAGCAGGGTGGCTTTGTTCATAATTTAAGAAAAAAGATGGAGGCTGATTTATGAAGGTAGCGATTTTGGGATACGGAACGGTCGGTTCGGGAGTTTTTGAGGTTATCAACAGCAATCCGGAGGGGATTGCGCGCCGCGCGGGGGAGGAAATCGAAATCAAGTATGTGCTGGATCTGCGGGAGTTTCCGGGAGATCCGGTCGAGAAGGTGCTTGTGCATGATTTCAGCCGGATTGTGAATGATCCGGAGGTCGGTGTAATCATCGAGGTGATGGGCGGCGTCGAGCCGGCGTACAGCTTTGTGAAGGAGGCACTGCTGAAGGGCAAGAGCGTCTGCACTTCCAACAAGGAGCTTGTCGCGAAGCACGGCGCGGAGCTTCTGGAAATTGCGAAGCAGAAAAAGGAAAACTTCCTTTTTGAGGCAAGTGTCGCAGGCGGCATACCAATTATTCGCCCGCTGAACCAGAGTCTGACGGTGGACGAGATCCAGGAGGTCACCGGTATTCTGAACGGAACGACGAATTATATTCTGACAAAGATGCGCGACGAAGGGCTGGATTTTGATGTCGTGCTTGCGGATGCCCAGGCGAAGGGCTATGCGGAGCGCAATCCTGCGGCTGATGTGGATGGTTATGACGCCGGGCGCAAAATTGCGATCCTGACCTCGCTGGCCTACGGAATGCAGGTTGATTTCGAGGATATTTATATCGAAGGCATACGGAATATATCCAAAAACGATATCGCTTACGCGCTGGCGGGCGGAGCCGATATCAAGCTGTTTGCGACGAGCTGTGCGGTGGACGGAAGGGTATATGCGATGGTGGCCCCGCGCATGATCAACCGTTCCCATCCGCTCTATTCGGTCAATGATGTGTTCAACGCCATTCTTGTGCGGGGAAATTTCCTCGGCGATGTAATGTTTTACGGCAAAGGCGCTGGCAAGCTGCCGACGGCGAGCGCGGTGGTGTCGGATGTCGTGGATGCGGTGAAGCACCAGGGCAAGCATGTCATGACGATCTGGAACAGCCGCAAGCTGGAGCTGGCGGATATGGGGACGCTGATGAGCAAATTCTTTGTGCGCGTTCCGCAGAGTCAGAAGGCGAAGGCGCAGGAGCTGTTTAAGGTCGAACGAGAATTTACCGCACCGGGGATTGAGGGAGAGTACGCGTTCCTGACGTCCGCCATGCCGGAAAGCGAGTTTGATCAGGCGGCAGGGCAGCTTAAGGTGCTCAGCAGAATCCGGGCGGAGCTGTAAGGCCGGGCAGAACCGGTCAAAGCTGCAAGGATGCGGGAGGAACCGGTGCAAAGCTGCAAGGACGGGCAGAACCGGTGCAAAGCTGCAAGGACGGCGGCGGAATCGATGCGGAGCTGCAAGCATATATAACGGCTCAAATCCTGCGGAGGCTTCTCCGCGATCGAACAGGGCGCCGGGAAACAGGAAATGCGCTGATCAAAGCGCAGAAATGGGGAGAATATGAAATACATTGTGATTCTGGGCGACGGGATGGCGGACGAGCCGATTGATAGCCTGGGCGGGAAAACCCCGCTGGAATACGCGTCAACGCCGGTGATGGACGAGCTGGCGGGCAAGGGCGAGATTGGTCTTGCCTGCACGATACCGGAGGGAATGAAGCCGGGGAGCGATACCGCCAACCTGGCGGTGCTCGGCTATAACCCGCGGAAATATTATACGGGGCGCTCTCCGCTGGAGGCTCTGAGCATCGGCGTCCCGCTGAAGGACACGGATATCGCCGTGCGCTGCAATATCGTAACGCTTTCTGAGGAGGAGGGAATTCTCTACAAAGACAGAACGATTCTCGACCACAGTGCAGGCGAGATTTCAACGGAGGACGCTGCCGTGCTGCTGGATGCTGTGAGGGAGCAGCTGGAAAACGGGATATTCCGTTATTATGTCGGGACGAGCTACCGCCATCTGCTGATCTGGGACAAAGGCACTGCTGCGGAGCTGACGCCGCCTCACGATATTCTCGGAAGAGTGATCGGCGAGTATCTGCCGCAGGAAGCCGTGCTGAGAGAGATGATGGAAAAGAGCTACGACATCCTGAACAATCATCCGATCAATGTGGAGCGCGCCCGGCGGGGCCTGCACAAGGCCAATTCCATCTGGTTCTGGGGCGCGGGAACGAAGCCGGGGCTTGATTCTTTTGAGGAAAAGACCGGGCTGCGCGGCGTGATGATTTCCGCTGTCGATCTGCTCAAGGGCATTGCGGTCGGGGCAGGAATGACGAACATAAATGTGCCGGGGGCTGACGGAACGCTGCATACAAATTACGAGGGAAAGGCGATGGCGGCTGTGCATGCGCTGGTGGATGACGGCTATGATTTCGCATACATTCATGTGGAGGCACCGGATGAGATGGGGCACCAGGGAAGCATTCCGGACAAGCTTAAGGCAATCGAATCGCTGGATTCCAGGGTGGTGGCCGTGGTGAAACGGGAGATGGATGCTTCCGGGGAGCCTTACCGGCTGCTGATTATGCCGGATCACCCGACGCCGATCCGCCTTCGCACACATACTTCTGATCCGGTGCCGTACCTGCTCTACGACAGCACGAGGCAGAGACGGATGATCGGCCGCTACAGCGAGGCGGAGGCAGAGGCTTCCGGAAATATGGAAAAGGACGGTTATCGGCTGATTGAGCGGCTGTTTGCGTGAGCGCCGGGGGGCGTGCTGCGGTTCCTGTTCCCGAAACGGGCGGCTCCCGAAATTGTAAATCCTGTGGCACAACGGGCGCAGATGCGGAATAAATTGCAGTATGGAAGCAAAAGCGAATGATCGCGGAACGGCAGCAGGATAATCGCAGAGTGATTTGATTTTGATTGCGGAGCAAAACAAAGGCACGGCATTCCGATGTCTGCGGAAGGATTTATACGAACCATTTTATGATATCAGAATTTATTTCGCAGAATTTATTATAGATATTATAATGCTGTAATTTAAAATAACGGTATTATAATATCAAATTATATTTAATATTACACAACTGAAATATCTGCAGGCAGCATTGCAGTATCAGCATATTTATGGAATTCAGGAGGCAGTTATGTTAATTGTAAAGAAATTCGGCGGTACTTCGGTCGCTGACAAGGAGAGAATCTTTCATGTCGCGAAGCGCTGCATCGAGGATTATAAGAAGGGACATGACGTTGTCGTAGTGCTTTCGGCGATGGGGAAATTTACGGATGTGCTTGTTAATCAGGCAAAGGATATTAATCCGAACCCGCCGAAGCGCGAGATGGATATGCTCTACACAATCGGAGAACAGCAGTCCGTTGCTCTGATGGCGATGGCGATGGATACGCTGGGAGTTCCTGCCGTTTCGCTGAATGCGTTCCAGGTAAAAATGTTCACGACACCGACCTACGGAAATGCCCGTCTGACCGGTATTGAGACGGAGCGGATCAAAAACGAACTGGAGAGCCGCAGGATCGTTCTGATTACGGGCTTTCAGGGCGTGGACAAAATGGATAATTACACGACGCTTGGCCGGGGCGGCTCCGACACGACAGCGGTTGCGCTGGCAGCGGCCCTCCATGCGGATGCATGCGAGATTTATACCGATGTGGACGGGGTTTATACGGCCGACCCGCGCTTTGTGCCGGGTGCGAGAAAGCTGCAGGAAATTACCTACGACGAAATGCTCGATCTGGCATCTCTCGGCGCGGGTGTTCTGCACAACCGTTCGGTGGAGATGGCAAAGAGATACGGCGTACAGCTTGTCGTGCGTTCAAGCTTGAATTTTTCGGAAGGAACCATAGTGAAGGAGGCAGTCAACATGGAAGGAATGTTAATCAGTGGAGTTGCAAGCGACAAAAATACGGCCCGCATCGCCGTGATTGGATTGGAGGATCAGCCGGGCGTGGCATTCAAGCTGTTCGACCACCTCGCGAGACACAATATCAACGTGGATATTATTCTGCAGTCGGTGGGCCGCGACGGCACAAAGGATATCAGCTTTACGGTTGCAAAGGATGATCTTTCTGAGGCGGTTGCCACGATTGAGCGCCATCGCAGTACCTCGCTGAAGTGCGACAAGGTGGACGTTGAGGAGAATGTGTCGAAGGTTTCGATCGTCGGCGCGGGTATGATGTCCAATCCGGGCGTGGCAGCGAAAATGTTTGAGGCGCTGTACGACGCCGGAATTAATATCAAGATGATTTCGACCTCCGAGATCCGCGTTACGGTGCTGATCGACGTGCAGTATACGGAGAAGGCGGTCAATGCGGTGCATGACAAGTTTTTCTGAAACTTACGCACGGAAGCCGATGTAAGCAGAACAGGAAACCGAATAAATTGCAGCATGGAATAAAAGCAGGCAGAATGTCCATAATGCCCGGGGATTTCTCCAGGTGTTATGGACATTTTTTTATAAATAGAGTATGATATAAAGCAGGGAGGGGCGAATGGAGGGGATTCGATCGCGGGAGGCGGCTTGAACGAAGAGAAGTATTGATTCATGGCGGGGCAGAGTGAAAGAGAAGGAATTGGGAAAAGGAAATTGCAAGATGTTATGCAGGGGGATAATGAAATGAGAAAAAAAGCTTTGGGGAGGAACGGGAAGGGGAAAAAGAAGTGTGTCCGGAGAAAGTACCGGACTGCAGGATTAACAGTTTTTATTGCAGCTGCAGCCTGCTTCGGTTCCGGCTGTAAAAAGGAAGTGCTGCCGGATGGGCCGAATCTGACGGTGCAGCCGCAGCCGACGGGGGCAGAAGAACCTGCAGCCCCAAGCGGAACCGGGCAGGAGCAGCCTACCGGGACGGAAGGGCCTGCAGGGCCGGGTGAGTTAGGGCAGGAGCAGCCGACGGGGGCAGAAGAACCTGCAGCCCCAAGCGGAACCGGGCAGGAGCAGCCTACCGGGACGGAAGGGCCTGCAGGGCCGGGTGAGTTAGGGCAGCCGCAGCCTACCGGGACGGAAGGGCCTGCAGGGCCGGGCGGGACGGTGCAGCCGCAGCCGACGGGAGCCGCGGAGCCAGACGCAACAGAACAGCCTGGACAAATAGATTTTGAAATTGAAGGTGATATCCTTCTCCGGTACAATGGCACAGAAACAAATGTGACTGTCCCGGCCGGTGTAAAAAGGATCGGGAGCAGCGCTTTTCAGGGAAACCCTGCCCTGGTCAGTGTTTTCCTGCCGGAGGAGGTTGAATTAATAGCAAATCAGGCATTTGCCGGCTGCCGCAATCTGAAAGAGATTAACCTGCAGCATGTTCAGGAAATTGCTTCGGAAGCATTCCAGTATTGTCAGCAGCTTACCAAAGTCAATCTGGAAGAAACGCAGATTCTTGGGAAAGATGCATTTTTCGGATCGGGAATCAGAGAGGCAAAGGGACTTGAGAAGCTGCAGCAGCTGGGAAATAATGTATTTTATAATACACCGCTGTTTGGCAATTATGATGTTCTGTGCGGCTCAGACCTGCTGATGATAGGAAATGTACTGTTTGCTGGCTACCGATGCAGCGGAGCTGTGGAGATTCCGGAAGGGGTTGAGATCATTGCATCATACGCGTTTGAGGGGGCGAAAGAGCTGATTTCTGTTTCCTGCTCCGACTCAGTCAAAGAAATTCAAAATTATGCATTTGCGTCCTGTGCTGCTCTGGAGGAGTTCTGGATGACAGATTCGGTTGTCAGTGCGGGAAAGAATATATTAACCGGCTGCTGCAAGCTGCGTGACCTGCGGCTTTCCAATCAGCTGCAGAACATGCCGCTGCTGGATTTTATGGATGCAAACAGCCTGAAATCAATTACCATTCCGGAACGCTGCGCAGTACCATCAAACCTGCTTGAATATGATTTCGATTACGGCCCCTATGACCGCGGTGCGAAAAAGATAACAGTTGCACCAAACAAAAAAGTATATGGCTTTTTAAAGAAGCCTTACCGCGAGTATGATGAAATATATTCTTCAGAGACTTTTGATGTGGAATGGTTTGCCGCTTCGGTGAAGTATGGCTGGAGTTTGTTCCAGCTTGCGCTTGAGAGCGAGGAGCTTACCCTTGCACCGGGAGAGCAGCATCGGCTGGCGTTCAACAGCGGAGCGAAGGCGGAGTGGACATCTGAGAATGATGCCGTTGTACAGGTAGACCGCGACGGGGGACTGACTGCGGTAAAAGAAGGCCGGACGGAAATTGTTGCGACGATTTATGGGAAGGAGTATCGCTGCAGGGTTGTGGTTCAGGGGACGGAGGAAGAAGCAGAGGATAGATTTTGATTTCGTCCCTGACAGAGTGTTTTATCGCGGCGAGTGGATGCTTGAAAGGATATAACATAATGATGGTTAATGAATATTTTTTATATAATATCTTCTATCTTCTAAATAGCATAAAAGATTTTTAAAATATAAATATAATACACGAAAGATTTACTTTAAATTTCGGCGAGCTGACTAATTGTTATTTTATATGAGAGGAGTAGTCCGGAGATGAAAAAATAACCTGTTCTTTGCGGTATGTCTGTTTTATTTGCTGGCAGGATTCGTTGCCTGCGGAAATAATATACATACGGATGAGGGGGATAAGGGCGGCTCAGCGCTGACGATGATACCGGATATAAAATTGTCTGAGGATGAAAACAGAACAGCATCGGGGCCGGAGGTTTCTGATCAGACTCCAACCCTTGCGCCAGTACTTACACCGACCAATTTTCCGGAGCCGCTTCCAACAATGATAACAGCGCCGACACCTGTTCCCACTACGGAAATGGTTTTGACACCTTCCCCGGAACCAACCTCGATATTAGAAAAAGGAGTTTCGTATCAGGTTATTTCTCCGAGAAAGGATATTACCGTTTATATCAGTGAAAAAAGATATAAGCCGGAATTTTGCGGCCAGCTGGCAGGTGACGCTGAACCGCAGGTGGTAGTTCGTGCAGGGAATCATTATTACCGTTTTGATGTGAAAGATTATTGCCTGGACAATTGTGAGCCTATTGTGATGATGAAGCCGGGACGATATGCCGGCCTTTGGTGCGATGAGGTTTTATCCATTGTTTTGCCGGCAGAAAACACATCCGATACGATATCTGTGACGGGAGTACGTGAAGTGTATGGGTGCGAATATGTACTCGATATTCAGAATTTGAAAGATGGAAAGGAAGTGCAGGAACAGGAGGTGATTCCGGGCAGCGGGGTAAAACTTGCGGCGGGTTTTCAGGCGGACGAAAAGGGCAGAAGAATGTTCACACTGACAGTTTCTGACTGGTTTGACGAAGGGGGAGAAACTTGGGGCGAAGGAGTTTTCTGGTATCCTGAACTAAAACTGCCGGAACAGGAAAGTTATTCTCTGATCTGCGAGGAGGCGGCTCACTTTACAGAAAGCGGCGTAGGCTATCGGCGCGTCCGTGCAGTGGTTGCAGATGAGGTTATTGAGCTTGGGAAATTCTGCAATAATATTTTTTTCCCGGATGCAGAGAAAGGCTATTACGGCGAGCGAAAGCCTGTTGAAATGACAGTGAGCGGACCATATCTGTATGAGTGGCAGGCACGTCCTCTTGAGCCGGAGGTTTTGATTGATTTGGATGGTGACGGTACAAATGAAAGGGTGTCATACCGGTTAAATGAAAAATATGCCGGGGCAGGCAATTTTATTGTTATGATTGACGGAGAGGAAAATATACTGCCAAGATCACACAATTTTTTTAAAAACTATATGTTTACAGCCAGTCTGGATGGGGAGACAAGGCAGCTTATGGTGCTGGATTATGAAGATGGACGCAGCAGAACATGGAAGATCTACAGCTATCTGGATGGAAAACTCTGTGCAGCCGGAGAATTTCCTTATGCCGATTATCATGCAGAGGAGAAAGACGGCAGATGGATTTACAGCGCACTCAAAAGAGTTTATCCGCTGCAAAATGATAAGGTGCTGATGCATTACCGTCTGATGGATGGTATCCTGCAATTGATTCCGGGAGAATATTTTGAATTTGTTGAATATTGGCCAGACGAAGACGGAGAACCGGAACGTAATATAATAACGGCTCGGGAGGATTTTGAACTTTTTACTCAAAAAAATACAACAGAGAAATTTACCATACCGGCAGGAAGCCGAATGGTTACGCTGGGCGGCGACCTGGGGGATTGGATTTTAATGGAAAATGTTGATACGAACGAGAGAGGATGGCTGATGGTGAAGGGTGAGAAGGAAGGCTTTTCTTATAATGCTATGACCTGCATACGAAGTGACGGTACAGAAATAAATTGCAAGGATTTGTTTGATGGCCTGCTTGAGTATGATTAAAAGTAAAAGACTTCAAATGGGGAGGGCGGAAAAATGAAGAGTAAGACAGACTGTCAAGAGCCATGCAAAGACTTGCTAACCCGTATTTCTTCATTGCAATACGGGCAATCAGAACCAAAGTGTTCTTAAGATTACTTGACGATATTTGTCGTATTTAATATAATTTATCTAAGGAATTACGCATGAAACCATAGCTTCCAAAGTGCATGTAGATTGTAGCAAAAACTGTATATTTATGTTAAAATATAGCATGATAATATTGAAAAATACAAATAATACATAAAACATATATAACAGTAATGTTTGTTTGCGGCTTCTTGTGTATTGAAATTGTTTTGCGGCAGTTTATAATCCGTATAATATTGAAAGAACAAAATGGTATAGGGGCAGGTGTACGCTTGGATGAAGAACGAATTGGCTACGAATCTGGGAAAGATAATTTATCGGGAACGAACCAGAAAACGAATTTCGCAGGAGCAGCTATATCGGGGAATCTGCACGCAGGCAGTGCTGTCGAAAATAGAACACGGGAAAAAGGTTCCGGAAAAGTTTCTGGCGGATGCTTTAATGCAGCGGCTGGGAAGGTGTACGGATACACTGGAAGTAATCATGTCGAGGGAAGAGTACCTGCTGTTTGATATGAGGGAGGATCTGCGGCGGCATTTCGGCGGAGGGATGAGAAGGGAAAGCTGGAGAGCAGCGCTGGAGCCGCCGGCACAGTATGGTAAGAAAACGGGTAGTACATGCGGAGCTGGAGAGGAAGCGGGTGATATTTCCCGGCTGGAGAATAAAGAATGTGAGATAAGTGGAAATATAGATGAAATGCATAATATTGCCGGAACACAAAAGAATATATATGATTTATGCGGGAACAAAGATAAATCAGGAAATGACTTGGTGAGCGGAAACAAAGCATGTGATTTGTTCAAGGACGGAGGAAAAACATGTGTCACCTCCCAAACTGGAGAGAAGGTATATGACACTTGCAGAAACCGGAACACAGCGGGCAATATTTCTGGAGATAGAAACAAGGTGTGTATATGTGAAGAGCGGACAAAATTGCCGGAGAATGGCCAGAATTCTACCTTTTCGCAGCAGAAAAAGACGGCGGAGGCAGAATGTGAAGATGGGCATGATTACAGTAGAATAAGAAGCCTGCTGAAGGAATACCGAAGAAGCAAGGAAGCGGAGCAGCCGCTGCACCGTCAATTTCTCTGTAAATATGAAGCAATCAATGAATACCGCAGAAGTGGTGATGCTAAGCGCTGCTGCAGAGCGCTTGGAAAAGCGCTGAATATTACGCTGCCCAAATGGCGCCGCCTGAAGCTCATGCAATATTGCCTGTGCAGCCAGGAGCTTCATCTGCTTATTCTGCTGGGGTATTTCACGATGGATGAGGATGCGGAATTTGCCGTTTGTCTGCTGGATGAAGTGAGAAATTATCTGGAACAAAGATATTACGAGGAGGAGAAGGTTAAGCTTTACCCGCAATGTATGTGGCTGCTGGCGCTGCATTGGCGCAGAGAGGAACGTTGGGAGAAGGTGGAGGAATGCAGCAGCAGAGCCGTGGAATGCCTGAGTAAAAACGGCGTTCTGCCGTTGCTGGCCGAACTGCTGCGGTTGCAGCTGGAAAGCCGGGAAAGGCTGGGCAGGTATACCGGCAGGGAGGCTCTGGAGGAGCGGCGCGTTCTGCAGAATGAGCTTCAGAGTCTGGAAGCTGTGCTGAGGCGGTATGCTGACTGGGTGCTGGAACTGGATGATCTGTCCAGGCTGCATTTTTTCTACCATCAGGATGAGATCTCTCTTGATTACGAGATGATCCGCGATATCCGCAGAAACCGGGGCCTTACGCAGGGAAAACTTAAAAGCTGCAGTCAGCCGAATCTTTCGCGGATTGAGAGCGGAAGACAGAAGCCTACCCATGCGCATTTCCAGGAAATTGCAAAGGAACTGGGGGTAAAAAAGAGCTATTATATCAGCAGGGTGCAGGCGGAGGATTACGACCTGTATGAAATGGCGCACTGGCGGAATCAGGCATGTGCGCGGATGGATTGGGAAAAGGAAGCGGAATTGATTGACGAACTGGAGGGTGCTCTTGATATGAGCATACCGGTTAACCAGCAATACATAGAAGCGTGCCATATCGAAGGTAAGATGTATCGTCGAAAAATACAGCCGGACAAAGGGCTTTATCAACTGGAAAGAATATTGCATTATACAATGCCCGATTATCAGGCCGACTATTTGAGAATTCCGTCAAGGGAAGAATTTGTAATACTTGATATGACTATTGGGTTGATGAGGAGACAGGGAAGGAAGCTAGAAGGATTAAAGCTGTATGAACGCCTGCTTCAGGTTTTTCAGGAAAGCAGCGCGCGCGAGGAGTATCATACAAATTCCATGTTGATATTGTATAAAAATTACGGCGGAATGCTGGAGGATTTGGGAGAACTGGAATTGGCGGAAGAGATGGATTGCCGGGGAATCAGTCTGGATATACAATGCGGCAAGGCGGATTTGATAGGGAAAATTCTTGCAAATCTTGGCTGTATATATCAAAAAATTGATTCCCCGGAAAAGTATGCATTAAAACAAGAATGTTTTTGGAATGCTTATTGGCTCTGTCTTTTAATAGGTCAGTCAAAACCGGCGCAGATTATAAAGGAATTGCTTTGAATCTGCGGATGGATAGAATATAAATTGTTTTTAGTGAAGAGAATGATCATTATCATTTCCGAAAAGTTCTCTGTCACAGCCTGGATCGGCTGGATCGGTTACTGCAGTCAATGCAGCAGGAGGTTCTGGGGCAACGACGGAAATCGTGATATCCAGATAGATCAATATGAGCAGAGCCAGCGCAATTTTCTTAAGGTTTTTCATGGGAAGTACACCTCTTTCTTATGGTTGGATTTTCGTGGGTTTGATCAGGTGAATTGTTACAGGAGCATTGTAAATTAAATAAGAAAAAAAGTCTATGCCGTTTGTGGAATATTCCGCAGATAATATAGAATTTTTTTAAGTATGTTATATAATTGTAATATGAAATTTATAAGTTGGTCCGTAAGAGATGAGTAAAAATTGTTTGTTAGATTTCGTACAGATAATAAATTTAGCAAAGCAATCTAAATATTTAAGAAAATAAGCTGAAATTGAGCAGGCTATAAACGTAAAAATATTAAATAAAAATTAATAAAACCAAAGAAATATTGTGAGGACAATGTGGAGTTTTATAGTGGAGAAGTTCAACCTGTATCTGGTACGTCCTCCGTTAATCCGACGCCAGGCCCAACACCGGTTCCTAGTATGCCGGGTAGTGCGGGAACTTCAAATGGAAACGGTACTTCGCCATTTCTTGAGTTATTGCTTTCTTTATTGGCGGTGAAGATTAATTTAATGGAGTATTATAACACTCGTTTTTATGCAACGAAAATAAACTAAATCTGTTTTGAAAACTAAAAATTATTTCTGCGGATTTAAGTTCAATAAACATAAAATTTTATAAAAATACATTTAAGCCTATTTTGATATTGGAGATTATTAGAATGAAAATTCTAGAAAATATAGTTTATGCAATAAAAGAAATTGGTAAAGTATCAAAAAAAATTTTTTTTATATTAATGTTTTTGTCTATATTCTCTGCCATAAGAACTGTCATTAATTTAAGTTTAATTAAATATATCGTTGAATATGCCATATCTGAAAATTTTGTATATAAATTGCTACTATTATGGTTAACTGGGTATTTATTACTAAATTTAGTATTTAAAATTGTCTTAAATATAATAGTAAATCAGTTTATTTTTAAATTTGAAACAAAATTAAAAACTTATACAAGTACTAAGATATATAATAAAATTTTAACATTAGATTTAATAAATTATGATAATTTTGATTTTTATAATAAATTAAATAGAGCTATAAATGAAGGAAATACTAGATATTTTATACTATATACACAATTACTTGCTTTTTTAATTAACCTAATAACATTTGGTATTACATTTATAGTTTATAAAGATCCAGTTATTATTATATTATCAGGAGTAAGTGCTGTAAATTATCTTTTATATTATTTTCATAGAAATAAAAAACAATATAATTTTAATAAAAGGGAAGAACCATATGATAGATTCAAGGATTATCTAAACAGGATTTTTTATCAGAGGGAGTATGCAGAAGAGTTATATACCACGGAATCAATCAAAGATAGATTATTACTTAAATTTGATGTAGAAACAAAAAAATATATAAATAAGTATAAAAAATATTTAACAGGATATATGGGAGAAACTGCTTTCATGGTATCAGTCAGCGGGTTACTTGTTTGGATGGCAGAAATTAATATTTCAATTCAGATAATAAATGGAAAAATGTCAATTGGAAATTTCTTGGTAATGTTGAATATTGTTTCAGTAATGTCAGAACAATTAATAAATTTTTTCAAAATAATACCGGATATATATCAATCCGGATTATATATAAATGATATTAAAGAGATATTACAGGCTCCTAGTAACTTCTCGGAAGATGGGGTCATTTGTAAAGGATTTGAAAATGTAGAATTGAAGAATGTTTATTTTAAATATAATTCACAGGATTCTTTTGTTTTGCATGAAATAAATATAACTATAAATAAAAATGAGATAATCGCATTTGCAGGTCTGAATGGTGTTGGAAAATCAACCATAGTGGACATCTTGACGGGGTTGATTTTACCGAATCAGGGCAGGGTCATGCTGAATGGTATTCCGTATGAACAGTATAAAATCAGCAGTGTCAGACAACTTTTTGGAGCTGTTTTTCAGGATTTTCAAATATATGAAATATCCATTGCAGAAAACATCCTGATGAAAAAAATAGCATCAGCGGAAGATGTTGCTACTGTGGAAAAGGCGCTAAAATATGTAGGTTTATATGACAAAGTTCAAAAATTTGATAATGGTATTTATGCTTCCGTTTTTAACGGAGGGGATGCTGGTTTTTCGGGGGGCGAAATACAGAAAATCGCAATTGCCAGGGCATATGCAAGTAACGCTCCCGTCTTGATATTTGACGAACCAACAAGCAATCTGGATGTTTATGCCACAAAGTCATTTTATGACGCGATTCTTGGCTTAAAGCAATTGGGAAAAACCATCATATTTACTACACATAAATTATATTATACAAGTTGCGCTGATATAATTTTTTATATTGAGCATGGTACAGTAGTAGAAAGAGGAAATCATAATGAACTTATGAGTTTTAATGGAAATTATGCGGCATTGTTTAAGATGCAATCGCATGAATTAGGGAATGGAGATAAAAATGAAATTTAAAAATGCATTAATGTTAAATATTAGGATAACGAAACTTTTAATAAAAGCTTCTCCTGGATATATGCTAATGAATATTATGGAACCAATAATAAATTCTCTTAGTATTTTACTACAGATTTTATTTTTTCAAAAATTAATTGATTTTATTATTTACAGAACGCCACAGATTCAGAAAGTGGCCATATATTTTTTTCTTTATATTGCTTTTTATAGTACAGCCAGAATTTTTACCTATTGGGTGACATGTAAATTTAACGAGCAAGAGAAGGCAAAAGTATGTTTATATTACAAAAATTTAATTTATAATAAAAGTGCAAAAATTAAACGTGATTATTACAATTCCCAAGAATATTTGAACAAACTGCATTATGCGATATATAATGAGGGAACGAATATTTTTTCTTTTACAGAAAGTGTATGTAGTCTTTTATCCGCTATAATTAGTTTTTGTTCGGCAATCTATCTTTTTGGAAAAATGCATATTATTTTAATCATTGGAACAATATTTGCTTCTGTAAAAAATTGCGTTTTAGTAAGTGAAGAGAATAAAATATCTTATAATATTCATAAACAAAATTTAGCATTTGATCGTTGTGATACATACATTCGAGATTTATTTTATAAAAAGCAATATGTACGTGAATTTAAATTGTATCGAATTGGTGATTATTTTATCGAAAAGTACAGCATGCTGAAAGAATTATATTGGAAAAAAAATCGTAGCAGCTCTTTGAAGAAGGGGGGAGTTAGACTAGTAAAAGAAACAATAGATTTAATTATTCATATTTTTAATATTGTTGTTGTAGTTAATTTATTAATTAATCAAAAAATTACAGTTGGTGAATTTAACGTTGTTTTATCCAACTTTACAATGTTAGCTGCCTATATAGAGGGAATGTTTATGTTTATTCCAAGAATATGCAATAATGCAAATTATGTTAGTGACATTTTAGAGGTGCTTGATTGTAAGGAAGGAGGTTTTCATGAAGTAAAACATTCAGAACAAAATTTAGATCCCTCTACAAATCCAGCATTTATAAGGTGTGAGCACTTAAGCTTTTCTTATGACGGACAAAAAGAAATATTAAAAGATATATGTATAGAATTGCCCTTGGATAAAAGGGTCGCAATTGTGGGTGAAAATGGCTCAGGAAAAAGTACATTTATAAAATTGCTTTTGGGATTATATATGCCATCAAAAGGTGAAATAAAATATTTTTATCCTGATATATCAATTGAAACAAGCAGAGATCTTTTCAGTACCTTACTGCAAGATTATAAGATATTTCCTCTTTCCATTGAGGAAAATATCTCAATGGATGCAGAAACGAAGGATATCACAAGGTTGGAAGCTGCGCTTCGTTTTGCTGGACTAGAGGATAAAGTAAATCAATTGCCCGATGGTATTCATACAGTTTTGACCGGAGAGTTTATAGAAGGTGGAGTGAGCTTTTCAGGTGGGGAACAGCAAAAACTTGCAATCGCAAGGACATTTACAGGGAAAAATCCGGTTTTAATTTTTGATGAGCCATCAGCCAACCTCGATCCAATTGCAGAGAATGAAATGATTGATAAAATAAATCATATTGCCGAAGGAAGAGCTGTAATTATGGTTACTCATAATATGGTTTATACAAAAAATGTTGATATGATATATTTTTTTGAAGATGGAAGAATTGTTGAATCTGGTTCGCCGGAAGAATTGATGATGAAAAAGGGACACTATGAGAAGATGCTAAGAGAACAGATGGAAAGGATGGGAAAAAAGGATGAAGCATAATGTAAAACAAATAGTTATTAGTACTTTTGAAAAGAATATGGATTTATGTTTGAGCGACTATGAGAATGTTGCACTGAAAGACCTGGAGTTAGATTCGTTAGGATTTGTTAGCTTTATTGTTGATCTTGAAAATAGCCTGTCCATAAATATCCCGGAAGAATTTTTAATTATTGATGAGCTGCATTCAGCCCTATGGGCGCGCAGGCAGTTTGCCGTTTTTCCTGCCGTGCAAAGCATGGCAAAACGAAAAAGCAATTAAAATGATATAAGCAGAAAATAATATTTCTTTATTATCACTTAATATATTCCGCATCCGGAGAAAATGGAATGCGCACTTGGATTTCGCATTCATTTTTGCAGACATCTTTGTTCACACCGATATCAAGTGTTTCCTACAATTATTAGAAAAGAAGATAAAATATAACAAAAAAGTATAGACAAACAAAAAAATAATGTTATAATTAAAATGGCAGACAAAAACGGCTGCCGAAAAAGCAACAAGAAATAATTGAAGGAAAATATTTATCAGAAATAAAATTCTTCGTCCAGAATATAGGAAAGAAGGAAAATGCTGTCGGTCAGGAAAACATATCCCCCAATATCAATCGCTTTTGGAAAAGCGGGCTGTGTGCAGTTGAGGTGACGGATTACGCAGGCAAATCGCAGATAAATCGCGGACAAATCCCAGGCGGTATGTGGTATTGTAGTATGTGGTATACGTTATGTGGTATGCGTTCCGCTTTACGACAGTTTCCTGGAGCAGAAAGGGCGGGATTTTATAATAAAAAACTAGGAGGATCATATTATGAGAAAGACAAAGAAATTTCTGGCATTGCTGACGGCCGGAATCGTAATGATCGGCGGCGCAGTAAGCGTTAATGCTTATTCGGAGCCCCATGTTCCTGGCTGCAGCGCAACTGCCCGCAGGTATATCTGCGAAAGTGCAGTAACACAGAAGCTTCCGCAGAATTATCATGTACTTTATACGACAGTGAATGGTGAGGTCAGATGCCAGAAAACATTATTTATAAGAAAGCATACGGAACGGTGTGCAAATTCCGCATGCAATGCAGTGATATATACGAATGTGACGATACCATGTGAAGTTGATCATCAGTATTGTCCGAATGAAACCGGCTTATGCCAGCGCTAAATCAGGAGGGATCCAGCCGAATGCAACCATCTGGGACGAAGCAGCAGTCAAACAAGAAATTTCGATACATAATCTTTGCACTGGCGGCTGCCGTACTTGCTGCCGCGCTGTTCTTCGCACGGCAGCGCCGCGGAGACAGCAAGCCGGATGAAGAACATACAGACCCATACAGTGAAATATCTGTTCTGCCGATCGCGGATGTCTCGGCGTTCTGCGTCGGGGAGGACGGAACGCTGTATGTCTGCCAAAACGGTGAAAATGCGATCCGGGCCTATACTGCCGACGGAAAATGCACTGCTGTTTATCCGGTGGAAGCAGATATTGCTGCAAAGGAGGAACAAGATGCGCCGGACGCCGGAAGCTCCCCGGTATCGGACAAAGAAACAGCAGAAAACGACGAGCTGCCGGCAGCCAGCGGGCTATATGCCCTCAGTTCTCTCTGCTATTCGGACGGTAAAATTTACTGCTACCGCAGCGGTACGGATTCCTATCTGCGTCTTGACCCGGTATCCGGAAATACGGAGATCATCTGGAAAAACGAAGAGGTCCAGGCGTACGAAATCGCAGTATCCGGCGATACGGCGGCAATCCTGTACCGCAGCGGCGAGGAAGACGACTGCGACCGTTCCATCGGGGAAGGACGGCTGGAAAATTTCTGGTGTACCGGCGGGAGGCTTGGCCTTCTGAATCTGCGCACGCGCGAGTGGAAAGCGCTGGATTATCATTACCTTGTAACCGTGACGGCAATGGGAAGCCGCGGCTTTCTACTGGAGGGATTTGACCGGGAGAATGGTTTTTACCTTGCAAAGCTTGATACAGAAGGTGTTCTGGGCGAGCGGAAGGCGGCGGGTTTCCGGGAAAATTTTTATCTGGCGTGGGATGAGGAGCGCGCTATGTTCCATGGTACGGGTGCATTTGAGTGGGAGGGCAAATGCAGCAGCGGAACGCTGGAGCAGCCGGAAAAGGCGTACCGTTATTGGAACAATGGAATTATGACTGCGAACGGGGGCGTTCGATATGCCGCGGGGTATCTCTATCTGCTGAGCAGTTCTGCGGAGCCGTCGGAGGGCGGAAAAATCACGCGCCTGAAGCCTTCGCTGTTTTTTCGTGAGGCGGAGCCGCTGAAGGTTTATCTGTGCAGCCCGTCAAGCGAACCGGACTGGCAGGGATACCCGGTGGAGACGAAAATGCTGCGGTATGAGGATCTGGCAATTAAACTTCTTGCGGGGGATTCGGATTTTGACCTGGTAATCACGGACAGCGGGATGTCCGCGGCCTGGAATATAAAGCGGGTGAAGGCGTATTATCCGCTGCAGGCGGCGCTGGCGGAGCCGCTGTCTGCATGCTTTGACGGGGTGCGGCAGCTGGTTGCTGACGGGGATGCGGTCTGGGCGCTTCCGCTGTCGATGAACCTGCAGGCGCTTGTGTATTCCGAAGAAAATCTTAAAAAAGAGAAAGCCGCCGATACGGCGATGGAGACGATGCCGGGACTGGTCGGTGCCGCGGATCTGCTGAATGATGCCGGCTGGTCGGGATGGTATGCGGCTGATTTCCGGTCGATTCAGATTTATCTGCTCCAGGATTATCTTGCCGGCCGCGCGGGCATGGGGAGAATAACATTTGATACACCCGAATTTTCGGCCCTTCTGGACGCTGCGAAGGAATATGTCGGGAGAAAATCTCTGATGAGCGGCCTGACCTTCCAGGATAGCAGAGAACGCTATCAGGAAATTTATGACCGGACGATAAGAGAGGGCGGAAGCATCGCCGCCGCGGACGAAGCCGTAAGAGAAGCCTGTGTACAGGATGTTTTCTTTGATTTGATTACTTGGCAGACGTCGGAAGAGTATGACCAGTTTATTGGCAGAGAGCAGTTTGCCGTTCTCCCGGTACCGGGGATGGATGCCAGGGACAGAGAATACGCCGCCTGGGTTGATTTACTTATTGTCAATCCGGCGTCTGCGCGCCGGGAACAGGCGCTGAAGCTGGCAGAAAGCATCGCAGAGGCACAGATTGCCGATCCGGAAAATTATCTGTCCGCAGACCGCAGCTTATATCCGGATGATTCTTTTTCCGAGGCGCTCTATCAGGCATGCTCCAGAGCGGTGGTGCGGGAATCCCTGCCGCAGGAGATTTACGAGGCAATTTTTACAAAGATATGGAACGGTGAGGTCGGCCGCGAGGAGGGCGTAAAGGAGCTGGAGCGCGTTGTAAATGCTTATCTTTTGGAATAAGAACAGAATACAATACGTTAGACCGCGGCTCAATACCGTGTTTGTGGTGAGGGAGATTTGGTTATGAAAAGAAAAGGATATCTGGCAGGCATCGCATTATGCGTCTGCCTGCTGGCGGGCTGCGGCGGTCCGCGGCCGGAGGAGAAGCCGGCAGAACCGCAGAAGGACGGCGGACAGAGCGGAAACGACAGTTCAAAGGATAAGAATGATCCCGGCAGAAACAGCGGGCAGGACGGCTCCGGAGAAGAAAAGCCGACACCGGCGGGTTCGCCGGAGCTGGTGCAGCTGCGCACACAATATCCGAAATATGAGCCGGGAACATACGTATTTTCGGACGATCCGGCGCAGGCGCGGCGCAATTTGAATCTGGTCGGAAACGGCTATCTGTGCGAGGCGGAAGAAGGCTTGGTTTACTATATCGACCGGGCGGACGGAATGGTGTATCAAAGCGGGACGGACGGCTCCGAACGCGTCCTTGTCTCGGAAACCGGCCTGAGAGGGCTTCAGGAAACGGGGGGCGTGCTGTATGGTGCGGATGCCGCCAATACCTTGTACCGGTATCTTCCGGCGAGCGGGCTGGAACCCGTGATGGAACAGAAAGTAGGCGATTTTATTGTGTCGGAAGAAAGCGTATTTTACTGCGGAGCGGACGGCATTTATCGCTACAATTTTGCGGATAAAGGGACGGAAAAGCTTGCGGACACCGGAAAGTACACGCCGGTCTGGATGACGATGGGCCCGGAGCTTATAATTTATACGCTGAGTTCCTGGGAGGATCCCGCCTTTTTGCAGAACGGGCTGGTATACTGCTTGTCCCGAAAGGACGGCACGGTTTCGCTGGTTGCGGAAAAATGCTATCGGGCGACGCTGCTCGGAAACCGGCTGATCTTTCAGAGCTATGAGACAAACGGACTTGTCTGGATGGATATGGAAACCGGAGAAAGAACCGATGTTTTCTGGAGTACGGGGCCGGACGGGGAGGAATATGACGTTTTGGCCGCGACCGACAAGGGGTTATTTGTTGGAGAAGATCTGTACTTTACGGTGGAACGCCGGCTGGAGCGGCTGGAGCCGGCCGAAAAAACAGAAACCGGAAAAATGGAGTCAGGAAAAACAGAAACCGGAAAAACGGAGTCAAAAGAAACGGAAACCGGAAAAGCAGAGTCAGAAAAAGACGGGCATAAGGAGCA
The DNA here is from genome assembly GCA_910587085.1 of uncultured Lachnospiraceae bacterium. Taxonomy (GTDB): domain Bacteria; phylum Bacillota; class Clostridia; order Lachnospirales; family Lachnospiraceae; genus RGIG4057. The sequence goes on along the minus strand of CAJUMC010000001.1, from coordinate 32,455 downwards.
AGGTCTTGCCGAGGCGCCGTGGAGCATAGATTATATTTTCCAGACGGAGGACAGGATCTTTTTGTGCAATCACCAAAAAGGTTATTATTTCTATGAGCTGTCGTCGGGCAGCAGCGGTATCTGGGGAAACTGAGGAGATACGGATGAAATCAATGCGCTCAGCGAATTCCTGAGCGGAGGTGTGCGAAAATGGAACGATACGTAAAAAAATGCATGCTGCTGCTTGTTCCGAGTCTGCTCGGAACAGCGGTATTTTATGTTCTGCCCTATCTGCGCGTAATCTATTATTCCCTGATTGAAAATCAGTTTACAAAGCGTTTTGCCGGGCTGGATAATTATATCAGGCTGTTGAAAAACGAGTATTTCCGGCTGGCGCTGAAAAATTCCATGCTGCTGATCCTGATCGCGGTGCCGGCAATGACGGCTCTGGCATTCGCGATTGCAGTGCTTCTGACGCGGCAGACCGGCGGCTGGCGTCTGCTGCGGGCGGCCTTCTTTTTCCCGATGCTTGTGCCGACGGCGAGTGTCGCCGCGGTGTGGCGGATGCTTTTTGAGGGGAACGAATCTGTGGTTCCGGTGTATCTGCTTTTCCTCTACAAAAATATCGGGCTGATGGTAATTCTCTTCAGCGCGGCTTTTTCTACCCTGCCGCGGGAGGCTCTGGAGGCAGCCAGGCTGGAGGGGGCGCATGGTTTCAGGCTGCATCTGCGGATCACGCTGCCTCTGATCTGTCCGACGCTGCTTTTTGTTGTGCTGCTCGGTATTGTGTACAGCTTCCGGATTTTCCGGGAGAGTTACCAGTATTTCGGGACGAATTATCCGCCGGAGCACAGCTATACGCTGCAATATTATATGAATAACCATTTTTATAAGCTGAATTATCAGTATCTGGCCTCCGGCGCGGTACTTACCTCGCTGTTGATCTTCGCGATTGTCGCTGTGGGGATAAGACTTCAGAGAAGGGTGGCGCTGTGAAAAAACATATTTACAGATTTATCTTGCTGTCTGCAGCCCTTGTGTTTGCCTTGCCCATTGCGCTGACGGTGCTGAATTCCTTCGGGGTGGGGGGCCTGGAAACCGGAGCCGGGAAGGTGACGGAAGCAGGCTCGTTTTCTCTGAAGGGCTATCGCGGGCTTCTGATAGAAAATCACTGGTTTTACCGGAATTTCTGGAATTCCGTTTTTTATTCGGTTGTGATTACGCTTGTCAATATCGTGGTTTCCGTCCCGGCAGCCTACGCATTCCGGCAGACAAAATTTCGTGGAAAAAATTTGTTGTTTACGGGATATATTGTGTTAATGATGATGCCGCTGCAGGTGACTCTCCTGCCGAATTACATCGGACTTCGTGATCTGAAGCTTTTGGATACGCCGTTTGCAATTCTGCTCCCGGCGTTTTTTGCTCCGTTTTCGGTATTTCTGATGACGCAGTATATGAGGGGGATCGAGGACAGCATGGTGGAGGCCGCGCTGTTGGAGACAAAATCCGTATTTGTAATTTTGATGAAGGTGGTGCTGCCCCAGATCAAGGCCTGCGCTGCCGCATTGTTTCTGTTTGTATTTGCGGAAAACTGGAATATGGCGGAGCAGCCGGATATTTATCTGAAGGGGGATGCGCTCAAACCGTTTTCCGTACTGCTCTTTGCAGGAGGGCGGCTGAATGTGGCAGAAGTGCTGGCCGGTTCGGTGATATTTATGCTTCCGATTGTTATATTATACCTTTATTTTCATGACAGTCTCGAAGATGGGCTGGAGAGCATGAAGCTGTAATCTCAGTACTGCGGGGAAAATGAAAACTACAGGAAAAATCAGGGCGTATGGATTTGCCAGAATTTCCAAGGGAGTGCAGGAGGAGAATCGGTCTGCACAGTGCGGAGGTTTCCGGAGATTGCAAAGAAGGCTTCGTCTGTACAGTGCGGAATCTTTCCCAAAAGTCCGGTCACCGGACAGTCTGCATAACGGCAGTACAGAATAGAGTGGTTCCGTGAAGATTTTAAAACTGGGAGGAGGAAGACAATGCGGATAAAAAAAGCTGCCGACAGGCTGGCGTTTCTTTTTTTTACAGCCATGCTTCTGCTGACGCTGTTCGCGGAGGATATCCAGCAGCTGACCTTTCCGCAGGTCGCGGGGGAGCGGCTGCAGAAAAGAGATTTTCCGCTTACCATCACATTGGAGGACGGCACGGAAATTCAGACCGCGACGCCAAGAAATGCAGTTCCGGTTTCGCTTCTGAAGGGAAATGAACTGTGGGTGCTTACGGAATCGGAGACATCGGGCGTGTATCTGCTGGAAGCAGTGAGCGTGGAGCTGGGAGAAACGTTCGAAGGGTATACGGAAATTATCAGTGGGATATCTGCTCGGCAGTTGATTTTTCTCGGGAGTGACCGGGAAACTGTACCCGGTGACCGGGTGCTGCTCGCGGCGGACATGGCGCAGAAAACAGGATTGTCGGGCACTGCCTGCGCTGTTGTTCCGGCAGAGGATATTCCCGGCGGAAACAGCCCGTCAGGGGAAGCGGACGGCCCGGCAGGGGGAGTTTCGGGAAGAGAGAATATTTTTCCGGTCTTTGCAGAAGTGCGCGAAATGGGCAGGGAATACCATGTCTATGCTCCGGCCGGACTGGAGAGGGTGGCTTATCACGAGATGGGGAAGCGGCTGCCGGAAACAGAACTCCGGTCGCCCTGGCTGGAAAAGGTGAGGAGACAGAATGCGTCGGTGCTGACCGGCACGGCAGCGGTAACGATACTGCTGACAGCCGGCTGCATCGCTCTGCGGAAAAGACGTTTTTGCTGGGTGCGCGCTTGCGCGCTGAGCGGCTGGCTGGCGGCGGCGGGGTTTTTGCTGAAAAGGTTTCTGGTTGTTTTTTGGGGATGAGCTAAAAAGGAAAATGTTATTTTTAACTAATTGTAATAATTTGATTAATATTGACTTTTTTAATAATATATTATAATGTTAATTACTGGTAACTAGATAATAATTTAGATATGTAATGGGAGGTATTAAAATGCAGAAGTCCAAAAAGGTTATTGTAGCAGTGGCGGCGGGGATGATTTTCATGAGCGGAGCATGGAGTACAAAGGCATATTCGCAGCCTCATGTCGAAGGCTGCAGTGCTACGACAAAAATCGTTTCGTGTAATTTATCCTCTACACAGTCGCAGGGCGGTCATAGTCATGTTTTATATGAAACGCCAAATGGCAAGGTTACTTGCGCTATCACACGGATTGTCAGAACTCATAATGAATTTTGTGCCGGCTGCAGGGCTACCCTTGCAACCAATGTGGCGAAGATATGTGAGTACAGGCATGAATATTGTCCGGATCAGACCGGTCTGTGCAAGTAGCTGCCAGAGAGTCCTGTTTGGAAACAGCAGTAGGCTACCGGTCAGAGCAGTGGTGCGAAAGAAGGATAAGTGCATAAAAGGGGAGGGGATTAATTGAAACCTGACTTTTGGAAAAAGAACCGTCGTTACATACTGCTGTTTGCTGCTGCGGTATTTATGGTCTGTGCCGCCGTTATTTTTCTTTCACGATGGAAGAAAAATGGGGAAGAAACAGCGGGAAATCAGGATCCTTACAGCGAGATTGTCCGCCTCCCGATTCAGAAAGTCAGGGCCTACTGTGTCGATGAGGATGGAAATCTGTATGTCAGCCATTCGGGGGAACGTGCCATTCGAAAATACACGGAGGGCGGAAAAATCCTGGCCGTTTATTCCGCTGAGGAAACCGGGGCGGACGGCGGAGAAACCGCCTGCAGGGAGGGGGAGGAGCCGCGCTGTCTGTGCCTGTCCGGCGGGCAGCTGTATTATATTCTTTCCTGGCAGCTGATGCGCATTGATCTGGAAACGGGCATGCCGGAGCGGATCACGGAGCTGGACTTATGGGCCTGTGAGCTTGCAGTGCAGGGGAGAACGGCGGCCGTTATGTATTATCTGGACGGAGATTCCTGTGACAGGGATATCGGGCGGCAGCGAGTGGAAAATTACTGGTGCGGGGGAGAACAGCTTGGACTGCTGGACCTTGATACGCTGGAGTGGAACATGCTGGAATTCCATTATCTCGTGACAGTGGAGGCCATGGGGGAACAGGGCTTTTTGATCGAGGGCTTTGATGAAAAGAACGGCTTCTACCTGGCGGAGCTTGCTGCTGACGGAACGATGGGAGAACGGATTGCAGCCGGGTTTCAGGAAAAAAGCTATCTGGCGTGGGACGAGGAAAGAGGCATGTTTCATGCGGCGGCTTATGCTTATCGTACCCAGTGTGTCAGCGGGACGCTGGAGCGGCCGAAAGAAGCGTACCGCTACGCAGCCAGCCGTCTTTCCGTTCAGAACGGAGGGGTCAAATATGCGAGGGGCTGTCTCTACCTGCTGAATACTGCCGATTATGAGGGGGAAGCGGGAACCATCACCCGTCTGAAGCCGGAGATGTTTTTCCGGGAAACAGAACCGCTTACAGCCTATCGAAGCAATCTGGCGGAGGAACCGGACTGGCTTGGCTATCCGGTTGAGGTGGAAACAATGTACGCGGGAGAACTGGCACTCAAGCTTCTTGCAGGGGACGGTGATTTTGATTTTGTTGTATTGGATTCGGGGATGGCGGCGGCATGGAATATGAAACGCGTGGGAGCCTATTATCCGCTGAATTCCGTGCTGGAGGAACCGCTTTCCAAAGCCTTCGACGGCGTTCGGGAATTTGCCCGGAACGGGGAGGATATCTGGGCCCTTCCGCTTGCGGTGAATCTTCAGAGCCTTGTATATTCGGAAAGAAATCTGCAGAAAGCCGGGTGTTCGATGGAGGGGATAAATAAAATGTCGGAGCTGGCAGAAATGGCAGAGCAGCTGTATGACTCCGGGTTAGCCGGCTGGTGCGATATCCATGCCAAAGAGATCGGAGATCTGCTGTTTCAGGATTATGTAATGCAGCGGCGGGGAAGCGGGAAAATATCGTTCCGTACAGAGGAATTCTATGAGCTTCTGGATACCGTGCCGGGGTATATAAGGAGCAGAGCGTTTCAATACAATACTGTTTCTCCGGAGGACGCGTATCCGGAGCTTTATCAGGAGGCGTACAACCGTGCGCTTGCCGGGGGAGCAGGAGCGTCGGAGGCGGCGAACGAGGCGTTTGCCGCCTCGAGGGAAGCATATTATCAGGATATTCTGCTGCAGGCCGTATGCCTTTATCAGGATGCCTCGGAGTATGAAAAATTTATCGGGAAAGAACAGTTTTCTCTCCGTCCGATACCGGGAGCGGGCGGTGCTCCGGCGTATACTGCGTGGGCAGGGCTGGTGGTGGTGAATCCGGCATCAGAGCGCAGGGAGCAGGCAGCGCGGCTTGCGGGGCAGATGGCAAAACAGGTTTTTTCTGATCCGAAAAGCTTTTTGTCGGCGGAGCGGTCGGTCTATCCGGAAGATTCCTTTTCGGAGGAACTGTACAGGGCCTGCGCCGATGCCCGCATACTGGAGATACTGCCGCAGGAAATATACGGCGCCGTTTACAGAAAAGCATTTCCGGAGAAGCTGTTTGAGGGGGATATTGCTGGTACGGCGGACCGGGACGAGGTAATTGCAGAGCTGGAACGCACGGTGAATGCGTACTTGTTTGAATAGGGGGACGATATGAAAAAAGAAAAAATGCTGCTTTTTCTGACACTCTGCCTGTGCTTCGCAGCAGGCTGCGGAGAAGGCACGGGGAAGGAAAGAGAGCCTGACGGTGTGCCGGGTACACAGAATCCGGACAGCCCAGGCAGTGGTTCGGAAGCCGGACGGACGGAAAGCGATCCGGCCGGGAACGGGCCTTTTGGAGAACCGGTGCCGGGACAGCCGTCCGGGGCAGGCTCTTTTCTCCCGGAGGGCAGCAAGGTTACGGCAGAACCCGCAGAACCTTCCCCGGCAGAGCTGCTGAAAGCGGAATACAGCGCATACCCCTTCGGCCGTTATATCTTTCCGGAGGATGAAAGACAGGCTGAGCAAAATCTGAATACCATCAATCTCTATTATTTGTGTGAAATGCCGGACGGTTCTGTTTATTACTCGGACCCGGCGGACGGGCGGCTGTATCACAGCAGTGCGGACGGCCGCGGCCGCACGCAGGTTTCGGAGGGGCCGATGGAGAGCCTGCAGGCGCGGGGCGATACGCTGTATTGCAGGGATTCCGAATCCCGCCTTTTGTACCGCTATACGCCTGCGGACGGTTTCGAGCAGCTTTTCGAGGGGGCCGGCTGCTACGCGGCGGCAGAGCAGGGGATTTATTACTGCGGCTTCGGGGGGGTTTACTGGTACAGCTTTGAGTCGGGTAGCTCGGAAAAATTAATCGACACCGGAAAATACGATCCGATCTGGCTTACGGTGAGCGGGACGGCGCTTGTGTACCAGCTGACGGATCCGGACGATCTGTCGTTTCTGCAGAACGGTCTGGTATTCTGCCATACACTGGAGGACGGGAAAACCTGGTTTTTAACGGAAAGGGTATGGCGCGCTGTGCTCCAGGGAAAAACGCTTGTCTTTCAGAATTATGATACCGGACGGATTGCGCTGCTGGATATGGAAACCGGGGAGCGCACTCAAACGCCGCTGAACTCGGAAAGCGCCAGATTCACCGGCGGCACTCTGTACGGGCTCCATGAAGGAAGTCTGTATTCCTGGAATGCTGAAGAGCAGCTGGAAGCCGCACTGTGGAAGGCGGAGGGCCATCCGCTGTACTGTTATTTTACCTCGCGGTATGTTTACCTGTATACTGCGGACAAAAGGATACTGTTTTATGACATGGAAACCGGCAATGACGGCGTATGGAAGGAGTGAGAGGACTCTCCGCCGACCTTGACAAATAAATGGAAAAACGCTATGATAGCAATAGTTTTGCGAGACCGGCTGCGGCGGGGGATTCCTGCTGCAGCCGGTAGTTTTGCAGGGGCCGGCTGCCAGGTAAAGCAGAGTTCGGGCCGGGAAGACTGAGGCATCCGCCGGCAGAAGGTATTGGAAGGTATTGCAGCCGGGAAAAGAACATTGCGGCCGGAAACGGACGCATCCGCTGTGCCGGGAACGCCGGAGGGCAGGCGGAAAATATTTCAGAAGAGGTTTGGAGGAATTGAAAGTGCAGGATTATTCCAGGGAAATAAACAGGAGAAGAACATTCGCGATTATTTCGCACCCGGATGCCGGGAAGACCACGCTGACGGAAAAGCTTCTGCTCTACGGCGGAGCCATTAATCTCGCAGGCTCGGTGAAGGGGAAAAAGACGGCCAGGCACGCGGTGTCCGACTGGATGGAGATCGAGAAGCAGCGCGGTATTTCCGTGACCTCCTCCGTGATGCAGTTTGAATACAACGGCTGCTGCATCAATATTCTGGATACCCCGGGACATCAGGACTTTTCGGAGGACACTTACCGGACGCTTATGGCGGCGGATTCCGCGGTCATGGTGATCGACGGCTCCAAGGGCGTTGAGGCGCAGACGATCAAGCTGTTCAAGGTCTGCGTGATGCGCCGCATCCCGATTTTTACCTTTATCAACAAGATGGATCGCGAGGCAAAGGACACGTTCGAGCTGCTCGACGATATCGAGACGGTGCTCGGCATTGCGACCTGCCCGGTAAACTGGCCGATCGGCTCGGGCAAGCGCTTCCAGGGTGTGTACGACCGCAATACGCGAACCATTTCGCGCTTTACCGCGGCGAATAACGGCATGAAGGAAGTGGATTCCGTCGAGGTGACGATCGGGGATTCGCAGACGGATGCGGTGATCGGAAAGGAAGCTCGCGAGAAGCTTTCGGAGGAGATTGAGCTGCTGGACGGCGCGGCGCAGGAATTTGATCTGGAGCTTGTCCGGGCCGGGGAACTGACGCCGGTGTTTTTCGGTTCGGCGCTCACCAATTTCGGCGTGGAAACCTTTCTGAAGCATTTCCTTCAGATGACAACGCCGCCTCTGCCGCGCACGGCCGATACCGGCGTGATTGATCCGGTGCAGAATGATTTTTCCGCATTTGTTTTTAAAATTCAGGCAAATATGAACAAGGCGCACCGCGACCGCATTGCATTTATGCGTATCTGCTCCGGAAAGTTTGACGCGGAGGAAGAGGTCTTCCATGTGCAGGGGGGAAGGAAGCTCCGCCTGTCGCAGCCGCAGCAGCTGATGGCGCAGGAGCGCAGGATTCTTGACGAGGCTTATGCGGGCGATATTATCGGAGTGTTCGATCCGGGCATTTTCTCGATCGGCGATACGCTCTGCATGCCGGGGAAAAAATTTGCTTACGAGGGAATTCCAACATTTGCGCCGGAGCATTTTGCCAAGATACGCCAGCTTGACACAATGAAGCGCAAGCAGTTTGTCAAGGGCGTGACGCAGATTGCGCAGGAGGGCGCGATCCAGATCTTCCAGGAATTCAATACCGGAATGGAGGAAATTATTGTCGGGGTGGTCGGCGTGCTGCAGTTTGACGTATTAAAATTCCGTCTGGAGTCAGAATATAATGTGGAAATCCGCCTGGAACCGCTGCCATACGAGCATATCCGCTGGATTGAGAACTGGACGGAGCTTGATGTCGCCGCGCTCTCGCTGACCTCGGATGCGAAGCGGGTCAAGGATATGAAAGGCAATCCGCTGCTTCTTTTCGTTCACGCGTGGAGCATCGGAACCGTGCAGGACCGCAATAAAAATCTGAAGATGGCAGAGTTTTCCAGGAATTGATTTCAGAGAAAGGGCTCCCGCAATATTGGTTAAAGAGAGGAGGAGTGAGAATGGGACTGGATGTGATTATTCCGGTGTACCGGCCGGGGAAAAAGTTTGACAGGCTTTTTGTGGGCCTTTTATCGCAGACGGTAAAGCCGGACAGCATTATTCTGATGAATACCGAGGCGGAGGGCTGTTCCTGCGCCGCCCTGGCGCAGCGTCTGCGGAGGCTGATGCGCCGGCAGAGGCTGTACGGAAAAAAGCAGGTGGAGGTTCGGCTTGTTCCGGTGCGCCGGGAGGAATTTGATCACGGCGGTACGCGCAGACTTGCCGTAGGACTGAGCAGTGCAGACTATTTTGTAATGATGACGCAGGACGCAGTGCCGGCGGACGATTATCTGCTGGAGCGGCTGCTCCGGGCAGTTCAGGAGGAGGACTGCGGGGCTGCGTATGCCAGGCAGTGCGCGCCGTTCAATGCGAGCCTTGTCGAGCAGTATACAAGGCTGTTTAATTATCCGACCGTGAGCTGCAAAAAGACGAAGGCTGATCTGCCGCGGCTCGGTATAAAAACCTGGTTCTGCTCCGACGTATGCGCTGTCTACCGGCGGAATGCGTACAATGAGGCGGGCGGCTTTGTGAAACGGACGATTTTCAACGAGGACATGCTGATTGCCGCGCGGCTGACCGAACGGGGCTACAGCATTGCTTATGTGGCGGAGGCGCGGGTCTTTCATTCGCATAATTATACGCTGGCGGAACAATTCCGGCGCAACTTTGATCTCGGAGTTTCCCACACGGAAAACCGGCAGGTATTTGCCGGGGTATCTGCCGGCCGGGAGGGCATTCGCCTGGTGCGCGCCACGCTGGAATATCTGATCGGGCAGCGCCGTTATCTGGATGTACTGGATCTGTTTCTTCAGAGCGGGGCAAAGTATCTTGGATTTTTTCTCGGGAAGCGGTATCGGATACTGCCGAGAAAGCTTCTGCTGACCTGCACGGGAAACGCGGGCTATTTTGAATCTCATGAGCCGGCGGAATGCAAGCGGCAGAAAGAAGAATAAGGGGCCTTATACCATTTGCAAACGGCGGAAGCAGAGATGCGGCATAATCAAATGTATGCGGATGCAAAAAAGAGAGGAAATTATGGACAGAATTGTAGTGTTGATGGCGACATGGAACGGGGAGCGTTATCTGGCAAAGCAGCTGGATTCGATACTGGCGCAGGACTGCCCGGGGGTAAGGCTTGTCGTGCAGGATGATAATTCCCAGGATTCTACCCCGTCCCTTCTGGCCGCCTGCGCAGAGCGTTTCCCGGATAAAATCACGGTGCGCCGGAATTTGCAGAATATGGGAGCGGCCGGAAATTTCCTCTCGCTGCTGAAAGCAGAGTCCGGGAGCAGTCCGGAGCAGGCAGAGGAACAGAACGCAGAGCATACCTATTTTATGTTTGCCGATCAGGATGATATCTGGATGCCGGACAAGGTGCGCCGGACACTGCGCCGCATGAAGCAGCTTGAGGCCCGGTACGGGGAAGCGCGGCCTGCGCTCGTTTTTACGGATGCGGAGGTGGTGGACAGCGGCGGCAGGGTGATCGCATCTTCCTTTTGCAAGCTGCAGCATCTGAGGACGGAGGAACGGAGTCTGGCGCATCTTTTGATGGAAAATGTCTGCCAGGGCTGTACAATGATGCTGAACGATGCGCTGGCCCGGAAAATGCGTCTGCCGGAGCCGGAGGAAGGCTTCTGGCCGGTTCGTTATCATGACTGGTGGACAGCGCTGACGGCAGCTGCTTTCGGATGTACCAGCTATCTGCCGGAGCCGACCATGCAGTATCGGCTGCACGGAAGCAATGTGGTCGGCGCGGAACACTTCGGGGCTTATGTAAAGCGGCGGGCGGCAGACTGGAAGGAGCAGCGGCGGGCGCTTGAAGCGACTTGGAAACAGGCGGAGGCTTTTCGGAGCTGCTGTATGGAGGAACTTGACGGCAGGAAGAAGAAGCTTTTGGATGCGTTCTGCCGTATGCCGGAAGCAGGCCGGGCCGGGCGCATCCGTCTGGCACTGAAGTACCGTTTCTTTAAAAGCGGGCTGATCAGAAATATCGGTCTGCTGCTGAATCTGCTGAGATGAGAGAAGGGTGGCTGCAAAATGCAGCCGCCTCTTTTTCGGCTGCGTATAATTCCTGCAGGGAACCGGAGAGCGGCCTGCATCGTCTAATAAGCAGGAGAGAATGCCGCTGCAGAGAGCGCAGGGGCGGGCGGAAATGGGGGGAGTATGGGACAGGACGGATTGTTCCGGCAGCAGCATCCCGCACAGAAGGAGTATACTCTGGAGGAACTGATGCGCGAGTACGGGGACGCGGTGCTGAGGCTGGCTTATCTCTATGTTAAGGATATTCACACGGCGGAGGATATATTTCAGGAGACCTTTCTGAAGGCAAATCAGAGGCTGGGAACCTTCGAGGAACGATCGCATATAAAAACATGGCTGCTGAGCATTGCGATGAATACATGCCGGGATTATCTGAAAAGCGCTTACCGGAAAAGAGTCGTGCCCATGTATGATTTTGCACAGGAGCAGCTTGGAGCGGAGGAAGGGCTTGTATTTGAACAGGCAGAGCGAAAAGAGCGGGCCGAAACCGTGAGAGAGGCGGTCATGATGCTGCCGGAGCACTATCGCTCCGTTGTCCTGTGCGTTTATTTCCGGCAGCTCGGCATGGAAGAAACGGCGCAGGAGCTCGGGCTGAGCACCGGAACGGTAAAAAGCAGGCTGTCCCGGGCGAAGGAAAAGCTGAGGGCAGCACTGGAAGGGAGGCTTTCCGATGAGTGACGGGAAAAGAAAAGGATTTCAAGAGGATGTGCTTTGGAAGGATACGCTTTCGGAGGATGAATTTGGCCGGTATATAGCACATCAGCTCGAGGAGGAGCTTTCCGGCATCCGTGCGGGCGAAGAGCTGATTCAAAGGACAATGGCAGCAGCAGGCCGGGAAGAGCCGGGCCGGGCTGTATGCCATGCGGAGCCGGAACAGAAAGTACCGGAACAGGCAGGGACAGAAAATGCGGCGGAAGGCCGGCCGGAGCCGAACCATGCAGTGCGGCGGCAGGCGGATCTGGATCTCGGAACAACTCCTGGACAGCAAAACAGAAAATCCGCTCAGCGCCGGCTCAGAAACCGCATTTTGGCGGCGGCAGCCTGCGCGGCAATTATTGTGCTGGGAGCGAGCCTGGTCAATACGCCAAGAAAAAGCCTTGCCCCGGAGCTGGATTATGATTTGATGGGAGATGCGGCGGACGGAAACTGGTCGGGCACGACTGCCGGGGAAGGGAACGCTCCAGGCTTCTCCTTCGATAAAGAATCATGCGGTTCTGGCAGCGGAGGAACTGTCCCGGGTTTATCCCCTGACGGGGAACCATGGAATCCACCCGCTGAGGGAAGCTCATCCTCCTCGTCCGATGCGAAGGAGCCGGACATCTTTCCGGACGGAACCGGAGCAGAAATGCCGGAATATCCGGATGAATCTTCGGAAAACGAGCAGCTTTCAGCGCTGCTGGAGGAGCTGCGGGATATGGCGCGCGCGGAAAAGAACGGCTGCGGCGCTAAAGAGACGGAGAGCCTGCTGAAGGAGCTGACCGGCTGGACGCCGAATGATGAAATGAAGTTCCGGGTTCTGGAGTACGACTGGGGGGAGATAGCGCTGAGCTGCCGGGTTTACGAGAGCGGGAGAGTGGAATTCTGTCTGACAGAGCAGGGAGATCGTTTGTGGTATGCGCTGGAGGCGTGGCAGGAAGCCGGACGACTCTGGGATGCGGCGCAGTAAAAACTCCTTCAGGGCAGTGCGCCTGAAGGAGCGGAATGAAACGAAAGCGGCGGGACTTAAATTTCTGTCCCCTGGCTGGTGCCGGACACGGTGCGGAAGGCTTCGGAAACGGCTTCCGTGCCGGTAACGGCGGAAGTTTCTTCGGCGCTGTCCGGTTCGGAAGCGGCAGAGGTTTCCGAGCCTGCGGCATGTTCGGATGCTTCGTCCGCAACGGTTTCCGTGGTGATATTGATGGATACATATTCTCTGTTTTCCGGTTCTGCATCCTCTTCAAAATCATCGTCCGTATCGTCGAAATCATCGAGATCAGCCGCTTTGTTCAAATGGTTCTTGTATAAGCAGTAAATTCCGCCGACTGCCGCAGCAGCGGACAGGGTACTGAATAAAAACTTTCCGAATTTTTTCATTTCGGTCTCCTTTCCTTATATCTGTGGCGAATGAGTTACACCCGATATTATTGTTACGAAACATTATAATGCCTATTCTTAAAAAAGAAAAGTAAAATTTTATGAAATAAGTGGCAAGCATGGCTTTTTGGTGTATAATAAAGCAATACGCTGTCGAGCAATTTTATGGAAGTGGAAGGGAATAGGATATGACGGAGCTTCTGGTCAGACTGTTTGTAAAAAATAAGGATGAGGTGCAGGAACCCTGTGTGCGGACCGCTTACGGCGTTCTGGCCAGCACCGTCGGAATATTTCTTAATATTCTGCTGTTCGCCGTAAAGCTGGGAGCGGGACTGCTGCTGAACAGCATCTCGGTGATGGCGGATGCGTTCAACAATCTGTCGGACGCGGCATCCTCCGTTGTCAGCTTTGTCGGGGTGAAGCTCGCGGGCCGGCCGGCGGATGAAGAGCATCCGTTCGGGCACGGAAGATATGAATATATCGCCGCGCTCGCGGTTTCCTTCCTTGTGCTGCAGGTCGGCTTTTCGTGCCTTAAAAATTCGGTTGGGAAAATATTCCATCCCGAAAGCGTGGAGTTTCAGCCGGTGATTGTCTTTGTGCTGGCTGTTTCCATACTGCTGAAGCTCTGGCTTGCTTTTTTTAACCGGAAGCTGGGAAAGCGCATAAATTCCAGAGTGATGCAGGCAACAGCTGCGGATTCGACGGGCGACGTGCTTGTCACTGGAGCGACGGTTCTGTCCCTGATTCTCGGGCGGTATTCCGGGCTTGCGGTGGACGGATATATGGGAACGATTGTGTCGGTTGTGGTTCTGGCCGCGGGAATCGGCATTGCAAAGGATACGCTCAGACCTTTGCTGGGCGAGGCGGTGGCACCCGAAGTGTATGAGCTTCTGACAAAAAAGGTGGAGAGCTATGAAGGAATCCTCGGCACGCACGATCTGATCGTGCATAACTATGGTCCGACGCATTCGATGGCCACCATCCATGCCGAGGTGCGCAGCGACGCCGAGCTCGAGAAGGCGCATGAGCTTATTGACCGCATCGAGCGGGATACACTGCGCGATCTGGATATTTTCCTGGTGATCCATATCGATCCGGTGGATGTGCGGGATAAAGCCGTCGGGGAGTGCAGGCAGAGAGTTTCGGAGCTTGTGTGCGGCCTGGAGCCCGAGGCGTCCATTCATGATTTCCGTATGGTGAAGGGCGAGGAGCGGATCAACCTGATCTTCGATCTTGTCGTGCCGTATTCCTACGAGCCGGAGGGCGAGCGGGAGCTGCGAAAGCGGGTGGAGGAGCTGCTGAAGCAGGAAAACCCGAAATACGAATGCGTTATCAATATCGAAAACAGCTTTATCCAGAAGAAATAGCCGGGGCCTTTTAAAATTTCTTCAAAAAAATTTAAAAAATGCTTGCATTTTGCGAAAACCTGTATTATAATATCACTCGTGGTTGGGAATGCTAAAGACCACGGATGAATTATTGGGCTATCGCCAAATGGTAAGGCACTGGATTCTGATTCCAGCAGTTCAAGGTTCGAATCCTTGTAGCCCAGCGAATACCCGGGAGCGGGCAATAGGAGAAGGCACAATACCGATTGCGTATTGTGCTTTTTTTGCGTTTGGATACCCGGGGGAGGGATGCCGGCAGGAGCGCAAGGGCGCCTGGGGCGCACGGGGGCAGGATTTTTCCTGCACGTTGCGGAGCAGGACGGTTCGTGCTATACTGTTGGAAGAAAAAGGACGGCAGAATGGGATGCGCATCGGCGCAGAAATGAGGAAATTATGGCAGGTTCTGTTATCAAAAAGATAAAAGGGAAAATAAGGAAATTCAAAAAAAAGGGAAAGGGGCTGCGTGCGAAGATAAAGCATGTCAGCAGCAACTCTCTTTATATCCGGTGCCTGAGAAAAAAGCCGCTGCGCGGACAGGCGGTGCTCCTGGAGTCGAAGGGCGGCCTGGATATGGGCGGAAATATTTTCTATCTGCTGAAAGAGCTGGCTTCGGGCAATTATAAGGAGTTTGAGATTTATCTCGCGGTGCACCGGTCGAAGCGTCAGGCGCTCGGGGCGCTGCTGGCGCGGTACGGGATTGCCGGCGTCAGAATGGTGGAGACCGGAAGCAGGGATTACTGCCGTCTGCTTGCCACGGTAAAATATCTGTTTAACGATACGACTTTTCCGGCATGGTTTGTCAAGCGGGACGGACAGGTTTACCTGAATACCTGGCACGGCACGCCGTTTAAAATGATGGGGCGCGATGTATGGAACCGCGCCTACGCGATCGGCAATGTGCAGAGAAACTTTTTTCTGGCGGATTACCTGCTCTACCCGAATGACTACATGAAGGAGAAAATGCTCTCGAGCTATATGCTGAACAATCTATGGCAGGGAACTTCGATGCTTGAGGGATATCCGAGAAACAGCATCTTTTTCCAGCCGGAGCGCGGCCGGCAGCTGAAGGAAGAGCTGGGGCTGGCGGATCGGAAGCTGATTGTCTATATGCCGACCTGGCGCGGTGTTATGACCAACAAGAAATCCGATGTGCAGATGGAGGCGGCCTGCTGCTATTTCAGCCTGCTGGACGAGCTGCTGACCGATGATGAAATCTTTTTTGTTAAATTCCACGTTTTTACCGCGAAGGAATTCAAGTTTGAGGAATACCGGCATATCCGGCCGTTTCCGGAGAACTGCGAGACGTACGATTTCCTGAACGCCGCGGATGTGCTTGTGACGGACTATTCCAGCGTATTTTTTGATTTTGCCAATTCCGGCAGAAAGATTGTTCTGTTTACGTACGACCGGGAAGAATATCTGGACGAGCGGGGACTCTATGTGCCGATCGACAGCCTGCCGTTTCCGCAGGCTGCTGACGCGGAGCAGCTTGTCCGGGAGATCCGTTCTCCGAAGGAGTACGACGACACGGAGTTTCGCAGCTTGTACTGCAAATACGATAATGCGGATGCGGCGCGGCGCATTCTCTGCCATGTACTCAAGGGGGTGAACTGCTGCCTCACTGAGCGGCCGGCTGCGAACGGCAGGGAAAACATTGTGATTTACTGCGCGAACCTGGGGCGGAACGGCATTACAACTTCGCTGCTCAATATTATCAATCTGGTGGATCAGGAGCGGGCGAATTATTATTTTACGTTTGCGCAGAGCCAGTTCCGGAAGACGCCGGAGCGCCTGTGCGGAGCGCCGGGATTTGTTGATCTGCTCCCGATGAGCGGGAGCACGACGGAGAAGACATGGACGGAAACGCTGGCGTTCAAGCTCTATTTTTCGCTGAATGTGGAAACGGGATGGGTGGCGCGCAAGCTGAAGGAGCTGTTTTCCCGGGAATATGATAAGCGTTTCGGCATGCTCCCGATCGACAAGCTGATCCATTTTACGGGCTATTCGCCGTATCTGACCATGCTGTTTCTCCAGTCTCCGGCAAAGAAGGCGATTTTTGTCCACAGCGATATTTACGATGAGGTGATGGAAAAGGGAAATCAGCATCTGCTGACGCTGCGGCATGCGTTCCGTGAGTACGAGAGGGTCGTGGCCGTCAGCCAGACGGCGAAGGCGTCCATGCAGAAGATTGCAGATCGCGAGGAAGGTGTGCAGATTATTGAGAATGCGCATTTTTATCAGGGCGTGCTGGATAAGGCAAAGCAGGAATTTGCTGTCGACGAGGAGACGCAGCTCACGATGGAATTGGACGACTTCCGGAAGCTGCTGAAGGATCCGAAGCTGTGCAGGTTTATTACGATCGGACGTTTCTCGGAGGAGAAGGATCACCGCAAGCTGCTGACGGCCTTTGAGCGGTACGCGAAAACGAGGCCGGATACCGTGCTGATTATAATCGGGGGCTACGGTCCGCTCTACCGCGATACGGTGGATTACGCGGCGTCGCTGGAATGCGCCGGGCGGGTGGTGATCGTCAAGGCGATTTCCAATCCGTTTACCATTCTGCGGGAATGCGATCTCTTCCTGCTGTCCTCAAACCGGGACGCGCTCGGGCTTGTGCTGCTGGAGGCGGATACGCTCGGCATCCCCGTCGTTTCGACGGATATTCCGGGGCCGGGGGATTTTATGCGGCGCTATCACGGCTATCTTGTGGAAAACAGCGTGGAAGGACTCGTGTCCGGTATGGAAGCATTTGAGAGAGGGGAGATCCGGCCGCTCAATATTTCGTTTGAGGAGTACAACCGGGATATCGTCCAGCGTTTTGAACGCCTGTTTGACTGACGGGAAGCGCCCGGCAGGAAAACGGATACCGTGCGTATTGATAAGGGCGCGCTACGGCAGAGAGGGATAAGGAGGAATCCATGAAGATAGGGATTATGACAATCAATTCCGCTTACAATTACGGCTGTGTCCTGCAGGCATGGTCGCTGCAACGCTTTCTGGAGAAGGAGGGGCATGAGGCAGAGATTATCAATTACCGGATTCCGGAGATTGACAATGTGTACCGGCTGTTTCAGAAAAGAAATAAGTACGGAAACAACGTGCTGAACGCGTGCTACAACGGCGTGAGACGGCTGAAATTCCGGCTGACGCAGGGGCCCCGCATCCGGAAGGCTGCAAAATTTGAGCATTTCATCGGCGGGGTGATGAATACAACAAGGGTGTACGGCTCATTCCGGCAGCTGAAGGAGGAAAGGGCGGGAGACGCCTACGATGTACTGATTACCGGCAGCGACCAGGTCTGGAACGGAACCATTACAAAGGGCATGAAGCCGGCGTATTTTCTTGCGTTTGACGGGACGGGGAAGAAGAAGCTTGCCTATGCTGCGAGCATCGGGAAAAGGGAGCTGATGAATGCGGAAAAAGATTTTTTCCGCCGCTATCTGAGGGAGTATTCCAGCATAGGAGTGCGTGAGAAGTCAGCGAAACGGCTGCTTGCCCCGCTGACGGACCGGCCGGTGAGCGTTGTGCTCGATCCTACGCTGCTGCTTGAACGGGAAGATTTTGACCGCCTGAAAAAGCCTTCGCGGTTCCGGAAGCCGTATATTCTGGTGCATCTGATCGGAAGAGATCCTCGTGTCGCGAAAATTGTCGTCCCGGTTTCGGAGCAGACAGGGCTGCCGGTTGTGCAGAACCGCCTGAAAAGGCTGTATGTGAACGAACTCGGCCGCTTTGCGGATGCAGGGCCGGAAGAATTTCTCGGTTTGGTGGAGGGGGCAGAGCTTGTTATTACAAATTCGTTTCACGCCACAGTCTTTTCCATTGTCTACGGGAAAAACTTTATCACAATACCGCA
Source organism: uncultured Lachnospiraceae bacterium (assembly GCA_910587085.1). GTDB lineage: Bacteria > Bacillota > Clostridia > Lachnospirales > Lachnospiraceae > RGIG4057. Next base: position 14,331 of record CAJUMC010000001.1, on the reverse strand, counting down.
TGAGCTTTACCCGGAGCGCATGGAGAATCTGCTGCAGGAGGCGGGGCTGGAACGGCATCTGATTTCTTCGCCGGAGGAACTGCCGGAATCAGCAGCGGAGCTTATGCCGGATTATGCCGAGGTGTGGAAACGGCTGGCCATCCGGCAGGAGGAATCACGGAACTATCTGAGAAGGGCGCTCGGAGAGAACTGACTGCAGGAACTGCGCGGCCTGTACGCAGGCTGCGTACAGACCACGCAGTAAATTAAATTATTTAGAGGAAAACAGAATGAGAAAATTTGCAGTGCTGCTATATCCGAACTTTTCCCTGCAGGAGATAACATGTCTCACATCTGCGCTGACCGTGTGGTTTGGCGAGAAGATTGATTTTATTGCAAGCGAAAACAGGGAATACCTAAGTGAGGAAGGCTTGCGCATTATCCCTTCCAAAACAACAGCAGAAGCGAAGATAACCGATTATGATTGTGTGATTTTGCCGGGAACCATCAATCCGCTGCCCGCACTGTTTGACGATGCGCTGATTGATTTTCTCAGGAGCGGAATGAATTCCAAAGTTGTTTTTGCGGCTGTTTCTTCTTCTCCGATTTTATTGTCCAAGGCAGGAATCCTCAGCGGCAAGCAGTTTACTTCGGGTTATTTCATGCAGATGGCAGATACTTTTGAGTTTGTAGAAAAAGAAAACTTTATACATAAAGGAGTTGTCGAAGATGGAAATGTTATAACCGGCATCGGTATGTTTTTCAGAGAATTTGCGGAAGCTGTACTGCGCAGGTTTGGATATGATATCGGAGAAAATTTTATGTGTTACAAACCGGAAGATTTTACCGAAGAGGAATTAACATTTTTCTGGTCTGACGATGAATATAAGGAATTTCTGGAAGAATTAAAAGCTTACGTCAAATAGCAGGAAATTCTGCTTGCCGGCAGGCTGTGGAACCAGGATAATTTGGAATTGATTTTTCAGATACTATATTCCAAATATAACCATTTAAAAATTACATATTGTCATCATATAAATTTAAATTTAAAATATCTGCCGCATCACAATTATTTTATTTGTAAAAGCGGCAGATATTTTTATTATTTACGGTACATTAATGTAAACTGCCCGGCTCGCGTTCCCGTTTCGGTCGGTGGCGTAGAGCAGCCAGGTCTGGCCGGATTCCGCCGCCACCGGAAGTTTGATTTCAAACGTTCCGTCCTCAGCGACGGTGATCTCCGTCTCCTTGAGCACATGGGAGGAGTGATAGAGCGTCGATTTTTTGTAGGCTTCCTTTTCGCCCTTTGCCACATAGATCGAAGTGCCGAGCCGCAGGGAAAGCGTTACGTAAGGGTCTGTTTTGCCGGTGAGCACGGTGTCGCCTGCCTGGAAAGAATTCGCGGACGGCACGTTTGCACCGGTTTTCTTAACGGTCATTTCCACCGGCAGACTCGTGCGTTTGCCGAAAGTTGCCCAGATGGTGTACAGATCATAAGCGCGCGGAATCGGGATCGAAACATCAAAATTGCCGTTTTCATCGACGTCGCCGGTCAGCAGTGTGCCGTCCGGCATGGCGACGTGGATCTCGGAGTACGGAGTAGCCGTCCCCCGCACGGCGCTGAGGCGGTTGGTCATAAGCTGGACAAACGGCGTTTCCATCGCGTCCGGATCGTAGTTGTCAATTACAAAATGCGTAATGACCATTTTGCCGCGCGAGTCGGTTACACGCACGCTGTAGCTGCCGTTTTTCGAGACGTAGATCATATCGCCCTCCACTTTCATTCCGTCTCTGGCCCAGCGCTCATTTCCGGTGGAGCGTACATTGCCGGACAGAACGAGAATTTCTTCAATGGAGGCGTTCGGTGCGGTATGTGCAAACACCCGGACCGGAACGGTGCGGTTGGTCGGAACAATAACCTGCGGAGCTACGGCCGCGCTGACCGACTGTGTTTTTTTCACCGGCGTACCGAGATAATAGTAGTAAAGACTGCCGTTTTTCACCTTTTTCACGCACCAGTCCTGCGCGGAAACATAGTCATGATGATATTTCGGAACAGCCGCGATAAACTGATAACCCTTCGGCACGGTAAGATTCCAGTTGTTGTCTGCCCTGACCGCCAGAGGGCCGAAGGAGGCAAGCTTCTTTATGTAATCCATCAGGACATCATGACTGGTGGTGTAGAGCCACCTTGTGAAAATTGTGTCGCTGTCGGTCGGCATAAATTTGTACCGCGTCTCTACGGAGTCCATGGTAATGAGGAAATTCATATCCTTTGTGACCGGCTTGCCCTGCCAGGTCAGGTTTTTGATCCGGTTGGTATAGTTGAGGAGCCGGCCTTTGGAGTTGTACCGCGGTGCGACGGACAGATCAATTTCGTAGGAAATACCGTCAAAGCAGTAAAATTCCTTCCAGTCCCTCAGATTCTGTTCGCGCAGCAGGGACGATACTCCCGGGTTTTTCGATGCAAAATCGGAAAGAAGCTCGGGAAGTGCGGTGCCGACGGTGCCGTAAATGCTCGCGTTGAATTCCAGCCATTCGAGAAGGTTTTCGCCGCTCAGCTTGTAGATGTGAACGTAGCCGCTGGCGCGTTCGCTGCTGGATTCTGCCAGAAGGGCGGAGATATCCTGCTCGGTCAGCGTGCCGGAGAGCTCGATGGTCTGCGCCCTGCTGTCGAGCCGGTTGACGGTGACGGCAAGCATCGGCCAGGTGCTGTATTCCGGCGCATACTGCGCGACATAGCCGGAGGCGTAGTATAGTTTTGCGTTGTTCATCAGCTGATACAGTGCGGAATCCTGGATAAAGCAGTCCGCGTTGGTGTAGGTCAGGCCGTCGGCGATCCGGTATTCGGTACGGTCAAGCGCGTTGTCCAGAATCTGCTGGTACGGCGAGAACAGATCAACGATATCCGGGTCCTCCTTGGTGGAGGCGGTCACTCTGCGGACGGAGGCGGAAGCATCGGCAACCGTGATTTTGCCCTTCGGGGAAACCGAGAGGGTCAGGCGGATTACGCCGAGCGCCTCGGCATGACTGCCTGCCTGCACGACCGGCTTGCCGTATACGGTGCCCTTTTCCTCGTTTACGTTCGAGATACCGGCGAAGGTACCGTCCGTGCTCGGAAAGGTTTCATGGGAATGGGAGCACACAACCGCGTCCACCGTGGAAAGCTTTGCGATGCTCGAGCCGGCGTGGTTGGTGGTGTTTGCGCCGCTGAGCAGCCCGACGCCGCCGTGGATAAAGGCGATGACAATATCGGCGCCCTGCTTCTTCAGAGCTTCGGATTCGGTCTTGACGGTCTTGTAGATATCCAGTCCGTCCAGGAATCCGGAATAGCGGTAGCGGCGCTGGGAAAAGCCGGTGTAGGTGGCGCCGACGACACCTACCTTTACCTGCACGGTGCGTCCCTCGGAGGTCTTCATTTTCCGGGTGAAGATCGCGGAGGAGCGGAACGGCAGCTCGCCGCTCTCCGTGTACACGGCGTTGCTCACAAAGGTGCGCTCAAGCAGGCCGGAGCGATCCAGCTGATCATAAAGATAATCCCATGGATGATCAAAATCATGATTCCCCAGAGTGATGCAGTCATAGCGCATCTGGTTCATTGCCTGGTAAATCGGCTGAACTGCGTCCGGGTAGTTATCATATATGTAATTTGTCGAGTAGCTGTAAAAGGAATCTCCGGCGTCAATCAGCAGAGTGTTGTTCTTGCCGGCGGCGGAGCGCTCCTTTTTTACGAGCGTGGCGATCTTGGACAGCCCTGTTTTCGGGTCGGCCTCGCCGGTTTCGTAATTGTAGGCGGTGACCTGCCCGTGGATATCGCTGGTGGAAAGCACCCGGAAATCAATGGTTTCCTGTGTGCCGGTTTCGCCGGCGGTCTGAAGAAGGCCGGACGGCGAAGAGACAGCGAAGCCTGAGAGCAGCAGTGCCAGAACCAGGAGCGTGAAGCACCTGACAACATGAAAGCTTCGTTTCTTTTTCATAGCATAACTTCCTTTTCAAAGCCGGCGTCGCCGCCGGAACAATGGGATGACCCTACCAGCATAGCAGGCAGTTAAGTCACTTTCTTGTCATGATTCTTAAGATTCGGTTACAGGACTAGGGAAATGCTGGATTGCCCAAAATACGATTTCCTCCTTCAGTTCACATAATTTTAATCAAAATCAAAGCTTTCTTTAATGAAAATGCCGCAGTTATCTGCTACAATGACCATAGATACAAATTAATAGATAATGCCGGCGGGAATCGGATGCTTTTCGTGCGGCGGAATGGAGGAATTTATGACAGTATTGGAAAAGGTACAGGATATTGTGAAGGCAGCCAGCGACAAGACGAGCGAGGTAATCGAGACTTCCAGACTGAAGGCGGGCATTGCAGAGGAAAAGAGGGGGATCGTCGAGCAGGAGGCAAAGCTCGGCGCCATCTATTACGAGCTTTATAAAGCCGGTGAGGTACTTACGCCGGATGCAGTGAATATCTGCATGACAATCGACAAATACAGCGCGAGGGCTCAGGAGAAGGAGGAGGCGCTTCGGAAGATCAGCGAGGCAAACGCGGCGAAGAGAGCGGCAAAGAGCCAGGCTCCTTCGGAGAACGAAGTGATCTGCCAGGAGTGCGGCTGTGCCAACCCGGGGGATGCGAAGTTCTGCAGCGAATGCGGTGCGAAGATTGAGGAAATCATTGACGCGGAGGCTGTCGAAGTTGAGGAGGAAACTCCGGAGGAGAAGAGGCACTGCGCAAATTGCGGCGCGGAGCTGGCTCCGGGCAAAAAATTCTGCAACGAGTGCGGCACGAAGGCGGAGGACGAAAGCAAGACCGCAGATGCGGAGGAGCTGGAGTAGGCGGAAGAAAAAGAAAGCGGCGTGACCGGTGTCACGCCGCTTTCTTTTCCGTATTCTTCCGGAGTGCAGAGAGAAGGCCTTCGATTTTCTGTCTGCACCATCCGTGAAACGGTATCCGGGACAAAATCTGCCTTGCATAATCCGGAGAAGAAGCCTGTTTTCCCATAGTATTTTCAGATAATATAATCGGTGATGCAATCGTACCAGTGTACGTAGACCGTACCGTTCACAGTCAGCCGGTCATTATCCGGAAGCTGTTCGCTCCAGCGTTTCCCGTACCGGTCTACGGCCCAGTCATCGCGGTTGAAGCGGCGCCAGAGAATCGTCCTGCCGTTTTGATCCAGGAACTGTTCGGATATCACATTGCAGCCGCGGGATTCGATAATCATTACACATACGGTATCGTAGTGCTTCCCGTTGATTGTAATGTCATACCGCCCTGCAATATCCAGCACAAAGTCCTTATCGGCACTTGTTATTTGCGATCCGGTTCTCTGAATATCGCCCTTTGGAGCCAGGTGGATCTCGTTTCCGATATTATCATCGCCGAAGCCCCAGACGGGCGTAAACGCATCGCCGTCAAGAAAAGTGATATAGTTTCTGATATCCCCGTCGTTCCGGAGCGCTGCAAGATAGCGGCAGTGAGTATCCGTAAGCTGAGCGACAAAGGTACGGTCAACCGTTTCTTTTTTGTCCGAGTACGGCGCTTCTCTTGCTGTGAGCTCCACTCCCTCGATGCCGTGAACGCTTGCTCTGCCGGTAACCTTCATATCGTATGCATGGCTTCTCGTGCCCGAGGGCATGTCATATATGCCCCAGGAAAGGGTTTCGCCGAGCCGGGGAATGAGAAACCAGCCCATAAGTTCTTCCCATTTTACCGCAAACGGTGCCTCAGGACTTGTTTCAATTTTGTATTCGGGAATAATGTCGGGCAGCCTTTTCATATTGTTTTCTCCTTTCGATGAGGCGGCGCGATACGGATACTTATGTTTAAAATTGTGCTTTGCCGTATGAAGCCTGCTTTTTACTGTTCCGACAGGAATGCACAGCTGTTTTGCGATTTCAGCCTGAGACAGCTCCTTCCAGAAAAAGAGATAAAGAATCTGCTTATCCCTGTCCTTGAGCAGGCTGAGGGTATCCCGAACCGCATATACCTCCGAAACACCATGTCTGCCGTCCAGCCATTCCTTCTCTGTCAGCTCTTCGATCGGCAGCTCGGTTTGACCGGCTTTCCGGCGGAAATAGTCGCTGCATTTGTTTCTGGCTATGCTGATAAGCCAGGCTTTAAACGAAGTCCTGTTTTTCAGCTGAGGAAACTTCAGATAAGCCGTAAGGAAAACTTCCTGCAGCACGTCATCTGCGTCCGCGCTGCAACCGATCCGGAATTTCACAAAGCGTTCGACGGATATCCGCTCGGTCTCCAGCAGTTTTTCAAAATCGTCCGTATCATCACCTCCAGTCTGTTATGAAATGAAAACCGGTTTCACATATATAGACGGCGCCCGCCGGCAAAAGGTTCATTTATTTTGATTTTCCGGAAGAAAAAACAGGCAGGGAAGAATCCCTGCCTGTTTTAAAACGTTTATTTTGCAAGCTCAACCAGCTTTGCGTATTTCTCTTTTGCTTCCTTCTCCGCCTTGTCGAAGAGTGCCTTTGCCCTCTCCGGGTTGGAACGGGAAAGACGGTTGTAGCGAACCTCGCTGTTGATGAACTCCTGGTAATCTGCCGTCGGCTCCTTGGAATCGAGCTGGAACGGATTCTTGCCCTCGATCGTGCGGCGCGGATCGAAGCGGAACAGATGCCAGTAGCCTGCCTCAACGGCGCGCTTCTCCTCAGCCTGAGCGTTCTTCATGCCGCCCTTGATGCCGTGGTTGATGCACGGAGCATAAGCGATCACGAGGGACGGGCCCGGATAGCTCTCGGCCTCTGCAAGAGCCTTGATGCACTGCGCCTCGCTTGCGCCCATGGCGATCTGTGCAACATAGATATAGCCGTAGCTCATTGCGATGCCCGCGAGATCCTTCTTCTTTACTTCTTTGCCGGCAGCCGCGAACTGAGCGATTGCGCCGGTCGGGGTAGCCTTGGAGGACTGTCCGCCGGTATTGGAGTAAACCTCGGTATCAAATACGAGGATGTTGACATCCCTGCCGGAAGCGAGAACATGGTCAACACCGCCGAAGCCGATATCGTAGGACCAGCCGTCACCGCCGAAGATCCACTGGGACTTCTTTGCAAGGAAGTCTTTGTTCTGAAGGATATAAGCCTTGTCCGCATTGTCGCAGCTGCAGCTCTCGAGAGCGGCAATCAGCTTCTTTGCAGCCGGGCCGTTTGCCGTGGAGGAATCCTTGGTTGCAAGGAACTCATCCAGGAGCGCCTTCATCTCTTCTTTCTCCGCAACAGCGGCGAGGTTCTTCACGCTGTCCACTACGCGGTCACGCAGGGTGGAAGCAGCAAGCTGCATGCCGAGGCCGAACTCCGCGTTATCCTCAAACAGCGAGTTTGCCCATGCCGGACCCTTGCCTTCCTTGTTCACCGTGTAAGGCGTCGAAGGGGAGGAACCGCCCCAGATCGAGGAGCAGCCGGTTGCGTTGGCAATATACATTCTGTCGCCGAACAGCTGGGTGACAAGCTTTGCGTAAGGAGTCTCGCCGCAGCCGCCGCATGCGCCGGAGAACTCAAGCAGAGGCTGCTTGAACTGGCTGCCGACAACGCTGGTCTCTTTGAATTTTGCAATGATATCCGCCGGCTCCTCGAGGGTTACGCCGTAGTCGAACATCTTCTGGGTCTCCATCTGCGATTCCAGACCTGCCATGGAGAGTGCCTTCACCGGACAGGTGTTTGCGCAGGCGCCGCAGCCGGTACAGTCAAGCACGGAGATCGTGATGGCGAACTTCTTGCCGTCGTACTGCTTCAGCTCCTTCATGGAAGCGCCGGCCGGAGCCTTTGCCGCCTGCTCCTCGGTCATTGCAACCGGACGCACGCAGGCATGCGGACAAACAAGCGCACACTTGTTGCAGCCGATACATTTCTCGGAATCCCATACCGGAACGTCAACGGCAACGCCGCGCTTCTCGTAAGCGGCTGTTCCGAGCGGAACCCCGCCGTCCGCGTAATCAACGAACGCCGAAACCGGAAGGCTGTTGCCCGCCTGTGCGTTGATTGCATTCTGGATGGAGTTTACATATTTTACGACTTCCGGTCTGCCGTTTGTAGCGGACACGGCGAGATCCTCGTCCGCTGCATTTGCCCAGGAAGCAGGAACGTCAATCTTCACATAATTCTTTGCGCCGGCGTCAATCGCGTCGTGATTCATCTTTACGACGTCGTCACCCTTCTTGGAGTAGGTGGCCGTAGCGGCATCCTTCATATACTTGATCGCATCCTCCTCCGGGATAATGCCGGAGATGGAGAAGAAGGCCGACTGGAGGATCGTGTTGATGCGTCCGCCCAGGCCGATTTCCTTGCCGAGCTTAAAGCCGTCGATCGTGTACAGATTGATCTTGTGGTCGTGGATATATTTCTTTACCTGTCCCGGAAGCTCCGTTTCAAGCTCGTCCGCCGTCCATGCGCAGTTGAGCAGGAACGAGCCGCCGTCCTTGAGATCCTGAACCATGTTGTACTTGCGGACATAAGCCGGCATGTGGCAGGCTACGAAATCCGCCTTGTTGATCAGGTAGGTGGAACGGATCTTCTTGTCGCCGAAGCGAAGGTGGGAGATCGTCACGCCGCCGGACTTCTTCGAGTCATAATCAAAATATGCCTGCGCGTACTTGTCCGTGTGATCGCCGATGATCTTGATGGAGTTCTTGTTTGCGCCGACCGTACCGTCTGCGCCGAGACCCCAGAATTTGCAGGAGGTCGTGCCGGCCGGAGCGGTGTCAATCTCTTCCGGAACCGTGAGGGAGAGGTTGGTTACGTCATCCACAATGCCGATGGTGAATTTCTTCTTCTCGGTATTTCCGTAAACTGCCTTGATCTGAGCAGGTGTGGTGTCCTTGGAGCCGAGGCCGTAACGTCCGCTGTATACCGGAACGGATGCGAACTGAGATTCCTTCAGAGCTGCCACAACGTCGAGATAGAGCGGCTCGCCGAGTGCGCCAGGCTCCTTCGTGCGGTCGAGCACGGTGATCTGCTTTACGGATGCTGGAATTGCCTCGATGAGATGCTTTGCGGAGAACGGTCTGTAGAGACGAACCTTAACAACGCCGTACTTGCCGCCTGCGGCATTCAGGTAGTCGATCGTCTCCTCCACCGTGTCGCACACGGAGCCCATCGCTACGATGACATGCTCTGCGTCCTCTGCGCCGTGGTAGTTGAACAGCTTGTAGTTTGTGCCGATCTTCTCGTTCACCTTGTCCATATACATCTGGGTGAGCTCCGGAACCGCATCGTAGTACGGGTTGCATGCCTCTCTCGCCTGGAAGAATACATCCGGGTTCTGAGCGGTGCCCTTCTGTACCGGGTGCTCCGGATTGAGCGCGCGTCTGCGGAATGCCTCGACAGCGTCCATGTCAACCATGTCCTTCAGATCCTCATAGTCCCAGATTTCGATCTTCTGGATCTCGTGGGAGGTGCGGAAACCGTCGAAGAAATGCATGAACGGAACGCGGCCCTTGATTGCGGTCAGATGTGCAACCGCGCCGAGATCCATCGTCTCCTGTACATTGCCGGAGCAGAGCATTGCAAAGCCGGTCTGACGGCAGGCATAAATATCGGAATGATCGCCGAAAATGGAAAGAGCGTGGCTTGCGAGCGCGCGTGCGGTTACGTTGATTACGCCCGGGAGCAGCTCGCCGGCAATCTTGTACATGTTCGGGATCATCAGAAGAAGACCCTGGGAAGCGGTGTAGGTGGCAGTCAGCGCACCTGCCGCGAGGGAACCGTGTACGGCGCCCGCCGCGCCTGCCTCGGACTGCATCTCGGTAAGAACAACCGGATGACCGAAGATGTTCTCTCTTCCCTGGGTTGCCCACATGTCGGTGTAGTCAGCCATCGGGGAAGAAGGCGTGATCGGATAGATAGCAGCGCAGTCAGTAAATGCATAAGACACATGTGCCGCAGCGGTGTTACCATCCATGGTTTTCATTTTTCTAGCCATGTTTTTATATCCTCCTTATTTTTAGCGGACCGAAAAAAGCACTCGGATTCCGCAGGCTCTAATGTATTTTGGAAAATCAAAAATACCTACCTAAAAGAGTATCACGAAACGACAAAATAGTAAAGTGTCTTTAGGCAATTTTAACTGTAAAATTTTTTTAAAATTTCGGGGGGACCGTGCGGGTTTTGTTGGAATGTGAGCTATTTTCGGACAGACGGCGGGAAAGAGGAGGGGAAGACAGGAAGAGGACGGGACGGCAGGGGGTGGGGATGAGTACAGGTGTTGGGCAGAGAGCGGGATGGGGAAGAGTGGGAGGGGAGGGGGGAAGAGTGAAGAGGGAAGGAGGGGAGGGGAGGAGGACGGAATACCAGTGATGGTTACAGGGGGAAAGACGAAGGAAAATGGGCAGAACGCCGGGGATGCCCAGGGGGAGAAGACGGCGGCGGCACGGGAAGGAACGGGAAGGAAAAACCAGTGGTGGTTATGGGACGGGGAAATGGAGGAAGTGGTCAGAACGCCGGGGATGCCCAGGGGGAGAAGACGGCGGCGGTACGGGAGGGAATGGGAAGGGAAAACCAGTGGTGGTTATGGGACGGGAAAATGGAGGAAGTGGTCAGAACGCTGGGGATGCCCAGGGGGAGAAGACGGCGGCATGGGAGGAACGTTAAAAGGGTTGGGAAAGGAAGACAGCGGTTAGGGGCAAGGAAAACGCAGAAGGGGTGAAAACAGCGGAGAGCAGGCGGCGGAAAAAGGCGAAAAGCCTGTATAAAACGGGAGTTACCGGCGGTTGACAAGCGGAAAGGAATGGGCTATAATAACACGGATAATGGCGTTGTCTTACAATCGGCCGCAAAGCGGCCGGCAGCCAGGGTATGGAGGAAGTAAATTTCGATGGCAGAGAAAAAAAATATCTTAACGTATGAGGGACTCAGGCACCTGGAGGAGGAATTGCAGGATCTGAAGGTCAACCGGAGAAAACAGGTGGCACAGAAGATCAAGGAGGCCAGAGAGCAGGGCGACCTTTCCGAGAATGCCGAGTACGATGCGGCGAAGGATGAACAGCGGGACATCGAGGCGCGGATCGAGGAGATCGACAAGATTCTGAAAAATGCCGAGGTTGTCGTGGAGGACGAGGTCGATGTCGATGCGATCAACATCGGATGTATGGTGCGGATTCTGGATATGGAGTTCGACGATATTCTGGAATATAAAATTGTCGGTTCCATGGAGGCAAACAGCCTTAAGGGGAAAATTTCCAATGAATCCCCGGTTGGCCGCGCGCTGATCGGAGCCAAGCTCGGACAGGTCATTGATGTGGAGACGCAGTCGGGCATGATTCAGTACAAGGTGCTGGAGATCCAGAAAACGAACTGACGGTGAACGAACAGGGGCCGGAAGGTCGGAAATAAACCGGCGGATCGGATTTCAGAAGACGGACAGTGGATCGCGAAAGTCATAGAAATGGAAATTCGGGCCGTGAACCGGGGAAGAAAAACGTCAGTGAGAACGGAAAAAAATCATACCGGACGCCTTGGATTTTAAATCTTGATACAAAATACAGGAATACTATAGAAATCACAAAATTTGGAATAGAAATGAGGGATACTGTGGCAGAAGAAGGAAACGAGCGGAATACGGAGGAGATACAGTCGCGGGAGGAAGTCAGCCGGCTGATTCAGGTAAAGCGCGACAAGCTGGCCGAGCTGCAGGCAGCAGGAAACGACCCGTTCCGGATTACAAAGTATGATGTAACACATCACAGTGCGGAAATTAAGAACAATTTTGACTCTCTTGAAGGCAGCAAAGTAACGATTGCCGGGCGTATGATGCAGAAGCGCGTAATGGGCAAGGCGTCGTTCTGCAATGTGCAGGATCTGCAGGGCAGTATTCAGTCCTATGTCGCGCGCGATTCGGTCGGCGAGGAGGTATACGCCGGCTTTAAGAAATTTGACGTGGGCGATATCGTCGGCATCCGGGGAGAAGTTTTCCGGACGAAGACGGGGGAAATTTCGGTGCATGCGGAGGAAATCACCCTGCTTGCGAAATCGCTCAATATCCTGCCGGAGAAGTATCACGGGCTGACGAATACCGATCTGCGCTACCGCCAGAGATATGTCGATCTGATTATGAATCAGGATGTAAAAACTACCTTTATCAAGCGCTCGAAGATCATTGCAAGCATCCGTTCCTATCTGGCCGGCGAGGGCTTTATGGAGGTGGAGACTCCGCTTCTGGTCGCAAACGCGGGAGGAGCTGCGGCAAGGCCGTTTGAAACGCATTTCAACGCGCTGGATGAGGATTTCAAGCTGCGGATTTCTCTGGAGCTTTATCTGAAGCGACTGATTGTCGGGGGGCTGGAGCGCGTGTACGAGATCGGGCGGGTATTCCGCAACGAGGGCATCGACACAAGGCACAACCCGGAGTTTACGCTGATGGAGCTTTATCAGGCGTACACGGATTACAACGGCATGATGGATCTGACCGAGAAACTGTACCGCCATGTGGCGCAGGAAGTACTGGGCGCAACAAAAATCACCTACGGCGGTGTGGAAATGGATCTCGGGCAGCCGTTTGCGCGCATCACAATGGTGGATGCGGTAAAGAAGTATTCCGGTGTAGATTTTAATGAGATCCATTCCCTTGAGGAGGCCAGGGCTGCCGCGAAGGAGCACCATGTAGAATTCGAGGAGCGTCACGGGAAGGGCGATATTCTGAATCTGTTCTTTGAGGAATTTGTTGAGGAGCATCTGATTCAGCCGACCTTCGTTATGGATCATCCGGTGGAGATTTCTCCGCTTACAAAGAAAAAGCCGGATAATCCGGATTATGTGGAGCGCTTTGAGTTTTTCATGAACGGCTGGGAGATGGCGAACGCCTATTCCGAGCTGAACGATCCGATCGACCAGCGCGAGCGTTTCCGGGCCCAGGAGGCGCTTCTGGCCCAGGGGGACGAGGAAGCAAATACAACCGACGAGGATTTTATGAACGCGCTGGAGCACGGCATGCCTCCGACGGGCGGAATCGGTTTCGGAATCGACCGGATGATTATGCTGCTGACGGATTCGCCGGCGATACGGGATGTGCTGTTGTTCCCGACGATGAAAACTTTGGGTAAAGAAAGCCAGTAAAATCAAGGGTTTCAGCGATTTTGAGTTGCGATTTACTACAAATTTACTACAAATTTGCTACGCATAATACGGAATAATACTTGATAATACGTTTTGTGCGACATCTAATTTTAATATTTTGTACTTCAAGGACACTTTCCAAGTGAGAATTTGGGAGTGTCCTTTTGTTATGGTCAAAAAATAAAATTGGAGGTAGAAATGATGAACAACACAGCGTTAAGAGCAGGGGCGCAGAGCGCCAACAACACACACATGGTTTTTGCAAACGAGGAACATGAGAAGTTTTATTATGAGAAACTGGAACAGGCGAGGTATCAGGACTGCTATCACAAGGCTTTGATCTACATTCTCGGTATTTCAGAGGACACAAGGAATCATTTCAGCCAGATTTATGATATTAAGTCCGGGTACATCAAAACAGAGTGTCTGCATCAGGGCTGGCAGACAAGCGGCAGTGTCCGGGTGGTAAGGCTTGCCTTTAACCTTTACACGGACGGAACGCCAAGTGTTGATGATTATAAGCGCAAGGACGAGCAGATAGGCGAGTGCAGGGGGTATTCCGTAAGCGATATTTTCTGCTGCGGCTACGCAATGTACTTCTGGCAGGGCATCAAGCTCCGTTACCCGGAATACTGCCAGAAACAGCGGTCTGTTGAGGAAATCCTTGCAGAAATGGAGAAGAAACGTGCTGAAAATTCGACTGATGGGAACGAAGAATGATATTAAGTGGTTCGAGAAGATTTTGAAAAGACAGCCCAAAGTGGCTGTGACGGAAGTTTCGGAACTGTACCGGAACAAAGGTACAAACAGGTATTACCGGGCTTATGTGGAAGTGCAGAAAGCCAACATCAAAGAAAAATCTGACTAAACGGAGGAATAAAACCATGTGTAAAATTATAGCAATCGCAAACCAGAAAGGCGGTGTCGGCAAGACCACCACAACGAGCAATTTAGGGATCGGGCTGGCAAAACAGGGAAAAAGAGTTTTACTTATTGATGCGGACGCACAGGGGAGCCTGACCGCAAGCCTTGGCTTTACGGAGCCTGACAAGCTGGAAGTCACCCTTGCAAGCGTAATGGAAAAGGTTATCAACGATGAAGAAATGGAACCGGGCTACGGTATCTTAAAGCACGAAGAAGGGATTGACCTGATGCCGGGGAACATTGAGCTGTCCGGCCTGGAGGTTTCCCTTGTGAACGTGATGAGCAGGGAGATCATGATGCGCTCTTATATGGATTAGGTAATTGCGAAACAAGTTCAAAATCTTGATTCCAATAGGGTAAAGGCCCG